>JAUQZD010000057.1 GCA_030587405.1 Candidatus Freyrarchaeum guaymasense | reverse complement strand
GAGAGGAGGGATTCATGTTTGGCGTGAAGAACAATGCTAACGAGGTGATAAGCAGGGAAACCATCACTATACTGATCATTTTTTCTGAGACATTGATAATTTCACCGGCATCCCCCTTCAGTACAAACATTTACCAGCTAAATTTAGTTTGCTATCATAATATTAAAGATTATTGTCATTATTGTCAAGATTAATCGTCGATATTTTTAAAAAAAAACACGAAACACGTTAATGTTGGCTTTTGAAACTATTTTGTTGAGTTTCAGGATTGGTTACAGTTAGCGAAAGACCATCTACAATAGGCGGAGGATGGCAAACAGAGTTATGGGTAGTTTCACGCGATTACTATGTTTCGGATCAAGGTTGTTTTCAGTTTTATAAATGGACTCGACTAAACGGACTTTTTTGCAAGGAAAGCTTTATTTTTTCTTTTTTTCTGTTTGTATTTGGGGTTTTGGATGGGTTTGACCGATGCTGCGAGGCTTGAGGTCATAGAGCTTGTCAGGAGGGAGCTTGAGAGGGTTCTGCCATTAAGGGAGGTGGCAACAAAAGAAGACATAAAACTAATAGTTGAAACAATGAACAAGCGCTTCGAAGACGTCAACAAGCGCTTCGAAGACGTCAACAGGAGGTTTGAGGAGCTTTATGGGTCTTTGCGCTTGTACTTTATTATTCTTGGGGCGATGATCTCGCTGTTCACCATCGTTGTAAGCGTACTGATAGCGTTAAAGTAGTTTATGACTGATTATTTTTTGAAGAGGTTGTTGTCTTTTTTAGTTTTATATGGATTGCTTGTGGGGGTTGCTGTGGGGTTTCAGAGGGTAACACCCCTTTTGGGGATTCCAGTTCCCCTTTTTACCTTAAGGGGAAGGGTTGGGGTGGCTGTTCGGGAGGATGGTTGAGTTTTCGTCTTTTTAAGCTTTTGCTTGGCCTTCTTGTTTCTTGCTTTTGCTGTTTTCTTCTTTATCCTCTGCTTTCTTTCTCTTGAATGGATTTTTGTTTGTCTTCTTTTTTCATTCCGGTGTTTAACGGTGTGTTGGCGTGTAGTGTTGCTGGGGCGGTTTTTTCCCATAAGAAATAAATTTCTTTTCGGGTGCTTTCTTAAACAGGTATTGGGGTTTAGCGGGTAGGTTTCGTTGAGTCATATGCGGGAGGTTGAATTGCTTAAGAAGCGGTCGGGGATAATGCTTGAGGAGGCTGGGGAGGAGTTATCTAAGGGGCACTACGACCTGGCGGTGTTTCTCGCTGAGCAGGCGGTGCAGCTGTTTTTGAAGGCTGTCATACTGGGTGAGACGGGAACCATGTCTAGAACGCATAGGATAAGGGATTTAGCTGGTGCTCTAAGGGTTATCTACCCTGACAAGGCGAGGGAGATTGACGTGTTTGTCAGGCAGAACCATAGTCTTTTCATCAGGCTGGAGGAGACATACATATCCTCTCGGTATCTTTTTAGGGAGTATACTAGGGAGGAGGCGGAGGAGCTTGTAAAGTTCGCTGGGGAGGTGGTAGAGTTTGTTAGAGGTGTTGAGGTATCGGGTGGGGCAGGCGAGACTTCTTAAGGAGTGGAGGAAGTGGGGTGAGAGGATAGCGGCGGCGTCGGAGAAGGTGCTTGGAGAGTGCGACGTGTTCGTATTTGGTAGCGTCGTTGAAGGGGAAAGTACTGGTGGAAGCGACGTGGATGTTCTGATAGTTAGCCGTAATCTGCCGGAGGACAGGAGGGAGAGAGCTGGGGTGATAGCGAGGATTGAGGAGGAGGCGGGGTTGCCGCTTTACCACCCTTACGAGGTTCACCTAGTAGGCGAGGAGGAGGCAAAGTGGTATTTTAAGCACATTACCAAGTACGTTAAAATCTAGGTTCATCAGCTACCCGGCCCACAACGCCGAACCAGGAGATTTCGTTTGAATGAGTTTTCTGGACGGGGAATGCTTATTTCTCGCTGTCCACCATCGTTGTAAGCGTGCTGACAGCGTTAAAGTAGTTTGAGACCCTTGTTTTAACTATGTGTTGGGTTTCGGAGCTGATAGTCGTTCATGGGCTTTTGCCTCCACTCCTTCGTGCTCTGTCGGGGTAGAGTCGCCTCCAACCCCTCACCCCTCATCCTTCATTACACGCCTTCGGGGGGAGCTCTTAACCCCCCACATCTGAAGCTTCTTAAGCATGTTTAGACATGCAGCCTTATCCCTGATCTCCAAACCGCAGCTTCTACAGGATAGGGTTCGCCCCTGCTAGGGTTTAAAGTGGTGTCCATTTTTTGCTTAAGTAGCCTAACCGTTGAAGGTAGCCGTTTAGTAGTGTTGGGTGCTTAGAGAATGGGTAACGCTACCTGACTCTTTGAAATCTTACGCTTTAATTGGGTACTGCCTCTGTGTTACAGTCGTGGAGTTTTCGTTTCTCCTTTCCACCGCCTCCGACTCGTGTCCTTAGCGTGCACTTCTCTTTCCACCTTATCAGCCTTTAAAAAGTTTAATGGAGAGAAGGATGGCGGGCATTAAAGGTGTTTAAGGTTTCCCGAGGTCACATAGAGTTCTTTCATAGACGTTTTGTGGATTGATTGCGGAGCTTTAATTCACTTTTCTTGCCTCCGCTGCTTCTTGCCTCTGCTGCCGCCCTCTGCGGGTGCTTGCGTATGGATGGTTAGCGTTTAGCTTGCTTAAAGGTTTAGTTTTAAGCTGACTGCTTCATTTACCGGTTAGGGTTGGCATGGCCTCTAGTTCTAATTGCTTCTCCACCCATGAGGTGTCTCGAAAAAATGGTTGTGGGGGTTGGAGGGTGGGTTACCGCTTGCTTACGTCTGTTTTATTATGAACTCGCAGAATTCGTCTCCATTGGCTATGCATTTTGTTTCTTCTGAGGTGAACGTTGAGGGTTTTCCCTCTTTTTCGGCGAAGTAGTTTAATATTCCTTCCACGACGTATCCGTAGGGGCATACTGGGCGTGGCTCTAACCCTTTTGCTTTAAGGTAGTTGCCTACGTCCTCCCCGTAAAGTGATGAGTACATTCTAAAGGAGACCCTTGATTCGCTAAAGTCTACGAGTTCTGCCCTCCCACTACCCATGATGGATAAAAGGTTTAAGAAGTATTCTACTACCCCCTTAGCTCCAAGTTTCTCGCGGCTTTCCGCCAGCGCCCGGCCATACCTTGCAAAGCCACGTCTGTAAACTGTTTGTATGACGCCGCCAAATTTTTCTAAGGGAACGGCCATTAGTGCAACTGAAAGAAGAACCGTGGGGGTGAAAACAAGTCTTTCGTCGTCGTAAATTAGGGAGCCATCTTCTTTTATTTCTAGAGAGTTAAAGAATTCTTTAACTTTGTCTGGAATGCTCATTCCTCCTCCCCTCCTATATACCATTCGCAGTAATCGTCGCCGAGAGCCAAGCACTTAACTTCCTTGTACACCAGTTTCGGGGGTTGCCGTCCGCTTCTCTCAATGGCTGCTCTAACCGCACCTATCCAGTTTGGCCCCCAAGGGCACTCGTAGAAGGGGAACTTTGCCGTGAGGTCTTTCACGTTTTCCCTAAGCCAAGATGCGAAGTATGAATTATGCATTCTCACTACGACTTCTGGCTTCTCCAGGTCGGTTTTGACTGCTTCGGTGAGCCCCCAGCCTCTCGGGTCGTTGAAGTCGGCGTATGCTTCGATGACTTTCTCCGGTGGTGCCCCCCTGTCCATTAACTGGTTTGCAACGGTGTAGCCTGAAATGTCTATGAATGGCCAGAGCATGGTCTTAACCGTCGCACCCAAGACGTTTAAGATCTCCTCGAATACGAGCATCATCATGCTTTGAGGAACGAACACGTATCTTACACCGTTCAGGAAGAACCTCCACTTCTCGTCAACCTTAACTTCGTCCAGAATGGATTTTAAGCCGGCTTTCAATGCTTCTAAGGATACTTTCTTAGAGCTAGGATGATTGACCAATACACATCCCCTCAAATACTTATCTCAAAGTGTCCTAAAGGAACATGATCACATTTCAAAAAAATTTTTTCTATTAGACTAATAAGTGTTGAGAAGAATTGAAGAGAAGGAAACCAAAAAGCAGGGTGAGAGGTTTCGTGGACGGCGGTGCGCTTACGTTTTAAACGGCTAAGGGTACTTTCTTAATATGGTTGATTTAACGGTGGAGGAGCATGGATTTGACTGTTAGAGGGGGCTATGTTTGGCCTGCACCATAACAATGGTGAACCTTTAGGAGAAGTTCTCTAATGGGCATAGTTGTTAATTCAGACGTTGAAACACCGGTCTGAATACCACTTACACGTACACTAGAAAATTTAAAGGATAAGTGCTTCGAAAAACGTTTGCATATTACTTTACTTCATTCCTCTAGCTTCGGATGGTTGTTTAAACGTTGGTGGAGAGAAAACTAAAAGAAGGGAGTTCCCATATAGAGTATTTTCAGGTGGGAAGGGGTGCTTAAAATTGGACGATAAGGTCATTAACATTGGCATTCTGGTTTCTGGTAGAGGCTCTAACATGGAGGCGATCATCAGAAAGATTGAGGAGGGTTACATTAAGAATGCTAGGGTTGCCATTGTCATAAGCAGCAGAAAGGATGCTCCTGCCCTCGAGAAGGCAAGGGCTCACGGAGTGGAAGCACTGTTTATCGACCCAAAGGAGTTCTGGAAGGATACGGAGAGAAAAGAAGAGTTAAGAGTTGAGTATGATAAAAAGGTGATAGCCGAGCTGGAGAAGAGAAACGTTGACTTGGTTCTCCTAGCAGGATACATGCTTAAGCTCAGCCCATACTTCGTGAGGAAGTATAAGGGGAGAATTATGAACATTCACCCCTCTCTTCTCCCGGCTTTCCCGGGGTTGAACGCTCAGAGGCAGGCTTTGGAGTACGGCGTTAAGCTTACCGGGTGCACGGTTCACTTCGTAGATGAAGAGGTGGACCATGGACCGATAATCCTTCAGGCAACGGTGCCAGTTTACGACGACGACACGGTGGAGACGCTCTCACAAAGGATACTTGAGAAGGAGCATGAAATATACCCTGAAGCAGTTAAGCTGTATGTTGAAGGAAAACTCAAAGTAGAAGGGCGAAGGGTGAGGATTCTTAACTAGAGGTGGTGTGAAGCTGCATCCTAGAGGGGTTAAATGAAGATGACTTTTCCATTTTTCATGTATAGTCTTTTTAATCCATATTTCTCTCCAAGCTTCATTAAAGCTATTGTTAGTGGCTTAGAGGACCCTGATAGGTCGATGACGAACTCTTTCACATAAATACCTTCTACCACCAGCCTTTCAATTTCTAAAAAGGCCTTTTCAGGATCAGAGTTTACCGTAAGGAGGATTGCACCCATCTCCTCAATGATTCTCTTTAACTTTTCCACTCTTTCAGGGCTAACCAAGTAAACGAAGTCTTTAGGCGTAATATTTGCCTTCGCAGCAACTTCCTTAGCCATGTCAAGATCCTTCTCTTCCGAGGCTGCCGCTATGAGCGTCACGTCCACTCTGATCCCGAACTTGTCCCGGAAGTACTGAACTCTCTCTGGACGTAACCTGTAGCCTTTCTCTGTTGCTTCAACTATGTTTTCTTTCTTCAGCACTCGTAAATGGAAGTCTAGGGTTGTTACTGGAAGCCTTACGAGTAAATCTCTGAAGGATATTTCTCCTATTTCCAGAAGTATGCGTATGATTTTCCCTCTTATTCCATGTTTCGCCTCTTTATCTAGTATTAGCAATTGTCAGCCTCCTCATGCCACGTCCATGACTACTACTTAAATTGCAAGATTTATAAGGTTTTCTTTTCAAAATGAAAAATATTTTCTTAAAATTGTTTTACAGTGTAAATTTTTATCAAAAACCGGCAAACAGGAAAGAATTCGCAAGAAACATCGATAAAAATTTTCCATTTATTAATTGTTAGAACAAAGAAAGTAAACTTACAGTTAACCTTCTTAAAGGAGAGGAAGCAATGGAAGAATGTAAACCACTAGCCAGTTGAAACTTTAATGATATTCACGTGGAGCTGGTAAAGTTAAGCTTGCCTGCGGCTGACGGCGCGGCTTCTTCGCCCAGCATCCTTGAAGCCAGGAAGCCTAGTGCTGCGAGGGAGGCGGCGAGGAAAAAGAACAGCTTTGAGATGCCGAGGTTTCCCGCGATAACCCCTCCGACCACCGGGCCGACACTGTATCCTCCACTCCACGCTATGTTAAACATCCCCGACGTTAACCCGTAGTCTTTAAGGGATGCCTCGTCCAGTGAGTCTAGAATTAAGGGTGTTATAGGGGCGAAAGCGACCGCTGAAACAGCCCCTGCAGCAGCCATCACCACGTATGCTTGACCAGCCGATCCAACGTAAGGTATCATGATGGTTAACGCCGATAAAGCCAGGAAACCTGAAACAATAAACTTTTTTCGTCCATACCTGTCTGAGAGGCGGCCGACGACCGGCTGGAGAAGGGCAAACGAGAGTGTTGCAGCCCCTAGGGCTAAGCCGAGCTGGGTCATCGTCATCATCAGCCGGCCGCTGAAGAATGGCGGGAGGAGGGGTTCTAATACCCCAAAGAAGGAGGACGTCGCTGCTTCCGCAGCAAGCAGGAAGCCTACGTTACGCACCGATAAAACCCTCCTGATAGAGGAGAGTGGAGGGGTGAATGCGCGCTTCTCCCATGGGACACTCATCCTTAGAAGCATGTAAACGCCAAATCCGAAGGAGAGGGCTGCAACGAGCAGGAAGGGGAGAGGGAGGCTGAGGTCTGCCAGGGCTCCGCCAAATAGGGGGCCTGCGATCGAGCCTGCAGCCGTTGAAGCGTTGAACACGCCTATTTTCTCGCCTCGTTCATCAAGGTACACGTCGGCTATTAAGGCGTTGAGCGACGACCAGGTTAACGCTGCAGCTAAGCCTTGAAGGGCCCTGAAGCATACTAGGGCTGGTACACTTCCAGCCAGGGGGAACGCGGCGAACGCAGCTGAAAGGAGGAGCATCCCTGAAACTATGAAGGGGCGACGCCCATACCTGTCTGAGAGAAAGCCGAATGGTATGGCTACTAGAAGCTGGACTACGGCGTAGGCGGAGAAAATTAGCCCCAGGCTAACCTCGTCGGCTCCCAGATGGGAGGCGTAGATGGGGAGGACGGGGGCGACGACCCCGTACCCCAGCGAATCCACGAAGCCCGCCGCAGAACAGTAAAGTAGTATCATCCTTCTGGAGGAAGGGGGCAACGGCCTGTCCCCTTCACGCCGGTTAAGCGGCGAACACAGGCCTTTGCGACAGCCTTCTCGGGTATGGTAGTGGCCTGAAGGGCTTCCCCTTTACCTCCCTGCGGATATGCTCTTTCAACTCCTCAACGGTCATCTCCACCTCTTCCCTCTCCTCCCTCACCCTTACTGTTAGCTTGCCCCCGCCAGCCTCCTTGTCCCCTACGACTACCACGTAGGGGACCCATTCCTCCTCTGCCTGCCTCACCTTCCTCCCAACGGTCTCGTCCCTATCGTCCACGTCGACCCTGAACTCTTTAAGGTCTTCAGCTAGCTTCTCAGCGTACTCCATGTGCCTTTCGGCAACGGGGATTATTCTGACCTGGACGGGTGAGAGCCAAACCGGGAGCATGGGTGCTTTACCCTCCCTCATCCTTTTAACCGCCGTGTCAAAGAGGGTGTAAAGGTACCTTTCAACCGTTCCTATTATCGCCGTGTGAAGTATGAAGGGGTACCTTTCCTCCCCGTCCGCGTCAACGTACTTTATTCCGAAGCGCCTGCTGTTTCCGAAGTCTATCTGGACGGTGCCTATCTCCCTTGGCCTTTCCAGGTCGTCGAGGATGTGGTACTCAACGTTTATCGACCAGTAATAGTTCACGCCGGGAGGGTAGAAGCATATGAGGATGTTTTTCTCCCTCGACTTTGCCAGCTTCAATATTTCCTCCTTATTTCTCCTGTAGAACTCCTTCGAGGTCAAGTTTACGAGCATCTCATAGTTTCTTCCAAGCTCGTCCATCTCCTTGAATATCCGCTCGTGTATCCTGTGGAACCACTCCCAAGCCTCCTTCTCGTCTCGGCATATCACGTGGAGGTCTGGCATGTGGAGCTTACGGGTTCTGAAGCAGAGGAGGAGTTCGCCGCTCTGCTCCAGCCTGTAACTGTCGGCAACCTCGAAGACCCCGAACGGGAGGTTACGGTAGCTTATCGTCCAGTCCTTAAGCATGGAGAACTGCTGGTGGCAGGCAGCGTACCTTAAAACGTACCTCCTGTTTTCCACTTCAACCTGGTAGAGTCTGTCGCCGAACAGCTCGGCATGCTCCCTCACGGGCTTCTTGGCGAGGTCAAACATGTTGGTCCCCCTAACAAAGTATACTGGTATTCCGAGGTCTCTGACTATCTGGCTTGAATAATCCGAGACGAGGCTGAAGAGGAGGTCTCCTGCAGGCCCAAACCTCATGTGTCCCCTGTCAGAGAAGTCCTCCCAGTTCATCTGGAACTTTTTAACCATGGATATGAACTCCGGCTCCTTCTCCGACCCTGCACCACCCCTCCCCAACGCCTCCCTCTCAACGAGCACTGCAAACTCGTCTCTAGCCGCTTTGGCAACGTACTCTTCAGGGCTTAACTCTTCCCCGTTCGGAGTGACAACAAGGAACTCCTTTTCAGCTTTAACCCTCCTAGCCTCCTCCCTTGGTTTAACCTCCCTTGAAAGCTCTGAGAGGGGGTGCCCCTTACATGAGAGGTTGAAGGATTTATAGTAGCCGAACGGGGCCCTAACGACCGAGTAGGACTCCGAGAGCTTCTCGCTGATCCTTTTAAGAACCTTTACCGCCGTGTCAGGGTCTGAAAGGTTCGAGGAGAGGTGGGCGTAGGGGTAAACGACTATGTTTCTGGCTCCAACCTGCTCCGCAACCTTCCTTATCTCCTCTACAGCCTGACCGGCAACGTCCTCAACGTTTTTCTCGTCTCCTCTCTCGACGGCTGAGAAAACAACTAGGCACTCCTTCGACGAGCCTTTCTTAGCCTCCTCGCCAACTTCTTCCGCGATCGGTGTTGCCTTGGTAACCGCGTAGGAGAACTCGTCGGCATGGATCAAGAGCATCCTCATCAGCTAACGCCCCGCGAACCTTTCCTGAAGGCTCATCCTCCAAAAGCCAGTTCACCCTTATAAATGTTAATTCCAGGTTCGAGGCTATATGGTAATGGATGAACACGGAAAATTCGTAAGCAACGTGAATCAACAATCAGCCTTCAAAAATATGTAGTTTGGGGTCTTAATGGCTAGAAAATGGAGGATTATCGTTGAAAGGACGAACGTCGCTAAATGGTACGGGATGGATTGTGGGTTCTTAAGGGCTATGAACGAAGGTAAGATACCGGACACCGTCGCTTTCTTCTACATAGACGAGCCGGGAGTGTTCCTTCAACCGCTACCGCGACGTTCTCCTACGTAAACTATGATGAATGCAGGAAGCATAACGTCCCCGTTAGGGGGAATGCTGCTGGTGGAGGAGTCGTCTACGCCGAGCCGGGAATAGAGCCGTTCATGACCCCTATCTGGAGCCAGAGCCGTAACCCGGACATTCCCAGGCAGCCTGAGCTAATCTTCCTGAGTTGCCTGGGAAGCTTGCAGACTCCGTAAGTGAAAGGTATAAGATCCCCATGAGGTATAGGTCGCTTAATGACATGGAAATATGGGATCCCAACCTGGCTGCTTGGAGGAAGGTTATGGGTACGGGTGCAACCACTTTAGGCGACGCAGCGGGTTCGCATGGTTCCCGACGGCCTTCAAGCCGAGCGAGTTAATGTACAAGGTTTACTGTCGCCCAAGGATAAGTTCGCCGATAAGAAGCTTAAGGACGTGTCCCTGAGAGGGTGGAACTTTGAGGAGGCAGGCGCGTTCAGGGAGAGGGGAGGGAGGCCGAGCAGGGAGGAGCTTGTAGAAGAGTGGATGGGGGTGAGCTTAGAGGTCCTCGAGAAAGCTTTAACGTTGAGGTTGAGCCCGGGGAGCTTACCGAGGAGGAAAGGAATTACGCTGATGAAGCGTACGCTTTCTCCTCGTCGGAGGAGAACATATTTTCTAGGTCTGCTGAAAAGAGGTTTGAAGAGATACCTGAAGGAACCTCCCTAGGAAAGCACTAGGTTAAGGTTCCAGCAGGCCCCTCATCAGAGCGTATGTTTTAAGGAGAGGAGATAGAATAGGGATATAATGTTCACGGGAGCCATGCACATGAGCACGGCTGACGCGCTCGAGGAGCTCGAAAAGGAGCTTAAAGGGTGCAGGTGGATGAAAGCCTGATAAGAGCTAAGGTACGGAGTATTCACCAAAAAGAACGTCGTTATAGGTATGGGAAGTGCATCCCTCGTCGCGGACGTAGCAGTGCAAGCATGTAAGGAAAGCTACAAGTCATCCTGAGGGCCCTAAGGGCAAAAGATTTACATTCACACCTTCTATTTTCTCTCCTTTCCCCGGTGTGCTTGCTTTTCTCTCCTTTGAAGGGGTGGTCGGTAGGGGGACAAGTTAATAAAAAGGGGAGTAGTAGTGGTTGTTTGGAGAGAGAGGTTGAGGTGAAACCCCTGATAAGGGTGGCTTACACCCTAAAGCAGACCAAGCTTGTTGTCGTGACGGATTCCCCCGAAGCCGTTAAAGTTGCAGTCAGGACGGTTAAGGCCCACAGGGAGACTCTTGAAAGGTATGTTAAGCGTAACCCGTCCTTTCTCCGCTCGCTGGAGCCTGTTGAGGTAAGCGGCGACGCTCCGGAAGTTGTTAGGAGAATGGCTGAGGCAGGTTTAAAGGCAGGCGTTGGACCCATGGCTGCCGTCGCAGGAGCCCTGGCGGACTTGGCGGTCGAGAGGATGCTGGCTAAGACGAGGGTGGCAGTAGTCGAGAATGGGGGGGAGGTCTCGGCTAACTCTGAAAAGCCGGTTACGGTTGGGGTTCTAGCTGGGAAGTCCCCTCTTTCAGGGAGGATAGGATTCCTCCTTCCTAAGGAGGAAATGCCTGTAGGCATCGGGACAAGCTCTGGAACGACGGGGCACGCCCTTAGCTTCGGGCTAGCCGACGCGGCTACGGTGGTGGCGGCGGATGCAGCCTTAGCGGATGCAGCGGCCACAGCTGTGGGAAACGTGGTTAGGGGGGACGACGCGGAGAGGGCCGTCCAGGCAGGGCTCGAAGTCGCAGAGAACATAGAGGGAGTACGGGGGGCACTAGTAATCATGGGCGACTACGCAGGATTGGTCGGGAAGCTTCCGAGGATGATCAGGGTGGAAGGGGACATCGGCAAATATGTTAAAAGCGTAGAGGAATACCTTCCGCCGAGAATCCTGTAAACTTAAGGTTCGGGTTCATTTTTCATATCAGCCCTTTCTTCCTCATATCATCTATCTCTTTGAACTTTTTGGGGAGGTATTCGTCTACAACGTAGGTGAGACCGTACCTGCTGAAGGCTTGCTGCTCCGCCTTCTTTCCGAGCGCTAGGAACTTCTTAAGTTCCTTCTGCCAGAAGGGGGTCTGGTATCGTGGATCCCTTAGCAGCTCCTTACACCTTTTCACGTCAAGCTCCGTCAGCTTGTCTGTGGGAAGATTATACTTTTCTATGTCTGAAGCCCAGACTCCCATCCACACGGCGTCGGGCGTAGCCAACCCTGTGAGGTGGGCTGACGAGGCGCTCCCACTTATTATAACCATTGCTATGTGCGCCCCCCAAGGGTCTCCGTCCGTGAAAATGTACACTGGCAGCCCCAGTTCGAAGTGCAGCCTCCTTATGAAGCGCCTGGTTGACCTTGGAGCTTGCCCCGCCGTGTGGATCAGGATTGCGTTGAACTTCTCGTGGACCTCCTCCTCCACGAACCTCGTAAACATCCCGCCTGACTCTATAGCTATCACCTTGTCGGCGCTCGTCCTGATGAACTTGGCGTTGACAAGGTGCGGCCCTATCATCACCCCGTCAGGGTTCTGATCCATGACAACCTGCTTGCCAGCGTACTTAGCGGGCGTGGTGTACTCGACGACCAGGTCCCCATAGACTGCACTCCTCTCCTCGGGGAAAACCTTGAAGTCTTCGCGTGGAACCTTCAGTACGGCTTCAACCTCCGTTATGCACGTGTCGGACTCCTGCTGATCCTTGAACTTCACCCCGAAGGCCTCGCTGCTGTAGTAGACGTCACGGAGAGTGCTGCTCTTCCCCATCTTCAACAGGTCCTTTACAAACCTCATAACCCATACTAGCTGGGTGAAGCTTCTTATCTGCCCGAGGCTCTTGGCTGTTCTAAGGATCTTTTTGTCCCCTAAAACGTACTGTCTCAGCTCGCTGTCGAACACTATGTTAGAGGTTCTCCTGCTCGGTATCTCTATGGATGGAAACTCCCCCCTCACTATTTCCTCGTAAAGCTTCCTGCCGACGAGGGTTAAGTTCTCCTCTATCTTAGCCCTCAACTCTTGCTCCTTCTCGTACTCCCTCCTCTCCCGCTCTATAGCCCTCCTCCTTCTAGCCTCTGCCGCGGTGAGCCTCCAATAAGTTACGCCATCCTTAACCCTAGACTCCACGAGGCCCTCGCCCGCAAGCCCCTCCAGCGTCTTAGCTACCGTTTCAACACTTAAGCCCGCGTTTTTAGCTATGCTCTCAACCCTGCTCCAGTTCCTAGACATCACGGAAAGAACCTTGCCGCCTTCAGACAACTCACTCAACCCCCTTCATCCCTTAGCGCTTACCCTTCCTTCCTTAGCCTCCTTCCCACCCTTAGAAGGTTTCCCACTCTTCCCTCGCTTCTCCCCCTTCCCAGCCCTAGCCCTCTTACCCTTAGATTTACCCTTAGCTGCCCTCTTAACGCCCTCCTTCTTTGAGGGCTTCACCACGGGCTTTCTCACCTTTAAAGTTGTCGGCACAGGATTCCCCACGGATCCAGCCTCCCCCTCGGAGGCTGCTTCCCCACCGGGAACTATGGGTTCACCGGGGGCTGCCTCCGCCTCCATGCTGAACGCTGCTTCACCCTCCACGGCCTCCACGACTTCTCCCCCGGCGCTTCCCTCAGCCAATCCCTCAACGGCTAAGTCCATGCTCACGGCGACTCCCTCCTCCTCCAGCTCTTCGAGGGGGGTTTCCTCCTCCAACTCCTCCTCCATTTCTTCCTCCTCTACTTCTTCCTCCTCCAGCTTCCCTAACTCCTTCCGGTACTTCTTGAGTAGGATCGTATAGTCTGGTATTTCCTCGGCGTTGGCTAGGACCGCTATGTCCCTTACGATCAGGGGAAGGAACTTCTCGTAGATGCTGAGCCTCTGCTTCTCCCTTGCAGCCCTCTCCTTCTTCTGGAGGTAATGCATTAGGGCTCTTGCACACTCCAAAATGCCGCGTCTTATCTCCGTTTCTATTTCAGGCCTGTCGGCGATGAACTCTTTACCTGCCGTCTTGAATGGTATGTTGGTGCTTACCAGGTGGACGAATATTGCTATGGGCATTCCGGGCTTAATCTTGTACCTTGACCACTTTATCGACCTTATAACTTTGGCTGAAACGTCCTTGTACTCGTCGAAGAGCAGGGGAATCTTGTTGGCGAACCTGTAGAGGATTATGTCCTCGCTCCTTGGAACCCCTCCTCCATACGCTATTCCAACCTCCACTATGAACGGGTGTCCACCGTACGATGAGGGGGGGCGTTGAACTACTTTGACGAAGTCCGGGTTGAGCTCCTTGCGTATTCCAGCCTCTAAGAGCTCTGCTCCTAGCGGGGAGAGGCACTTAGCATCTGGGGGGAGGAAGCCTTCATAAGTCTTCATCTTCCTAACGAACCTCACTATCTCATCTGGTTTAAGCTCCTTCGGATCCTTGTCCTTGCTTATCCCCGCCTCCTTGAGGAACTTTTCAGCCGTTCTCTTCCCAACCCTGTGGAAGTGGGTTCTGAGGAATGAAACCATGTCCCTAGTCTTCGTCTCGCTTATTATCCTTCGAACCTGCTCGACGTCCACCCCTCTAGGGTGGGGCAGAACCTCCGTCGGCGGGGGAGGCATGCTTTCAACGCTTCTCGGGAAGAAGTGTAGGACACCGTCCGGGTCGATGAACGTTATGGTTGCGTAGGGTGTTATAAGGGCTGTCTGCTTGATGTACTCCATGATGTACCTTTTAGCCCTTGACCAGTCTCCTTCAATGTAGAATTCTACTGCTAAGCCATGCCATCTCCCCTTCTTCTTCCTGCGCGTCCACTCTAAAAGCTCAGGCTTATTGTTTCTTATGTCCATCCTGAGGGTTACATCGTACACCCAGTCGTCCCCCATGGCGGCGGAGACGACGTGGAGGGGCTTGTGGGTTGTGATTTGACCGTAGAGGAAGGCCATCTTCCCTCCTAAGCCAAACCTGCCCCGGGCCTGCCTGTGGGTGTACTTTGACCCGTAGAGTATCTGTCCAAAGCAGCTTTGAATGTTGTCGCGTGGAACCCCTATCCCATTGTCCATCACCGTTATCCTGTAAGTGTTCTCGCCTTCCTCCTCCACTATGACGGTTACTTCGGGTAGGATTCTGCCATCCTCGCACGAGTCAAGGCTGTTCTCGACCAGCTCTCTAACGGCAGTGTATATCGCCCTGGTAGGGTTGTCGAAGCCTGCTATGTCCCTGTTCCTGTAGAAGAAGTCGGCTGGACTTATCGCTTCATACTTAACCTCGACAACAGCCATTTCAAACACCCACAGGCAGGAATCATTTTTTACTGTTCCTGCAGCGTTCATAACGTTCAAAAAGGGGCTTTAAAAAGTTCCCCTTCCATGATTTATATTACTTGGATATTATTTAAATTCACCTATTACTTGCAGAATATTCGCAAGCAAACTCTTAAAGCAACGTAAAAAATGGTTGTTATGTTGCAGGAACGTGAGGGACGGGCGCATTTAACCCGGGGAGGAGGCTTATTCCAGGTGGGTTTCAGGTTAGGAGAAATATGTGCTTTGGAACCTAGAGCATGTTTTCTTTCGCTCTCGGGGCATCCGAGCCGTCGACCACCACGCCGTAAGGGGACCCGCACCCTTTTATGGATGTTTGCACTTGCCTGCCCTCCTTCACCCCCATGAAACTTCTATCGGCATCACTTACCCTTTCTTACAGCTGCGGGTCTGCTCCGCGTTGAGGGTAATGGACTCCTGCCAGGTTGTAGGTGTGGGTAGCCCTACAGGGGATGACGCTACGGCGTCCTCTAGAAGGGAGCCTAGCGCTTTCTCATCGTCTACAGGCCATCCTAAGGTTAAGAGGAGCGCAGCCCTTAGCGTTGGGGTTCACGCTTGATAGGTTTTTATGGGTAGTGTGTGTTTTGGTCTGTCAGGCGTTTCCCCGTCATCGAAGCATGCGCCTCTAATGGGGCTTTCGGGGGACCCCGGAGCCCCGCATCCGAAGACTCCACCCATAGGCCACCCCGTGGCCAGACCAGCACCCACAAACACCTACCAAACATTTAACTGTTTCGCAAGGCGTGGTGAAGTAGTATTTCTTTGGTTTTCTGGCTAAGTAGGGTAAAGGTTTCCCGTCTTTTCCGTGAATGTTTTCGACCTGACATTAGGACCTTGCTATGATCATACGGACATAGCTTTCAACGTCAACCATTGCAGACATTAAATCACCTTTATGTCAATTAAATTAACAGTAAATCACAATTTAATTTAATGTGTATTATGTTGTATATATTTATGTTGTATTATGTTGGCTAGCATAATGTTGGCTAGGCCGGGTGTGTTAGGAGGTTTACCATTCGGTAAAGCGACGTTGATATGAGGAAGAGGGGGTCGTGGACGGGGTAGAAGGCGAGGTAGACTGGGAGGGTCACGGCGGCGGCTACGATGGCGCCTGCGACGGCTTGGGCTGTGGTGTGTGCTTTAAGCTTAACCCTCGCCCAGGCTAAGGCTGCTGCGAGGACTAGTGCGGGTAGCCCTGCCAGGCCGTACACGTAGACTAAGGCTGCCGCTGGCCCCCCTATCCCCGCCGTGTGAACGCTAATCTTCCACTTAAAGTTGATCAGCATGCATGCTAAGGCTACGAAGAGGTAGGAGAGGGAGAGGGCGGCCATGGGGTCTGACCTGTAGTAGGTGAAGATCAGCGACGCGGAAAGGTAACCGAGGAGACCTATAAGGTAAAAAACCACCCTCTCCCTCCTCCCTGACCGGTTGAAGGATATTAGACCCTTCCATAGGGCGTACGCTAAGGGTAACCCGGGGACTAGAACCATGGTTACGGTGCCAATCAGCAGGCACTGGGCGGGGGTGAGGTACATGCCTGTCCCTGTAGGGGAGAAGTAAGAGAAGACCACCACCATTATTAGTGTAACGTTCTGAGCCGGGAAAAACCTTGAAAGAAGGTTGGCTAGGAGGTAGCCCTTACCCTTCTCATCTCCCATCAAGACCACCAGTAGCTCAGGCAAGAAAATTCTTTTAAACGTTTCCGTCGGCGCCTCCGCCGTAGCATCCATCTTAATACTCCCTGGTAAGGTATATTAGGACTGGTAGGGCTGCAAGTGTGCAGGCGAGGTAGGCTAGGGAGTGGTATATGGTTGCGTCTGGGAACAGTGCTGTGAGGAGCGCTACCGGGAGGAGGGGCTGCAGCAGGTATCCCGAGGAGATGAAGGATGCAAAACGTGACGTCACGAACAGGATTAAGTATGCTGCGGGGAGGTAGGTTCTCGTCCTTTTCAGGTATAACTCGGCAATAGACGTGAACCCTAGGGCTCCCGATACGAATGGGGCCGCCTCAACAGCTGAACCCCAAAATTGCAGGGTGAACCATGAAGGCTGGAACATGAAGGGGTACTGGCTTGGCGTTGAAGGGTATAGGAGGTTGAGGATGCCGGCTGATAGTGAAAGGATTGATAGTAGGAGGAGTAGAGTTGCAGCTGCGACGGCGCCCTTATCCGCCGTCACCACCCCCCTTCGCTATGATTACCTCCGTTGCCTTGAAGACTGCTTCAACCCGGTCACCCCTCCTTAAATCCAGCTCCCTCGCGGCGTCGCTGGTTATTAGGGCCACTATCTCCCCTGGCTTGTCAACCTTAACCCAAATCCTTGACACTGCCCCGTCCCGCTCAATCCTAACTATTCTGCCTTTAAACTGGTTTCTAGCGCTGAGCCTCACAGTTTCTCCTCCTTGCTCACCATGACCTCGGTTGCCTTGACGATTACGGTCACCTTATCCCCAACCTTGAGGTTTAAGTCCTCCACAGACCTTGAAGATATGACGGACACCAGCTTAAATGACCGGTTAACCCCTACGCTGACCATGGCGGCGGGACCATCCACCTCAACGCTTTTAACCCATCCAGGGACGACGTTCCTGTCAGGGATGGAGAGACCGCAAGCCTCCCACATCTCAGGGTTGCTGAGGGCATTATTGAGGAAGCGCTCGAAGCGGGAGTACTTGGAGAGGAGCAGCCTCCCGGTCTGCGTTAAAACAGTTTTACCCTTTTCCTTTCCACCCCTCACCGACTCTACAACCTTCTCCCCCAGCCTATCCTCGATCTTCCTCAGGTAGTTCCAAGCGTACTTATATGAAATCCCAAGCTTCTCGGCAGCCCTCCTAATGCTCCCCTCAACCAGAACGTTTCTGAGTATGGCAGCCCCACCCTTACCCATCAAGTTCTTGCCGTCAGCCTCAAGCCAAACCTTAACCCTAGGATTAACCTTCAAAAGCGGAAACCTCCAACCAAAACGTAACAGCAACCTTCTTTTCAAGCTTACGCTAACACGCCTCCGGGAGAGGATGCCTCCAGTAAGGGGATACTGGCAACTACCTAGTTCATGTGGAAGCCTGAAGGTGGACTGGTGAAGGGAAGGGAGAGAGCGTAGGGTAAGATAATGCGTGAACCTTCACTTTGCCTTCCCGGGAAGGGGCTCTCTTTTTCCTTTTCCTTTTCCATATGGCTTGATTGGGGAATTGCAATCTTCCATTAAATGGCCATTTTATAATAAACATTTTATATTTCATGATTCCTATTTTTCTTAAAAAATTTTTGAGGATCAAAAAGTTTAAATGGCGGTGGCTTCCATATTTCCTATACGAAACGGATGTTAAATAGTTGACATTTTTTTGTAAAATGGATTATTGAAATGGGAATGTATGTTGTTGGAATCACAATAAAAGGAGGTTAAAATTGAATTATTTTTATCTTCATGCCCTTCTTCTCCTTAAACAATTAAGGGGAAGTGAAAATTTAGGTTGGGTTAACAAATGAGGTGGCGGCGTTCTTTAGGTAAGAGGGGGAAAGCCGCCCTCCTCACAGGTTTAGAGGTGGCCAAGATGCCTGATTTTAGAGGGGTTAGCAGCCCCCCTCTTGAAGGTCTACCCCCCTCATTCATCGAGATCCCGATTGTCCTTAATGGTTTGGCTGATAGGGTTAATTTCTTCACGGAATTTAGCGGTCTCCTAGGAGTCAAAGGCGAGGTTGTCTACGTTGAAGTTAAACCTCTAGGAACCTTCATAAACGAAGTTGACATGGTGAGCGTGACGACAACCAAGGGGAGCTACAGGTTCGTTTTAAAGTCCTTCTCGTCGTGGGGGCTCTTCAAGTGGTTCCCATTATGGGTCGCGTCCTACGCCCGGGCGAACTTCAGCATAAGCGGGAAGAGCAGGTTGAAGAACGAGCTTAGAGCACGCCTCATACTTGAAAGGCTGGGTGTGAACACCCCTAACGTGTACTGCTACGATCTTAAGAGGGCTAAGGCGCTCTACGAGTTCATAGATGCGGAAAACCTTGACGAGATAGTTAAGGAGGCTAGGAGGGAGGACAAGCTGGACGAGCTGGCTGAAACCTACATGATGGTCGGCAGGGAGGTCTCCAGAATACACAATGCAGGCTACGTTCTCGGAGACTGCAAGCCGGCAAACATACTCTACGTGGAAGAGAAGAAGCAAACATACTACATCGACCTTGAACAGGCAAGGGTGGGCGACAGGAAGCTCAGCGGGTGGGACGTATGCGAGTTCGTAATGTTCACGGGACGCTTCTTCATACTTCCGAGGAAGGCTAAGGAGATATGTGAGGCGTTCCTTCAAGGCTACAGCGAGCAGGGAGAAAAAAGGGTTTTAAGGGAGGCTGCATCGGTGAAGATGGCCCAGCCCTTCGTTGGCATGGTGTCGCCGGTGGTTCTCCAAGCCCTGAGAGCGCTCATAGCGGACTACGCCCAGTAGAGCCTACCTTCCACCATACTCCTCCCAGTGAAGCATTTCCTCCAGCGGCTTGCGGCGGGGGGGCTTCGGGGCCTCCAGCGGGTAGCCCAGCGCGATTATCGCGAAGGGGTCTATGTTCCTTGGAAGGTTAAGCATCTCCCTGACCCTGTTTTTGTCGAAGACCGAATCCCAGCAGGTGCCCAGACCAAGCGCGTAGGCGGCAAGCATCATGTTCTGCACCGCCACGGCGGCGTCTAGAGGGGCAAAATACTTCACCCCAAGCTCGCCGTAGCGGGAGCCGGCCCTATCCAAGTTCACGCACACAACCAATGCTACGGGGGCATCCTTAAGGTAGGCGGCGTACCCTGAGATTTCAGCCATAACGTGCCTTTTCTCCGGATCCGTTACGACGACCACTTCGACGGGCTGTGTGTTACCGGACGAGGGAGCCCACCTCCCAGCGTCAACCACCTTCTCGATCAACTCCCTGTCAACAGGCTTCGAATCATACTTCCTCACGCTTCTCCTCCCTCGAATAGCCTCGAAAACGTCCACTCCAACCACCAGCCAAGCGGAAAGGCTACTCTTAACTATTCACAGAGGAGAGCATCCGTCTTAAAGAGCTTTCCCAGCAGCGCCATCTAGCCGGGCCGAGGCGTGTAGCAGAGGAATTTAAAAAAGGTGAAAGGAGGGGTTTAACACCGGGTAACGCTAAATAAAAATGGTCTAAATAAAAAATGGTGTTTATGGTGGATGCTACCGGCGCTTTGCGGGTTGCCCACGCAGTTCCGTGAAGAAGAGTAAGGGGTCCTCCATTCTCGCTTCCTCGTCGCTTACGAAGGCTAATGGCGGCGGTTCGTCGACGCTCATTCCGGGAACATAGTTGAACATCTCGCTAAGCTCTTTGTTAATCATGTGGCACAGCTTGGCGATGGGGATTTCAGCCATGCACACGTCCTGGCACTGACCGCAGTTCACGCACGAGTCGGCAACGTGGACTATTCTTAGAAGTGAGAACATCCTCTCAGGCGGGAGGCCGCCCACCTTCACGATCCCCCTCTCGGGTTCAAGGCGGCAGTCGGTGCAGTAGCATATTGGGCAAACATCCCTGCATGCAAAGCACTTAACGCACCTCTCAAACTCTCCTAGCCAGTAGCGTAGCCTCTCGGCGGGCTTCATCTCCCTGAGCTCGCCGAAGTCTCTTTTCTGCCACGCCTCTGCAAGCCTCAAATAGTATTCCTCACTTCTCGCCCTTTCAGAAATATTGCTTTCTCCTGCTGGTTCAACACGTACGAATCCTGCCCGGGAGGCCTCCTCCAGCAGCAGAGCACCCTTCTCGGAGCAGACCTCCACGAAGGACGCCTTACCGTCCGAGACCCCCCACTTTCCGACGGCTAAGTCGGCCATTCTCGGAATCTTCACCTCGCACCTCCTGCAGTTTTCCCTCCTGCCAAGCCCCTCTTCCTCAAGCTTTTCCAAGTCCTCTTCTACGGTTTTCCCGTTAGAAAGGAACAATACAAGCTTGCCATCCTCGATCTCCTCGGCCACCACGTCCTCAGGCTTAACCCCCATCCTATCAAGCATCACCCTGAAGGTTTGCGGGGAGAACGTCCCTGAGCAGTTAACCCCTATCATCAAAAGGTTTTCACGATTCACCTGCTCCCTCTTAGCAAGCTCAACTATGGCCCTCGCGTCGCATGGCTTGACGACGACGGCCAGCTTGAAGCCGAAAGCCCCGTCAAGGTAGTTCTTTACGAACTTAGCTATGTTAGGCGTTACACAGTGGAGGGCTCCTGGAGGGCGCCTGATGGAGTCAGCGTCCCTCACCAGGGAGAGGACTCCGCCAAGCCGGCTTCCATCCCTCCTATCCACAAAGAGGACTGCATCAACCATCTTACTCTTCAAGGCAAACTTTAGAAGCGACGTAATGACGCCGCCGTGCTCGCTTGCCTCAAGCACGTCCTCGTCTCCAGACCATGCAATGTAGCATTCCCCAACGTTCACTTATCTCCCTCCTTCTCTATTTTAACGGCGCAGAGCTTAAATTCAGGCATTTTCGCGCCGGGGGCAAGCGCAGGGTTTGTAAGGAGGTTTGCAGCGCACTCGGAGAAGTGGAAGGGCATGAAAAGAAGTCCTTCTGGAACCTCATCTGAAACCCTTGCTTCCACCATGACCCTTCCACGCCTCGAAACAAGGTAAACCTTGTCTCCGTTCCTCACCCTGTACCTTCTGGCGTCGCCTTCACTTATCGCAACGTAACCCGTCGGGATCTCGCCGTTAAGCCTACGAGTCCTCCTAGTCATTGTCCCGGTGTGATAATGAAAGATCACTCTTCCAGTCGTCAGCATGAGGGGGTAATCGCCGTCTGGAAGCTCTGCGGGAGGTTTGTACTCGACAACCTTGAAGTGTCCTAGTCCGTCAGGCGTCCCAAACCTCTCAACAAACATCGTCGGGGTTCCAGGGTGATCCTCCGAGGGGCACGGCCACTGAATGCCCTGAGGCGACTTCTCCAGCCGCTCATAGGTTATCCCCCTATACTGCGGGACGCACCGGCGGATCTCGTCGAAGATGTCCCGTGAAGAGCCGTAGTTAAAGTATTTACCGTATCCCATCCTCTCCGCTATCTTACATATTATCTGCCAGTCTGGCATTGCCTCCCCTGGAGGGTCTACCGCCTTCCTCACCAGCTGCACCCGCCTGTCGGTCCAGGCGTGGACGCCTGTTTTCTCAGCCCATGCAGCTGCGGGTAAAACCACGTCCGCCAGCTTGGCTGTCTCGGTCATCAGGATGTCTTGGACGACGACGAAGTCCTTCTCCTCGAGCATCCTCCTCACGTTGTTGATGTCTGGCGCTGAAACCATGATGTTGAAGCCTACAATGTATAGTTGCTTGCACGTTTCCAGCATTTCCATGGTGGTTTTCCCCGGCTTCTCTGGTAGCTCGTCGACACCCCACGCCTCCTTAAAGAACTTGAACGTTTCCTCTTCGAGCCTTTTAAATCCGGGGTAGAAGACGGGTAGGCATCCCATGTCGCCTGTCCCCTCGCCCGTTATCTGCCCCCTCATGGGGTTCACCCCGCAGCCTGGCTTCCCTACTTGACCTGTGAGCATGGCTAGGTCTGCTAAGGCGGATATCTTGTCGACGCCCGTCGTGTACTCTGTTATGCCTTCATCGTAGAGGATGCTGGCGTCCTCGGCTTGAGCGTACGTTAAGGCAGCCTCCCTTATCTTTTCTAGAGGAACCCTCGTGACCTTCTCGACCTCTTCGAGGTCTAGCTTTAGCAGGTGCTCTCTTAGCTCCTCAAAACCGACGGTTCTTTCCTCTATGAACTTTCTGTTTTCGAGTCCCTCGTCGAGTATGATCCTCATCATCCCGTTCACCAGCGCCACGTCAGTCCCCGGAGCAAGTTGAAGGTGTATGTCAGCGTAAAGTTTCGCTGTGAGGGTTCTCCTCGGATCTATAACTATGACCTTCGCACCACGCTTCTTTGCACGCCTCACACGCCTAGCGATTGCAGGGAACGTTTCGTGAATGTTTACTCCAGCTATTATGAAGCAGTCGGGGAGCTCGTAGTCCAGCACTGAAGCCTCCATCACGCCTGACCCGACCGTCGGCCCCAGCCCTCCAACCGTTGTAGAATGGCAGAAGCGTGCACAGTAGTCTATGTTGTTCGTCTTCATCACGATCCTTGCAAACTTCTGCAGGACGTATCCTTCCTCGTTGGTCGTCTTACCTGAAGCTAGGACTCCGAACTCGTCAGGGGACGCCTTCCCGAACTCCTCTGCGACCCTTCCTATGGCTTCATCCCATGAAGCCTCCACCAGTTCTCCGTTACGCCTTACGAGAGGCTTTCTAAGCCTATCCTTAGCGTAGAGGAACTCGTAGGCGTTCCTCCCCTTCGGGCAAAGCTTCCCCTCGCTTACGGGATGCTCCTTCCACGGCTCAACGCCGACTATGCGGCCACCTTTCACTATGAGGTACAAGCCGCACCCGCAGCCACAGTAAGGGCATATCGTGGGAACCCACTTGATGTCTTCCAGCTGTTCAAGCGTTGAACTCAACGTTTCACTCCCCTCTCAGAGGGCTTGGACCCAAGCTCTTTACTTCGTCGACGAACTCCTTCACGACCCTAGCGAACTTCTCCCCTTCGGAAGCCGAGATCCACTCTAAACGTAGACGCTCCGGCTCCAAGCCCAAGACCTCCAGAACCTTCTTCAGCATGGACACCCTACGCCTTGCGAACAGGTTTCCCCTAATGTAATGGCAGTCCCCCGGATGGCAACCGCCGACGAGCACCCCGTCGGCCCCGCTGAGGAACGCCTTCAAAACGAACACCGGGTCAAGGCGTCCAGTGCACATTAGCCTTATAATGCGAATGTTTGGCGGGTAGCTTATGCGGGAGACCCCTGCGAGGTCTGCCCCAGCGTAGGTGCACCAGTTACAGGTGAAGGCGACTATCTTCGGCTCGAAGCTCATCCTTCCACCTCACCTATCATGGTCGGCGGGGCAGTTGTCTAGGCTCCAGTAGATTACCGGAACGTCAGCTATGGTGACTCCTTCCAAGAGCCTCGGGAGGAACGTAAGTATCGTGTCAAACGACGGGCCTTTGATGTGCACCCTGTAGGGGTTCTTTGAGCCGTCACTCACCATGTGGAAGCATAGTTCTCCACGTGCACTCTCAACGCAGTGTATGGCTTCCCCCTCGGGGACGGCTGAGAAGAACTTCAAGACCTTGCCATTCTTCATTTTCCCATCACGCACCTCTCCTTCCGGAAGCCTCTCCAAGACTTGCTCCACGATGCCGAGGCTTTCCTCGATCTCTCTCCTCCTGCACAGCATCCTATGGTACGCGTCTCCCTCCTGGGCTGTGGGGACTTCAAATTCCAAGTCTGGGTACGCGTCGTATGGGGAATTCTTCCTCACGTCAAAGTCTACGCCGCACGCCCTCATGTTCGGCCCAACCAGGTCGTATTCAGCGGCATCATCCTTAGAGAACACGCCTACCCCTTTAGTCCTCTTGATGAAGACGCCGTTGTTGAAGAACAGGTCGTCGTAGAGCTTCAGCCTTTTCCTCATTTCCTTAACGGTTTTCCTCGCCAGCTCTATAACGCTTGGCTTCACGTCACCTCTAACCCCGCCGGGAACGGTGAATATTGAGTATATTCTGGCTCCGGTCATCCTTTCTAGGAGGGCTAGGATTCTCTCCCTGTCACCCCATGCTATCCTTGCCCCCGCGTCTAGCCCGGCCGCGTTAGTTATTAAGCCGAGGTTGAGTAGGTGGCTCTGTATCCTGCTCAGCTCGGCCTGTATTACGCGCAGGTAACGCGCCCTTTTCGGAGGGTGAATCCCTGCCACCGCTTCGACGGCTCCGGCGTATGCGAGCTCCAGGCTGGCGCCGTCAAGCACGCATATGCGTGAGACAAGCATTATGTTTTGAAGCCACGTCCTGTACTCCATCAGCTTTTCGAATCCCCTGTGCAGGTAGCCTGCGTACGGCACCGCCTCCCTAACCACTTCGCCGTCCGTTTTAAGTCCTAGGTGGAAGTTTCCTGAGGCTGGATGCTGCGGCCCGAATGGGATGACAACTTCCCCCTCCTCCTCGCACTCGATCTTTACTATTTCAGGAACCCTCGGACCCTTCGACCTCTCCTCCTTCCCCCTGTAGCCGTTCTGGATGGCGTATATTGCATGGACGACGGCGACGCCTATTGGCTCCGGCCTAGGCGGGCAGCCGGCGATCCAGATGTCTACCGGTATGTAGTCGTCGAGGTGTTTTATCGTATTGTAGCTGTCCCAGTAGCACCCTCCGCTCATAGGGCAGTTCCCGAACGCCAGCACCCACTTCGGAGGGGGCATCTGATTGTATATCCTTATTATCCTTTTCAGGGTCTTTGGGGTTACGAAGCCTCCTACGATGATGGCGTCCGCGTGCCTCGCCGACCCCACGGCTATTAAGCCGAACCTTTCCATGTCGAAGCCGCTGCTAACCCATGGTATGGCTTCTATGAAGCCGCATCCCGTGAAGAAGTTTATGACCCATATGCTCCTGGACCTAGCCCAATCCACGATCTTCCCGATCTTAGGCTTCTCTGGGTGTTCGAGCTCCGGGGGTTGAGCCAGCTTTTCAGGGGGGTAAACCAAGCTGTTTCTGTCCATTGTGAGGATGAACGGGAACTTGGTGAATTGAAGGGAGCCTGTCGGGCAAGCGTCAACGCAGAGGCCGCAGAAGCAGCACTTCTGGTAATCCACTTGTGGTTGAAGGACCTTCTCCCCGTTCCTCTCCCTTTCAACCATTTCTATCGCGTTGTTAGGGCACACCCTAGCGCAAAGGCTGCACCCCTTGCATGTTTCCGGGTTAAACAGGTGTCTTCCTCTGAACTCGTCGGAGAGGGGTGTCTCCGGGGGGAAATTGTACGTCATGGGCTTACTTGCGAGGAGATTTATGATGGCTTTCAGAGGATTTACTACCCCTTTCACGCCTTCAAGCATTTCCTCTCCCTCCCTGCTTAGGCGGCTCTAAACCGTACTCCTCCTTCACGTACTCTCTCCAGTCAAAGTCCTTTCTGAATGGTGGTGGTCCACTCCAGTCCTCTAGGAAGAGCGGCTTAAGCATCGTGTTACCTTCAAACGTTACCCCAAACATCTCCCACGCCTCCCTCTCCCTCATCGCCGCGTTTCTCCAGATCTCCGACAGGCTTGGAATCGATGGCGAGCTCCTTGGCACATCTGCTGCAACTTTCACGTATCCCTTCCCGTCAGGGCTGCGGAGGACGAAGTATACTTCGAAAGAGTTCTTCTTAAGCCAGTCAACCGCGGACACCATGATCAGCGTTCTGAAGCCTTGCTCTCTCATGTACCTTGCCACGTCAAGGTACTTCTCCCTCGGAACTTTAACATAGAGCACGTTTCCTTCCCGGCGTGTTTCCGCCCGAAACTTTCCTTCAAGATTTTTCAAGAAGGAGGTTTTAAAGGGGTTGAACCTCGTTTTCGACGCCTCCCGCCTTCATTTTGCACGGAGAATTTTGTGCAAATTCACAAAAATAGCGAAGTCCAATATTAGTTTAACGTTTCTAAAACAATCTATTTATTTAAATAAAACATGGTAAACAGGAAAGCAGCCAAAAACCCCTTTAAATTTATCAGAGCACTAGTGCCCACACAACCGTTGAAACGGGAAAAAGGAGGGAAATGCTTTTTAGTTTCAGCTTAGGTACGCTATTCCCCTGCTTTAACCCTTCACCTTCAATATGGCTTGAGCGCCTACTAGTAGGATCCAGGTTGAGACTGTGAAAAAGGCAAGCCACTCCATTACTGTTAAGTGGCTGATTAAGAAGAGTAGGTCCAATACTGCGTAAAGGAATCCATATATTGCAGTGGCCTTCGAGAAAAATGCATCCTTGTATATTACCACGCTTAGGAGGAGAACGGCGAGACCTCTGGAAAGGAAGACGAGGAAGCCGAGAAGCGTGTGCAGTAGGCATACGACCATGGGGCATAGTCCAATGCCTATCTCGAAAAAGAAGCATGCTACGAACAGGGCGACTCCAACTTTCCCAGTAAGGTTAATGGAGGACGAGGCACTCCTGAAGAGAGTTGAAAGCAACGGGAAAGCTGGAATAGCTATGATGGAGGCTAAAGCTACGCCTACGTTGAAGATGAGGGAGCTGGGGCCTATCCCGAGCTCACTTATGTACATGTACCAGATGGAGAAGCCGGTGTTAGCCACTGGTAGCAGAGAGAATGGTTTAGGAAGTCAGTGAACGTACAGCGGTCTAAAGGGAAAGGAAGCGTACATGGCTAAGGCGCCTAGCACGCTGCCAATCCAGATAAGCGAAGATGAAACCAGAAGTAAACCCCCAGCTTTAACTCTCAACTCGTCCACATCAGACCTCACACCTCTCCCTCCCTCTTAACTGTCTGGGTTTAACTTAAATTGAGAGATGTAGACTTTTAACTCTTCGATTAACGTGGAGGGTTCTTACCAAGGGAGGAGATTCCTTCGGTTTGCTAATGCCACCCATTAAACAAATGCAATCTTTCCTCCACCGGAGAACCGGGCAAATTTACGCGTAAAGTTACATTGAGTTTCAGCTTTATCTCGGCATCAACCGTTTTCTTCCATGCTTGCTGCGGAGTGTTGCTCTGACGCCGCCATCCCATTAACCTGTTCATCATTTAGACTTCCTTAATTGTTTTTGAAGTTCATGCCATGGGACGAGCTGTAAGCCGAACTTCTCAAATCTCTGGTAGTGTTTAACGTTTCGGGTTGTAAACGGAACTTTTCTGGTTATTGCTATTGCAGCGTTAAACACGTCTCTGCTTGAAAGAAGCCTTCCTTCTTTTCTGAGCGCAGCCCATATTTCACTGGCTTTAAGTATTGAGGCATTGTTTAAGTGGTAGACTGCTAATATTTCTTCGAGAAGTTTCTTCTGATCCTGCACGTTTCCTCTCATGAACACCTCGCCCCTCAAGTACTCGTATAGCGTGATCTGCGTGATCCCGGCGTCGAACAACTCCACCAGCCTCACTATGGTTCCATCCCTGAGCACGTCTATTAACACGTCCGTGTCCAAGATCACGGTTGAACCTACTTCCACAGTTTTCTATCCTCCTCGACGCCGCCCAGTATCACGTCTACCTCATCATCCGTAATAACATACTTTTTCACGTACTCTCTGGCTTTCTCAGCTTTAACCTTCCTGTACTCGAACGCCATTTCAAGTAGGAACTCATCCCAAGTTTTCTCACCCTTCAACCTCTCCAGCATCCTTTTCGTTTCACGTGAAACGGTTATCGTCGTATATTCCAACAAACCACCCCGCCATTAATCGACCACCAGCCATCAACTAACTATAGATTCTAATTAAATTGTTAATTATAAATTTAAAATTAGATTTTTCGGCTTTCCTACGCGTAGCTGAAAGGTGCACTTTCGACGAGGCTAAACGCTTAAACGTCCTCTTCCGCCGGGACATCGAAGGCTAAACCCTTCACTCCAGACCATAAAACCCTTAAGGTCTTACACGTGAAAGAGGACATATATAACAAACTTTTAGAGCTAGCCTTCACTCCAGACCATAAAACCCTTAAGGTCTTACAGCTGCTAACTTAGAATCTAAGCCTAAGCGACTGGCTGAAAGGATAAAAGAGGATTCATCCTATTCTTAAAGGGCAAAAACAGTCCTCCCTTACATAGTTTAAGCTTGTTCGCCATTTAAAGCGGCACATTCCTCTAACAGGGGAAGGGTGCTTATCTAACGTGATCTTACTTACAGGTTGCTCTCTTTAGGTTTGCTATCACATCTGGCTTGTTTGTTACTATACCATCTACCTTTAATTGCATGAGGTGCTTAGCCGTGTTTTCGTCGTCAACCGTCCACGGGAACACCAGAAGCCCTTTCGCATGGGCGCCCCTCACCATTTCTTCATCTACAAACCTGTGTTTTGGAAAGATTATCTCGGCTTTTGCGTCGAGAGCTAGCCTTTCAGGTCTGACGGGTTGGGAGGAGAATATTACCCCGGTTCTTATTCTCCCGTTCAAACGTTTAACGGCCGCAACCACCTTATGGTAGAATGATGAAATAACCACTCTGTCTTCGACGCCCACCTCCAAGATTTCCTCCACAACTTTTTCTTCTACACCGGGAACTTTGACTTCAACTACTACGGTGCGCCTCCACCTTTCAGCCTCCTCCAACACTTCTCTCAGAAGAGGAATTTTCTCCCCTCCAACACTCAGCCTCATTAATTCTTCAAGTGTTTTATCAGCCACGTAGCCCCTGCCACCCGTAACCCTGTCAACCCTCTCATCGTGTATTACAACTAAGTGCCCGTCAAAGGTCACCCTTACGTCCACCTCAACCCAGTCAGCCCCCAGAGAAAAGGCTTTCCTAATACTCTTTAAAGTGTTTTCAGGCTCGTAGGCAGACGCACCCCTATGACCCACGACAATGAAGCGCCCCAACCCGGTTACCCCAACATGAAGCAAGTTTCCTCCGGAATAATGCTGCGAATCGCCGGTTAAGAGCGTTACGATAAGGCAGAGAGTCAACGTAGAAAAACGCCAAGAAGCATTTAGTTAAGGTGGTTAATGGTTGCAGCGCCCCCGCAGATCCTGTAATGCCGGGTGCTTCTTCCCCTTCCCGCGGCCTCCTTTAGCTCCTAGCATCCCCGGGTAACCTCTAGGATCGCTTCTGCAAGGTCTCGTAGGCAGCGAACCTTGTGACACTCAGCCCCATCCTCAACATAGTACTTGACAACGGAGTCACCGGTCCCATCTTCCAACTCCTCGGGATTCAGTATTACGACTCCCTTCACTTTTCAACGGTCCTCTCTAAAGGGGCCGATGCTGGACGCCTCCAACCCCTCCTATGGTCTCTGCAGTCCGTCAGGATCAGCACGGTAGTATGCTTCGACAGCCACCCTCCGCTTTCTTCAGGAAGTCCTTGAACGCTGATTCCACGTTGCTTCCTACGCCCGCGTAAACGTTAAGCCAGTCTTGAAGTTCACGGTAAAGCTTCTCTACGATGCTCAACCTAGCTTCGTTGCGACCTCCCAGACCATGTCGACGAAAGCGTCAAGCCGCAGAAAAACCGTGGTTGACCATCTGCTCGGAGTAGCCGACCTAGATAATATCGCCGTTGTCCACCGGGCTCCGGGTAGCGATGTGCACGCCTACCGCCCGCGCCGCCTCCTGCCACCTCATAGCCAAGTAGGCATAGAACATGCACCCGAAACGCCGCCAAACCACGCCTCACAAGACCCCTCAATAGGGCACAGTCCTAGCTTATGGTTCCCCACTCTTCCACCTGTTACCCCCTTTCGAACCATTGTTACAATTGGCTTGAAGTGCTGGTTGCGCGTGGTGGGTGTTCTATGTTTAGTGGGTTTCCCGGTTTTAGCACGAGTACTGCCTCTCTGAGCCGCGTGTTTTTAAGCTTGTTTCCGAGCTTTTCGTCGCATGTTGCCAGTTTAACTTTGAGCTTTTCGGCTAAAGCGATGAAGAGCGCGTCGTACACGGATTCGGATATTTCCACCCCTATTGCTAGAGCTTCCTCGTAAATTTCCCGTGAGGAAAAGCTGACGCATACCTCATCTATGAACCTCACAGCCATCTTCAGCAACTCCTTAACTTTCCCGTAGTCCTCGCCAAAAAACTTGATCCTTTTCCACGCAACGTTCGACACCTCGGCGACGGCAAGATCTAAGGTGTAAGCGGTGCCTAAACCCAGCACGAACCTTTCAGCACTCTCCGAGCAAGGGTCGTTAAAGAATAAGGCGGCGATCACGCTTGAGTCTAGCACCGCCTCAGCGATCTCGCTCACCGCTCCCTGTCCTCCCTTATAAGCTCGGCTGAGCTCACTATTTTGGTGCCAGCTCTCTCCCTCCTCGCCTCAGCTACCAGCATCTTAGCCTTCTCCATCCTAACCCTCTTCTCAATAAAGCCCCTAACCTCCTCCTGCCAGTTAACCGGGATCCTCCTCATCTCCTCCTTCAACCTCTTCGGAAGACGGACACTAAACGTCTCACTCCCCAACGCAACACCCCAGAAAAACAAAAAAAGTAAACTCAAATATAAACTTGACTGTAAACAGAAACGAGGACATTAGTACACGCTAGTCCACGGCTAACCTTTACTGGTAAAACTTGAGGAGAGAAAAGGCACACAAGCCGCCACCCACATTCTCCGCCTTTTCAATGAAGCGTCTACACTCGCTGAAGAGCATTTCGCTCATACCCGCCTGAGCTAGTATTGGGTGGAAGCCTTTCAGGTCTGCGTAGAGCGGTGAGGCCAGCAGGTTCGAAGACTCCTAAAACCTGTTAGAGGTTGGGAAGACGGTGAGCTCCTGTCCTTCAGGGGCCTTAACGGCTCCAAGCTCAGGGATCGTTATCGTCTCTCCCTCGGAAGCTTGAGGAGGAAGGCTTCAAACTGCTCGTCCGCCTCCTCCACCTCGCCGACCAGCAGGGCAGCCCTCCCCGACCTAAGAGCGGCCAGCAAAGGCCTCTCAAGAAGGTATTCCTCCGAGAAGGGTGAAGCCTCGCCAAGCTTCTCTCCGTTAAGATTGCTCATCTGTCTTCAAAAGCTGCTTTGGCGGTTTACTCGTAAAGGCGCTACTCAGGTATTATCTCCCCTTATAGCACTGCAGCCTTATAAGCTGGTAGCCGAGCCCCTTAGCAACTGGCACCGCAAGGGAGGTTTCACCGCCCAGCAATCCCCTCGACCAGCTTCCCCATTTTAAGGGCTAGAAAAAACGATGGTGGCCCGCTTACTAGAGAGGGACCCCGCGCCGGTAAGCAACCTTTCAACGTCATCTAGATTGAGGCCTAAGGGTGACGTGGCAACGTCCCTAAGCAAGAAGGCACCCCACCAGATGTCAACAAACCAGAAAGGGGGGCAGCCTGTAAGATTACCGAGAAAGAAGGGGTCGGATGCTTAAACGTTTAGAAAGCTGGAAGGGAAAGTCAACCGCATAAAAAGGTAGGGGTGGAGGGGGTGCGGCTTCCCGTGAAGGGTTACTTGGCGTGGTGTCATGCCGCCACTATCCTGCTTTCGCTCTCGCCCTTTCCCTCAAGACTCTCCTCAGTATTTTTCCTGCTGCGCTTTTTGGCATCTCCTCTATGAACTCTACGATTCTCGGGTACTTGTAGGCTGCAACCCTCTCCTTGCACCACTCGATGAGCTCCTGCTCGCTTACCTTCCCCTTGTACTCCGGCTTCAGGACGACGTACGCCTTGATGTTCTCTCCTATGGACGGGTCTGGAACCCCGACCACGGCTGCCTCTAGGACCGCGGGGTGCTCGTAGAGGGCCTCCTCAACCTCCCTCGGGTAAACCGAGTGACCCTTATACTTTATTATATCCTTAACTCTATCCACTATGTAGAAGTATCCGTCCTCGTCCATTCTAGCCATGTCCCCAGTCCTAAGCCACCTGTAACCTCCAGCCTCAAAGAAAACTTTCTCCGTCTCCTTAGGCCTCTTCCAGTACCCTTTCATCACCTGAGGCCCGCAAACCACAAGCTCGCCGACCTCGCCGATAGGAAGCCACTCCAAAGTCTCAGGGTCGACGATCCCAGCCAAAGTGCTCGGTAGGGGGGGCCCTATCGAACCAACCTTCCTCTTCAGCAGGGGACTCGTAGTATGCGTTACAGGGCTAGCCTCGGATAAGCCGTAACCTTCGACGAGGGGGACCCCGGTCGTCTCGTCCCACTGTCTTACGACGTCTACCGGGATGGACGTTGCACCATTGTTAACGTTAACAAAACAGGACATGTCAACTTCCTTGATCTTTGGATGGTTTAGGAGGGCTATGAACATGGGGGCTACACCCATGAAGGTGTTGGGTCTGTACTTCTGAATTGCGTCGAGGATCTCTCCAGGGTCAAACCTTGGGAACACTATCCCCATGGCGCCGAACGCCATTCCCACTATTAAATCTACTGTTTGCCCGTAAATGTGGTACCATGGGAGCACGCTGAGCCCTATAACCCTCTCTAGGTTAAACTTCTCCTTGATCAGGTCGTTGTACGGCTTCATCTGGTATACGTTTGCTAGTACGTTCCTGTGGGTGAGCATTGCAGCTTTAGGGAGGCCCGTGGTTCCCCCGGTGTACTGGAGGACGGCCACATCCTCCTGTTCCACCTCGAACTCAAGCTCCTCGCTTGGCAACGGCTCGGTCTTCTGGATTACCTCCGCGAAGTCGTAGACGTCTTCCCCCTCCTCAACCTGAGGTTTCTGCCCGAGAATGTTGAAGACGAACACTCTTTCAAGCTCTGTCTCCTCCCGAACGGCCTTAACGTTAGGATAGAACATGTCCATTACAACCAAGTTTTTGCTTTCACTGTCCTTAAGCTGGTAGCCTACCTCCCTCGCAACGAAGAGGGGGCTAAGCGCGGTGACCTTAGCGCCTATAATGTGGGCTGCAAAGTACGCTATGGAGAACTGGGGGCAGTTTGGGGCGTAAATCGCGAACGTTTCACCCTTCTCAATTCCCATCTCGTGGAGAGCGGTAGCGAAGCGCCTTATCAGATTATCCATTTCATTGTAGGTGAACTCTCTCCCATAAAATACCGTGGAAACCATGTCCCCGTACTTTTCCTTAGCGCTTCTAGCTATGGTAGCTATTGTTTCGCCCTCGGGAATCTCTATCTCGGCAGGCAACCCAGGCGGGTACGCTTTAAGCCAAATCCTATTCTTAACATATTCTGGCAATTCCCTTTCAGGTTCTCCCCGGCTCAACCTCCTCTCACCTCTCCCTAATCCTAGCTACTAAATACTAAGAAAGGAAGCAACCACTAATAAGCATATCGAAATATTACATGGAAAGTTGTAGGGGCACACGCATGGATAGGGTTAGATGAGAAAGGAGGGCGAGTGCTTAGACGCCGACACCATGGTTAAAAGAGGCAGGGTGGAGGAGGGATTCGACAGGATCTACGGGGTTCACGCTTGATAGGCTTTTATGGGTAGATGTGTGTTTTGGTTTATCAAGCGTTTCCCCATCATCGAGGCATACGCCTCTGATGGGGCTTTCGGGGGGACCCCGGAGCCCCACCGAAGACTCCACCCATAGGCCACCCCGTGGCCAGACCAGCACCCACAAACACCTACCAAACATTTAACTGTTTCGCAAGGCGTCCTGAAGGACGCTGTGGGTGCTCGCCGACTTCACCGGGAGGGACGTCCCCCATGAAGTTTAACCAGTTAAAGGCGTGTTCCATTAAGCTACACCATTGATTGCAGCTGCGAAGTACGCGTTCAAGATGGGTATGTGTGGCTGACGCCGTGCAGCCAGCGTCAGCAAGGGGGAATTCAACTCGCTCTCACGTACGATAGGAGGCAGCCGGAATGGCAAGGAGGGAAGGATCAAACCGGCAACGTAACGGAAAACATCAGGAGCATCGTGCAGGAGCAGACGGCAAAAATTGGCTTCGGCAGGCTTCCCGCGTTAGGAGGAGTAACCTCTGTTTCAGCACGGTTAACCGAGTTTACGTTTAAACGTGTCTTCCCCACAATTTTTATCCCTTCATTTTCCTACCATTTTTGCCGTCTCCCCGCTGTATTTAACACGGGGAACAGAATTTTTAAAGAAAGTTAAAGAAAGAACATGGGAAAATGGGAAAATAAATTTATGCAATAGAAATTATGCAAAAAATTAATAAGCATCCAGCTTAACCTTAAAGAGCTTAGAAGGATTGGATATCAAGTTATGTGGGAGGTACTTTGCAGGGTGCTTCGCTCGTGAGGGAGGCGGTTAAGGGCTTCCTAGCCGTTTTCGTCGAATACGTGAGGAAGCTTATCCATACTGCTATGGTGCTGGGCTTAAAGGTAGAACCTATTTCCCCGGATCCCAGCGCCGGCTTGCTTGGGTTCATAATCAAGGTTAACGAGGTATTTAGGCAGCTGGCATGCTTCCTCGAATGCTACGTTAACGCTGTTACAAGGTTTCTGGAGTTCTTCATGGAGCTTGCCTTAAGCCTCGGAGCCGAGGACATTCAAGGCCTCCTCTTAGGAGGCGTAAACGTCGACGAGTTAGTTAACAGCTGCGACGAAGGATTCCTGAGGTACCAGGTCAAGTCCACCATAGACCTGCTCCTACCCTCACTAAACGAGCACATACTAGAGGTAGCTAAACGCATTAAAGCGCTTACAGTAGCTCACCGGATTTTAAGGTCGGACACGATAGCTGACTTCAAGCAGCTCCTCTACGTTCAAGCCGCGGACTGGCTCACACTGGAAAGGCAGATCTTGAGCGTTTACAGGGAAGCCGCCGATGAGGCGTTGACAGCTAGCCGCGTGGCAAAGCTTCTCAGGGATATGACGGGGCTCGCTAAGGAAACATGGGAGCGAATAGCCAGGTTAACACCCCTAAACCGCGTGGAGTACAGGATAGAGGAGGTTGAGTTCATCGCAGGAGAGGCGGTCTCCCTAGCCGAGAGGGTGACAGCACTGTTCAGCAATAAGCTCAACGCCTACTTCTCATGCCTTAACGCTCTCAGATACATCCTCGGAGCCATCGTAGGGGAAGAACGCCGCTTTGAAACATTTATAAAAATCCTTGCTGGTGCACCATTAGAAAACATAATCCCGGAGGAGATCCCCGCCGACGACGTGCTCTTCTCCGTTAACAGGGCGAGGGTTGAGCTTGAACTGGCAAGGCAAGCCTCAGACGAGGTTAAAAACCACTTGGATGCGCTGGGCTTCGTCGCCAGAGCCTTAAAAAGCAAGAAGCTGGAGAGCATATACAGGTACTACAGCTTGAGAGCAGAGCTCTTCGACGAGTACTGGCCTAAAATCCACGAGAGGCTTTTACGCCTTCAATCCATACTATTTAAGACAAAAACATATTGTAAGTAAGGAGGCGGTATAGAAGCAGCAAACCAACAAGTTAACCTTGGTGAGCACCCGTTAAGAAAACGGGAATCGCAACATTTCCTTCCTCAATCTAGCCCGGTTAAATCGGATTTTACCGGTAAAATGGAAAATAGAAAAGGATTTAACGGAGAAACCAGCCTTTAAAGGATGTTAAAGAAGAGCTGGCTTCTAAGCGTTTAACTGGCGGTGCTCCGCATGTTAACTAAGGGAGTTGACAGGAGAATGTTCACGGTATTCTTCCTCCTCCTCGTCGGCGAGTTCTTCGCCCTCGCCCTCTCACTAGTTTTACCGTGGAAGAACAACTTTATCCCCTACGTCGGCGGGGTGATCGTGCAGTCGATCCTCGGAACCATGACTAAAACTACTATTTATGGTCTGCCTCCACCCGCCCCAGTACTCGCCGTCGTAGCGTATGAAGGAGCGAAAAACCCTGTGACGTGGCTCCTAGTCCCGTTATACATGCTCTTCAAGCCGCTCCTCCTCGGGAAGGCAAAGTTCAGGGAGGCTAAAGCACTCACCTTCACCCCCCTAGCATACCTCGTGGAGAGGTACCTGACATTCCCCTGGTCCTCCAGCATTTTCACCTTAACGGTCCTCCCGCAGGGGGGCTTAGGCGTCTACAGCCTCCTACTAGGACTGCTGGCAGGGGTTTTCAGCACAAACTACCTTGTATCGTCCATCCTAAACCCGGTAATAGTCGAGGTTTGGTCTAAGCTCAAAAGCGAGGGGAAGGCCTCGCTCGACAGGGTATCCGAGTCCACCGGGTTCCCCAAACAGCTGCTCTACACCCTGCTCGCAGAGGCAGCGGTGCAAGGCGTCCTAAACGCCGTAGTTACGACAGAAATGGTCTTCCACGTAAACTCGGAGGAAGGGAGGGAGGCGGTAATAGCGCTCTTCTCCGGGGCCCTCTTAGACAAAAGGGAAATACCGATAAGTCACGCTAAGAAGCTCATGAAGAAATCCGGGACATGGTTCACAAGGGACACCGAAACAATACAGGGAATCCTCCAGAAAGCCATCGAGGAAAAACAGCTAGACGCCGTAATAGAGGGAAGCCGGCTAAAGAAGAAAAACAAATGAGGGGGAGGAAGGGCTCAGAGAATGATTAAGAATCCACTCAGGAGCAGCTCCTTCTAAAATTGTAACAGAAGCGACAGCCAAGGTTTCCATGAAAGCTTCAAGTGTGAATTTTTACCGGGAAAATTGTAAGATGAAGAGTTTCTAATAGCCGATGACGAAGAAACCGCCGTTTACATTCTTAAAAGTTTTAGCGTCTTTCTGGGCTGCCACAAGAACGCTACTACAGCAGCCCGGCACCTTCTAATAGTTTTACAACACCACTACTTTGCGTAGTGGGGCGACTTCCTAGTGTGTGGCGAGCAGGATGGGTGGGCACATTTGAAGAGCGTTTCCAGGCGGGTGGACGCTTGGTTGCCTCTTGATGGGTGAGGGTTGCTTACGCTTCGCTATTCGCTACTGCCGGTTTCCCTAGATGAATTTAGGGGGGTTGCAGGGATGATTCATGGTTGGATTGACTTACTGGCTGGCTATGGATGTCATGATTAACCCCCCGGGTTAAAAATGTTTTTATGGGTTTATGGGCTGTTTTAGCGTGCTGAGGAGGAAGAAATTGTGGCAAGGGAAAGGGTGCCTGTTGCCTGGTGGGCTGGTGTGTGAGGGTGAAGTGGGTTGTCGTTGTAGGGGATGGTATGGCTGATTACCCCCTCAGCGAGCTTGGTGGGATGACTCCTCTTCAGGCTGCTGATACGCCTAACATGGACTTTGTCTCCCGTGGTGGGGTGAACGGGCTGCTGGAGACCGTTCCGGAGGGCGTTCCGCCGGGGTCTGACGTTGCGAACCTTTCGATCCTAGGATATGACCCTGCGAGGTGCTACACGGGGCGGGGGCCGATAGAGGCTGCTGCCCTAGGGGTTGAGCTTGGGGAGGATGAAACTGCCTTCAGGTGTAACCTTGTAACGGTGGAGGACGGGGTGATGGTTGATTACAGTGCGGGACACATAAGTAGCGGGGAGGCGAGGGAGCTGGTCGAAGCTCTAAACACGAGGCTGGGGGGAGGAAGGGTCAGGTTTTATAGTGGCGTAAGCTACAGGAACATTTTAGTTGTGCAAGGTGACATGAGTAGTGTGGAGTGTACTCCTCCACACGACATTACGGGGAGGAGGGTGGACGACTACCTTCCAAGGGGGGCGGGGGCAGGGTTCCTGCTGGAGCTTATGGAGGAGGCCCGGAAGGTGCTGGAGAGGCACCCCGTCAACCTGGACAGGGCTCGGAAGGGGTTGAAACCTGCGAACTACATATGGCCATGGGGGCAGGGGGGTAAGCCGAGGCTGGAGGGGTTCAGGGAGAGGTTTGGGGTGCGTGGAGCGGTGATATCCGCCGTCGACCTGGTGAGGGGGCTGGGGGTGCTGACAGGCTTGACGGTCATAAATGTTCCGGGGGCTACGGGGTACTATGACACGAACTATTCCGGGAAGGCTGAGTACGCGTTGAAGGCTTTAGAGGAGGGGTTAGACCTCGTCTTCATCCATGTGGAGGCTCCGGACGAGGCGGGGCACGCGGGGGACGTGGAGGCGAAGATAAAGGCTATAGAGATGATAGACGGGGAGGTAGTTGGGAGGATACTGGACCGCATAGGAAGCTTGGACGAGAAGTATAGGGTAGCTGTCTTAGCCGACCATCCGACGCCTATAGAGGTGAGGACGCACACGCGTGACCCGGTGCCGGTGGCGGTGATGTCGAGCGGCGAGGAGGGGGATGAAGTCTCCGAGTTCGATGAGTTCTCGGCGAGGAGGGGAGCCCTGGGACTCCTCAAAGGGGAAAGGTTCATGGAGTTGTTCATAAGGAGGCCGCTTAAAGCCTGTCCACGTTGACTTGTCCACGCAGAGGAGCGTGGAGGCGCCTATCCTCCTTCCAGCTGGCTTGGAGAGAATGCACGTGTAATGCAAAAGTCTTAAATTTGTGTTCTGTTTAGGCGGTAAGTAAAGGGGCAAGGGGATTCTTGCATGTTTGCGGAGAAGCTTGGGATCGACTACGAGTGCGAGCTGAACGAGTATTTGGCATTCGACGACGTGTCCCTCCTGCCGTCTGAGAGCAGGGTGGAGCCCTTCGAGGTCGACCTTTCCACTTGGCTGACCCCCGAACACCTCCTTGCAGTCCCCATCCTGTCGTCTCCCATGGATAGGGTTACCGAGGCCGAGATGTGCATTGCCCTCGCCAGGGAGGGCGGGCTCGGGGTGCTTCACAGGAACTGCTCCATCGAGGAAGAAGTTGAGATGGTTAAGAGGGTTAAGAGGGAGGAGATTTCAGGCATCATCCGTGACCCTATCACGATAACGCCTGAGACGCCGCTGCCCGAAGTTGTCAAGCTGATGCAAGAAAAGCACATATCCGGGCTGCCCGTGGTTGACAGGTCAGGGGAGCTCGTGGGGATAATAACCAAGAGGGATGTCCTAGCAGCCAAGCCGGGGTCCCTAGTCAGGGACGAGATGACCCCTCGGGAGAGGCTTGTAACCTGCTATGAGAGGGAGATACTCTCGGATGGAGAGCTCAGGACGGACAAGGTGAAGGAGATCCTCCACGAGAACAGAATAGAGAAGCTGCTGGTGCTGAACGATGAGGGACGCCTCTCCGGGCTGGTCACCTTCAAGGATATTTTAAGGCTTGAGGAAAACCCCTATGTGTCCAGGGACGCTGAGGGACGCCTCATGGTCGGAGCAGCCATAAGCCCCTTCGACAGGGAGAGAGCGTTAGCCCTCGACAAGGTCGGCGTCGACGTCCTAGTGGTTGACGTGGCACACGGGTTAAACATGAAGGCTGTAAGGTCCATGGAGAAGATATCGAAGGATGTTAACGCGTGGATAATCTATGGTAACATAGCCACCCGCGAGGCGGCAGAGGAAATCATATCCAGCGACATAAGCAACCTTGCAGGGCTCAGGGTTGGGCTTGGGGGAGGGAGCATATGCCTCACAACCCACGTTACAGGGGTGGGGGTTCCAACCCTTACAGCCGCAGCCCTGGTGGCGGACGCAGTCCGTGAGCAAAGGGCCAAGCTGAGCGTTATAGCTGACGGCGGGATAAGGAACAGCGGCGACATTGTTAAGGCTTTAGGGGCTGGGGCAAGCGCCGTAATGTGCGGCTACCTCTTCGCCGGAACCGACGAGGCTCCAAGCGAGAAGGTGTACATAAGAGGGGTCCCCATGAAGAGGTACAGGGGGATGGCTTCCCCCTCGGCCATGAAGGACAGGTACGCGGCTGACAGGTACGCTAGGAAGGTTAAA
>JAUQZD010000017.1 GCA_030587405.1 Candidatus Freyrarchaeum guaymasense | reverse complement strand
TTTTCTTAGTGACGCCGCAACTTTACCTTTGTTTCTTAGCAAGCTCTTTAAACCCGACCGCAACTTCCGGTTTTCTGGAAGGTCCTCTTCGCCCATTAATAAGATCGTTTCAGCTATTCCTCTGGCAAGCCTCCCCCTCCACCCTCCAGCCTCGACGCTTGGCCCTTTTATGATCCTACTTCTGCCCTCCCTCACCTCGGAGAGCCCGTGATAGCGTGGTTGGAGCCCGGTTCCCCTTATATAGTCGATGATTTCACGCCGTGCAGTTTGGTCCAAGTCCAGCACCGCGTTTGACGTAACGTGAAGATGGTATCCTCTGTGCCCTGAAAATACCGGTTTAAGCTCGTCCTCACCGATTCCGAAATCTGGTATGAGGTACTCCTCGATCAGGTTGACAAGTTCCGTTTTTGCAGCGTCCAAGCAACCCTCGCATAACCATGCTTTCTCATTTAGATCCTGGCTCCCACACTTAGGGCAGCGCTCCGGCTTCACGCCGAAGCCACTTTCACCGCAACTCTTGCAAGCCCACTTATCATGGACGTTCTTGCATGGAAGGTCTAAATGGTCGGCGTCTATGTCGAAGATTAAGTCGCATCCTATCCACCCTTTCTCGTCCATTCTTGGAGCAGAGGGGTCTAGATAGTATGCCGCCGAGTAGAATGCTCCTGACGGAGCCTCGGATGACAGGAATCCTTGAAGCTCCTCAACGGCTAAGAAAGACAGGTGTCTCGCCATCGCCTTAGTTCCGAAGAACATGAAGCCAAACTCACGCTTTTCCATCGATGGGGGAGGTGTAACAGGGTTTTCACGGTAATACCTTCTGAAGAGCGATTTAAGGTAAAACTCGGTCTTCGCCTTTCCGCTCATTCTCTACTACCTCCCTACTGGCTAAGCGTTCTCGCCTGTGGCGTCTGTAATATTCTAGGGGGTGCCTAACGTTCCCGCAGCCTTCTGGGAGAGGGCATAACCCGTAAGTTTTTAGGGTTTCACATTTGGGGGGAGTATACCTTGTTCCACTCTTCATACCTGCTATATGCTCAACTTGGTACCTAGTTAAATCCTCCCTGAAGTCTGGAACACCGCTGAAAAGGGACACTATTTTATCGACAGGGTAGCCTACGTGGAGAAGGAACGATGTTAAGGTGAACCTGGCACTGTGAGATAATGGTTTGTTGCTTCGCAACGCCGAAATGATCGATGCTATGCACGGGGGGAAAGCCTCCTCAACCACCGTGCCCTTAACGTCTTCAAAGGCGTACCTTCCACGTCTGGAAGCCGCCTTCAATGAGACCTCATCAACTATTACTCTTATTTCTGGTGGAAGCTTAGCGGGGGCTCCTCGGCTTTCCGACAATTTTTTCTCGACGGCTCCTGATAAGAGGCGGGCAAAGTCGTCCTTTACAAGGTAAACGTAACCTTTTAAGAGAAGGCGGTTAACAAGCTTCCAGTATGGATCGTGGAAGCTTGAAGCGTACCTTAAGTAGTCTGAGAAGTGCACTTTAAAGTGGTATATCCTACCATCCACTTCCTCTCTAACCCATTCAACGTCAACGTTAAAGGTCTTCCGGGCTATGACGAGAAGGGTTTCCTCTCCCTCCTCCTCAAATAGTTTCTGAGCTCTCTTAGATTCAGCAGTTGCAAACCTGTGCTTGAGGAAGTTGTCTCTTACCGCTTCAACTATTAGCCTTGCCACCGGGAAGGAGAGGAATTCAATATCCGGTCTTTCCATCCTGCATGAAACTACGCCTTCGTCGAGTGCCTCTAAAACCCGCTCTCTCCCCCTCTCTAAGACTGGCCTGTAGCATGGATCCAGCAGATCTTCTAAGTGGAGATTTAAATCTTGAAGACATTTCTGAGCCTCAGAAGTGAAAGGGTACTTAGCGAGGAACTGGCGGGAGATTATTTTTATAGCCTCCTTTGGAGGTAGCACTAGAAGGAACTCTGAAATAAAAATATGAGTAGCAGAAATTTAATGTTACGGTTTCACTCTGCCTCGATTCGAGGAGCCAACCAGTATGTTACTTTACCCTCGCCGAGAACGCGGAACTCAAGTTTTAAAGGCATGTTCGTTGAAAACTGTAAGGTTACCGTGTCGCTTATCGCCGCGGCTTTAATCATATCGGTAAGGTAGCTTAGGGCATAGATGGCTCTTGACGGCTCGGTTACGTTTAACTCCAGCAGGGCCTCGCTTCCCCGGTCTATCTTCACTTCGACGCCGCTTGTGTCGCCTGACGCCGCAATGAATACTCCTTCAGGGGTGGCTGAAATCTCAACATGGTCACTGAAAAGTTCAGCGTCCTTCAACGCTTGAACAAGGGAGTTAGTGATCAGCTTGACCTCGGTGTTAAAAGTGATCGATGGAGTTGGGGGCTCCTCGGCGCCTAGGTCTAGGAGAGAGATCTTGAATGTCCTAGTTGCAGCCCCCTTAAGCCGTACACGGAGACTGTTTGCTTCTTCATCAAGCACTATTTCAAGCTCGTCGCCTCCACCAGCCCTACGCACGATCTTAGACATTTCATCCAAGCTGACGCCCATAACGGCTTCTCCGCTACACTCATACTCGTCAAAGATCCCGGCTGGCAAGTAAACGTCAACCATTGCTACGTGACTTGGATCCATAGCCCTCGCTCTAAGAGATGAATTATCCGCCTTGAAGACGGCTTCATCAACGAGGACGCTGACAGCTTCAACTATACGCCTCCACAACTTGGCATCTGAAAACTTAATCTTGAAAGCCAAAACTTTCCCCTCCAATCCCATTCATCTAGAAGAGAAAAACGTGTTCCCTCCTAGTTAATCTTAATGCTTGCGCATAGCTTTTTAACGTTCCGACTCGATCACCCTCCGGACGCGCTTGTAAAGGTCAAGGTCTAGGGAGCTCATGTCCTGTAGGATCTCAGCGTTCACGTAGAGGCCGCCTTTCTCGTCAGATGTCACAAGCCCGAAAACCCTGACGTATTTCCCGGTGGAGGGAGGCGGAGTGCTACTTGCCAGGTTAATCATGACCATACCAGTTCCATCGTCAATTACCACGTGGTTAGATGATGATTCAACCACGACGCCCATTATCCTCACCCTACCATCTGACCGAGATAAGTCCTTAATTTTTCTGGGGGTTGCGGGCGGTATTCTGACAGGTTTCTCTGGACGTCCAAGTCCGAAATCAGCCATGCGAGACACTTCACCGGGTTCTGGGATAACACCATCAGAATGCTTAAAAAAGGTTTTAGTTTGTCGCCACAGCTAGCACTGCCTGCTCTAGTGCCTGCCTCAATATGCTGTACATTTTAACTCTTTTCCTAGGGTCTATGGCAACCATCCCATAGGTGGGTATTCTAAGTATGCTTTCTACTTGCTTCGGTTTCATGGCTCCTGGCAAGTCTTGCTTGTTGGCTATCCCGATGAGAAATGCGTCGGTTTTCTCTTTCACCTCACTTACTATTTCCCTAGTGTTTAAAACGTTCTTAGGGGTTGAGTCCGTCACGGCGAAGATCACCTTTGCCCCTTTCAGAAAGTCGTCCCAGAGGAAACGGAACCTCTTCTGCCCCGCAAAGTCCCAGAGGCAGACCTCGCATTCACCGACAGATAAGGAGCCAAAGTCTACCCCTATAGTTGGGTCATAGCTTTTAACTACCTTATTGTCGCTTAGAAGCCTTATAATGCTTGTTTTACCAACGGAAGGCATACCTAAGAAGGCCACTTTCACGTATTTCAACCGAGAACCTCCAGCCCTTTACCTGAAACCAAGGAGGGTTAATGTTTTGAAGCTTGGTATTATACAGATACCATCTGAGAGCTCTAGCATCGAGTTAAAGCGTTACATGGTATGGCTAGCGTGCTTGGAGAGAAGGCAAAGCTTTTTCATAGTTGAAGTGATAAAGGGAGGATGAAGAGGGGGATGAGATGGATGGGTGGCTTTAGGTTTCTTGAGCATACGGCGGACGCTAAAATAGAGGCCAAAGGGGGAAGCTTGGAGGAGGCTTTCGAGGAGGCTGCTAAGGCACTCTACGAGTTAATGACGGATACCTCAAGGGTTAACCCTGAAGTGGAAAGGAGAATAGAGGTGGAGGGGGAAGACCTAGAGAGCTTACTTTACAACTGGCTTGAAGAATTCATATATTTGACCGACTCCGAGGGGCTGATCTTCTCTGTGGTTAACGTTGAAGAGATAAGAAGGGAGGATGGACGGTACAGACTGGCCGCAACGGCGAGGGGTGAAAGGTTTAACCCTGAAAAGCACGTCTCAAAGACCGATGTCAAAGCAGCAACGTATCACGAAATGGAAATTAATGTTGGGGAAGGTGAAGCACGCCTCGTGTTCGTCCTTGACATATGAGAAAGGGAGCTTAGAGGCGTTGAAGAACATAGGTGAGAGGGAATTATTTTGAAGATAGGGAGAGTCTTAGAGAGCTATTCTTCCCAGAGGAATTTCACTCTTAGATGTGAGCATGGGGAGGCTGAAGTTACCTTCATCGGTAAGGGCTGTGTCAAGTTAAGGGTAGCCACCTCACTTAAGGAAGACGGGTCTTGGGCGGTTGTCAGAGAAGATATTGGAGAAGTCAAAGTCGCGGTCGATGAGGATGGAGATGGGCTAGTAGCTGGGGACGGAAAAGTGGTGGTTTACGTTGATAAGAGGAGCTGCACATTCTCGTTCACGTTTAACAATGCAGAGTTTTGCTGTGACGCCTCACCAATCGAGCTATGGGACGGCGGCTTCACTATTAGAAAGAAAATAGCTGATGGCGAGCACTATTTTGGATTCGGAGAGAAAGCTAAGACGTTTGATAAAAGGGGATGCCGCCTGGTGATGAAGAACACCGACCCTCAATGCTACAACCGCAACACAGATCCACTTTACAAGTCCATACCTTTCTTCATAGCATTAAGAAAGGGGTTTTCCTACGGCTTCTTTCTAGATAACACTTACGAAACGGTTTTTGATATGGGCTTCAGCGATCCCACAGTCTACACTGTGACAGCTAATGGAGGAGAAGCAAAATATTACGTTATTCCTGGACCCAGTCCTTCTGAGGTCATAGAGAAATATACGCTTCTAACAGGGCGTACCCCGCTTCCTCCCCTGTGGGCGCTTGGATATCAACAGTCAAGATGGGGTTACAAAAGCGCGGATCAAGTGTTAAGAATCATAGACGAGTTTAGACGGCGTGATATACCGTGCGACGTGGTCTACCTCGACATAGACTACATGGATGGTTACAGGGCTTTCACATGGCATCCTAAAAGATTTCCGGATCCTAAGGGGTTTACTAGGGAAGCCATGAAGAAAGGTGTTAAGGTTGTAGCCATAGCCGAGGTGGGAGTGAAAAGGGACAGGAACTACGATGTTTACAGGGAAGGCGTCGAAAAAGGATACTTCGTGAGGAGGAGAAATGGGAAGTTATTTACAGGGGTCGTTTGGGCTGGCGGCGAGGTTTTCCCGGACCTAACCAGAGAGGAAGTTCGAGAGTGGTGGGCCAGCCTCTACATTAAACTACTGCGTGAGGGGGTCTCGGGTATCTGGAATGACATGAATGAGCCAGTATATGACAACTTGGTGATGGTGAGGCGGCCACGCATTAAAATCGACGACGTAGTCTTCTATGACGGAAAGCGCTTTCTACCGTTTGAAGAGGTACGAAACGTTTATGCACTTTTAGAGGCCGTCGCTACTGTTAGGGCCTTTAACACCGTACATCCCGATAAGAGGACGTTCATATTGACGAGGTCTGGGTACGCTGGCATTCAGAGGTACGCTGCCACTTGGACGGGGGATAACATGAGCACGTGGGATCATATACTGCTGAGCGTCGAGATGCTACTTAACTTAAGTGTTAGCGGTGTACCCTTCGCCGGAGCGGATATTGGAGGCTTTGGCAAGCTGGCGTTTAAAAGACCGTTCATAGCAAGATGTACGCCTGAAATGTACGCTAGGTGGATCCAGCTTGGAGTATTTTATCCTCTCTGCAGAAGCCACACCTTTAAGGGGTGGAAGCAAGAGCCATGGGTTTTCGGTGAAAACGTTGAAAAAATTGCGCGAACCTACATAAAGCTACGCTATGCTCTTCTGCCATATATTTACTCACTTTTCTGGGAGCATTTGCAAACTGGAATGCCCATCATGAGGCCTCTTTTCCTACATTACCCGAACGATGAGAGATGCTATAGAGGCGACGAGTTCCTCTTTGGACCGTTCATCCTCGTGGCTCCAGTCTACGTTAAAGGAGCACGGTTGAGGAAGGTATATCTCCCCAAGGGCGTATGGTACAACTATTGGACTGGGGAAAAGCACATTGGCCCCTGGGAAGGGGACGTCGAAGCACCCCTTGAAAGAATACCGCTCTTTGTCGCTGAAGGGGCGATACTACCTAAATGGCCTCCTATGAGTTACGTTGGAGAGAAGAAAGTTGACGAGTTAACCTTAGAAGTTTACCCTGGAAATGGAGAGTTTAACCTTTACGAGGATGACGGGGAAAGCGTGGATTCCGAATATGCGGTAACGAAGATGGCGTGTGGCGTCTTTGGGGACAGGGTTAGGTTGGAGATTGGCGAGAGGAAAGGAAAGTATAATCCTAAAAGAGAAAGCTACAAGGTTATGTTCAGATGCATTGACGACGTTAAAGAAGTGATCATGGACGGGAGGGAGGGTTCTTAGCCGGAAAGGGAGAGGTCACGGTCAGTCTAGTGGATGATGGCAAGAAGCACGTGGTAGAGCTTGTACGCTGAGCTGGGACGCGAAACCACCAAGATAACTATGGCTAAATGTGGGAGATTCACTTTTAATGTTTGGAGGGATGCTTTTGGTTAGGGCAGACATATTATACTGGGCTGGATGCATGGCTTCATACCGTGTAAAGGAGAGCGCGAAAGCAACCGTCAGGGTTCTCAGGGCTTTGGGTGTTGAGTTCACTATGCTTGGGGAGGAGGAAGGGTGCTGCGGCTCGGTTCTCCTTCGGACGGGTCAAAGAGAAGCTGCCAAGAAAATTGCTAGAGAAAACGTCAGAAGGATTTCGAGGAGGAACGTAGAGGTAGTTGTAACGTCGTGTGCAGGTTGCTTCAGAACGTTTCGTGAGTATCCTGAAATTATAGGCAACATTCCCTTCGAGACGCTTCACATCTCCCAACTCATAGAGGACGTGCTAAGTGAATGTGGAGTAGAGCTTGGTGGTGAAGTACGGTTAAAGGTGACGTATCATGACCCATGCCACCTTGGACGACACTTAGGCATTTATGAGGCTCCAAGAAGGGTCATAAAGGCCATTCCGGGAGTCACATTGGTGGAGATGGCTAAAAGCCGTGATGAAGCATACTGCTGCGGGGCAGGGGGAGGCGTTAGGTCTGCTCTCACCGATCTCAGCCTAGCTATAGCTGCTGAAAGGCTTAAACAGGCCATCTCAGTGGGGGTCGACGTACTGGTTACAGCATGTCCCTTCTGCGTCAAGAACCTTAGAGACGCTGCGGATAGATACGGGTTAGATGTAAGGGTGCTCGACCTACCCGAACTCGTCTGGGAAGCGTTAAGAGGGGTGACGAGTGGACCATGAGTGAATGGTACGAAGAGTATAAGGAAAAGGTTTCCAGTGCCATCCGTGATGAAAGGCTACAGTTGGCTTTGGAAAGAGCCACGGCACGGTTTTCAATGGCAAGAAAGGAAGCAGTTGCATCGCTACCATACATTCAATGGTTAAGGAAGAGAGCGAGAGAGGTGAAAGCGTGGTCGATAGAGAATTTAACCCAGTTAATTTCCATTCTGAGGGAGAGAGCGGAAGAGTTAGGATGCAGCTTTCACCTGTCAGAGGATTCCGAGGAGCTCAGGAAGTATGTTATTAAAGTGTGCTCTGAACACGAGGCTCAATTAATTATCAAGAGTAAATCTATGGTTACGGAGGAAGTGGACTTAAACGAGGCCTTAGAGAGGGAGGGGTTCAGGGTCGTTGAAACAGACCTTGGGGAATTCATAGTGCAACTTAGGGGGGAGAGGGCGACGCACATGGTGGTTCCCGCCATCCATGTTCCTAAGGAGGAGGTTGCAGCCCTCTTCTCTAAAGCCACGGGTAGAAGGGTTTCACCTAACGTCGAAGCTCTCGCTCTAACGGCGAGGCAGCTGCTCCGCAGAGAATTCATGAGCGCCGACGTCGGGATAACCGGTGCCAACGTAATAGCAGCGGAGACAGGAACTATTGTTATACTTGAAAATGAGGGGAATGCCCGCTTCGTCTCCAACGTGCCGCCAGTACACGTCTGCGTAGCGGGTATAGAGAAGGTTGTCCCAACGATCGATGACGCTATGGCGATAGTTCAGCTTCTCCCTCCAAACGCAACCGGGCAGCTAATGGCTTGCTACGTTTCACTTATAACCGGCCCAAGCAGGACAGCCGACATAGAACTAACAACAACCATCGGAGCACATGGCCCCAGAGAACTCCACCTAGTTCTGCTGGATAATGGTAGAAGTAGTATGATCTTGGATCCCAACTTTAAAGAGGCGGCATATTGTATTAGATGTGGCGCGTGTCTAAACGTCTGTCCCGTTTACGGTAAGGTTGGAGGGCAGGTGATGGGCTACCGGTATGTCGGCGGCATAGGAGCAATATTCACAGCGTTCTTCCATGGAGTTGAGAAAGCGGCCCCCGTAGCCTTTAGCTGTACCGGATGTGGTGCATGCGTGAAGGTGTGTCCCCTTGAAATAGATGTACCGTCCATGATCGAGAAGCTCAGGCAGCGCCTAGTAAGCCTGGGCTATGCTCCACCCCCACACTTGAAGATAGCTGAATACGTGGAGTCCCGCCAGAATCCCTTCGGTGAACCCGTTAAGGAAAGAATCAGCTGGCTTAAGGAGCTTGAGGAGGGAGGTTATTAGGTGGCGCGGGGGGTGGGATTCGAACCCACGCTCCCCAAACGGGGAACTGGCTTTCAGGTAGCAGCTAACTCCAGGCCAGCGCCTTTTGTGGGCGTGCTTCTTGCCCCGCTAGCCACTAGGCAACCCCCGCCGGCCTTCAAGGTTCCTTAGTTTTAACGGAGGAATAAAAATGTTTTTGGAATTAATCCCGCGAGCTGATTATATGCTTCGGCACCGTTACTCCTTGCTTCTCCAGCCTCTCCCTTACGATCTGGGTTATTTTTTCCTCGGTGAGCGTTCTTATCTGTTGAGGGGCAAAAACCCCTATGTCAGTTATAATCAAGTCTATCAGTTTTGGAGGAGTTACGTCGAAAGCAGGGTTATAAATTGCTATCTGACCCTTCCCTGGTTTACCATGAACGAGAACTTCCTTAGGAGGCCATTCACCTAGGCTTTTCCCGGATAGTATGCCTTTTACCCGTTTGTCTTGTGCTTCAAGCCTGTACGGGTATGTAACTTCTTCTATGCTTCTCTCCTCTATTGGAATGCTGCTACCATGATCCGTATCTAGATCTATGGTGCTGTATGATGTAGCATAGTAGAAGTCTATGTTGCCGTAGAGCGCTGCTACGCGCGCTATGTCGGCGGAGCCTATCTTATTGGCTACCGAGCCGTCCCTCGCAACCCTGTCGACCCCAAGCAGCACCTTTGAAACCTTAAACCGTTCTATCGCGGAGGAAATCATGTTATCCGTTATGATAACTACTGGGACACCTGCCCGGTTAAGCTCCCATGTTGTAAGTTTGAAGCCCTGACTTCTAGGTCTGGTCTCCTTAGAGATAACCATAATGTCCTTTCCTTCAGCGTAAGCTTCTTCGATCATCCCTAGGGCATGCCCTCCGAAACTTGAGGATAAGCTTCCCCCGTTACAGTGTGTCATTATTACGTCGCCGTCACTTATTAGCGGCTTCCCTTCCTGTCTCAGGTACCAGTTCATGATCAAATCAGAGGCGAGTATGTAGTCTGCAGTCTCCCTAATGGCTTCAATTGCCTCTTCAACTCCTCCGTCTCGGAGCGCGCTCCGCATAGCTTTCATGCAGAGCTCCACAGCCCACCTTAAGGGGGACGCGGTCGGCCTTGTAGCGTCTAAGAAGGACGCTGCCTCAGCCATTTTCTCTGTGAAACGATCCTCTTTCAGGTTTCTAAAACTGTTTGCTGCGAGCAACATAGCGTAGCCCGCGGCACACCCTATGGCTTGGCTCCCTCTAACTATCATCCCCTTTATTCCAGGATCTCCTGCTTCCCTCCAGTCTTTAGTTCTCCAAACGGCGACCTCGAAGGGAAGCTTAGTTTGATCCAGCAAAACAAGCTCTTCTTTCTCTTGGTCATAATGAACTGTTAAAGGAATATTGGTCTTTTTATGGATGTATGCTCCTACCTCCGCGTCAAACTCTAACCCGATCTTGGAGAAAACCTTCTCGATAACGTCCATTTAAGGAAACCTCCAAGTAGGAGGATAATTAAAAGATTTAACGGAGGATTTAACGGAGTATGATGAGCAAGTCTGATAGGTTTTCGATTACGTGGTCAGCCTTCTCTGCCTCGCTTCCTGGTTCAAGGTCAGCGAGAAGATCCCTCTTAATCCTTATAGCTTTGGCTCCAACAGATCTGGCCCACGCTATATCATTTTTAGGGTCGTCACCTATTATGACCACATTGTCGAGGGTTACCTTGCAATTTAGTTTTTGCTCGAGGAAGGGAAGAAGTTTCTTGAGAAAATCTGGTGAAGGCTTGCAGACGTTAAAGTTTTCGGATGTGATGAGGATATCATAGTGCTTCCCCTCTTTTAAGCCGAAAATCCTTAGTTTCCTCTGCGCTTCCGCAAGGTCGTTATTAGTTACGATCACCACTACAAAGCCTCCCATCAACTTTTCTAGGGTTTCCTGTGCATCAGGATAAGGCTTAGCCTTGCTTTCAAAAGAAGACCAGTAACGCATCCTAACCTCATCGCGGAAGTCTTCAGGTAACCTAACACCCACTTTACTTTCCAGCTTGTTGAGAAGCATCTCCCACCTTAAGTCTTTATTATGCCTTTTCGGATTAAGATGGTAGATGCTGTACTGTTCCCTCTTTGTCTCCCTGTAAAGTGCATGCAATTCCTCTATGCTGACTGCCCTGTTGAAGCGCTTTGCTAATTTCCTAGAAATGAACTCTAATGTTTCAGAGATGGCTTCCTCTTCGGGTATCAATGAAAAACCGAGCGTCCCGTCTAGGTCCAAAAGGAGCACTTTTCCACCATGATTTTTCCCTGAAATTTTATGTCCCTCCTAGAATTTACAAGAAAGGCAGAAGTTAAATCGCTTCCAGAAGTATATAAGTGTTCTCTCAGAAACCATATTTCAACTTCTTTTTATAGATTCGCGATCAAGCCCATTCGACTTTCCCTTTAGGCGATCCTTAGGCGATTCGTTTGATGAAACTGGAGAGGTAACCTTTTTTATTTGAAGAGTTACTGTAGAAGAGATGGAGGAAACCGTTGAGACTGCAGAGAGATGTTTACAGGGTCATGTATCTTTGCCGATGGATGAACAAGGTGAAAGGTTTTTACACTTGATGCCTCTAGGACTGCATGGAGAGATTGCTAGGGCATTCCAACCATCCCTCAACGGAACGGAGGCGTTGAGCATTGGAATGTTGAGCATCGGAGATGAGGGAGCCTTCCGAATGAATTCGATGGGAGGAGATTGGTGCATACCACTGCGGGAACCTTTCTTCCAATGGCCTTCATACCCTGTAACCGTGAGCACGCTAAATGCATAGCTTTAGGGCCGGAAATGAACTTTAATGTTCAACCTTTCCTGAAAGGATACTATGCAGCTGCCTTGAACTTGGATAAATTACATAGGGTTGTGGAAGGTTCACCATGGTTGCTAATTCTGCGTCGCTATGCTCCGCCCCACGTTAGGCAGGGCATACATAGACCTGATGGGAGAGGTTTCCGGTGCAATTTACAGGGCCGTGTTCAGAGGATGATACCACCCTTGTTTCAAGGGAAGGACATATCCTTACGTTGAGGGGGATGGTAGGTGCCGGTTAGGATTCCAATGGAATGGATCGAGGACGGGGGTAGTCAGCAGGATTGTGGAGGGCATTTGGAGGACTGTCCGTGCATGGCTTTCATTGGACATACAACAGATAGGAAATTTTATAGGGAGACGAGCGCTGCGTTAATCGCTCCTTTTTTCAGAAATTATGGACAGCGTCCGCAAATGCGTTGAGGCGTGCTGACGATGAAATCAGGTGGAGGTGTAAGAAAACTGGCTGGCAACGGTTACATAACTTTTCCTTCCGTGTTAGGTTTCGGCACTGATGATGACTTGAAAAGTATAGATTAGGGTGGGTTTAATGATAGAGGTTGAAGTTAAGTATAGGGTTCCAAGAGAACTTATGGAAAAAATTGCGTCTAAAGTGTTAACTTTGGGTGGAAAGTTTCTAGGTGAGGAAGTGCAGGAGGACGTTTACTTTCAACATCCTTCAAGAAACTTTGCGGTAACCGACGAGGCGTTAAGGGTTAGGCGTGCTAGGGGTAGGGTGGAGGTTACGTATAAAGGGCCAAGGATAGATTCTAGATCGAAAACTAGAGAGGAAATCCAAGTTAAAGTTGAGGATTTCAATAGCTTCGTATCCCTTCTCGAGAAACTCGGATTTAAACGGGTTGCGAAGGTAGTTAAGAAAAGGAAAACTTACAAGTTTAACGATGAGTTGCTCCATTTAGACTGTGTGGAGGACGCCGGTTTCTTCGTCGAAATTGAAGGGACGGTGGAAGATGAAGGGGAAATAGAGGGAAAAAGGGAAAAATTGATTATGAAGGCGAAGGAGCTGGGGATTCCGACGGAAGGCTTCGAATTGAAGTCATATCTAGAAATAATACTAGGGATATGAGCAACGGAGAATTGATGGAAAATCAGGGTAAGCACGTTTTCTCGGCTCATGATGGTTCATTACGGAAAGATGAGGGTGGCTCTTCTGAGGAAAACTTAAAATTGTTTCGGCATATAGTTGAAGATGGGTGTGTTAAGGGAGCTGGTAGACGTGTGTCTTGGGGTTCCAGCTAAAGTTTTAGAGGTCCGCGGTGAGAGGGCTATTGTTGACTTTGGAGGCGTCGTGAGGGAGGCATTTATTACTTTACTCGACGATGTTAGGGTGGGAGATTACGTGATGATTCATACTGGTTACGCCATAGAGAAGCTTAAGCCGGAGGAGGCTGAGGAGACCCTTAAATTGCTGAGGGAAGTAATGGAGCTTGGAAAAGAAGGGGCTAATATTACTCTTTAGCTTTCATTCGTGCTCTATACCATTCTATCGTCTTCTTTAACCCATCCTTTAAAGATGTTTTCGGTTTAAACCCCAAGATCCTTTCAGCTTTTCTTATATCTGGAACACGCCTTCTTATGTCCTCATAACTTGGACCATAAAATTCATTGTGAGGTATGTGTCTCGGCTTAACCTCGGTGGCTCCTGCCAGTTCGATGATTAGCCGAGCAAGCTGGTTTATGGTTACCTCCTCCATGCTTCCCACGTTGAAGACGGTGCCCACAGCTTCGCTTTTGCTGGCGGCGAGTAGTGTTGCTTCGACGGCGTCTGAGACGTATATGAAGGCTCTTGTCTGGTTTCCATCACCGTGGATTAGGGGGGGCTCTCCTCTTAACACTCTTCTTATGAAGATCGGGATTACTCCGCTGTAGTCGCTTGTTCCCTGCCTAGGTCCATAAACGTTGAAGTAGCGTAGGATGACTACTGGAAACCCATATTCCTCGCGGTAAGCAAATAGGAAGTGTTCGTCTATGGCTTTAGAGGTGGAGTAACACCATCTAGCTATGTTTGTTGGACCTAAAACGCGGTTATCCTCCTCGCTTAAAGGAATATTATCGTTTTTCCCGTATATCTCGCTTGTCGATGCAAAAACGAACTTTTCCACTCCATTTTCAAGGGAAGCATCTATGAGGTTATGGGTGCCAAAAACATTTGTAGTTAACACTCTTAGGGGGTTTTCAACGTAATGCTTAACGCCAACCACGGCGGCTTGGTGAAAGACTACGTCTACGTCTCTGACTGCTTCCTTAACAGTGGACTTATCGAGAATGTCGCCTTTAATAAGAGTGAAGCCGTCGCGTTTCATGTTGTGTTTAATATTGTCGATG
>JAUQZD010000072.1 GCA_030587405.1 Candidatus Freyrarchaeum guaymasense | reverse complement strand
GAGAGACCTCAGCTTCGTACCCAAGCCAAGGTTCCCCTTAAACTTCAGCTTTCCCATCATGTAGGCCCGCTCCGCCGTTATCTTCCCGTTCATCACGTCCACGAAGTCCTTATCCTTCATCCTGATCAGGATGTCAGGGTTTGGATGCTCCCCCTGGGCGACTTCAAGCTTCTGGTCTCTGATGGTGATGTACCATTTTCCTCCTTCCTCCCCGTCAATGTTCATTTGGATGGTGCAGCTTAACCCTGCCGCCTTCTCAGGGTCAAACCTGGCAGGGAGAACATCCTCGAAAAACTCTTTAGGCCTCCTTATCTCCCCCATCCACATCACCAATAAAATAAGGGAGGAAGGGGGGAAATATAAATACGTTTCCTACGCAGCCAACCGCCCCGGTCGATGCGGCCCATACGTGTAGGGCAGGTTGACGTCTACGCGTTCCCAGCCGGCTCCACGGGCCCTAAGGCGGCGCGTCGTAAACCATCCGGCACCGTTGAGGCGGCCGTTGGGTGGATGGAGGAGGAGAAGGGCTGCACTCCTCGTAATGGTTGTGGGAGTCAACTCTGATCATCCGATAAAAATAAAAATTTCCGTCTTTTTTGTGAATTCATACAGTGCGGCGGGTGCTCGAGGTGGTGCAGGTGCCTAGTCTCGACGAGGTGTTTTACCCTGAGAGCGTGGCTGTAGTCGGCGCGTCGGAGAGGAACGTAAGGTACTATGTTGAGTCGATGGTGGAAGCCGGACGGGTCAAGGTGTTCGTGGTCAACCCGAACTACGATGAGGTCTTAGGCTTGAAGAGCTACCCTAGCCTGCTTGACATACCGGAGAGGGTGGACTACGTCGTCGTCGCCGTCCCAGCCAAGCAGACACCCGACATACTCATGGACTGCGCAGAGAAGGGGGTTAAGGCTGTTCACATATTCACGTCGGGCTTCAGCGAGACGGGGTTGGAGGAGGGGAGAGTCCTTGAGGACAGGCTGGTTGAGATAGCCAGGCAGGGGGGCTTCAGGATCATAGGCCCTAACTGCATGGGGGTTTACTGCCCGGAGTCAGGGCTCAGGTTCAGCCATGACCAGCCCGACGAGCCGGGACCGGTCGCCTTCCTGTCACAGAGCGGTGGGAGGGCTGTAACGGTCGTCTTGAAGGCTCGCCTCAGAAATGTCAGGTTCAGCAAGGTTGTGAGTTACGGCAACGCATGCGACCTAGACTTCGCGGACTTCCTAGAGTACCTCAAGGACGACTCTAAGACCAGCATTATACTAGCGTACGTGGAGGGCTTCAAGAAGACGGACGGGTTGCTGGAGCTGTTAAAGGAAACCTGCATGCGGAAGCCCGTGGTGATCCTTAAGGGTGGGCTGAGCGAGGAGGGTGCCAGGGCGGCGGCCTTCCACACCGGCTCCCTAGCCGGCTCGGCAAAGGTTTGGGATGGATTGTGCAAGCAGGCAGGAGTGATCCAAGTCGACGACTTCGACGACTTGCTCGACGTGGCTGTAGGTTTCCTATACTCTAAGCCTCCGGAGGGGAGGGGGGTTGCGATAGTGACCAACTCCGGCGGGTCAAGCGTCGTGTACTCGGACATATGCGCCAGGTACGGGTTGAGGGTTCCCCGGTTCGACGAGGAAACGCAGAGGAGGCTTAGAAGCTTCATCCCGGTCGCCGGGTCAAGCATCAAGAACCCGCTTGACGCATGGATGGCCTTCTCGAGGGGGAAGTTGTTTGACGCGTTGGACGCGGTTGCCTCGGACAACAACGTAAACAGCGTTGTGATCGAGATACAGCCCGAGTCCTTCCATGCGTACGCAAGGAACAGACTGGATAGGATGGGGGCTATGGCTGATGTGGTGATCAGCTCCTGCAGGCACGTCGTGGAAGAGCATGGGAAGCCGGTCTTCATGGTGGTGAACTCCAGCTACTATCACGAAACAGAGTTGGCGATAGCTAGAGTGTTTCAAGGAGCGGGGCTCCCCGTTTACTCCTCCCTTCAAGGAGCGGCAAAGGCGATATCGAAAATGTACTGGTACAAGCGTTTCAAGGATGCGAGAGGCGGCACGCCCGTTGGCGCCCACACCTAGGCTCCCTCCTCCCTCCAACCAACTTTTAGGGCTAGTGGAGGAGCCACGGCTGATGGTCGATCAGGCGTCCAATTCACGTTTGTAACCGTGGAGGCGATGATGAAGCCATGGTTTGCTTCATGGGTGTGCTGCTTACCCGTACCGCGCGTCGGGTGAGATCCAATTTAGGAATGACGGAGCCGTCTGTACCTTTTAAACGCGGGGTGATAGCTACACCTCGACAGGCCTCTCACGTTTAAACATTTAAAGCAGCCACCCTCATCCCTCGGAAAACACCCAGCTTGAAGGCGGCGTAGCACTTGTAGGAGATGCCTGCATGGAGGACGACGGTGGGAACGTTGAAGGTTAGCTACAACCATCATCCACCTCTTAGTGACCCGCAGCCCACCAAGAAATGTAAAATGTAAAAGTAAAAAAGTGGGGTTGTTACAGTATGCTGTAGACCATGTAGATGACTGCTCTCGTGTTTGTTGCATCGAATATTATTCTTTCACAGCCGAACCAGGCCCTGTAGTTGTCCCAGTCTGGCAATCCCTCCCACCACAGGCAGCCGCCGTCGGGGTCTCCTGGGTTTCCATAGCGCATGAAGTTGCTCCAATACGCTATCATCGCGTCCGACAGCGCCCTCCTCCCGGGCTCGTTTTCCTTAGTCCACGCGAGGTTGCAGAGTGGGAAGCCTTCACCCTCCCCGACGTTGCCGAATATGAACGCTATGTCGCTTCCATGGCATGCCCCAACAAGGAGGTCGAGTGGTTTAGGCTCCTGGTTCCAGCAGAACCTGTAGACGTAGACGTCACGCTGGTGGAGGCTCATGAGGTACGCCGGTATGTCAACGCCCACTATCTCCCAGACCTTGGAGCCTGCCTTAGCGATGAGGTCGTATGCGCCTACTAGCACCCAGTCTAGGTAGGGGGCGAGCTCGTCAGGCCATGGACGTATGTAGTCTAGGTACTCTGAGATGTTCTCCGGTATGTAGTGGCCGAACGTCACGTTCCTGTAGAGTTCAGGGTCGCAGAGCATTTCAGACATCATGTACTTGATCTCCTCCTTGCAGCAGCCGATGATGACTGGCACCTTAACGTATTCTCCTTTAATCAGCCTGAGGTACGGGTTCTTGGCTATGACGTATCCGTCCATGAACGATGACGGCATGGCTAGCAGACTTGGCGGCTCTCCGTCAGCTCTAAGAGCCTCGTAGAGCTCCTCCATAGGCGTCTCCATAAGCCAGCTTTTAATTTGCTCGTCCGATGCCTTCATAACCATTTCTAAGGCTTCACACGTGTCGTCTGCTACCCCCTGCTTGACCAGTAGCTTAACTAGCAGGTTGTATGCAGAGAGGACAGCTACCTCCTTTGGCAGGGGGATTATCCCGGCGCTCTGAATTACAGCTCTATGGAAGAGAGGATTTCCCTTATCAAAGTACTCCTGCTTAACGTAGGGTGACGTGAGAAGAGAGTATATGTTCACGCCACCAGCAGACTCGCCGGCGATCGTTATCAGGTCGGGGTTCCCGCCGAAGTTCTTGATGTTCTCACGCACCCACTCACAAGCCTTAATTATGTCGAGCAAAGCGTAGTTTCCGGAGTCGTTTAGAGGGTCACCGGTTTTAAGGGCTGGATGGTAGAACCACCCCGCTATTCCAACCCTGTAGTTGAACGTGACCACCACCACGTTAGCCTTGCGTGCCAGGTTCGCACCCCAGTACAGGGGCCAGGATCCTTGCCCCGCTATGTTGGCTCCGCCGTAAACCCACACGTATACTGGGAGGTTCTCAGGCAGCCCTCCGTCCTCAGCCTTCGGCACCCAAATGTTCAGGTAAAGGCAGTCCTCGCTTCCGATAAGCCTCGCGTTGACTATGTCGTCCTCGTTGACAGCCCCCATGTACCCTGCAAACTGTATTGGCGGCTCGGAGAACTCGGTTGCATTCCTTACGCCGCTCCACGGCTCAGGATCCTGAGGAGCCTTCCACCGCAGCTCTCCGACGGGGGGCTTAGCGTAGGGGATGCCGAGCCAAGCGTAGGTGTAGTTGTCCCACTCCATTCCCTGAACCAGCCCGTACTTCGTCTCCACAACCAGCGGGCTGCTGACCGGCAGGACATTGCCGGCGTCAAATCCAGGGTTCGAGGGTGAAGACGCGTCTGCTGCGGATAGGGACTGCTCGGAATGGCTCCCATCACCGTTAACGTTTAGGGGGGAAGGAGCGCTGACCGCGGCGAGGCCTGCACCTGCGACGCTTACAGTGTAGCTCGTGGAGGATGCGAGAACACCGCCAACCATGCTCACGGTGATGAGGACGCAGAAGACCATGGAGACCAGAGCTAAGTACGCTTTCCTCTTCACGCCTCCTCCCAACCTTTCAGCCTTTCTCCCTTCCTCGCCTTTTCCCTAGAGTCTAAATGCTTTTACTTATAAGCATTACGGCTCACCTCCCTAATTACTATTTGAAGGCACTGCGGGTAGTTTTATCTGGTATAGGGAGGGTTAAGAGGGCGTATCAGCCTGTCAGCAAGCTCGGCATGGAAGAGAAGGTAGTGTAACCAGTACAACAGCTAGGGATTAGGTTGCCATCGTGGTTTCTTTGATTTCAGTCGGGCTTCGTAATGTTTAAGGTGTTATGTTGCTGTATTCTTGGTTGTAGGCGTGGTCATCGTTACTAGGGTTTCAGAGGGTTTAAGGAAGAGGAGGAGGTGAACGTGGACTGGAGCGAGGAGATAAGAGATAAGGATGTTCATTGCTCAGCGTGTCGAGGAGGAGGGAGAGGGAAAGAGAAATGATGAGAGCCCTGAAACATGGGGGGTTGAGGAGGGGTTTCCGGCGATGGCTGTGAGGGGGATCGTAATGGTGGTTGATGCGATTGCCCTCGTCACGGCCCTCGTGCAGGAGGGCTGGGGGGTTGAGGCGGCCGCCGACTGCAGCCCTCAACCACGCGTTAATTGAGTCCCTGAACGCGATCTGGAAAGCGGTTATCCGGGGAGTACTGGACGGAGGGACAGGGAGAGGGTTGAAGCACTAAAATACATCAACAAGGAACCACGCTTTTTCAGGGTGAGGATCACTAGCCGATCCTTGGACGTAGCCCTTAACGAGAAAATCACCGTTTACGACGCCTCTACATAGCCATCGCGGAGCACTTAGAGGCGAGCTCCGCACGGCGGACGTAGAGCGGTTTGATGCAGCCGGGAGGTACGTGGATGCAACTGTTCAGGTAGCTAAGTGGCTTGAAGCGTTGAAACGAGGGAAACGAAGGAATGAAGAAGGGAGGGCAGACCGGCTGAAGTGCTTCCCTTACTCCATCATCTAGGATAGGCAGTGCACCCGGAGATATTCCATCTCCAGCTTCTTCGTCGATGACTTGCCGGGGGCGTCCTTCTAAGCATGTCATCCTTTAAACCCACATAGTTTCCAGCTTCCGAACGGAAGGCTTTATAGCCACTTTAACTTTTTAAGCGTCTCCTGTTAAGATACTTATGTTAAACGGCTGCCTGCGAGCTGGGGGGCTGATAGGTGAGGTTGGAGATCGGTTTTCGAGCTGTAACCGAGGAGTACCCTCCCGAGGAGCTGCTGAAACAGGTCAGGGCTGCCGAGGATGCAGGGTTTGACTTCGTGACGGCCAGTGACCACTTTCACCCCTGGTTCCATACGGGGGCCCAGTCCTCGCAGGCGTGGATCCTGCTGGCCGCTGCAGCGTCCGTAACGAGAAGGGTTAAGCTTGGGACAGGCGTCACGTCCCCCTTCTCAAGGTACCACCCGGGGATAGTCGCCCAGTCCTTCGCAACCCTTCACCGCATATCAGGCGGCAGAGCGTTTCTAAGCGTGGGGACGGGTGAAGCCATGAACGAGATCCCCCTCGGCCTAAACTGGCCCCCATACCGTGAAAGGGTTGAAATTTTGAGGGAGGCCGTGCAGGTTATAAGGATGCTTTGGAAGGGGGATTTCGTAAGTTTTAACGGGAGGTTTTTCAGGCTCTTGAACGCTAAGCTGTACACTAGGCCTGATCCGCCTCCTAGGATTCACGTGGCTGCAAGCGGGCCCAAGATGGCGAGGGTTGCAGGGGAGATAGGTGACGGCCTCTACACCTTCCCCCTTCCAAGGGGGAGGTTGAGAGCCGTGCTTTCATCGTTCGAGGACGGTGTGAGGGCTTCCGGCAGGATTCCGGAGGAGGTTGACAGGGGCGTTGAGTTCCTCGTGTCTTACGATGTGGACTATGATGCAGCCCTGAGGAGGATTGGGAGGTGGAGGGGAACCCTGATAAGGGAGGCTTTCACGGGGAATATCTGCGACCCGAGGGTAATCCAGCGGAAAGGGGAGGAGCTACCCTTAGAAGCCATAACCGAGAGGTGGGTTGTCTGCACGGACGTCGAGGACTGTCTGCCGAAGATAGAGGAGTACATTAAGCTGGGCTTCACCCGGATAGAAGTCCACTCGTCATCACCAGACCAAGTAGAGTTCGCAAGGATGTTCAAGCAGCACATCGCCTACCTGAAGGAGGAACACAAATGACTTCTCCTCCGGGGTGCTCGGCCGAAGGCAGCCGTAAATGGGCATAAATCTCTACATGAAATGGTCGTGAGGGTGAAACTAGGTTTCGTCGCAGGGGGTGATTGGTTTGCATGATTATGACTTGTCGTTCCTTGACCGGCCCGAGGTTTTGAGGTTCATTTTTTACCCTCGAAGGGATTTCGGGGCTGGCGGTGGGCTAACCGTTATGGTTGACGTGGGGGAAGGTGTTAGGGTTGGATGCAGGTTTTACCCTTGCGGGAGGAGTGGCCCCTCCATCCTGTACTTCCATGGAAACGGCGAAACGGCTGGAGACTATGACCACGTTTCACCGTTCTTCACTGGCAGGGGGATCAACCTCTTCGTGGCGGACTATAGGGGGTATGGTGTGAGCGGAGGGGTGCCGACGATAACCAGCCTTCTCCGCGACGCCCACCCAGTCTTCGAAAAGTTCAAGGAGGTGGCTGCAAGTGAGGGGGAGGGAAGCCTTTTCATCATGGGGAGGTCGCTTGGAAGCGTCCCAGCAATCGAGCTGGCATACCACTACCAGGACGAGATTAAAGGGTTAATAGTTGAGAGCGGCGTCGCCAACACCTTCACCCTACTCCTAGACCTCTTCGGAGTAAGGGTTAGAGAGGACCTGAGGAGGAGGCTTGAGGAGGCGTCAAACAAGGCGAAGATAAGAAAGGTTAAGACGCCGACCCTGATCATCCACGCCGAGAACGACACCCTTATACCTGTCAGCGAGGCACTAGAACTCTACGAAAACTCCGGGGCAGAGGAAAAGGAACTATTCATAATCCCAGGAGCAGACCACAACAACCTGTGGATGGTCGCAGGAGAAAAATACTACCAGAAAATAGAGGAGTTCACCAAGAGACACATGTAGCCGGGTTAGGTCGGGGGCTGCGGCCGCATCGGAGGCAGCAGTCCCGGCATCCTGGAGGTTTCCTAGACTGAGATGAGACGTTAAGGGAGTTCGGACGGGGACTTCACGCGGCGTCAAGTGTTGAGGAGACGTCCACCGGCTCTTTTGGAGTGATCCATCGGCTGGAGGTGGAGGATGGGAGGGCGTTGAGACAGGGGCTTCAAGCGTCGACGCGAAAACCGTTGCTGCGGGATGTTGCAACCGCCACCGTAGCGCTCAAAACGCAGAAACCCGGGGGAAGCCGCCCGAGTTGGAAATGGTAACCCGCTACGTCGTCTTCGACAACTCGGATGGCTCAAGCAACAGGGTTATAGTGTATGACAGCGGCGAGGTTAGACTCGTCATCGACTTCAAGGAGGTTAGCGAAGCCCTCTGGGTGCCGATCGTCATACCGACCGGCGGCTTGAGAACTCCTATTATTCTCGCTGCTGCTAGTAGTCAGAGATCATAGCGTTGATCGTAGCGTTGATCCAGATGGAGGAGTAACCCACTCCTCCCACCACTGGAAGCAGAGCGGTCAGGAGCAGGGCAGGTGAAGGCAACCGAATCATCGAAGCCGCCGAGGGCGAAGCAGCGGAACCCTAGAGAAGAATCATGGAGAACGCTAAAAACCCGGGAGAGGAGTGGCATCCAGAACGCTTCCACAACTCCTTAAGCTCTTCCCCGAGGCACACGAAAAACGCTTTAATCCCGTCGAAGACACTCAGCATCTCTTCAACATTTTTGTCCGAATAAATTCTACCTAAACCGAAATAGTGTTCCAGTAAAGTTAATATAGTAGAGGTGGTGAGGGCGCATCTCTCCTTAAGAGAGATCCGTAAAACGCTGATTGTCCGTTAAAGATGATGTTTAAAGCAGTTGCCCCTCAACAAAGCACGTAAAGGCCCTTCTTCTCTTTATAATCGAAAATCTACATTTAAAAAGCTTAATTTTATTTTGCTAAAGCGTTTGATCGGTGCTTGGTTATGGGTTGTTTTGCTTGTTTTCCTTTTAAGACCTTTTTTCTCTCCTTTTCTTTTCCTGTTTTCGTTTTTCGCCGAACCTCGAAAATATTACATCTGATTGCTGTTTCCGCAGTAAATGAGGGTGTGATAGGGTTTACTTTTGTTTTTCTTTATTCTTTAATGTTTTTTGTTTTTGGATTGTTTGGTGGTTCTTTTTTGTTTTTTCGTCTTTTAACTGCGCGAATTGTACAGGTGCGTGGTGGGGTGGCTTAGTTGTGTTTTTGGGTTTTGGGTCGTGTTGGTGGGTTATTGATTTTGTGTTTGGTTGGTTTTTGAGTTGGGTTTGTAGGGTAGTTGTTGGCGTGTTTGGTTTTGTTGGCTGTTGTGGGTTCTTTGTTTATTGATGGTGTCAGGGTATTGGTATTATTGTTGCGTATCCTAGCTGTGTGGCTATTGCTGTTTTTATTAGTGTTTGTGGGTCTTTAAAAGCGTCTTTTAACTGTTGTTTTTTTGTTGTTTTTAGTATTGTTGATCCGGGATGTATTACCGTGTAGAATGGTTTTCTGGCCGGTATTCTTGCCCTGTATCCTGCTCCCCATGGTTCTGCTTTGACGGTCACCCATTTTCCTTCTATTGGTGGGGGTTGAGGGTGTACGTAGCTTTCTTTTGTGTGTTTCCATATGTCGCCATTTCCT
>JAUQZD010000063.1 GCA_030587405.1 Candidatus Freyrarchaeum guaymasense | reverse complement strand
GGGCGGGAGAAGGATAGCCTTTAGCTCTCTTTTTCTCGTATCAAAAAATGGATGGAACAAAAATTGGAAGAAACAAGTTTTAGTAAGGTGTCCGACCTCAAACCGAACCTTAGAAACGTTAATGTTATTGTCAAGTGTGATTCGGTAGGCGACGAAAGAGAGGTGGTTTCTAGGAGAACAGGTGAAACGTTAAGGGTTGCCGACGCCCTAGTAGGCGACGAGACAGGATGTATATACATGACACTCTGGAATGATGAAATAGACAGGATGGAGCCAGGCCACACCTACATTCTCAGAAACGCCTACACCACAATATACAGAAACTCCCTAAGGCTAAACCTTGGAAAGTATGGAAGCCTTGAAGAGCCAGGCGAGGAACAGGAGATCGAGGTTAACACGGAAAACAACCTATCAGACAGAGTTTACGAGCGGCAAAGACGAACCTATAGGCCAAACTTCTCCTCAGGATACGGTAGAGGAGGATACAGGAAAGGTAGGCGCTACTAGCCCCACCAAACGTTAAAACAACTAAGTTGGATATAAAACCTTAAAATAGCACTTTTTCAGAAAACGAGGATGCAGCCTCCGGCTGAACGATCCTCTCCCACACTTTTTTATGAAAAATCGTTTTAACGTGTTAATTGGAGGTCGTTTCCTTCTAGGAACTCTAGGTTCATGGTGTCCGGGTACCTGCTAATACCCCGCTGCCTCCTTTAAATGCTCTTTAAAGGCCGCCTCGCTTTAGTCGAGCCTTCCGAATGCTAAAACGATAGGGGGAACTATGCCTGTGGCAAGTTGAAGGGGTCTAGGCACCTCAGTTCGGGGGCATCTGCACCAGCTTCACCATGCACCTACCCTTAACCGGCTGTGGAACGTTTATGCACTCCGCCTCTGTGAGCATGACTATGGTGCGTGGGGAAGCGTATCCTGTAAGTCTTCCAAGATCGGGATTAAGCGGGTAGGGAGTCCAGGTTAGATTGGTTAGTCCGCTCTTGGAGCTGTAGCTAACCTGCTTGACTCCTTTAGCTTCGACGAGCATCACCTTTCCTCTTCCTCTCCCAGCCTTCCCAACCATCTTCTTATCCTTAGCCTCCACCCTGATGAAACCCTTGCTCTTCGCCTTCCCCCTCTCAATCAGGGCCTCACGTCTTGAACGTAAATGCCTTTCAACCATCCTTTCCCTAACGGTTAGGGAAAGGAACTCTTTTAGGTGGTTTAGGCTGCACTCCACGTTGACTCTAGCCGTTAGGCTGGAGGGGCGCTCGTGGATCCTCTTAACCTCCTCTAGGCTTGGAGTAAATTTTAACCGTCCATCTTCTATCACGTAGCTGATCCGCCTTCTCCTCAGGGAGGGGTAGATGCGCTGGTACTCTGCAAACTTGTCCCTGCTCAGAACGTAGCAGTCGTACACCCTGCTCGCCATGTAAAGCAGGTAGAGGTCAGCCTCCCTGTGGCTGGGGACAACGAACCCATACTCCTCCTCAACCCTCCCTATGTAGCGTGGGTTGTCACACTTCCTCCTTATCCCCCCATCGAACAACACGAAGAACCCTAACCCTGCCTTCTCCAGCTCGGAAATCACGCTCTTTAACGTTGAAGTCTTACCTCTACCCCTACTATCGGTGACGTACATCACCACGTTAGACCCGTCAACTAGGACGTCTAACCTTCTAGGAGCCTTCATCGAAAACCCCGCTGTTCCCCTTTGGAACGATCTTCCCAACATGCTCTTTTATTCTTTACACTTCGTGCAAAAATGGAAAGGTAAGCCGAAAAATGGAATGGTTCCACTGGTAGGCGGACGGCTTGGCGGTTAACCCATCCTCCTCATCCCTTACCTGTTTATCCTCCACGTCGTCTTGTCTCCTCTATCCTCAAGTATTACACCCGCATCCCTAAGCTTGCTCCTCAACTCGTCCGCCAGCTTCCAATCCTTCCTTCTCCTAGCCTCAGACCTGACCTCAACTATTATCTTAACCAGCTTCTCAACCATCTCCGGCGCGGCGGCACCCTCTCTTCCCCAAGCCACGCCCATCACCCCGCACGCCCTGGCAAGTATCCTTAACCCCCTCTCCAAGACGCCTCTATCAGGCTTATCCTCCACGTTAAGGTACGAGTTGACGTCTCTAGCCGCTTGGTAAACGTATCTTAAAGCGGTGGAAGTTGAGAAATCGTCTTCTAGGGATGAAATGAACCCCCTGACTGCGCTGGAAAGCTTGGCGTGGACTTCAACCTCCCTCTCCCCGGTCTTGTCCTCGGCTTGACGCAGCTCGGACTCGATCCTACCTAAAGTGTTCAGCAAGTACTCTAGGTTTTTCTCCGCCGCCTCCAGCCTCTCCCATGTGAAGTCGATGGGCGACCTGTAATGGGTGGAGAGGAGGAAAAGCCGGACAGCGCCAGCGTTATGCCTTCTTAAAACCTCCTGAACCGTTACGTAGTTACCTAGCGACTTCGACATCTTCTCTCCTTCAATGGTCAGGTAGCCAGTGTGAAGCCAGTACTTGACGAAGGGTGACGTGCCCGTGAGACTCTCCGACTGCGCTATCTCATTTTCATGGTGTGGGAAAATGAGGTCCTGTCCTCCTCCGTGAATGTCTATGCGGAGGCCAAGGTACTTCATCGACATGACGCTGCACTCTATGTGCCATCCAGGCCTCCCGTAACCCCACGGCGACCTCCAGCTAACACCCTTCCTCTCCTCCCTCTTCCACAGGGCGAAGTCTGCAGGGTTCCTCTTGAGGGGATCCGGCTCCACCCTGGCTCCAGCCTTAAGCTCCTCCACGCTCACCTTTGAAAGCTTACCGTAACCCTTAAACTTTGAAACATCGAAGTACACGTTTCCGTCAGCCTCGTAGGCGAAGCCCATGTCTATGAGTCTGGCTACAGCCTCTATGATATCTTCTATGTGCTCCGTAACCTTCGGGTGGACGTCAGCCCTCCTGACGCCCAGCGCGTCCATGTCCCTGAAGTAGGTTTCAGTGTACCTCTCAGCCACCTCGCCGGCTGTTACGCCGTCCCTTTCAGCCCTGTTGATTATCTTGTCGTCGATGTCCGTTATGTTCTGAACGTAGAAGACCTCGTACCCTAAGCATTCAAGCGTCCTCCTTATCACGTCGAAGGCAACATACGTCCTAGCGTGCCCAAGATGTGTTTCATCATAAACTGTCGGGCCACAGACGTACATTTTGACGAGCGGAGGGTTGAACGGCTCAAAGACCTCCTCCATGCCCGAGAGCGTGTTGTACACGTGTAGCACCATACGCACCGCCAGTTTAAAGTAACCCTCCAACCATTTAAAAACTAATCTGTAAGTCGTAAACTACCCCATTGAAACACACAGCCAACCGTGTTCTCCCTGTTAAACAAAGGACAAAAATAAGGAAAGCGAAGGTTATGGCAAGTAAGTAGTTACGCGGGAAACTCTTATATCCTTCTGTTCTCCCTATTTTTTGTGGTGGTTTTATTGGGTAGGTTAGACTTCTCCAAAGAGAGTTAAAGGAACTTGTAAGGGTTGTGCTTCCACCCCCCGGTGGACTTGGGGAGTTCACCCCTTCTCTAACTTTACCGTACATCTTGAAGGTTACAACTTGCTTTCCCCCTTCTCCTAGTAGAGCTCCGGAAACCCTCTTTGACGGGTCAAGGCGGCCCGCCGCCATCCTCGGTGCATGGCTCCCGTTCCCATCGTCGCGGCGGCGTGCAGCCCAGCTCCGCTAGACTCCTGATGGGGCGGCGGATGAAGAGCGCGGCAGATAGGCGAAACAATTAACGTGGTAAGGTTCCAAGTGAAAAACCTTTAAGTTGCCGGTATCATAGTTAAGTGTGGGGGAATAGCTGGATGAGGGGGGTTCAGCGTTGAAGGATGCGAAGGCAGGCCAGCAGGAGGTAGACTATTCCCGCTACGTTGTCGATCTAGCCTACCTTAAGGGGAAGGCTCCGGAGATTGCAGGCGTTCCGACAGGAACCAGGCTGGACGAGCTATTCTTCACCGTGGTGTACGACGAGGATACGGGTAGGATCGTGAGGAAGCCCCTGGGAGGCGTCCCGAAAGGGGCTGTCATAAACATTGTTGGAATACCTGACACGGGGAAAAGCGTCTTCGCCGAGCAGTTTGCCGCCTTCCAGGCTGGCAACGGCAGCAGGGTTCTCTTCGTGACTACGGAGAACCCCGCCGAGTTCCTCTACGTCTCCCTTAAGCAGAAGGCAGCCGCCCTAGACCTGAGCTTCAAGGACGTGGAGAGGAACGTGGTGGTTGTGGACGCTTCCCAGGAGCAGTCCTTAAGGGAGAACACGTTTGCTCTGGTTAAAACCATGGAGTATGCTGCGAGGTCGAGGAACGTTGACGTGGTGGTCATAGATAGCATTACGGGCCTATACGAGCACAGGGAGGTCATGGCACGCCAGATAGTTCGCATAGTGTACAACTTCCTTAAGAGGTTCCACTTGACGACTATTATGGTGTCCCAGAAAAGGTCGTCACAAGGGTCTGAGACGGCTGAGGCGGCTGGCGGACTAGCTGTAGCCCACATAGTTGACGGAACGGTGGTTATGGATAAGAAGCTTATGGAAACAAGGTTTGACGTCAGCCTCTACGGGCTCCCCCTAGGAAGCGTCCTGAGAACCATCAGGATAGACGGGTGCCGCATGTCCGGGCATGATACGGACACCTACATCATGGAGATAAACGAGATGGGGCTCATCGAAATAAAGGAGAAGCTGAGCGACTTTGTTAGGAGGAAATCCGGGATAAAGTGAAGGGGGTGGCATGGTTGGAGGTTGTTAAGCCCGTCCTACCGGACTACGACCAGATGGCGTTGAAAGTCTTCATGGAGGCCATCTCGTCGGCTGGAGGGCTTAAGAAGCTCATAGAGTACCGGAACCTGACGTGGCTTCCCTCCCTCGCCGAGGCGGCGTACGTTGTGGTTCTCAAGAACGAGGCAACCCTGACAGACTACCAGATAGCCGAGAAGCTTGGAATAACCGAGCAGACGGTCAAGAACATCCTTAAAGCCGACACGTCGAAGGTGGCTGAGTACCTGCAGGGTGTAGCGGAGAAGGTCGACGAGCACAAGGCAGGCGGCCTAGCGAAGATAGCCTACGAGAAACTCAAAGCGGAGGGACGCTTGGAATCGGAAGAGGTGACACAAGCGGAGGCGAGGGATATAGAATCAAGCTTGGAAATAGAGTTCTTCTGGGCCATCCAAACACTACGAAGAATAAAGGGGCTTGACTTCCCCGCCGGGGAAGGCGAGCTTAAGGAAAGGCTTACAGGAATAACCATTAAGGGCAGACGCATCGAAGAACTACTCGACAAAATAGGATACCCCGTTAAAACCCCTGCAGAGCTCCTCCACAAGCTGAAAGAGGCAGCGGAACGGTAGCGCCACCAACCTCCTAAATAGATCCTCAATCTTTTTATGTTACTCGCTAAAATTGTTAATCATCTTTAAGAGGCTTGAAGGGTGGTTTGGTGACCGAGGCCGGCAGCGAGTTCGTTGTGGTGAGTGGAGCCTTCTGCGGGGTCATCGTCGTTCTCCGGCCGCGTGAAGCAAGCGTGTTCTTCTTCCCCCTGCTTGAAGCAGAACCCGACCCGGCACGCTTCTCAAGAGGGTTCGAACTCTTCGTCTCTAAAGCTGAAGAGAAGGCTAGGAGGCTGGGCTTAGACCTAATCTACTTCCCCCTAGACACCCGCCACTCGGTTTACAGGCGCATACTTGAACGGTTAGGCTTCACCGTCACGTCATCCATGATAAAAATGGTTTTCGACCTCTCATCGGGCGAAATATGGCACCCTCCCCCCGAAGGCTACTCCTTCAGAAACTATATGGATGGCGACATGGATGGCTGGATTAGATGTGTAGGTCTGTGCTTCGGGGGGAAGCCGGGGTCGGTGGCAGCCAAGTTCGAAAAGTACTGGCTTAAGGACAAGGAGTTTGACCCCAGCCTCCACTTCGTTGCCCAAAACGATAAAGGCGAGATCGTAGGGGTGGTAAGCGGGTGGTGCTACCCTGCGGCGGGGGAAGGATTCATAAAGCTCCTGGGGGTTCACCCCCTCCACAGGAGAAGAGGCATAGCAAAACACCTTCTCTCACTAACCTCTAAACAGTTTAAGGAGAGGGGAATGGAGAGGATAAGCCTAGACGTCTCAGCAGGGAACATCGAAGCCATAAGCCTCTACAAGAAACTGGGCTTCAAGGAAAGCGGTTTAATCATGCGTAAGATGATCAAACCATTTCCAAGAAGCAAGTAATTTAAAGGCGAAACCCCAAGAAGGATTACCTGCGGCGCCCTCGCCCACCCGCAAACATCCTTCTCATCCAAGGAGCTATTCCCCCATTTCGGAGGTTTTCGAATGGTCTCCGAAAGATCCTTGTTCGCCTCAGCCGGCAAAGTAATGTTTCTACCCGTCTGAGGTAGCTGAGCCAACAAACTTGGAGCAGAGCTTGACGATCTCCTCAACTCGACCGTGAACGTTCTCCGCGTACTCCCTGCTAAACGCCCTCCTAGCCGGGATACCCTCCCTCTCGTACCCGTATAGTGCGGGTCCCCGAACCCTTGCAAGCTCAGCTGAGAGCTCCACGATTCCATTAAGCCTTCCCCTGAGATCTGCCGGGAGCCTACCCTTAACTTGGACTAGGACTTCCCCAACGTCGTGTTCCCGGGGGTAGGTGGGTACTCGACCGCTAACAACCTTAGAACCGCCTTTAACGCCATCTCCAGCGCCTCCTGAGACCTCCTCACCGCTCCCGCGTAGTCCTTCTCCGATAAGGCTAGCTCAGCCTCCCTCAGGCATCTCCGCGCCCTGTAAACGTAGTCGGATGCCATTTCGGTGTTTCTCAAATTTCGACTACCTCCGGTGGCTCGGCGCCCGGCTTGAGAATCCAGTAGCGTCCCTTCCCCGCCTTGATTCTCCTCGCCCCCATCCTCCTCAGCTTTTCAGATAGCCCCTCTAGAACGTTTCTAAGAAAACCGTTTTTGTCGTAGAGGATCACTCCGTCCTCCACCATGTCGAGGAGGACCGGCGGATGCCTCTCAACCTCCTCCGGGGTGAAGAAAACATCCGAAATCAGGCAGTTTCTCCCCGAGGCCCTCAGCAGACGGTAAGCCTCTGTCTCCCTAAGCTTCAGGTGGATCCAGTTTGTCTCCCTAGTCCTCAACCCTGCATCCTCGGGAAGCCCCTCCGCAACAACTAGGACGTCAACGTCGCTTTCAACGTCGTCCTCCCCCCTAGCAACGGATCCGAAGAGACAGACTGAGATCAGCCTCCTCCCAAAGTGATCTAAGAGAAGCGAAACGTACTCGTCTAGAAGCCTCCGATACCCCGCTGGAACCTTGCCATCCAACGGAAACCCCCACATAATCCTTTCAACACGGGCAATTATAAACTTTCTATAAACTTTCTAGGGGCTCCTCTCCCGCAACACTCCCCTTGGACAATCTTGAGCGTGGAAGCTTGGAAAGGCAAAATATAAAAGGGTGGTTAACTTTTGAGGAGTCGGCGATGGAGTAAGGAGGGAAATGCGTGAGCGCGGATAAGCCTTGGCTTAAGTTCTATCCTCCAAACGTGCCCAAGAAGATAAAGATCCCCGAGATACGTATAGATGAGCTTCTACATGAAGCAGCCGAGGAGTCCCCAAATAGGGTTGCAATGGACTTCTTAGGGAAAACCCTAACGTATAGGGAGCTCGACACGTTAGTGGACAGGTTTGCCACGGCCCTCGCAGACCTAGGGGTGGCATCCGGAGACGTTGTAGCCATAATGCTGCCCAACTCGCCCCAGTTCGCCATAGCATACTATGCAATATCTAGGATAGGTGCCACAGCCACGACGATGAATCCCCTCTACAGCCCAAGAGAGGTCGAGCACCAGATAACGGACAGCGGAGCGAAAACCCTAATCATCCTAGATGCCCTCTACCCGAACGTGAAGGAAGTGGTCAAGAAGGCCGGCGTCGAAAAAGTGATAATAACGAGCCTAGGAGACTTCATGCCCGCCGTCAAAAAGGCTCTCGGCAAACTTCTGAAGAAGATTCCTGTAGCCCAAGTGGAGCCCGAGCCGGGAATATACCGAATGATAGAGCTGATTAAAAGCCACCCGCCGAACCCGCCCGCCCCAAAGAAGAAGGTGAAACCCAAGAAGGACACGGCAGTCCTACTCTACACAGGAGGTACAACCGGCCTGCCTAAGGGGGCCATGCTGACCCATCACAACCTCGTGGCGAACGCCCTCCAGTGCAACGCTTGGCTTGGAGGGGAAAAGGGTAAGGAGGTCATGCTCTCAGTCCTCCCATGGTACCATGTTTACGGCCAAACAGTCTGCCTTAACTCCACCGTAGCCCTCCAGGGGAAGAACATAGTTCTGCCAAGATTCGACCCTGAAGAGGTCATGAAAGCCATTCAGAAGCACAGGGTCACCCTCTTCCCTGCCGTGGCTGTAATCTACAACGCGATAAACAACCATCCAAACGTTAAAAAGTACGACCTCAGCTCCCTTAAGGCCGGAATAAGCGGTGCAGGGCCTCTCCCACTAGCCATACAGGAAACGTTCGAGAAGCTGACGGGAGCCATAATATGTGAAGGCTACGGGCTAACGGAGGCTTCACCCGTAACCCACTGCAACCCGATCGACAGGGAGTTGAGAAGGGTTGGAAGCATAGGCCTGCCATTCCCGAACACGGACGCCGGCATAATGGACCTCGAGGAGGACAGGTTCCTAGGGCCGGGAGAGGAAGGCGAGCTCGTCGTAAGCGGCCCACAGGTCATGAAAGGGTACCTTAACAGGCCTGAGGAGACGGCTAAGACGCTCGTGGAGGTCGACGGGAAAACATGGCTTAGAACGGGCGACATAGCCAAGATGGATGAGGACGGATACTTCTACGTGGTGGACAGGAAGAAGGAGCTCATAAAGTATAAAGGCTACTCGGTTTTCCCAAGGGAGATTGAAGAGGTTCTATTCAAGCACGAGGCCGTGCAGGACGCTGCAGCCGTGGGAATACCAGACGAGGCAGTCGGCGAAATAATAAAGGTATTCGTCGTGCTGAAGCCGGAGTACAGGGGTAAGGTGACCGAGGCAGACATCCTGGAATGGTGCAAGAAGAACCTGGCAGCCTACAAGATACCAAAAGAGGTAGAGTTCAGGGACGCCCTTCCGAGAACGATAGTTGGGAAACTCCTCAGAAGGGTGCTAAGGGAGGAGGAAATACAGAAAAGGCAGACGGGCTAACCCTCCACCCACCGGCTTCTAGCTTCCACGCGGGCACCCCTCTCCTTCTCATCTTCCTTTTCCATCTCCCACCACTCGCCTGGCTTCCCGACCCTGTTAACCCTAGTGAACGGGCAAACCCTGATGCATGTTGAGCACGATAAGCCATTCTGCATCCAGTAGCTAATACACTTTTCAGGGTCTATAGGCCACTTCAAAACCCCCGGATTGTTAGATATGGTTCTAGCCTCCGTTGTCCTCTCGCCGAATGATATCGCACCTACAGGGCAGCTCTCAGCGCACCTAGTACACTTCTCGCAGAAGCTCGTTATGCCGTAATCCACAGGCCTATCGGGAGCTAGAGGCAGGCTCGTTAAAACCTTGCATATCCTCACAGCGGGGCCATACTTCGGGGTTATAAGCAGCCCGCTTCTCCCAAGCTGGCCGAGTCCTGCCGAGATAGCTAAGGGTATGCTCAGAGCAGTATCGTTAACGCATGGTATAGCAGTGTAGCCAAGTCCCCTTATGAACTCCGCTAGGGAGGCTGCGAGGGCGACAGCCCTAGAGTACCCTAAACCAGTTGCTGCGTCAGCTATCGGCGTAGGGGAAAGCTTCAGCATTTCGACGTCCATGGGAACCACCATGACGACGGCGTACCTCACGTCCTCAGGTATAACGTACTTGTCATCGGTCTCGTACGGCTCGTCCACATCCTCGAAGACAACCTCCTTCTCTCTCATAGCCTCCCTGTTCCACTGATGCGAGTAAACCCACCTCCTGTCAAGCTCGCAAACACCAACCATCCCAGCTCCATAAGCCAGCGCGGCACGCTTAACAATCATTGAAGCCTCGCCGGGCCCCCCCTTCCACACGTAGCCTCGCCCCTTCCTAACAGACTGAAAAAGAATAACGCTTGAAGGGTTAACATCGAAGGAAACCGGGCGCCACGAGAGGAGCCCCCTATTCCCCGTCTCCCACTCGGCGAACACCGTCACAGTCCAAGCACCCTGCATGAGAGCATAATCCTCAAGCTTAAACCCTTCCTCACCCCCCTCTATACGCTTCGAAACCCGCAAAGGAAGATCCTCCCCTCTCAACCTCTTAATCCTAGGATCCCACGTCGACCGGCTAAACACGTCAAACTTCTGGTTAAAACGCCTGTAGCTAGGCGATACGAAGTAAAGGTCATCTATCCTATCAACGGGGGACGCCCTCAAAAGCAACTCCTCCTAACCCTTAAAGGCGCTTCAATAATCCTAACGGATACCGTGGCAAACCCGGGTTAACCATCCAAGGAAAACTCCTTATAAAGAATACGCTTAAGCCGCCGCAAAACCGGAAGAACCACTACCATATGGTTGAACAGCCATCCCAGCAAAAACCATAATTTTCTCCTTCTCCTCCTTCACACGTTAAAAAAGAAAAAAGGAAAAAGGAAAAGAGAAAAAAGAAGGGAAGGGGGGAAGGGTAATCCTTCACTACCGCCCTTTCACTTTTCACGCAGCATTTCGAAGACGATCTTACAGTCGGGGGAACTCACTTCTAGAGAGTTTATCGCCGTGGGAATACCGAGCACCTCCTCCATAGCAGCCATGGCTATGTTGGTGAAGGGGCAGGCGAAGGGCTTTATGCCAACCTTAACAAGTCTAGCCTCCACGGGGAGGCAGACGCAATCCTTAACGTCAACAACGATCCTGTCTCCATCCTTCTTTATCTGAACGTCGCTCGCTATCTTAAAGTCCTCCACAAGCCTCTTAGCTATCCCGTTAAGCACGTCCTGTGGGTCCTCCCCCGCAACCTTAAGACCCAGCTCCTTCTTCATTATCTCAAGCATTCCCTTCCCAACGGGATAAGACGCTGCAATCGCCGCATCACCCATAATATCCCAGAGAGCCTTCTGAAAACCAAAAATTATAATATTCAGAAACCTGGTCACTTCCATCCCTTCTTCTTCACCCATTCAAACTTCCTCCCGGCAATTATATGCTAGGAGAAAGTTAAACAACCTAAAATCTAAAAAATCACGCATATTTCTTGAGCTGCTCTAAAGCCCTTTCAACACCTAGAAGTACCAGTCCAAGGTTCGCATCCTTCTTAGCAAGCACCGTTAAAACCAGCGATCCAACGCCCATAATTATCATCTGCCCGTCTTCACCCTCAACGATCACCCTCTTCAGTCCACCCTGCTTCAACTCCTCCATAGTTCTATTACTAGCACCAAGCGTCGCCACGGTCATTGCAGCGAACAAACGCCCGCTAATATCCTCTGGCATGGCACTAGCCACGACTAAGCCATCCTTTCGAACTATAGCACTAGCGAAGATGTCAGGTGCCTCAGCCTCCAAGTCCGTCAAAATCTTCCGGAACTCCTCAGCAATAGGCTTCTTGGACATCTAAATCAACCTCCTACTGTGAACAACAATCCCGCGCTAACCCATCCCTCCATTTACTTTTTCTTCATTAGAATAAAATGTTCGCAGAACATATTTAAATCTGTCGGTGAAATCACAGTAATTAATAAAAAAATTACAAGAAAAACACAGATAAATTGTCATAATTATAACAGTAAACTATTATGAAGAGGTAATGAACGATAAGGTAAAAAACAAAACTTAAAGAACAAGCACCCACTAGGAATATCATCAAAATAAAAATAGCAATAAACATTAAACATTAAGTTTCAAAGTTCAAGCCAGTAATTCTTCACCCTAACGAGTAAACATATTTTTCAAGCACTTCAATTGTCCTTTCTATGCTTAAAAGCACTAATGCAAGGTTTGCCTCTTTTCTGGCAAGCACAATCAGTATAAACGAGCCAATGCTAGAGAGGATAACCTCCCCCTGCTCACCTTCTATAAATATTCTCTTCAACTCCCCTCGCTTTAACATTTCCATAGCCTTACTACCAGCCCCAAGAGTAGTCATAACACTCATAGCAAACATTCTATTAATTCCTTCCGGAAGCGTACTCGCCACAACAAGTCCATCCCTTCGAATTAGCGCACTTGCAATTATATCGTCCGGCGCCATCTCCTTAGCTTCCAAAAGGGCCTTCCTTATCCTCTCCAGCTCCAACTTCCTCTCAAGCTTATAGAAGCCATCAAGGGCATTTATCCTACTTTTAAGGTTAACAGCTGCAAGCCCAGTATAATGCGGCTCACCCATCTTAACTATGACACCCATCATATCAGTTACCTTCATGAGGAAAGCATTCTGATTTTGTACAATATCCCCAATCTGCATTTCCGATAATGGAAACTTTCTAAACATCTTTAACACGTCATCCTCTATCTCTCCCTTAGCCGCTCTAAGGTTAAAGTCAGAGTCAACTATACAAATTGCCCGCGGCTTCCGACGGCCAACATTAATCTCCACAAGCTTAAGTAGTTCCTCGCCGTCATGCATACCTCACACCCCCACCGTGATTTCCGCAAAAATGTATTATTTTATTGCATACTCTTTAATAACATAGTCAGGTGAATATTATATCTTTTCACATTTTTAAGTATTACCTTTTTCATAAAAAAAGGATTGAAACAATAATCGTTATAACTCATTAGTTTCTCTGTCTTGTTGGTACCTGACATCTCTATATTTATTATTATCTTTGTTATTATCAAAGCACTATTTTCTTAAAAATATAGTTTTCATTTGGGTTATAAATTATTAAGTTGAAGTGATTTAAAGGAGTAAGAGATGTTCTAATGAGAATATTGTAAAGAAGAATTATGTTTATTGAGAAAATTTTAAATATCTCTCTGCTTAAGATAATGACGCTGAAAATCTTTTCTAACGATTTTTGCTTTCAAGGGGAAAATAAAGGCTGGTGGGGGTGAAATGGTTGTCTAGAAGGTGGCGTCAGGAACTTGAGGTTATCCTTGAATCCTTAGAGGATGCCGATCCTGACATTAAGGCATCCGCCCTCTTAAGAACTGATGGTCTCGTTATGGCTGCTGCTTTGCCTAAGGGTGCAAATGAAAACCTTATTGGCGCTATGAGTGCGGCCCTTCACAACATTAGTGTTAAAGCAATTGCAGAACTCGAGTGCGGAGAAATAAACCGCGTCATAGTAACTGGTTCAAAAGGTGACGTAACCATAAAGAAAATTGCACCAGAAATAGTTCTGTCAGTGATTACAAAGCCAGGGGCAAACCTTGGCTTAGTCCTGGTAGAGATCGATAAAGCTGCAGAAAAAGTGAATCAAATCCTAGAGCAAATGTAAAGGAGGAAGGGGGTGATCGTGTGGATGAGCGGGAAACCCAACTCTTCATGAACCTACTCGTTTATGGAATAGGGCGTGGAATATCATCCTTAATGGAAGATGGTGTCCGCTTCGTAGCCCGGCAGGCAGGCTTCGCCTTCCTAGATGACAAAGGCAAGGTACTCTTAAAAGAAATAGGAATACCGGACATAGAAGATAAGGACATAAAAACGATAGTGGAAAAATGGCGAGACGCCGTAAAGGAGAAAAAGATTGCCCAGAGGTTCGACATACTAGACCTCACAGAAGACCACATGAAGATCAGAGTAGGGGAATGCGTACTCGCTCACTCCTGCAGGATGCTAAGGGAGCAAGGCGTAAAGATCCCTCCCTGCCCGATCCTCGGCTTCCTCATCGCAATAATACGACGCAACACAGGCATCGAAACAACACTCGTCGACTCGAAATTCGAGCCAGAACTAAACTCCACATTATTCGAAATATCCCTAGCTAACTGGCAGAAACAATCGTAAAATAAATATTTAACATTACTTACAATTTAATGTTAGCTTCAAGGGGGGATGTAAATGGCGGACTGTAAAAACTGTAAATACGCAGGTCCACCAAGCGAAACAGGCCTCATATGGTGCGCAAAAAAACACATACACGTTACAGGAGAAGGAAACTGCGAATTTTTCGAGCCAAAATCCTAACACCACCACCTCCCCATTCATTATTTATTAATTCTTTTCCTTTTTCATCCCCTCCTCCCTCCAATTATCATCCCAAGATTCTTTAAGCAGAAGAATTGTAAAGCAAGTACAAATTAAAACACGGAACTAAGCTACAAAACCAGATTTCTCCACTCAACCAGAAACAAATTCATTAGCTTTTAATGCTCCCTGCTCCATTCTCAATTCTTCATCAGACACCTCTGATGAATATTTCTTCATTATCCTAGAAAGTATATCTTTCCCCAGCTCCGTAAGCCCATACATCCTTCCCTTCCTAAGGTTTGGTGTAAGAATAGTCAAAACGTCCTTTTCAACCAAATCTTTCAACACCAAACTTATATGAGACAAATAAAGCCCCGTTCTCTTAGCAATCTGAGACGGCGTCTGAGGACCATCCTTCAAGCTAATCAAAATTTGCATCCTATACTTACTTGCAAGAACATAGCCATATTTTTCCCAATCCAACTTCACATCCCCCCAATTATTTCCAAGCATTTCTATTATTAGAAATATTATTAGAAAAAGGCAATATTAAACTTCTCAGTTAACCTTTTCAACTATTATCCTTTTCTCAAAAATATTTTTTTTGTTTTGTTTTGTTTTGTTTTGTTTTGTTTTGTTTTGTTTTGTTTTGTTTTGTTTTGTTTTGTTTTGTTTTGTTTTGTTTTGTTTTGTTTTGTTTTGTTTTGTTTTGTTTTGTTTTG
>JAUQZD010000032.1 GCA_030587405.1 Candidatus Freyrarchaeum guaymasense | reverse complement strand
TTGAAGTATTTTATCTATAAACCTCCTCTTAAGCTTGAACGGTTTAACGTCTTCCCCTCTAATCTCTATGTCTTCTATTTCCCCCAGCCCTCTCTCGCTTGCGATCTTAAGTATCTTCATGCTATGCGGGTCTAACCCAGCAATCCTTGCTGTTACGCTGTCAACGGCTACAGGATCTGCACCAGCAACAATGAGGTTCAACCTTACAGGCTTCCCCTCTGTTGGACCATACAAAGGCCCTGAAGGCTTTATTGCTTCGCATCCTACCGTCCCGTCGACAAGGCTAAAAATCAGCTTCTGGCGGAAAGCCGATAACAGGTCTACTACAGGCTCATGCAATCCTAAAACATGGATCTTAGTCCTCTGATCTTGCCAGGTCAGCCCCTTCAGGTTTTTTATCGATAAGGTTAAACCGGTGAAGAAGTGTGCTTTGAGCACTGGCAGAGAGATTATAGCGTCGACGGTTAACGCGGTCTTAACTACTTTAACCTTCTTCAGCTTTTTTGCACTTGGAATCTGTATCGTCACAGCTTCATCCTTACTGAAATCGACAAATGTTCCTCCTGCAGCCTCCACAGCCTCCCTCATCCCCGTCACACGATACGTTTCCTCTGGATCCCACCCTGCTATGGGCAAATCACCGACTAGTACCTCCCCTCCCAGATCCTTAACCAGCTTTACCATCGCCGAAACGACCTCAGTGCTCGTGACTATACCGCTACCTGAAGGCTTAGCGGCACACAGGTTGGGCTTTAAAAGCACGGTTTCACCGTTTAACTTTATTCCTCCAGCCAGTTCAACCGCTCTTCTAACAGCGTCTTCAACATTGCCATCGGTCTTAACGATGGAAACCACCGAGGGCAAAACTGTTCCTCCTCAATCCCTTTGAAGCTTAACCAAGCTGGGAACTGTTTAAACCTTTTCCTGCAACCCAAAATTAATTCGTCAATAATCGATTTTAACAGGAGAAATTCGTAATTCGTAATATGGTAAAACGTTCTCATCCCTTCGACACTGCTGCCTATTACACTTCCACTTTTAACGTGTCATAGCCCACTATGACCTTCTTAGACGTTGGATCTACCTTTCTTTGAAGCTCCATGTGTGGAGGGTTCACGTGGGCAAGGTGGACCAGTATGGTTCTTTCTGCTCTCAACCTCTCTGCGAGGAGCACCGCCTCCTCAACCGTCATATGGTGGTCTAGGAAGTGTTTGGGGGAGGAGACGAACGCGTCAGCCACCAGTATGTCCGGCTCATACATCACCTCAATCGACCTCTCAGGAATGTTTATTCCCGTATCCCCTGTCACAACGATCTTCCTTCCATTCACCTTGAAAACGTAACCTACGGGCTGCACGTTTACCCCATCGTTCAGATGAGGGTGAAAGACAGGGAAAGCCATAAACTCAATGGACTTATATCTTACCATTTCAAATGGGCGAATGTACTTTCTCCTAGCTTTAACTAGGCTGCCGAACCCCATCTTGTCAAGCACGTAATCAACAGTCTCCCTAAGCCCGAAGACGGTTACCACCTGTTGAACCCTGTAAAAGTCGTTAAAGCCTAGAGTGTGGTCAAAGTGGTGGTGGGTGAAGATGACTGCTGAAACCCTCTTCACGTTCTCTCTTAGAAGCTGAAGGCGCATGTCCGGACTCGTATCAACAAGGATGTTATACCCTCTTTCAGTGTCTCTAAGTAAAAGAGAAAACCTCGTCCTAGCATCAGGTATACCTCTCTCCCTAGCCATGTTGCATGTTGGACAGGTGCACCCAATCTTCGGCACACCTACCGTGTCTCCACTTCCCAGAATCACAAGCTCCAAGACTTCCTCTCTCCACCCGGTACTTGTCCTACAGAAATAAAAATGCTACTACCATATTAACATTAACTATCCGGTGGAGTCCATAATTTCTTAACAGCGTTTCTCATACTTAAATGAAACGCTTTTATACCTTCCCTGTGGCATTGTTTATTGGAAGAACCTCCTAAAGGGTGATAGACTTTGCTCTTCTCCCTGCTCATCCTCTCCCTATTAGTGTTAATAGTTCCGGTGATCTTCATCCTTCTACTCATAGGCATCTTCTCGGAGGATTCCACCAGCGTCCGGCATACTCCCTCCCATTGGGGGAAAGCTAAAACTGAAGAACCCTTCAGGTGGGTTGCACCATGGCAACCCTACCAGCCTTCACATGGTTTTAGCCGTCACCCTCGGCCGGGAGGCGTCCTGGACGAAGTCCGCGTCTACAAGGAACTCGTTAACTACCTTAATAAAATGTATCTTGAAGGAAGGGTTAACCCGGAAGTCTACAGGAAACTACTGTCAGAGTTCACCAGCAAGATAAACATGTTGGAGAGTGACGAGAGAAGGGATGGTGGGCTGTGAACGCGCTACGCTTTCCCTAAAGCTTCCATGTAGATTTTAAGCGTTTTTTCCGCCGTCCTCTCCCACGTGAACTCCCTTTCAACATGTCTTCTTCCATTTTCAGCTATTTTCCTTCTTAATTCTTCGTCTTGAAGAAGCAGGGTTATGGCATAGGCCAGCTGGTCTGGGCTGTGCGAATCTACGAGTATCCCGTTCTCCATTGGTTTAACAAATTCAGGTATACCGCCAGCATACGTTGAAACGACAGGCGTTCCACACGCCATCGCCTCTAAGAGGGTTAATCCGAACGGCTCGCAGAGTGAGGGGGAGACGAATACGTCTGCAGCAGAGTAAAGGCTTGGAAGCTCTTCAGACGGCACGTAGCCTGTGAAGACAACATGGTCTTCCACCCCTAAAAGTTTGGCTAAGGAAACCAAGACGGGTTCAAGCCATCCCTGACCACCTATAACCACTTTAACCTCAGGTTCTTCTTCTAGAACTACTGGAAGAGCCCTAAGGAGGTAATCTAATCCTTTGGATGGGTCAAGCCTGCCTAGGAAGAGCACTACAGGGCCATCCCCTAACCCGTATTTTTCTCTCACCCTTCTACGCGACTTTTTCGAAGCCGGCCTAAACATTTTAACATCTACTCCGTTGTGGACAACTCTCACCTTTCGCTCCCTAATACCCATCCTTAAAACTTCCTGTTTTATGTAGTTGCTGACGGCTATTACTACGTCTGCTCTTTCGGCACATTTCTTCTCCAGCTCTCTTATCGGCTCTATCCCCCTATCGCCCGACCGGACGCTCTCGGTACTGTGAACGGTAAAGACCATAGGCTTTCCCAGCGATTCTTTAATGGTAAGTCCAGCTATAGCCGAGAGCCAATCGTGAACATGGCATATGCTAAAGTTCTCCTCCCCGTCGAGCTTAAAGAACTTAGCTGTTGCGGCTATGTTAAATGCTAGGTTTGCAGAAAGGAAAACCCGGAAATCGTTAAATGGAAGGGTCATTACAAGCTTTCTTTCCGGAACCCTATAGACCCTGACGTTTCCATCCTTATGGAACACTGGCTGGGAGAACGCAAACCTCGTTATAACACTAACTTTGCATCCAAGCTTTGCCAGCGCCTTAGAATTCTCATACCCGTGAACTCCAAGCCCCCCTTGGACCAGAGGGGGATACTCCCAAAGCAGCATACAAACGTTGACTTCCATCTTACTTTTCTACTCCTACCTTACCGAGCTGAGAGACAGCCCAGTTAGTATACCTCATTAATGTCTCTTTAACCCTATCCGCGTCTCCCTCTCCCCCTATAACCTGTTCAATGTACCTGTAAAACTCCTCCCTTAAACTTTCCACCACGTCCCTTGCACCCTCCTCCTCTGCACCTTCAACTTCAACTAATGGCCTGATAAGCCTCATTTCCTCCGAGAAAACATGTTCAGTATAAGATCTTGAGAAGTAAGTTGGAAGTCTTGAGCAGAGGCTTCTCACGTCCAGCTTCATCCCTTACCCTCACCAAACTTTTCAACTCTAACTTCTATCCTATCTGGAAAATAAACTTAGCGTCCGCTTTGGTTTCACAATCATGTTAACACTTCAAATACAGCCCTTCCCTCATCATGGTGACGGTAAGAGTTATATTCTCCTCAGGTTTAAAGGGAGATTTAGTGGGGTGTCGTTTTTGTTGTCTGAGCAGCAACTTAAAGGGAACGTAGAAGAAATGATGGAACGAATCCGGGAAAACTTGGAGAAGGTGAACTATGAAGCCTTAGTGAGAATGGGTGATGAAATCGCTAAAGCGTCCAGAATTTTTATCGTTGGAAGGGGGAGATCCGAGTTCGTGGGGAAAATTCTTGCGATCAGGCTTTTAAACAAAGGCTATAAGGTTCACTTTGTAGGCCTCGACGTGGTCGACCTTGTTCCCCGTGTCGAGCCAGATGACCTTCTCATAGCGATCTCCGGGTCAGGAGAAACCCACGAAGTTGTTTCCGCCGTTAGAACTGCTAAGGAAATAGGCTGTAGGATAGTCGCCGTAACTTCCTATCCAAACTCAACTATTGGTAGTTTGGCAGACTTCACTTTAAAGGTTGAGGGAAGAGAAGAGAAGACTGGGAGAAGCTTCATCGAACGTACGGTTTACGGGGAGCTGGAACCTCCAGGAGCACTCTTCGAGCTTTCAGCGATCATGCTGCTTGAATCTCTCGCAAACACGCTCCCGCTCAAAAAATAGTCTAAATGCTACTTCTGATCTCATATAGTATCCTTTCTATTTCCCTCACGTGCCTGTTAAGTAGCTCCTTCGCTTGCTCACGCGTCTTCGCCTCTGAAAAAATGTCTAGGGTTGCGTCATGGGACGAGGGCCTTATGAGGACCCATCCGTAGTCGAAGTAAATCTTTATTCCATCTATAGTGTCAAACACTTGCCCCTGAGTTCCCTCTAGTAGGCTTCTCATTAATGCCCCTCTATGCTCTAGGGGACACTCCACCGAACGTTTGAGCATGTAAAATTCTGGAACCTCCCTTCGCAGCTCTGACAGTGGCTCATCACGCGTCGCCATAAACTCTGCAAGCTTAACCGCCCCGACCAGCCCATCCCTGAAGGGGTATACCTCGGGGAAAATGTATCCTCCACTTTCGTCCCCGCCAAAAACTCCCTTAACCTTTCTGATGGTGTCTATGATTGGCCGGAAGCCGAGTTTAACTCTAACAGTTTCCCCCCCATACTCCTTCACCACCTCGTCTATTGCGTGGCTCGTGGTTACCGGGACGACGACCTTACCTCTGCCCTTCTGTTCAAGTTGGCTTACAGCCAGCAATGCTGTGGCGATGTCTCCACCCAGCAGCTCACCCTTATCGTCGATAAATAAGACCTGGTCCGCGTCCTCGTCGAAAACTACGCCTAAGTCTGCATCTAATGCCTTAACGGTTTTAGCTAGGTTTTCGACAGCGCCTGTGATGGGCCTATGCTCCCTCTTCGGCACGGCTGCTCCCACGTTAGCGTTTAACGTTACGACGTCGCATCCTAGCTCCCTCATAAAGAATGGAGCGGTGAGAGACGCACATCCGTCCCCGCAGTCGAGCACCACCGTCATCCTCCTTCCCTTTAAAATGTCCTCATTAGTATGCCGTATTATCCTTTCAAAGTAGGACTCGATAGCTTCCTGCGGGTAAAGTATGTCTCCTACCTTTCCCGGGTCAATCCTCTTCAACGCCTCCTTGAAGAATATGTCCTCAACCTTCTTCTGGTGCGCCTTGTCAAGGTCGATCCCGTCGGAATCGAACAGTCTAATGCAAACCGTGTTAGCCTCCTTCTGAGACATTGAAATGAAGACTCCCCCGTCAGCTCCGTAAGACGTTATGGATGCCTCTATTATGGAAACCGGCTGAACTCTCACGTTGTAAACGTTAACCCCTGCGGACTGCAAGCCGGCTACTATCGCCCTCTTCACCATGCGTGATGCGAGATGTGTATCCCTACCTACTATGACGTTTGCTCCTTCCCCTAGGTACGTTGCGAATGCTGCTCCAAGCTTAGTGGCGAACTCGGGTGTAATCT
>JAUQZD010000082.1 GCA_030587405.1 Candidatus Freyrarchaeum guaymasense | reverse complement strand
CCCTGCAGGGCACGTAGGATACTTAACCGGGGCGAGGCACAGCCACCTCGACTCTGGAGGCTACAGCTTGGACGAGAAGACCATAGGAGCAACCCCCAGCCCAGAGGAGATCGCCAATAAGCTTTTCGAGGAGGAGTCCTGGAGGCAGATCCTGTCAAGCCTCGTGGTGTGCTTCTTCGCCCGCCGGGTGTACAGCCCTGAAACCGTAGCTAAAGCGTTGAAGGCTGTTGGGCTAGAGAAGGATGAAGGCGAGCTAGCTGAGCTGGGCAGGGAGATCCTCTTCGAGAAGTACAGGTTTAAGGTTAGGGAGGGGTTCTCATTTGATAAGCTCAGGATCCCTAGAAGGATCCTTGAGACACCGACTCCTCACGGCATGCTGAGCGAGGAGGTAATACGTGAAGCAGTAGCCCACTACGCGAGCAAGATTAAACTGTGAAGTAGGAGTTAAACTTACGCTTGCACGCTTTCACGCTACGCTGCTGACTGCTAAGATGCATCGTTACCTCATCCACACTCTAGGGTGCTTTACACCTACCCACATCGGCCCACGGGAGTTAGAGAAGCTGATGATGCAAGAAGGCAATGAACCGTGGCGTAGCTAAGCGTATAAAGGGTGTTTCAACCATATTTGCTTCCTTGAATAGGGGACGCTGAAGTTTCTTGTGCACGTGAAGCAGTGAACGTTGAAAAGGGGGAGGTTATGCAGGCCGCTTGCAGGGGGGTTGCGACGCCCTCATTTTCAACTCAAAAAGCTTGTCTGCCAGCTTAGCTATGTATTCTCCATTTTCAAGCTTACTCTTCCAGCCTTCCGGAATGCCCTCCTCTCCATGATATGCCCCGCTTATCGCGCCCGTCATTGCCCCTATGGTGTCGGTGTCGCCTCCGAGGCTCACGGCGTAAACAACGGCGTCCTTGAAGCTTCCACTATTCGCAGCGAAGGAGTAGATTGCGGTTGGAACCGATTCGAACGCCTCAACGCTGTTGCCGAGGCTGGAGACGACACGCCTCTTACCGGCTCCCTCCCCTAAAAGCCTCCTGGCAGCTTTAAGCTTGCTCCTGTAAACGTCTTCTACGGTGAAGGACTCTAGCTCCTCCAGAAAGTCGTATGGGTTGAGCCTAGGCGGCTTGGAGCGGACAGCTAAAGCCACGGCATAGGCTTGAAGAGCCGCCCCTTCCATTCCAAGCCTGTGGGCGTGGGTGGTGAGGCTTGAACCGTAAGCCACCCTTCTCAGCGTTTCAGGATCATCGAAGTAGAGTAAGCCGACAGGCGCCACCCTCATGGCAGCCCCGTTACCATATGAGCCTTCACCATGGAAGAGCATCCTGCTGGCGGCATCCCACGGCTCTCCTCTCATTATCATGCGGAAAACTGCTGGCGGGCCGGGCCCGTAACCCCTAGTGGGGTCATAATTTCTCATGAACACTTTAACCATGTGCTCTCCGTCAAACCCCTCCTTCTCGATCAGCGACTCAGCGACACCTATCATCATCTCAGTATCGTCCGTGTAGCGTCCGTCGAAGACAGGCAGCTGCCCGCTGGCCAGGCAGGGGAATGCTCTTCCCTCTAGGGGGCGGCCAAGCGCGTCACCTACCCCGGTGCCGAGCATGGACCCCCTAAACTTAGACTTCAGGTTCAACAATACCCCTCCTGTTTAACCAATGCGGAGGGAGGCATAAGAAATTTTCTTGAGGGGTTCTCAGGTAGTTGAACCATGGTTTAAAGGTTTAAAAGAGGCGGCTTCGAAACCATTACTGGGGGTAGTGGCTTGTTCTCCGTGTTCGTCTTCGGCGTCCTCCCCGAGTCATCCGGGAAGACGACGGTGTGCACTGCCATAGTTAGAGGGCTGTCCCTTCGAGGGTGGAACGTAGGCGTGTTTAAGCCCAGGTCGGGTCACAGCTACTGGTACCATCACGACATTTACGCCAAGTGCTCGGCTGAGGGGCGCCTTTACTCGTGGGATATCTTAAGGCTCTCTCGGGCTAAAGGAGGCAGGCCGCTTCCCCTAGAAGTACTTAACCCCGTCGACGCCCTTTTCAGCCCCCTCGACCGGTTAAGTCTTGACGAGTCGTCCGTTGAAGTCAGGTTGTCTAACCCGTTCTTCGAGCTAGTGGTGGAAAGGTACACCATTCTGGATGGCAGGGTTAAAAGCGTGCTCTGCGTTAATGGAGTCAACTTCGAGTCAGACAGTCTCCTCTTCAAGAACTGGGCTTATGTTAAAAGGCTTATGGACAACGCTGATAAGGTGATCATTGCCGAGTCGCTGGAGGAGTGGAACGGCATCTACTCCAATTATGCCCCTACCGCGATAAGAAGCTGCTACAAGAAAGTTTGCTCGGAGCACGAGGTGGTCGTGGTTGAAGGCTTCAACGACGCTGTATGCCCGGATCCAGCGTTAAGATTCAACTTAGTCTTAGGGGTAGCGCCAGGCGCAGTATTCTGTTACAGGGGTGACCGTTTCAGGAAGGCGGTTGAGGTCGTAGCTGGAGCGGTCAGAGATCCGAGAAGTCTGGAAGCAAGAAACGTTCTAGAGTTCTTAAAGCCTGAAAGGGCAGTTAGGCTCCCTGCATTAACTTCACGGGAAACGTCAGATTACGAGTTGCTGGCGAGAAAACTCGGTGAAGTAGTTGAGGTGGTTGAGAGCGAAGCAGCAAAATGGAGGGAAAATGAGGAGGGGGGACGGCGCCCAGCTACCGAAGGAGGTTAGAAGTCGAGTTCTATTGCGTTATGCCTGCACTGGATCTTGCACGCGTAGCATTCCATACATGCATCTTCGTTAACAACTCTAATCTTTATTCCTGCTTCATCTGGCGCGAAGCACCCTACAGGGCAAGCCTTCAAGCACACGCCGCACCTTTGCACGCCGACGCAGCGGGAAAGGTTAACCCTAATCTTCAAGAAAGAACACCCCAGATAGACAATCATTAAAAGCCTATTAAACTTATACATCTCTTCTTTCGAGGGGGAAGCCATAGTAAGAGGACAAAAAGCTTATCTTTTTCTACGCCTTGTTTTTCCCGTGGAGGCCTGTAAGGTTGGGTTTAAGTGATTCCGCAAGGCTTGAGGTAATAGAGCTCATTGAGAAAGAGCTTGAGAAAAGACTGCCGCCAAAAGAACTAGCAACGAAACAAGACATAAAACAAGTAGTAGAGATGATGGACAAAAGATTCGAGGAGTTAATACGTTACATGGATAGGCGGTTTGAGGATGTGAACAGAAGGTTCGAAGACGTAAACAGGCGGTTTGAGGACGTAAACAAGAGGTTTGAGGACGTGAACAGGAGGTTTGAGGAGCTTTACCAGTCCCTGCGCCTTTACTTTACAGTTTTAGGTTTGTTAATATCGATATTTACAGTAGTAGTGAGTGTGGTGGTGCTTCTTAAGTAGGAGGGCTGCCTTCCTGTAAGTTTTAATGGAGATGTTCATGGAAGTGTTTTTAAGGCGGAATCAGGTTTAAGGCAGCCTTTGATGAGAATCCTTTGCTAGGTGAAGTTGAAAGGCGTCCTAGGGTGTTTCAATGTTTTGTTTTTGTTTTACAGATGAGGGAGAATCTATTTAAGGGGAGCTGTACTATCTTTTTTCGTTTTCCTGTTAGGGAATGGGGATGGGATTGGCTGCTATTGAAACCTTTGAGCTTACTAAGGTGTATTCCCGGCTCGTCGCGGTTGACGGGTTGAGCATGAGTGTTCCGGAGAGGGTGTGCTTTGGTTTTCTAGGGCCAAATGGGGCTGGTAAAACAACCACCATGAAGATGCTTGTTGGCCTCGCCCCTCCCAGCGACGGCACCGCCACCGTCATGGGGTGGGACATCAGGTGTGAGATGGAGAAGGTCAGAGACGTTGTAGGCTACATGCCGGAGTTCACCCCGAAGCCAAAGGAGAAAGCCCTAGACTACCTGGTTACTCTGGCAAGCTTTAACAGTTTGAGGGATAGGCGTAGCTTGAAGAAGCAGGCTGAAACCCTGCTTGAAGAGTTCGGCCTCTGGGAGTTCAGGAACAAGAAGGTTTCGTCGTTCAGCATGGGCATGTTCAAGAAGTGGCTTCTAGCCAACGCGTTGATGGGAAACCCAGAAGTGATCTTCCTGGACGAACCCACAGCTAACCTTGACCCGGTCGCTAGGGTTGAAATACTTGAGATGATAAGGAAGCTGGGAAGGGAGAGGACCGTGTTTCTTAACAGCCACGTTCTACCCGAGGTTGAGAAGGTTGCAGACCACGTTGCCGTGATACATAAGGGCAGGCTTATAGCCCAGGAGAGCATTAGAAACCTAAGAAGCCTCATGAAGAGGAAAAGCTACGTTTACGCCGTGAGAAGCGATAGAGACGAGGAGTTAGCGGAGTTCCTCCAAGCCTCTAAAGCCGCCCTAGAAGTGTCCCTCAGCAGGGATGGGGTGAAGGTTGTCACCAGAAGCCCTGAAACGCTCTGGCTCCAGCTTAACAAGGCCTTCCAGGAGATAGGCGTAATCGTTTACGAGTTTAAGGAGTTAAGTAGGAGCCTTGAGGAAGTCTTTATGGCTCTTATTGAGGGTGGGGGAGGCGAAGACGTTGCCTCTGAGACGGCGCATAATGGCGATGTTAAGATATGAAGTAGAGGCGTTCACTAGGAGCTTGCCGGTCACCCTGACTTTAACACTGGTCGTGAGCGGCGTTCTCACCCTACTATACCTTGGAGGGGCGACGGCGGGGCTTCAGTCATCTATATCCGATATCGTGTCGGGGATTATATCCGGACAAGCTGGCTTCATGTTCATATATGGAGACTTCTTCAGCGTGTTAAACTCCCTTACATTCCTCCCTGACCCGTTAAGAAGCTACGTGGCCCTTGTCTTCACCGTGAGAAGGGAGCTAGCCACCTCATCATTTTACCTTGAATACATGCTTCCCATGCTAGTCATCCCAATAGTGTCTTTCACCATGTTCCGGACAAGCCTCGTAAGAGAGGAGGAAATATACGTACTCGTAAGAGTTGACCGGAACATGCTCCTCGTCGTACGCAGCCTAGTAAGCGCCCTCCTATACTCCCTAGTCGCCTTAGCAGTAGTGTACGCTTTGAAACTGTACGCAACAGCTAACCCGGTACTCTCCCTTATCAAGCCTGTAATTGAATGCTTAACCCCTCTAACACCTCTCCTCCCTTCCTTTTTCCTTTTCCTACTTCTCGTTCAGGGAGCTGCCTCGCTGATAAACGTCTACGCTAAAAGGATCACCTACTTTATTCCGATAATACTCTTCCTCGACCTTCTAATAGCCCAGACATTCATAACTGCAACCAGCTCGATAGCCGTTACAGTAAACATCTCCAGTCTCATCCAAGCATCCCTAGTATCCGGGGGACTAAACATACTGGGCAACCAGCAGGTTCTCACCTCAATCCTCTACTCGGCTGCCTCAGTGAGAGGAACGACGGCGCTAGTACAGTACCTCCCCCTCTACCAATTTTCCATGCTGCTCCACGCGCTGAACACCCGCATCTTCGGCGGAATATGGCACCCGGGGGTCTTCGACCCCGCATACGCCCTTCAGGAAGCTTTCTTCACGCTTCCCAGCAGCGTCCTCATCGGCAAAATATACTCTCTATTCCTCCCACAAGCCATAACCCTCCTCCTAATTGTTGAATCAGTAGCAAAACCCCTCTACAACCCTTGGGCAACCATCCTCTACATGATCCCGCCAACCATAGTGTTCTTCTCCCTAGCAATAATACTGTTTGGGAGGAAAACCCTATGAAGCGGAAAACGATTAAAGCAACCATAGTAGTCGTAGTGCTCCTCGCAACGGTCATCACGCTGCTTCCCACCATCCATCAACCCCTCATCCAAGCGAGCCCTGAACTATCCGTGTTGATGAAGCTCACCGAAGACACATCATTCTTTTCAGCGCCAAACGTGCTGTTCGTTGAAAGAGGGAGGCTGACAGGCGAGCAGATGGAAATCGTTGCCCTCTCCCAGTCATCAGCAGGCTACAACGTAACGGTTTTTAAGGCAGGGCAGCTAGCATGGCAAGCAGCCATCAGCTCGTCACCCCAATGTGACCTGTTCATGCTAGGAGACATAGACGGTGACGATTTAAGCGAGATAGTACTCCACCTCCCCGGTAAGTTGCTGGCTTACGACGGAGACGGCACACTAATCGGAAACTACGTAACACCCCAAAACTCAACAGCCACCATCGCCGACTGGTACAGCGGCGGAAGCCAGGAAATCTTGGTGGCAACGCCACTGTTCAACGGAACACACTTAACATTCAACCTAACGGTTATCTCGGATAGGGGGGTGGAGAATGGCAACTACACCCTACCATCTGACTCCTCTCCAGCAACTCCACTTGAACTAGTTGCAGGCGACTTCTACCCTTCATCCCCCGGACTTGAAGCCCTAGTGGTCTCGCAAACCACAGTGTACTCTCTCGAGGCTACCCTCTGGGAGGAAGCTAAGGGTAGCTCAGCGACAGCAGATTCAACCATCCTCCCATTCACAATATACTCATTTAATCCAACCGGCAACTACCTAGTGTTCTACTCAGACCCGTCAAACCTCAGCGTCGGCGCCTTCCACAGCGGCGAAGTCAAATGGGTAAAATACACGAACCTAACGGTTTCCACGTTTGGGGTAGCCGACATAAACTTGGACTCCAACGCCGAATTCTTCTACCATTACGGTTACTTCAACGAAACCAGCTCCAGGTACATGTGGCTTTACACGGTGATAGACGTTTCCACAGGTAAAACATCAAGATCCGAGCAGTCCTACGCCCCCCTCTCCACCACCATAAACTCGGAGCACAAGCTCCTGGCAGCGTCATCCCCATCCTACCTCGGTGCGGAAACCTACACCACCCTCTTAACAGTAACAATAAGCTACAATCCATCCTCAATAAGCTCGGAGAAAAAAATGACACTTTGGCACCCTCCACCCTACGGCATAGTAGCCGTAATGGGTAAAGGCATGAGTGTAGAAGGCGGCATAAGCCTAGAAGCAAACTTCACACCAGCACTCACACCCTACTGCGAAGACTACGACCTCGACGGAAAACCAGAATTCATAGCTTTAAAAACCGGAGAAAACACATCACTCTACCTCTTTGAACTCTCACCAGCCCCGGTACCAACAATAGTAACAACGCTCACACTCCTAAATTACCTAGCCCACCTAGCAGAGGCCGAAGGAACACCACACCTCTATCTCTCAGCAACCACAACCACACTAACAATCACATTAACAGCAACATACTACGCCATTAAAAGGCAGAAAGCCCTTACCATAAGGCAAAGACTAAAAAGCAAACAACAAGAGAGGTTTGATGGTTGAATTTTTAGCCTGACAGTCACAAAAAATGAAACTCCTTTTTTCATAACATGATGAAGAAAAATTAACCCTCAGTTCCACGGCTTCAAACATGCTCTACCCTGCTAGGAAAACCTAAGCTCTTAGCCCTCAACTTTTGGCACTGCGCAAAAGGAGCCCTTCCTTGTGCAGCCTCTCGAAGAATAAACTATGGAAGCATCCCAATTCTTCCACCTTTTAACTTCTCTTAAAAGCTCATAGGCTGGACGCATCGGCTCTATTTTCACAGGCTCCTACATGGATGTGATCGGCTTAAGTGTGTTTCTTTGCATGTTCAGGATGAAAGGTTGCTGCATAAATGTTTGTGATGTTTTCTGTCCCAGTTTTGCCTTTTGCTTGCTCTTCTCTTTTTTAGGCGGTTCTCGTCATCCCTATGAATAGGCTGTATAGGAAGACTTTCAGGGTTATCTCTTAGATCATTCTTGAGTTCTTGGCTGTTACGTATTCTCCGAATGCCCGTTTCACCCATAAGAATGCTATTCGGCTACATCTTAAGCCGTACTTACGCCTCCACTCTTCTGAGGCGCCTCTCTGCATTATTAGGGCTTTTCTCCTAGCTGAGCCCCCCTAAGCCGTTTGACGGCGTTCCTCCTACCCTTTATGATGGGTTCTATGCCCACCTCGTAGGAGGTTGAAGTTACGTTTAGAGTCGTATGCCCCATCTCCTATCACGCCCCTCACACAACCCTCCTTGAGGATTCCTCCACGAGCCCTCCAAGCCTCGCCCCGTCGCGTATGTACCCCCTTACACCTCCAAAGCAACTATCTGACAGGTCTCAACGTTCACGGCTATGTGAACCTTCAAGCATCCCTTCCTAACATTGAAACGTCTCCTTATCCAGCCACCGGACCTGTGAACCTTAATCCCGGCCGAGTCTACGGCTATGTAGACGGGCTCATCCCACACGACTAAAGAATCGTCTAGGTTAAGGTTGAGCCCGTTAACCTCCTATCCAGCGTCGTGTAGTCCGGAGTAGCTACCATCAACATACTTGGATAAGCCTCCAGTGAAGCCTTCAAGCTGCCT
>JAUQZD010000060.1 GCA_030587405.1 Candidatus Freyrarchaeum guaymasense | reverse complement strand
CAATGCGTACCTACCGAATACAATATATCCCTACAGGGTGCTGGCTGTGGACTGGAACCTAACAACTCCTAGTGAAGAAATAATATCCTTTGACATGTTGTACGAGGATGAGTGTTCCCGTAGTTTTCACAAAACCCTTGGACAAAGACGTCCTCAACAATATGGAGGTGGAGAAATGCCTGAACTTGCAGCGAGAAGGATGGACGGGAATAAGTACGGTTGTCTCGGAGGACGGTTACATATCATTCTTCGACTACGACATGAATAAGGATGCCTATCGGATAGCCGTACTGGACTCCGTGGCATACACCTATTGGGTATACGAGATCGCAGATCCTCAAATTGTTCATTTCGTTGAAATAGACGGAGACCTTGAACCTGAGTTACCGGCGTGTACGCCTGGTGGATTGTTAACGTTCAACAAAGAAGGTGGAACCCCGCTGAAAACGCTTTCAGCCACCTATCCCGCTGCCCCCCGCTACCAGGATACCCCTACTTTCAACCCCCATGTATGAGGCTTGTTACGTATGTATAAACCTACCTGTTATCCTTACCACTAAATCCTATTGAAGAACCCTTAAATCCAAGCTCTTAACAAACTCTCTTGGCAAGAAATCTGTTAATGTTTTTCTCTCAAACATTTTAACAGTTTTAACGGTATGTAGTTTGTTGGACAATTTCTTGATGTCTTCGGTCTAGAAGCTTTAGCTTATTTTTTTGAGTTCTTCGATTATTTCTGTCAATGTTTTTCCCTCTTTATACATTTCTTCTATGAGTTTTCTTTCTTCTTCTGTTATGCTTTTTTTCAAAATTTTCTCTATCATGTCTACTATTGTTAGTTTGGCGAATACTTCAAAATCGAGGATAAAACGATATAATAAACCTCTAATCCAGTAGAGTTGACATAGTAGACACGTGTTAAAATCTGTCTTCTTCCTGTAACATTTAGTCTTTCCAAAAGGGTCTAGTTTGCAAACTTCAGGCATACATCTCCCCTCCAGTAACAATTATTTTGTTAAAAATTTATGAAAATATTTGTCGTATAGTTTTACTTCTCTATAGCAGAGTCATAGCTGAGTCCCGGTACAAAACTTATAAGTGGAAAGCTGAAAAGGAACTGGAACCCCCTTCCAACTTCAACATTATCTTAGCGTATTGTTGCCTTAATTTATGTTAGCGTGTTTTCTGGTTTAAGCTGCTGTTCGCAGCCGCACTGTGTTGCCGCTTGCTTAGGTACTTTAATACAGGGCTTCCGTGTTATCTGGCGTTGTGCTTTTTTACGCCGTTAGGCTATGGCGTTGAAGTTTTGAATTGCTCTGTGAGGTGTTCGAGTTTGCGGCTTATTTCCTCTCTTCTCTCTTTTTTCGTGTAGAATGTTGCGTTGGGGTGGTTTTCGGGGACCCTGTCGCGTGCGTCCTGCTTTATCCATCCCTTGAGGAGGAGTGATCTGACTACTTTTTTGGTTTCGTCTACTGGCATGTTTAAGCTGTCGGCTACCTGCCTTGTTGAGACCCTGTGTGGCTGGCTTCTTATGAAGGCTAGAGCCTCCTTCTCCTTTTTGCCTAGTAGCTCGACGCTTAGTGCTTCGCCGTCCTTGAAGACTACTACTTTTCCTTGGGGGAGGGGGTGCCATTTTTCCCCTCTGGTTAGCGGGGTTGTCGCTACCAGTGCCGCCTTCTCGTCCGGCTCCTTCATGCGTGCCAGGTTGACTTCGAAGTCCTCGTCCATCAGCCTTACGGATCTGGGGTGCGGGGGGTGCCTGAAGAGGTAGTGTAGACGCCTATGCATGTTTGCGTGGGCGTAGAGGTGTTTCCCGTCTGAGATGAGGAAGTTAAAGGCTCCGTACCTGCCTATCCTCTCGGCGGCTTCCTGGAGGGTGTCACGCACGGTGTAGGGGTTCCTTAAACCCTTCCCTCCCAGCTCTCTCAGCCTGTCCATGATGTAGCAGAAGGCGTGTTCGGAGTCCGTCTGGCCGATTGGACTGTAGCATTCAAGCCTGAACTCGTCCAGCCCCTTTATAGGGGATACGTCCCCGTTGTGGGCGAAGACCCAGTCCCTGCCGTTGAGCTCCCGGCTGAAGGGGTGGGTGTTCGCGTAGGTTTTCCCTCCCTCGGTTCCCATTCTAACGTGGCTGACCACGATTTTGCCTCGAACGTAGTCCGTGTCCCTCAGGATCCTCGCCATGCTGCTGTCGGGCGCAGGCAAGGGCTCCTTCACGACGATGGCTGCTTTGTCATTGTAGAAGGCTACACCCCACCCGTCCCTGTTACTTTTACCCCTCCTCAGGAACCCCCTCCACGTGAAGCGGACGCCGACAACCCTGTTCGAGGAGAGGGCGAACAGCTCGCACACAGCCTCCACCTCTTTAACCCGGACGACACCACAGCACCCTCAAGTTAAAAAATCTGCACAACACAATTTAAGCACACCCCTAAACCCTCACGGAAACCCTCCTGAACCCCTCGAGGACGCAGCTTCCTGTGGAAGGGTTTGCGGGCGAAGTGGAGGGGGCTGCAGGGTTTTTCAGGCGCTTGAGCCGGGAGGTACTGCGCGGTTCTGGTGGGGGGTACGAGGCGGCGCAGGGGCCACTCTAAGTTTCCCTCCAAGGTGTCTGCTCGTTTCCGGCGAGACCCTACGAGCTTGGCTTACCTATGAGCTCCGCCTTCACGTATTTTCTGGCTGCCTCAAACTGCCGTGCATCCGACGTTTGAAGCTTAGCCCCCAGCCTCTCGGCGAGAGCTATGTACAACGCGTCGTAAACCGTAACCTTCTCGCTTAGCGCTATGCTTAGGGAGCGCTCAAGGTAGTCTTCAGCCTTGAAGACGTGGAGCCCCCTCGCCAGCAGCGTCAACGCGCCACACCTCTCCTTCGCATCATCCTCATCCAGCCTCCCCCGAACCGCGGCCTTCCACAGGGCGTTCAAAACCTCAACGAGCGCATGGTTCAACGTCGCCGTTTCACCAGTAAGCTGAACTCTCTCCCACCCCTCCTCTTGGAGGAGAACCATGGCAAGGGCTGAGGCGTCAACCACCACTACCACTGGAGCTCTCGCCGCCACCGGCACTGTCACGATCCTCCCTTACGGACTGGGCTGAGAAGCCCGCCTCAACCCCTCTCCTACCCTTAAGCATCCTGAGAGCCTCCTCTACGCTTTCCCTTCGCTCCTCTTCTTCAACGCGCTGAGCGATGAACCTCCTTATTTCCTCGCTCCAGTTCACGTTCAGCCTTCTCATCTTCACCCTTAAATCATCCGGGATCCTGACCGTAATGACGCCCATGTAGTACCACCTGAAATACATCAAGCATCGCAGCGTATTAAGAGTTACGTTGTCAAAGGCTTCAAGAGAGGGGTTAACGTAAACGCGTGGCGAAGAACTATTTAATGGCCTCGCCCTTTTCCTTAAATATTTTACGGGAAAAATTTTTAAGTAAGGGGAAGCATGCTAGCTCAAGGGATACGCATGAAGTTTTTGAAGCGGTTCAGGCCATGCTCCCCCGGTGAATCGTGGGATGGGTTCATAGAGGAAATGTACTCGGTTAAGGAGGGGATGCTCAGGATTCTGGACGGCCTCGCCTCAGGGGAGATCCCGAATGAGGAGTACAGCCTCTACGCTCTGAAGGAGTTTGTAAGGTCCCTGATAGTTGCCCAGGAGGACGCTGGCGACTGGTGGAGTGGGCCGCCGGATGCAGGGTACTGGTGTCTTGGCCCCATAGACCTGATCCTGAGCGGTGAGTCCGACGTGAGGGTTGACTTCCTGTACGAGCCCACGTACATTGCGGTCGCCATCCTCACCAGGGTGCTGCTCGACCACCGCGTGGTCGCGTTGAGGTTCCCCGAGTACGAGTACGTCCTCGGGAAGGGGATGCGGTTCGCTACGGGACGCGGGCTGTGGGGGCACGGGTTCGACGCGGAGTGGGGGCAGTTCCACGCTGTAGAGGTTCTGTGGAAGGGTAGGGTGCTGGAGTTCCTCTCAGCTAACCCTGACTTCTGCCCTGAAATGTACGGGTTACTGGTGAAGATAAGGCGCCGCTACTCTGCGAAGATCGCCGGCTACTCCTCCCTGCTCAGCAGGGGCATAACAAAGTTTACGGGTGACTGGTACCAGGTGTGCGACACGAGGGAGGTTCTCGAGCGCTACAAGAAGTTTAGGTCCATGCTGGACCCGCTGAAGCACGCTTGGGCTGCTTCACGCCGCCCTCGCCCGCATGAGCCTCCACGCTCACCCACCCCTCGCAGGCATTCACCTAGGTGAGCGGCGGCTTTCCTCCACTTAACCCTTGCCAGGCTTAACCCTGTAATGTGCCGGCTGATGGGTGCTGGTCATATTTTGGAGAGTAGGCTCGAGTACTTTTCCATCCTCATTTTTCTCCCTTCGGGCTGTATGAGCCAGGTCATCCAGCACAGTTCTATGGGCTTGTAGCCGCACGTCTCCGCCAGCCACTCCGCCCTCCTAACGAACTCTATGTCGTCGCTGACCGGCTCTAACCCTGCTTCCACGAGTATCCCGTTTATGACGCGTTTAACTATTTTGTCTGGCATGACCGTGTCGACCCCACCCATCATCCTCAGGTACTGGTAGGTGACCAGGCCAACCCCCTTCATTCTGCCTACCGGGTTCTCCCTCCAGTTTTCAAGGCTGGAGCTCCTGGCCCAGCTCCTCAGGGCTTCCCTGTCGTCGCCGCTGAGCTTTGAAAGGTAGGCTGCCACGCTCTTCGCTGCGAGCCAGGACCTCTTGTTCCGCCACGTTTCCCTGAGCTCCTCCACGCTTGCCCCTGCGAGATCTCTCAGGCACGTTATTCTCCCTGTTTCAACAAACCTCTTATTGAACTCCTCAACTTTCGGGACGACCGCCGTGAAGTAGTTTAGCCCTATCGAGGTGAAGGCTGCGTCGACGACCATGAGGACGACGCTTCCACCCCACCTCTCGGTCCTGAGGCACCTCTCGCAGTGCTCCCTTAAACCCGGAACCTTCCTCATGTACCCGTCAACTATCCTCCTCAACGCGTCATGTGCGGGTCCGGCCACTTCTTCCACCCCTCTTTAAGAGGCTGGTGCGTTCTTTCTGCCTTCCTCCTCCCGGCTTTCTGGCGGTTGACCCGCGTGGCGCTTCATTTAGAGGTCTACGTGTTCCACGCCTCCCTTTTAGACTTCTCTTAGAACCTCTGAAACCCGGGTCTTTGAGGAGGGTACGGTTAACTTTAACTTTCCAATGATATTTCTCGTTTTAATCCTTTCTGGCACATTTTTGCAACAGTTTCTATTTTGTCTTCATGGTACCTAAGTAGAAGCATGCCGCTTTCCTTCTTGACTTCAACAGCGTTCCTTTCAAACCCTGAGTGGGCTAGAAAGTTTCTTTCGTCGATTCCCCCTATTTTCCTTCCTATCACGCTATTATATGTTTGCCAGTCTGCAGCCTCTTTCCCCTCTAAGTCCGTTTTTAGGGTGTGAATGTCGGTCTCGATTCTTTTCTTTAAGCGCTCATCGAATTTGAAAAGGCTTTCTGTTAAGCTTTCGACCTCGCTGAGTGCTACTTCCTTTTTCCGCGAAAAAATCAACCCATTGGCGCTCAGCAACGTTGCGATCATGTAGGCGAAAACGTAGACTTTAAGGTCGTTTCCCATTCTTACCCGTCTCGTTACTTTCAATTTACCTTGGCTTTCAACCTCCACGTACCTTTCATATAAGTTCAGGGATGCGAGTATGACCTCCTTTAACCTGCCTTTTTCAGGGTAGAACCTGAAGAGGGCAAGGGGTAAACCGTTGTACAGCGCTCCGATGAAGGCTGAAAGCTCTAAGTCGTCTACCTCCCTAACCTCTTTTAGCTCCTCCTCGAAGAGCCTCCTCCTCTCGTCGACGCTCAGGTTTAATGGTTCTAACGGTCTTTTCTGGGTGATCCTTTCAGTGAGGGGTGTTGGAGTAGGAGTTGACTGCTCTATTATGTTGATGGAGAGCTTGCCTGTGGCTGACGGCAGCGATGGATCCGCGTTATACGCTGTAAACCGGGTTTCCTTGAAGATGGAGATGGCTTCCGCCACCTCCCTAACAGCCTTATAAGTGAGGATTGTCGAGTAGTTTATGCCGTGGGTTAAATCAAGGTGTATGCTCAGCGTTTCCCCCACGTGTTCGAGAAGGATGAGTGCGAGTCTTGCAGTAACGTAATGGTAGTAGTCGAGTGCACCCCCGTGGAAGGTGCCGTTCGGGAATGTTCCTATTCCCGGAGCTATCAGCACCTCGTAACCTTCCAGCCCAAACCTGTCCGCGTGCTCCCTTATCTTCCCTTCAGCGTCCTCCTTCACATCCTGGTAGTTCTCCCCTTTCTCTGCGAGCGTATCCAGACCTACTATGATCGTTTTATCTGGTTCTATAACTTCTTGAAGAGCCCTTAACGAGGTACACGCCTTTATGCTCTTTCCGCCAAACACGTAAACCACCTCCCTCCAGCCGCTTGGATTCCCCCACGGGGCTATTAAGAGCTTCATGTCCCTTACACCTCAAAGTACCCGTAGCCGGCAGACGTCCTCGCGCCGATGCCGCAGCTTTCCAGCGCCTCCCTGAGCAGGCGTTTCGCCTCTCCGGCCAAGTTCCTGTCCCTTGACGCTAAGGCGAACCTGAACTTCACCCCTTCCACGGCTAGGAAGAACACTGGGCTCGGCTTCACCCAGTCTCCCGGAGGCGTTCTGCCGCTCCTATCTTGGTAGTACTCCTTGTAGTGCACGTTCACGACGTCGAGGACTATGAAGCACTCGTTTTCCCCGCTTAAAACGGGTAGAGCATCGAAAAATATTACCTTCCCCTTTTGGCTCCGCGCCCCGAACACGTCAATTAACGTCTTAAACTTAACCCCGTCCACCTCGACGCCCAAGTCTTCACCTTTCTCAAGTGCCGCGTCCACCCTCCTAGCGGCATCCCCGTAGGGGGTTCCCTCCAGCTCCTGGATGGCTCTGGCAAACTTTCGAATGGACAGGTGCCTCGTGGCACCCTTCACAGCGCTCCCCGGAATGTAGGGAACCGAGTAATTCCTGTGGAGGAGTAGGGATGCCTCGTAGATGCTTGCGGCACCCAGGTTTACAGCGAGCCTCCAGCTGAGAGGGAGCCCTGACCGCTCATCAGGCAGATACTCCACGTGGAACCCCATTTCCCCCAGCGTGCTGAGCATCCGGGTCATCCTACTCATGTATGACTCGTAAACGCTAAGTGGAACCGCGTCGACTGGTACACATAGCCTCCCGTCCTCCGCCAGCCTCCTCCTGAACTCCCCGTTGGGTATGCTGAAATCCCCTAACAGTCTTTTCACCTCTTGGGGGTCACGGCAAACCTTCCTGAGAAGGGAAACCTGGACGTCTAACCCGTGCTCCCACCTGCCCTCCTCGTCATCGTAACACCACAACACGTACTTGTCAAGGAATAGCCCAAGGTTTAGCTCTCTGCCTTTCACGGCGCCGGCCACGACGTCGACAACCTCCCCAGCCGGCCTCTTAGAGGAGATGAAGCCCCTCATCATCACCCATCACCCATCACCCAGCTCCGCTTCTGCAAACCTCTTCATCCAGCCGAGTAAAGCTATAATTTCCCTCGCAGCATGGAAGACCATCGTTGAGGACGTGTCCTCCCCGGTCATCCACTCAAGGATATCCCTCCCCTCTTTAAACCTCTTCCTGAACCAGCCGTTAAGGTGCTCGTAGACCAGCTTATAGGCTTTCCCCTCGGTGCTCATCCTCCCTTCCCCCCTCTTCAAGTCAGGCTCAAACTTAGACCTGTAAAAAGCCATGGTGTTCCCTAAACCGTTTACCTGAATGTAAGATGCCGCCCTCCTAACACACGACTTGTACCTTCCCTCCAAGTCAGCATCTCCCTTTACCTCTCGAATGCACTTCCACGCGTATCTAGCTCTTTCCTGCTCAAGGAGCCGCAGCACTCCCCACCCCTCCTTCAACCATCTTCACCCTCACAAACCCCCTCCCAACGGTCTCGCCTCCTCCTACCTGCAGTATCCTCCCCCCGTACCTCTTGAGCAACTCCACGACGTCCCCGGCCCCCCGCGCGCCAAGCCTGCTCGGAACTAAAATCACAAAGTACATTATGGTGTCTGCCGGCAGATACTCCTCGGACCACAATCCACCCGCCTCCACGGTTCCGGTTTCAGGGCTTACCTTAACCCTCGTAACAACCTCCGTCGTGAATAACACCAGGTCTCTGAAAACATCGTCGGAAACCACGATCAGGTCTCTTCTGAGCTTCTCCCTAACCTCCCGGTAGACTTCACCCTCCGGCACCGCCCCCACCACCTCCTCTGCGACGGCGTCTACGACGCTATCCCTCTCGCACTTTAACTGTAAATCCTCTACATAAACGTACTCTTCTGCCTGCGATCGCGTGCAGACCATGGCTTCCTCGCAGCCGGCAGGCTTCGGAACAATCCAGTTAGCCTTGACGCCGGCTAACTCCAAGTCCCTTCTATACCTGTCCAGAACCAGTGGGCAGGTAATCCAGCTGAACACGCCTTTTAACGTTCTAACGGGGAACGCGAGAACCCTGGCGTCGGTCACCGTGACCCCGCCGGCTCCATTACGTGCACCGAATATTTGACTGCAAAGTTCGCATGCCTCCCTCACCTCGCCAGCCTCCCTTACCGGGCACCGCCCACACTCATCGCTCAGCGCGATGCCGCCATCCTTGCTGGCCCCTTTGGGCGCACTCCTCAACACGCCTTTAAGCGAGGATCCCCGTATGATCGGGAACCCGGTGTGCCTCTCCCTCTGTATCGGCAGGTCGGCAACCTCGCTGACGGCCAAGCCGCCTCCCGGATGCAGCGGGGTTTCCGCGTACATGTACATGACTAAGGCTTTCTCGAACATGTTACCACCTTGCGAAGCCAAACCTTAAATCGGGCGTTTTCATCGGAACCTCCACCGGCAAGCCAAGCCGCCTCCACCCTCTCCGTTAAGTAGACGGCTCCAGCATCCACCACCTCCACAATGGCTTCTCCTACGATAGGACGCAGCCGCCCATCTTAACTTGTCAACTAGCCATGAAAGAGCATCACGCAGCATTCCAGCACCCCTCCCGGCAACCTCATCCCGTAACCCCTCTTCTTCAAAAGCATTTTAACATTTTAACCATCGCATATTCGCGTACATTCTCCCTGCACCACTCCTTTGCACCCTCCATCTAATTTTTCGACGAGATCGTAAATGAACCTACCGGAGAGCTTCCCCTTTCTCCCTCCGTCCAGGCGCCTCTATCACCTACGAACCCCTCTTAAACCCGCAACTTGCCCACTGGATGTAGCACCGTGAACGCTTCGCTAAGGCTGCGCGAAACCCCCCTCTTTTCCTTTTTTCTCCCTCCCTCGCACCTTCAACCTTACCTGGAGGGGTGCGGAGGGGCGCTTACTCCGCTAGAAGCCATCACCCCTCCTCCTCGATCCTCCTCTTAATCTTCTCATACACGTCTTGCAGACAGTCGACGTACTCGTTTTTAATTTTCCTGAAGATTTCACGGGCTTTCTCCATTTCGTACGTGTGTACAAGAGCGTTCCTGTCCTCTATCATCTCCATCCAGAGACGCTCATCTTCTATGATCTCAACCCGGCGTGCTTCTCTGAACGTGTCACGCGGCGACCTACAGATTATGCCGACATCAGCCAGGTACTCCTTTATAAGCTTCCATACGAGCTCGTAGCATAGCTCAAACCGCTTAATAGCGCCGTCAACTTCAATGTCTGTCCGTGCAACCTCAACCCCCTCCCTGAGGTTTCGTAAAGCCTTCTCGTAGTTAGTGAAGTACCGTTTAACCCTCTCTCTCATATATGACCACCCCTTCCCTCTCCATCAACTCCTCTACGTCCTTAGAAGTCCTCCTCAACCAAACGATGTCCACGGGGATATCCTCCCTCATGACCGGCTTCTCGGAGTCAACCGCCAGGTCGATGTCTGCACCCCTATGAGCATCCCCCCTAGCCCTGGAACCGAAAAGAACGATCCTCCTCGGGTTCACCTCCCTCCTAACCCTCTCAACTATCTCATCCAGCACGAGAGGCGTAAGCAGAACCCTCTCGCACCCTGCTCTCCTCACCTCGCCCCAAAAGCCGTCTATAGCCGTATAATCCGGCTTCTGCGTAACCCTCCCGTCGGTAACCACCCAGCCCTCCGGCAGAAACTCCCCTGAAAGCC
>JAUQZD010000031.1 GCA_030587405.1 Candidatus Freyrarchaeum guaymasense | reverse complement strand
ACCCGTCAAAGCTGCTGGGGATCATAACTAGGTCTGACATCCTGAAAGCCCACGAGCTAACCCTCCTATGCCGCCTCAGAAGGCAGCCATGCGAAACCCTCATAAAACTACTCGAAAAAATCGAAGAAGAAAGAGTACACGAACTCTGACCTCCTCTTACCTTTTAACATGAGGGTGGGGAGGAAATTGCGTCGTTATCCATAGCCTAAGGGGAAACTTTTATATTACTTCCGATATAACCATCCGTACATAACGGTGGGAGTAGAAATGTTAGGGTCGGAGTTAAAATCCGCCATAGCTCTGCTACTCATACTATCAATCCTAATTCTCGGAGGATCCTACGGCTTCTACGTCCAAGAATCATCCATCTGGGGGAGCCTTCAAGAACAAACCGATATAGACGTACTCTGCGCTGGTAGCCTAACAAAGATAATGACTCAGCTTGCTGACTCATTTAAAGCCAAGTATCCATACGTCAACGTGCACGTTTCAGCACACGGCTCCCTAGCATGCGCCCGACTCGTGAAGGCTGGAGAACGATGCGACCTGATCTTCGTCTCCGACTATAAGGTGATAGAAAATGAGCTTGCGGGAAGCTACGCTCCAAACTCTTTAAGGAAGTACTGTGACTGGTGGGTTATCTTCGCTAGGAACGAAATAGTCCTAGCCCTAGCCCCGGGGAACCCTGCTGGGCTCGACGAGAAAAACTGGTACTGGAAGCTGGCGGATCCAAGCCAGGTGAAGAGGTGGGGGAGGGCAAACCCCGACAACGACCCGTGCGGATACAGAACATTAATCGTATTTAACATATGCGACACGTACTACCCTGAACACAAGGACGAGTTTCCCGGCTACCCTGAGTCTGGACTGATCAACACGTTATACCGTGCTAAGCCAGGTAACATGGTCGTGTCGGAGAAGGAGTTCGACCTCATGGTCGCCCTGCAGACCGGTCAGCTCGACGCAGGCTGGACATACCTTTCACTAGCAGAGCAGTTCGGGCTAGACTACATACGGCTCCCCAAGAACGTGAGCCTCGGCGACCCATCAGAGAAGTATAACCAGTGGTACTCCCGCTTCACGATCACAACTGAAAGCGGGAAAACCTACCGTGGTTCATCCATATCGTACGCTGTCTCCATACCAAACACCGCTGAAAACTACTACTGGGCCGTCACGTTCCTTCAGTTCGTCCTAACCGATGGATTGTCTATCATAGAGGGTAATGGGCAGCCTGTGGTTTCTCCTCCCATGCTTAAAGGCGAGGTTAACGCTGCACCTCCTCAGATAAGAGAAGTATGTAGTGCGTAGGAGGTGTTAAGGCGTGGAAGCCGTTAGAAAAAGTAAAATGTTTCTTGGCGGAGTTTCGCCGTTCACGTTGCTCGCATTCCTCCTAGGATTATCCTTCCTATTCGGGTTCCTCGTTTCCCCGCTTGGAGCCCTAGTCTACTCCACCTTCAACCCGTCATACGCTGACCCGGGAAGGCTAGTACGCCTCTACAACCTATTTGCAAGCCAGGATGTTAGAGCGGTATGGACGGAGCTTCAAGGCTACATGGGACACCCAGTCCTCTTAGCGTTCCAAGACGAAGTGATAGTGAGCGCCATAAGAGTGAGCCTCGTGACAACAGCCATATCGAGCGCCATAGGTGTTTGCTTCGGTCTCCCCCTAGCATACGTCATGGCACGCTACAACTTCCCGGGGAAGGGAACATTAAAGACTCTCATAGAGCTTCCAATGGTGCTTCCACCAACAGTTGCAGGGATAAGCCTCATCCTCTTCCTTGGGCCAAACACTCCTTTAGGCTCCATCCTAGCTCGGAACGGCTGGGATATAATATTCACTTGGCGGGGGATAATACTGGCTCAGACGTTCGTCTCCTTCCCGTTCTTCGCGCGGACAGCCATCGCATCATTTGAGGCGGTGCCTGAAAGCATGGAGTTAACCGCTAGAAGTTTGGGTGCTTCACCCTTCAGAGCCTTCTACTCGGTCACCCTCCCCATGTCGGCTAGGGGTTTGGTGGCAGGGTGGGCCATGATGTGGGCTAGAGCGATGGGGGAGTTCGGCGCCACAATAATGGTCTCCAGTAACATTCCAGGTCAAAGCTACACGCTGACAACGGCTATATACTGGAAGTTCTGGGCTGGAGGAATCTATCAGAGCATAGCTGCAGCCGTAGTACTCTTAATAGTAGCCTTCACTGTTTTAATGGCTGTAAGGTTCTTCGTGGAAAAGTAGGAGGAGGAAGCGTGTCTCTTAGGGTTGACTCTATCAGTAAGTCGTTTCCCCTCCCATCCTCCCTTACAGACACCCTTCTCAGGCGGAGAAGGTTCTTCCATGCTCTGAAAAATGTAAGCTTCGAAGTGGACGAGGGTGAATTCTTCGTGATCCTCGGCCCAACCGGATGCGGCAAAACAACACTCCTAAACGTGATTGCGGGGCTGATAAAGCAGGATGAAGGAAGAGTGTTCCTTAACGGTGAATGCATAGACCATCTTCCACCCGAGAAAAGGAACATAGGCATGGTTTTCCAAGACTTCTCCCTGTTCCCCCACATGACCGTTGCCGAAAACGTCTCCTACGGTCTTAGAGCTCGCGGGATTAAAGGGGACGAAGCCAGAAGGAGAGTTAAAAGGGTGATGGACGCCCTCAACCTCAGGGGATTGGAGGGGAGAATGCCTTCATCGCTCAGCGGAGGGGAGAAGCAGAGGGTTTCCTTAGCCAGAGCACTAGTCGTTGAGCCATCCGTCTTGCTCCTAGACGAACCCCTAAGTAACTTGGACGCTCAAACTAGGAACACGGCTAGAAGCGAGCTCCTCAGGGTGCAGAAGGAACTAGGAGTAACCATGGTGTACGTGACACACGACCAGATGGACGCCCGCCTCTTGGCAGACAAGGTGGCCGTCATGAGGAACGGAACTATAGAGCAGCTCGGGGAAGTAAGAGAAGTGTTTGAGAAGCCTAAAACCTCGTTCGTAGCGGCCTTCATGAACCTTGGAAACATCCTGTCAGGCCACGTTGAATCCCTTAACCCTGAAGGTGGGGTAACCAAAGTAAACGTTAATGGGGTGTTGATCTCGGCTCCCTACAGGCGAGACCTATCCATCGGAAAGCAAGTCAACTTGCTCGTTAAGCCTGAAGACGTAATCTTAGCCACGAGTAAGCCCATGACGAGCGCACGTAACGTCTTAGAAGCCACCATCGTCAACCTCTCCTTCCAAGGTCCTCTAGTAAGGGTTACAGCGTCTGCAGGCCCTATCCAAGTGGACGCCATGGCGACACGCGCCTCAGTGGAAGAACTCAGATTAGACCTAGGACAGAAAGTTTACCTAGCGTTTAAAGCCTCAGCAGTCCATATCCTAGATTAAACTAACCCCTTTTTCCTTTCAGCCTTCCTATCACCTTCCTATACTTCTCCCTTAAGCCGATTTTCCTCTTTATTAGGGTGATCCTGACCCCTCCCTCTGGAACTTCCTCCGGGATTTCTATGACCGTGTCCTTGAACACCTCGCAGAGGATAAAGATTGCTTCAAGAGTTGGGTTATCCATCCTCATCCGGTACATCCTCCTCCTTAACTCCTCCTGCTCCTCAATGCCCCTCACCGGGTTTACTGGTATTAGTGTCCAGAGGAGCTTCCTGTCCTCGCCCATGCCTATGAGGCGAACCCTACCATCCGAGTCGTACCCTATGGCTATGTTCGTCGTCCTGTCAAGCTCTATGTCCGGCAGAATCAACTGTTCGGTGTATCTGAGCTCGTCCAAAATGAAGAACGCCTCGATACCTGGGTACATGTCCCTGAGCTCTTTAACCATCCTGTAGCTTTCAACAAGCTTCTCGGGACCACCTGTAATGATGTTCCCCGACATCATAACCCACATCGGGCTCCCTTTACCGTCCAGTCCGACTAGGTCAACTTTCTCCCCACCGAGGAGAACCCCCCTAGCTATGCTCGCAGTCTTCTCCAGCAGCCCCCTCCTTCTCTCTTCAGACCGTGAAAGGTAAGACTGGATAAGGTACTCCTTAAGCTTCAGCGGTGTGACAACGGACACGTCTATCTCCATCAGCTCGTCCAGCTTTCTTAGCGCCTCCTCCCTGAACGTTAAGGGTGGCTGATAGTACTCCTTCACCTCCTCAGCGACGGCCCTAGTCTTCTCGTAGAGGAGCGGTGCAAACCTGTAAAGGAAAGCAGCATATTTCCTGTCGGCGACGAGGATTAAGGAGAGAATCCTCGCACCTCCCCTTGCAGCCCTGTCCCTGTAAGGGAAGACGTACGAGAAAACGCTTTTCCCCTCATCCTGCATGGGGAGTATGGCTATTTCCTCCTCCTCCAAGCGTGTTCCAACCGATATGGTTCCTATGAGCGCCTTCATGGTGACCCTGTCCGCCGTCCTCTGGCTTAAACCCTTACTGTAAACGCAGATGGGCCCTCTTATCTCGTCGGCTACAGCCAAGCATACTCCTTCAAGCAAAATTCTCCCCACCTTCCCTCTCCTCCATTCTCACATACACCACTTTTTAATTTTTCTTATCATTTGACACCCGCCTTTTATTATAAATGAAATGTTAAGTTAACTTTAACTTATACAATAAATATTAAATATGTTATTCTTATAGTAAATTTTTCTTTACCATAACTTCATCCTCTATACATGACTGATCTCTCGTTAAGTTGAGCCGCCGCCTTCCTTAACTCCTCCGCCTTCTCCTCCGGCGTAGCATCGTAAGTCCATGTGCCAGCCCCCCTCTCTATTCCAGCCGGATACTTAAGCTTGTCCCTGCTACGGTATGGAGGGTAAAACTCAACGTGGAGGTGGTAGTAGCGGTAATCTCTGCCATCCGTCGGCCTCTGATGTATAACCATTATGTAAGGCATGGAGAAGCCGAAAAGGCTATTATAGATGGCTGTAACTCTTCTCAGGGCGTCGGCTAGCGAAAACCTTTCATCATGCCTCAGCTCTGGAAGCGACTGGACGTGCCTCTTAGGATACACGTGAACCTCGTAGGGCCACCTAGCGTAGAATGGTAGGAAACAGGTGAAATCCCTGTTCTCGTAGACAACTCTAACCCCATCCTTCCTCTCCACACTTAAAACCCTGCAGAAAAGGCATTCTCCCCTTCTCCTGAAGTAGCGCCTACTTGACTCCAGCTCTCTGGCTACTAGAGGAGGGATGAATGGGAGAGCGTAAAGCTGAGAGTGAGGGTGGTGGAGTGTAACCCCTATGACTTCACCCTTATTTCTAAAGATGAAAACGTACTTTACATGTCCCAGCCCCCCTAGCTCCTCGTAGCGTTCAGCGTAAAGGTCGACGACATTCTTCATCTTCTCCAGTGACAGGTCGCAAAGATCACCTTCATGTTCCTTTGTCTCAATGATCACCTCACAAGCTCCCATCGCAGGCTTAGTCCTGTAAAACCAGTGCCTCACAGGGCTGGGAGGGTTGGGGGTGAGGGCAGGGTACTTGTTCGGTAAGCTTAAGACGTCCCACTCCCCCTCAACTTCAGGGCTTCCAGGGCAGAAGGGACACCTCTCTATCTCCTCAACGCTTTCAACAGGTCTCTCCTCCCTGCGAGCGGCCACGATAACCCATTCTCTAAGTATGGGGTTCCACCTTAGCTCCGACGATTGCTCACGCATCAGAACACTCTCGCGTAGCACACTTACCCTTAACTTTTGCAAAAACATTTTTTAATTTTGCCGCAGAATCCTCCTGTTAAACGCGAGCGGAGCCTGCGAAGCCGACCATCAGGGGGCTTCCTCATGCTGCCAGATTTACCTCGAGGAGCAGAATGGACTGTTTCCTCCGCTCCTGGAAGAGCGGACTTCCTCAACACCCATCAAGACTACAAAGGCCTGCCTGTCGTCCCGGTAGCAATAACCCTAAGGACGTACATTTCGGGGAGGCTTAGGAAGGGTGAGCTCTTCAAGGTTAAATCCTTAAACCTGAAGGAATTGGGTGAGCCTTTCGAGGACGCCTTCCAAGCGGGAGACCCCCTCCTCGGAGAAGGATGGTTCGGCGACTACCTTCGTTCCATCGTAAACATCCTCCTGAAGGAAGGCTACATTGACGGGCGGGTTGGCGTGGAAGCCTGGGTTAAAAGTCAGGTTCCAGTCGGGGCGGGTCTTTCAAGCAGCGCAGCGCTGGAAGTAGCCTTCCTAACCCTCTTAAACTCGCTTTACGGCTTAAACCTTTCTAGGCGCGATGTAGCCGAGCTGGCCTACCTGGCTGAACACGACGAGATGGGAATTCCCTGCGGCCGCCTTGACCAGTACGGTTCAGCCTTTGGAGGCGTAATCCTCCTAGAGTGTAGACCCCCATTCAGGGTTAAAAGTTTGCCGTCTGATGAACTACTCTTCGTAGTATTGGACTCGGGTGTTAGGCACTCCACGGCGGTGATACACCCTGAAAGGCAAAGAGAGATCGATGAGGGCCTTCGGGCTCTCATGGAAACGGGTCTCCCGTCATCCATTAAAGCTAAGCTGGGCTTCCGGTACTTCGAGCCAAGATGGGAGGATGTCTCCATAGAAGAGATCGAGCCATACTTGGACGCTGTTGGGGAGACTCCGGCGAAGCGGATCCTCTTCACCCTAAAAATGCAGCGTTCAACCGAAGTGGCGGTAAGGATACTTAAGGGTGAGAGGCTGGTTGAAGGTGGGGATGAGGATGTCTGGGAACGTGTCAAAGGTTTGTCGAAAATGGAGGCCTTAGGGGAAATCATAAATTACCAGCATGAACTCCTGAGAGACCTCTACGAGGTAAGCCACCCCAAGCTTGAAGAAGTAAGGAATGCGGCTCTCAGAGCGGGAGCATACGGAGCGAAGCTTTCAGGTGCAGGCATGGGGGGCAGCATCATTTCCCTTGCCAGCAGAGACACAGCCGAGAAAGTACTGGAAGCCGGAATGAGAGCTGGAGCCGTGAAGGGATGGATTTCACCGCCGGGAGAACCAGCAAAGCTACATGAGGCACCCTGAACGGAAAGGCGACGCCAGCTAGCGAACGTGGAATCCACCAAAGCTTTAAAGTAATCGTTAAATATTTTTGTCGTGTTCCTTTTAGAGTTGGTGGTTGGCTTGTCGGATGAAGCCTACGTAAAGCTACGTGAATTTTTGGATACGTTCCCTTTGGGGCTCCCGGCTACGCCGAGCGGCGTTGAAATCAAAATACTTAAGAAGCTTTTCACAGAGGAGGAAGCCCGGGTCGCAGTTCTACTATCTCCCTCCCCTGAGGAGGTTTCGCAGATAGCTGAGCGTAGCGGAGTTGACGAGAAGTACCTGGCGGAGATGCTCGATAAAATGTCTCGTAAAGGGCTAGTGTTCCGTATAAGGCGTGAAGGGAAAACCTTGTATAATGCAGCTCCCTTTATGATAGGGCTTTACGAGTACTCCGTTAAGAAGATCGACGAGGAGCTAGCCCGCTTGTTCAAAGAGTACTACGAGACGGTCTACGTAGACGAGATGGGAGCGAGCAACGTTCCCGGCTTCAAGGTACTTCCAATAGAGGAGAGAATATCCGCGGACACAGTCCTTCTCCCATACCTTAAGCTTAAGGAGTTGATTAGGAATGCCCGCGTGGTCGCAGTTACAGACTGCATCTGCAGGAAAGAGGCTAGGCTTAACGGTGAAGGGTGCGACTACCCATTGGAAACCTGCCTCAGCTTCGGCGTCGCCGCAGAGTACTACATTGAAAACGGGATGGGAAACGAGATAAGCGTTGAGGAAGCCATAAGGATAATAGAGGAAGCCGACGAGGCGGGGCTCGTCCACGCGTCGGTGAATGCAAAACACCTATCAAACGTGTGTAACTGCTGCCCCTGCTGTTGCGCATCCTTAAAGGGCATAACCAAGAGGGGGTACGAAGTCCACAAGTACATCAACGCGATATTCAAGTCCGTCATCGACCAGGATGCTTGCATCGGCTGCGGGACGTGCGTTGAAAGATGCCCCGTTAATGCGATAACCCTCGAGGAAGCCGCCTCAGTTAACGAAGAGAAGTGTCTGGGATGTGGCCTATGCGCCACTACATGCCCTGTAAACGCCATATCGCTGAAGCTAAGGGAGAGCTGGAAAGAGCCATACAATAGGGTGGCAGAGCTCGGCATTGCTATCTTGGATGGGAAGAGGAAAAACAGGAGTACACGTTAATAAGCCAGCCTCACCGGTCCTCTACCCCCATCCACCCGCCTAAACACTTCACTTGGAAACGATGGGCGCCCAGAAAAATTTTTCAGGCGTGGGTTACAACACGGGTCATAACACAGAATTTTCAGCGTTAAGTCTGGTGGTGGACGATGGCTAAGCCGCATCAGTCCATAAACCCTTACATAGCCCTGAGAAGCCTTCTCCTTCCATGGTTTGAGTCGGAGTTGGAGGTGGCTTTAACTCTCACCCCCCCAGAGAAGGGGGAAGGAGCCCTCCTCTTATCCATTTCTAAGGCATCGTCCATCGAGGATCTCCTCCCCTTGGTCTCCGAGGCTAAAGGAATTGCCAGGTTTGAGGCCGTGTCCAAGCTGGCCGAGCTTGCTGGAAGCGGGAAGGAGCTGGAGAAGGCTGTCTCCCTGTTGAAGGACCCCTCTAATGAGAAGGTTAGCGGTGACCTACTCATCGCCCTAGGAAAGCTCGGCTTAGAACGCGGGGTACCCGTAGCGGAGAAGATCAGGGAGGTCTTCGAGGAGCTTCCAGACAACGTTAAAGCCCAGGCATGCGTAGTGCTCGGCGTGTTGAAGGACAAAGGGGCAGCGGACTTGATATGGTCTTTCCTTCAAAGATCTGCCGGAAACCCTGACCTCTCCACTGCCGCCTTAATCGCCCTCGTCGATCTTGAGGACCCAAGGGCTAACGACCTTGTCGTATCCACGCTGGAGAAGGGGGACTTCACATTGGAACACATAGGCTTAGCTGCACGGGTTGGGGAAGAGAGAGCCGTCAAAAGGCTTTTCGAGCTTGCACTCCTCTCCGATGACAGCCAGGTGAGGGCGGCAGCTTTCAACGCCCTAGCGTACATAGTCAAGTTAAAGGGGACGAAGCCGCTCCTCCCGTACCTGAAACACCGTAAGAAGCCCGTCAGGAAAGCCGCCCGTCAGGTGGTGAAGCTGTCAAAGCAACCATTAACCTACTTTAAGCTTCTACATCCCCCCAACAAAGAATTATACTAAAATGGAAACTCAGCCGCTCCTAGATTTAACGTCGAACGCTGTCAATGCTGCTTCAAATGGTAAAAGCTTATAGGTTCCATCATGCAACCTTAGTTTAAAGCGTCTGGAGGTTTCCCTTTGAGCTTTGAAACACTCCTCTACAAGAAGAGTGAGGGTATCGCGAAGATAGTTCTAAACAGGCCTGAGGTTTTAAACGCCATCAACAGTAAAATGTTCATGGAGCTTGCTGACGCGTTTAAGAAGGCGGGGGACGAAAAAGACGTTAAGGTGATCGTCCTAACAGGAGCTGGAAGGGCTTTCTCGTCGGGGCTCGACTTCAACCTGCTGAAGGACCTGGGAAAAACAGGATTCGAATGGCTTCCAAACATCATCAGGGTAGCCCAGCAAGTCTACAACATCATAGAGGAAGTCGAGAAGCCTGTAATAGCAGCCGTCAACGGGCCTGCACTTGGGGGAGGACTCGAACTAACGCTAGTATGCGACATAAGGATAGCTTCTGAGAACGCGTTGTTTGGCCTCCCGGAGGCTGCCGTAGGACTGGTCCCAGACCTAGCAGGGTGCCAAAGGCTGCCTCGCATCGTCGGGGTTGGAAGGGCTAAAGAGCTGATTTTCACGGCGAAGTTCATAACGGCTGCGGAGGCCGAAAGGATAGGCTTAGTTAACAAGGTAGTTCCGCATGAAAGGTTGGAGGAGGAAGTGTTAAGCATTGCTAAAGCCATAATGGGGAACAGCCCGATAGCCGTTGGCCTATCGAAGAAAATAGTTAACATAAGCTTTGACGTGGACATGAAAACCCTGCTCGACTACACGGCTCTAGCCCAAATAATATGCATCCAGAACGAGGACGTCCTCAAGCGGGCAACAGAGTACATTAAAAAGATTAAGGGTGGCTAACCCATCCCTTTTTGCGACTTTCATAATTTAAAAAATTTTTATTTGTTACGTTTACAGAAAAAATAATTTCAAGGCGAAATCTTTAAATACAGCGTTTCATCCCCATAGTTTTAACTTTAAAGGTGAAGGTGGATGCGATGAAAACTCTCAGGCAAAAACTAGCCAGTATCCTGGAGGAAATGGAAGCATCCGACCCAGATATAGAAGCGTCAGCAATCATTCGAACCGACGGTCTAGTTCTAGCCTCTGCAATACAGCATGGCGACGAAAATCTAATAGCAGCGATGGGAGCCGCCCTGTATAACGTAGGAGAAAGGGTGATAAGCGAATTATCCCTTGGAAACCTTCAAAAAGTGGTGGTAGGCGGCAAAGACGGAACAATAATAATTTTCGGGATAGACGATAAACACGTCCTATCCGTAATCACAAACCCCTACGCTAACATGGGCCTAATGCTCACATTAATCTCATCAATAAGGGAAAAGCTCTCAGAAGCCCTATCCTAACCCCTACTAAACCTCAGATTCGGCTCGGGCAACATGACATCCACTCTTTTAGAAGATATAGATGAAAGATTGCTTTAAAGTCTAACTTATTCTTCCCTTTTCTCCTTAACTTTCTTCAGGAAAAAGTCAACTATTTTCTGGGATGCCTCAATGGCCGATATGCTTCCCTTTTTAAGCCTTTCAAGTATGTCTTCAGCCAGCTTATCGTTAACTCCAGCCTCTCCCCCCAGTATTTCATCCATCTGCTTTATGAAATCATTAAAAATATCCCTTTCCCCCTTCCATTTCTTAAGGGTTTCACCATACTTCTCCATAAAAGTACGTCCTAAAACTTCAAGGCTCTCCTTCACCGGGTCGTTCTTATCCGCATAGGCTATAAAGATCACGTCACCCATACCCGTGTAAACAAACTTCTTATTCCCCATGACTATGCTTTCAACCCTCTCCCCATCCAGCTGCTCACTGAAGTTCAAAATAGCGCTTAGAAAGCCCGTCACTAGGTCTTCATCTACCTTTAAGCTGCCGTACTTACGGCTTATGATGCATTCACCACTCCGCTTCATGATGTAAATGTTATGGATCATATGTCCATCTCCAACAGCTACTTCCAAAACTTTCTTAAGGCTACCTGCTGATATAAATTTTTTGGAAATCTATTATCTAAACTAAGCACATCGCAATATAATGCTTAATAGACCGAATTGCATAATAATCATAATTGAATTTTCCTCAAAAAAATAGGCGAACTAAACGGAACAAATAGACCGTTCACTATCATCCCCTTATAAGAACCCCTAAAAATGCCAATCATCTAACATGTCTCTTTACAAATGTCGCAACATCAGCCACACCAACTTAACTAATTAACGTGAAGCTTCAGTAGCCTGCCGACCGTAAACCTAAAGAGAATCTTTGGGAAAGAGTCCTCTACAGATTTTAAGAGGAACTTTTTATTTTCAGTTTAAAAAGCGGTGGGATGGTCTAGCGTCTGCTGAAGAAGAAGGGAATACTTTTACGAGAAATTATATTTCCCAACAAATTCCTTAGGTTCCTGTGAAAAAAGATGAAAATGTAAAAGGGAGGTTAGGTCCATGCGTTACAAATGGAGGATAGCTACGTGCATGGTTTTAGCCTTCCTCCTAGCATTAACGCTCACGGCGAACACGGCGGCATCAGCTGCTTCTGGACATTACATGGCGGTTGACGCCGGCGTTCGTGGCGGATTCATGTCAGCCATGAACGCCTTTGGCTGCGAAGCAATGAGCACCGCTCCTCCCGCATTCATCGACTTGATCCTAGGTGCAATCGCAGCCGCTCTCGGAGCAATAGTCAATGCGATGACAAGCGGGGTTCTCGCGGCGCTGGGCAACGTGCTAGGCGCTCTCATCGCCGCAATCGGTGGCATTATCGCAGGCGTAATCAGCGGAATAGTGTTTGCAGTCTTTGGCGCTATTGCATCGGTTATCGCCGCAGTTGTCGGCGCGGTCATAGGAGGGATCATCGGTGCATTCACAAGCGAGACATAACCCGTTAATGGCTCATTCATCCCCAAAGAATTTCAGGTAAGAATTAAGCAGATGGAGATGCGTGTTGGTTAACCGAGTGGTTCTTTCAACCCCTTCTTTTTCGTAGTGGCCAGTAACAGTAAATTAGATGCCCCTGCACGTCATTTATCCTCTTTCGCTCAGTAAGGTGTTTAGGGAGAGCACACTCTCAACCACTTTTTTACTTCCAATTTTGCTTGCCGTCCTAACTAGCACGGTTACATACTCTCTTAGAAGAGGTTTCAACCTGTCAGCTACCTCCTTACTTAGATTTGACACTTGCTTTATAAGTTTTAAAACGAATTCTACTGTTTGCTCCATGAACGTGTCAACATACTCTTCGATGGCAAGTCTTCCACTCGCTAGAATTCTCGTTATTTCGTCGTAGGCCTCTCTGACCGCGTTCTCACTTTCCTTTCCATCACGTATACTACTAAGTTTCCCAGACAGCACCCTGAGTATTTCATCCTTGACGTTCCAAACAACTCCTATATCCTTAGGTTCAAAGAAGGCCGTTATGATGTAAGGGGTTTCCTCTTCTCCCCTTGAACCCCCTGAAACAACGTATGCGAACATGCCTACATCCCTAAGGAAGACTATTGTGTTATACCCCTTCTCCATGCTTTTAGTGCCAAGCGTCATCCATATGTCAAGTGACATGCTCCAGAGAAGCTCATTAGGAATAAAGTTCTTGGGGAAAAGCTCTTCCGCCACAGGTCCTAAAGCATAATCGAACCTGATCAGCATTATCCCCCGGCATGAGGCAGGAATCCTGTATTCAACCATGCCGCTCAGGGGGACCCCTCCCTTCCACAGAATTCAACCTCTCCCTTTAAAATATTTTTAAGTGAACTGTTTAAAAATCTTAGATTTCACGCAGTCAACTTGGAGAAGTGCTTAGAGGTCTGCCTCGAAAAGCTTCTCCTCCAAGTAAAGGTTCGATTTAACTATTCTGAAGCCTGCGCTCCTCAGAGCTGCCATAACTAGGTAGTTAACTGGGGAGACTGTGGCGTAAAGCGTTTTCACCCCGATTCTCAACGCTATGTAGCCTAGTGTCTGGATCAGGTTTAAACCAAGCCCTTTCCCCTGCCACTCGTCTGAGACGACTATTCCTATTTCAGCTCTCCCCGTGCCCTTATCAAGGGAGAAGCGTGCTTCTCCAACCAGCTCCTGCTTCTCCGTGAACGCGCCTAAAGCAATGTTATCCTCGAAGTTAACGTTTGCAAGCCCCTCCAAAATCCAGTCTGAGGACGGCCTATAATTGAGAAATCTAAGGTAGTTGGTTTCGACGGAGAGGGAGCCGTAAAACCTTAAGAGTTCGCTTGCATCCGCAGGGGTTAAAGACCTTATTAGAACCCTGGACCCGTCCCTTAACGTTACCCTCCGCTGGAAGCACTGGATCTCCGACGGACGCAAGCAACCACCATCTTCTTAAATTTTATCCTCCTCCGGCTTCTGCCCTGCGGAGGATCGCACTTATAATCTCCTTATCACCCCACGTTAAAGCTAGGTTAAGTGCCAAGTCTGATATTTTATCGGTGAGCTCAGCTGTCGCCTTAATAAGCTTCTCCTTAACTTCAGCCTCCCCGACCTCATCGACTATTTTGAGAACTCCGCTAAGGGCGTCATATACGGCTTTAAAGCTCTCATACACTTCACTTGGAAACTTCTTTGGGCCGACAACTAGCCCGTTGATTTGGTCGTAGAGCTCCCTGGCAATACTGTGAGAGTCCACTCCCTTCTTAAGCTTCTCAATCCCCCTGTTAAGAACCTCCTCCAGCTCATCCTTAAGTTGCCATACGAGCCCCCCATCGTCCGAGTCGAACAATGCTAGGAGAGCATAGTTTACGTTGTTCTCGCAGAACCTAACATATGCGAGCTTGCCGAGCTCCCCGTAAACCTTCTGGTTATTCTCCTCTGTTATCTTCCTTGAAAAGATGCTCATCCAGACGTCGAGCGAAATGTCCCACATTTTATCTCCAGGTATAATTCCTTCCGGGAAAACCGCCTCAACCACCGGGCCCAGCCGGTAATCGAAACTCACCACCGCAACCCCTCTAAACAACCCATACACCTCTTCCAGCCAAGTTTAGCAAACTAGTAAATGTCTAAATCCTTAACTTCGATCCCTCCCTCTTTGTACTCGATCCTCCTAATTTTATCATCATGAGCTTTACCCTTCATTTTAAGGGTGCAGATCCTCCTGTCCATGCTCCCCCTCTCCCTTTCAACCCACATGGCAATCACGTTGTCCACTACCTTCACCACCTCGTTATCCATGCCCTTCGTTAAGTCTACTGAAGCACTCATCATCACAGTTGCCCCCTTACTCTTGAAGAATGAAATCATGTCGTTAAGCAGCTTCACGTACTCTCCCCTTGGAAGCCAGTCCATGATTGATATCTCATCTATCACAACCCTGTCAGGACGGTGTGCCTCGTAAGCCTCCTTTAAAGCCAGATAGTTCCGTCCGGGAGTGTTTCTAGAAGGGTCTATGTAAACTATCCGTAACCCCTTCTTCTCCAATTCTTCTACATCGTGGCCTAGGTCGCTGAAAAACCTTCTCACCTCGTCTACAGCATCCCTGTACGTCACATATAGAACCCTCTCCCCGTTAAGTATGCCTGAAACGGCAAACTCGGCTAAAATTACCTTCTTACCTGTTCCTACTGGTCCGGAGATAAGCGTAATGGTTCCTCTTTTGACTCCGCCCATGAGTATTTTCCTGTCGAAGTCCGGAACCCCTATGCCGACGTCTCCGTCTAACTTCACCGCCGCGAGGCTTCTCACAGGGGTATGCATGACTATTCCCCTATCGGTTATAACGTACTCCACCTTCGAATAAGTTGTTCGACGCCCTCTCACCTTCTCCACTCTTAAAAACCTCTGAGTAACTTCACCCAGCCTTTGCGCCTCCAAGACTAGCACTGCGTCAGCCATGAAGCTTACCTCACTATTCACACCATTAGGGCTCTCCGGGATCACGTCCCCTATCAGCATCCCGGTAATCTTGTTAATTTTACATATGCCGATAATCGTTGCCGTTATGAACGCCCTCAACTCACCTGGGTCTATTATCCTCTCTATGGCTGTCAGCGAATCCACAACCATCCTCTTAAAGTCGATTGCAGATAACTCCTCCAAAATATGGGAGAAAACAAGGTCTAAAGCTCTCCTATCCAGAACGTTAAGTGCGTCAATAAATCTGAATTTCCCCTCCTTCTCGAGACGCGAAAAATCCATCCCAAGCCTTAGCATGTTCCGGAAAAAATCAGACTTGCTCTCACTAAAACTAATATAAATCCCAACTTCATTACATTTTACCACTCCGTTGTATATGAACTGTGCTGCAAGAATAGTCTTACCAGATCCATGCGGCCCAGCTAGCAGGATCACGCTTCCCTCATCAAATCCTCCTCCTAAAAGTTCGTCCAATCCCTCGATTCCAGTCTTAACCAGCCTAACAGGGCCTTCACCAGTCCAGGGTGGACCATTAGGCTCATTACTAGCTTCCTCCATTCTCACCTCACCAGCTACAACTTATTTTGCGATGAGGGTTATCACTCCTTCTTTCTCCTTTGTCTCTTTCTTCAGCATTAATTTCCATCATGACATTTTACACCTTTCTACTCAACTTCTATTCCTTTTTCAGTTATTTTGAATACGTGCTCATTGAGGTCATGCTTGGTTCCTCTCATTTTAACCACTTGTATTTTTCTAACCCATTTCCCCTCTTCTTTCTCCATTGATAATTTTATGACTCCACTAGAGAGAAACTCCTCCACTCCATACCTACTAAGCGCTCCTCCACCCCCCGCTATCTCCGTTATTACAACACTGGTGCATTCGAACCTCTCCAGTATTGAGTATATCCTAAAGAGTAGCTCCCTCAGTACTTCCGCCCCTTTAACTCTTAAAGCTAGCGCCGGCACAGAGTCCACAACAACTCTTCTCACGTTCTTCTCCCTTATTGCCTTACCCATAAGCATAACCAAGTCCATGTCTATGTTGGCTACACGGGGCTGAAACTCCCTATACTTCGTGCTAGTTGGCATACCCGCCTTCGTACTAGCGACGTCTATAACTACCAGCTTCCCCTCCTCCTCGAACTTCTTAAGATCCCAGCCAAACTGCTCCATTTCCCTGTAAAGCCTATCGGGCTCCTCCTCGCAAGTAATCAATAAGCCATTTTCCCCGTTCTTAAGGCCCTCTACCAAGAACTGTATTGCAAACGTGGTTTTCCCTGTGCCAGTACCACCAGTAACGAGCACCGTTGCCCCCTTCGGGAATCCTCCACCAATAATCTCGTCAAACCTTTCAATCCCTGTCTTCACTCTCTCCAAGCGCCGCATCCCCCCTACAGCCTTCAAAGCACATGCTTCCCATTCCTATTAACCCCTTTAACACTATTAATTCCTTTTTGAAAAACTAATAAAATGTTTCGTTACACCCGTTAACAAACGTAATTATTCTCCCTCCTTTAGGAAAATCTAATGGGAAATTCGGTGGAAACATTGCCTACTCGCATGAAGGTTAGTAAAGTTTCTTCTCCGCTTCCGATGCGGCCTTTACCCATATTTCTTTAAGTTTCTGCTTGGCTTCTTCGCTTTCTTCCCTTAGAAGTGTTAACAGCTCACGGGGTGATACGTCCACGTTGTATTCCTCAACGAGCTTCATGGCTAGCATGTAAATGAATACCTCAACTCCTCCTGAAAGAGTTTTTTCCAGCTCAGAGTAGAATGACGCTGGCTTACGTAAAGCAACCTCGTATGGGTCGTCTGCCAATCTTTTCTTCAAGTGCAAGGTTATGAGCGAGTAGAAGAATGGGCTGATGTGAGAGCAAGCAACCTCTTTAAACACGTTCTTGACAACTCTAGCTAGCTTTTTTTCCTCCTCAGCCATAAACCCATATCCTCCCGTCTTCAAAGTTGAGCTCTTTAATTTCTACGCCATGAGGAGACCTTCTCTCCTTGAGAACCGTGATTTTCCTCTTCACGGTGTTCTCCTCCACCTCGAACCACAATGCTATGATGTTATCTACTATTGTGGCAATGGGCACCTCCTCTTTAACAATGTCCTTTGCAATAGTTAGCATGGTGGTGGTTTTGTTAGCTTTGGAAAGAATCGTTAACCCTCTAATCATCTCGAAAAACTCTGCTTCAGAGTAAGCCTTCTCCAAGGTTGTTAAGCCATCCACCACTAGCCTGCTAGGTTTTTCCTCATCGAACAACCGCCTGAACATGTCAAAGTGGGCGCCCGGCGTCATCCTCCTCGGAGAGACAGATATAACATGCACCTCCCCTTCAACACCCCTCTTAAACTCCCTGATAAGCGACTCAACCTGGCATGCTGGCTCCTCATAGCTGAGGAAAACCGCCTTCTCGCCTCTGCTAGCTCCAGAAATGCAGAACTGCATTGCCAGTAAACTTTTACCTGTGCCGCTAGGCCCAGCTACTAGGGTTACGGATCCCCTCTTCAACCCTCCATTAAGCATCTTATCGAGCTCACCCACCCCAGTCTTCAACCTTTCATCCTCTACCGCACCCACCATAGATAGGTCTGGTGGGACGTAAACTCTAATTCCTCCCTTAGATATGATAAACTCGTAGCTTGCATGCTCAACGTTCACCCCCCTCATCTTCTCGATCCTCAGAACCCTCTTAATCAGCCCCGTCTCCGTAGGTATAACCTTCAACATAATGACGGCATCGACAATGAACTCTTCAACACCCCATCCAACCTGCTCGGCTCCGAATGGCACCTCTGCAATAAGCAGAGCGGTTAAATCGTTAACCTTTATGATCCTCGTGAGAACAGAGTGGAGAAACCCCCTGATCTCTCTTCGACCGAGAATGCTAGTAATAGCCGTTATTGAATCAAAAACTATCCTCCTCGCCTTGATCCGGGTCACAGCGTCCAAAACCTGCGATATAACAGCCTCAATAGCCTTCTCACTCCTCAGGTTCAACCCTTCAATAAACCTGAACATTCCCGCCTCTTCCAGCCCATCAAAGTTCAACCCTATATTCCTCATGTTCCTTAAAAACTCGTCTTTAAGCTCGATGAAGCTCACGTACACGCCCGGCTCACCAAACCTGATACCGTTGAGGATAAACTCGGCCCCAAAGGTAGTCTTCCCCGAACCCGGATTTCCTGCCAACAAGACGACACTGTTCTTAGCAAACCCTCCACCAGTTATCTCATCAAAACCAACAACACCAGTCCTAACACGCTCCAACACCGCCACTCATCCTCATACAACGCTCATTATCCATTATTCATCATTACATTCTTCTTCAACGTTTTTTAAACATTTTTCAAACATCAGTTAAACACTAAATTAAAAATATCTGCTACACTAAGCCAAGTAGTAGGACTTTGTAAAACAGATACTTAATAGTCCTTCGATTACAAAACTTTGAATGTAGAATTCTAAACACGGTTTAAATTTCCTTAAATTTCCGTTAAAGTTGCAAGCCTCAATTTCTTTTAAGGTTTACAGGTTTTCTCTGCTAATTTTTCTGCTAACTGTAAGAGTTGCTTCATCGCCGCCGTCCCGTCTGCTTTCCTTAAGCTTATTCGTCCTTCAGATGAAACATTAAACTCATCCGTTTCTATTTCCAACAATGGTCCTGCAGCCCAGAAGTTCAGCTCCTGCCGCGACCTAAGCTTTTCCACGCCTTTAAGGATGTCGTCTCCTTCAAGGACGACTCTACTCAAGCCTTTAACTCCTGTTATTTGCCCGTCAAGAAGAACAACTGCCCTCTTAACTTTACCTTCCTCCGCCAGCTCCCTTAGTATAAACGGCGGAATCATTAATGGCTCAATGCTTACGCCTAAGGCGTCAGAGATCATTTTAACCACCATTTCCGCCCTACCCGCCTCCTCTACGAGTAGTAAACCATTGCTCTTTACTAAACACTTCACATGGTCTGTGAACTGCTCCGCCCTAATTCCCACCCATCCCTTCACCAATCCATCATCTCTCCTATACCTATAGAAGACGTAAAGCAACCCCTTCTCGACTCTTAACACTCTAAAGTAGCATGTTTCCTCTTTCACCCTGCTGAGAATCCTGTTAAGCCTCTTTTCTAAAATGCCAGGTGTAATCCTCTCTAAAGGGGGAAACCTGTAAATTCTCCAATAGGTAAATGGAAGCTTCTCTGCAAAATCTGCAAGGGCTAGAAGCTCCTCCAACCTTACAGGTGAAAGCCCCGCCTTAAGCATCACCTTAACGGCGTCCCTCTTACTTTTAACATCCCTCACGCTAACTTTCCAACCGCTCATAACCCTCTTAAGATCATTTAAGTCTATGCGTTCCACCAGAAGCTCAAGCACCCTCCGGCTAACCTTCATGCCTAACCCATCCACCCTTCACCCTTTAACCCCCCTCAAAACTCACTCCCCAATTATTTGGAGTATAAGCTCCCTACTTCTAGGTCTAACGTCCAGCTCCACGAACACTATCTGCTGCCATGTTCCAAGCTCAAGCCTCCCATCGTTAAACGGAACCGTAAGGCTTGGACCTATAAGCGCAGCCCTACAGTGACTGTGCCCATTCCAATCGTGCCACCGCAAATGATGCTCGTATTCCTCGCCCTTAGGAGCAACCCTTTCAAGTATTCTAGGAAAATCCTTCAGAAGCCCCGGCTCATACTCTATGGTAGTTACTGCCCCCGTAGACCCCGGGACAAAGACCGTTACGATGCCGCTTTTCAACCCCGACTCTTCAACAGCCCTCTGAACTAACCGTGTCACGTCAACCATGTGAACTTCCCCATTCGTCGAAAACCTCACACGCTTAGATACAACAACCACCTTCAACACCCCGAACGTTTAGAAAAATTCCATCATAAACAACTTATTAAACCATTTATTCGTCTTTTGAATTCCCCCTGAAAAGCCCTAGACCGCCTAAGCACCCTCTCTCGACTTAAAATTATTAATTTTTTCAACATACTTCCATTTCTCCTTTAATTTTCACCTTTCAATCCAATTTTTTTACATTTTTTATTTTTTATTGCCGTTTTTCAGAATCGATACTTAAATTTTTACACCACTTACTCAGAAAATTTATATATATTATTTTCTACCTAATTTTTAGCTGTGTGATGGGGGATTATGTGGAAACATTAGAGTATGCAAAAATTATCGCAGATAAAATAAAGGAATCTTCACGGTTTTTTCAACCAAAAATATGCGGTTTTAAATATACTCTTAAGCTTCTAAAGATGGAGCTTAACGTTGAAACGCTAGACGAGGTTGTATTACATTTCCTGGAAAAGCCGAAGGAATCATATAATTGCCTTGTTAAGGTGTTGGGGGGATTTGAGTGCTCCGCTGCAGTTAACATAATCACGATAATAGGAACCCTAGCTAGAGTATATGGCTTCCGTAGGGTGGATGCACTTACAGTTCTCAACGCAATTAAAAGGAACGACGCTAAAGCCCTCATAAAATACGCCTTAACGTTTAAGGAAAAGGTAGCATCCACCGTTATCTCTCAAAGCAGCCAATACCATCTTTAAGTGCCTGTGGAGTGCCTCCTCTTGCCAGCTCCACTAGCTCTTTTCCCCTGCTCTCTCAGCCATCTACTTAATTGTTAGCTTTATAGGCTCGGTCTGGAACATTGTTAAACCTTCTTTGTACTTAAAGAACTGCGTTTCCCCTCTTAGAAGAATGTTTCCTTTAAAGTCTTCTATGTTTAACGTGAACTCTTCGGTTATCTCCATCCCGGGATCCACTTTAAACACGTCTTCCTCCTCTGTGTCGTCTCCTTCTATAAGGAGCAGGTCTTCATCGTTAAGGTCTGTTACTCTAACCTTAAATGGTGTATTCTTTTTCACCACTATGTTAACGGTTTCACTCGTGTTATTTTTCAGGGAGAGCCTTATTGGTATAGTGACCGGTCCATCATAAATCGTTCCGTTTGGAAGTTCTAGGGAGAACCTTATCTCCTCGTCGCCGTATTCTACTACCGCTGTTTCCTTTTCAGCCTCCTCGTCTTGGACGAAGAAAACTGTAACGTTTCGCTCCTTTTCTAAAGCTTCTAACACCTCCTCGAAAAAACTCTTATACGGTACAACATCCCTGCTTCCAGCTACAACTACGTCAATCAAGTATGGTGGTGTTTCAAAGTAAAATGCGTTCTCCTTGTCACCCAACCTGTAATGTCGTATCTTAAACCCGTATGACTTCACTATCCTGCATATTTCAGAGTCAGGGGAAAGATTTGGACCAGAAATCTTCAACATCATCTTATCCACGTCCAGAACCTAAAGGCTGTGTATATCCTAAGTTAAAGCCCACCTTAGATATCCTTTCTGATAAATTATTTCAGGGAAAGCAGATCAACCATGAACGCTTGAAAAGCTGAAAACCGTCATTTAATAAACACTACATTCACTGCAATGTTTCCCTATAATTGATACATCCGATTGTTAAAAGAGAGATTAACTGCGAGACATCTCTCAAGGGAGTGGAAGAAGATCTCTAGGTAACTGTGATGTACCTACTACTTTTGCTGGATGTAAAAACCTAAAGGCCAAAGGGTATTAGAGTATGCTGGAGGGATGTAACACGTTAAATTTAGCTCACCTCTCTGCCGACGTGTTGCTGGTGTCCATTAACGGGCACCCTAACGGAATGAGGCCTTTAACTAAGGGGATTTAAAATTATTTAAAATGTAATTGTAGACTTGCTGGGTGAGAATAAGATACTAAAACACTCTTATCTCCATCTTACTACGACGATTAGGAGTAACACTTTTTCGTAGGAGAAGCTTCTCTTTCACCTGTTAATGATGGGTGGAGTTTGACGGGTGGCGAATTAGATGAAGGACAGCGTATTGCTATTCTTCGCCGACTGTGCTGTTTCAGCGTCAATAGTGGTAACCCCTCTTTTTGCTAAGGGTCTTGGAGCATCAGACTTTGATCTAGGATTAATAGGTGCCACGTACGGTTTAGCCCTCCTTTTCTCATCTTACGTCTTCGGGTGGGCTGCAGACGTTTTCGGAAGAGGAAGGCTTCTTAAAGTTGGCCTTGCCATAGCAGTTTTCATATTCCCCCTCCATGCATTCTCGTTTAACCCTCTCTGCCTTATCGCTCTAAGAGGATTAGCTGGGTTCTGCGCTGGAATGTATCCTCCAGCAGTGGCGGCGCACGCCTACGAGGCCCGTGGCCGTTTAGGAAGGCTGATATCCTTCGGAGCGCTCGGATGG
>JAUQZD010000024.1 GCA_030587405.1 Candidatus Freyrarchaeum guaymasense | reverse complement strand
CAGGACATAGCGGGAGGAATAGTTGCGACTATGCCAAGCGAGAGGGACTTGAGAAGCGAGAAGGTAGGGAAGTACGTAGCTAAGTACATGGTGGGAAACGCAGAGTACTCCGCGGAGCACAGGATGAAGGCTGTAAGGCTCATAGAGAACCTCACGATGAGCACGGGATACCTCGTCGAGTCACTCCACGGCGCAGGATCACCCCAAACACAAAAAATAATGATCTCAAGACAAGCAAAGTTCAAGGAGAAAATGAAGAACGCGGCGAGGCTTGCAGGGATAAACCTCGAATAGGCCGCCTCCAACCCCCTCTTTTTTGAAGGAGCATATATACATTCGTAAAATTAAACTGCGACTGACGGAGCATGGCATCATGGATTTTAACGGCGGCTTTTTGGTTGCGTTGGACGCTGAAAACCAGAGGAGAAACTTTATGGTTTAAATATTCTTCCTCGACATTTTGACGGGCTGTACTGTTCAAGAAGGCTGTATTATTCAAGAAGGTAATCGAAATGTTCCTCCGTAATCACTTCAACCGTCGCCCAGCTTAGAAGTAACTCAGGCCACTCGAATCTACCGGTCAACCTCCTTATCCCCTCCCTTGTAGCACGTATACAAGCGTCGGCATAAGGGCAATCAAGCATCTCCTCCTCAACATTCTCACCACTCAACCTCCCTTAAATCCCCCCTGTAGCTTTCCGTGCTGAACGCCATTGGAATCCATCCGTCAGCGATCATTCCTGCAAGCCCCCCGTCTGTGGACCGTTGGCGGCGAGCCATACGGGCATCCATCCTTGTTGGGGGATAGTCGAGGACGGCGTCCCTAAGCCTGAAGAACTCTCTCGTAGGAGACCGGCTTCCCTCCAGACTCCCAGAGAACTCTTACGAACTCAGCTATCCTTGAGACCGGCCTCCCGTAGTCGAAGCCGTAGGCTTCAAGGTTGAAGGCTTCGCCAGCGCCTAAACCAAGAATGAACCTTCCACCGGAAATGTTGCTGATCGTCATGATTATCTGGGCTAGAACCGCCGGGTGGTGCCTGTGAGGGTCTGTGAGGGTCTGTGACCGCCGTTCCAAGAAGAACCTTCCTCTTGAACTCTGCTATGAAGCTAAAAATGGGCCGGACACTGTAGTTCCTTGGAGGTATGAGAGGAGGCAGGCCGCCGAGGCGACCTCCCAGCCATACAGAGTCCCAAACGCCCTCCTCCACGCCTCTAACAAATCCAAAATACCTCTCCCACCTTTCCTCTCGACAACCCCTCTCCCATACTCTCTCACTAGGAAAGCAGCCTCTGAAGGTGTGAGGCTAACCTCAAACTTTTCACAGCATTCACCGCACATGAGGCAGCCCCAAGAGTGGAACAGGCGCCACGGGAGGAGCGGTACCTCCGCCACATCGCATGCCTGCCTCCACACTATGAAAAACTGGCATCCAAACTTTTTAAACGGTACGCCTCTCCCACCACAGAACCAGGCATCCTCGAAAGCAGGGACACCGCCCATTAAAGGTCTCCCGGGGACAGGTTAAATAGCTTACAAGTTAAATAGCTTCCCCAGCTTCACACATGCATCGCTAGACTATGAGGGAGTGGAGGGCTGAAGCCCCTTCGAAACCTAAGAGGGGGCGGCTGGGGCGAAGCCTTGAACTTAAGTGTGAAGCATACTAGTAGGGTGCCCGGATCCTTAGAGGGATGGGGAACCCTTCGGAGAAGGTGTAGTATTCCAAACTTGCAGGTCTCATAGGGTGCGCACTAAACCCGGTTGCATCATTCTCAAATGCCGGGCTGCCACGATCTAGGCAGCGGGCTGGAAGCACCCGCAGAGGAGGCATCGGCGAAATATGGGAATCCACGGCGGGCGAGACGCCGAGGCAGCCGGCTGCACACGGCTCTACACCAGATGAGGGAAGGTCCTCCGGCGGCTCCATGGGAATCCGCTTTGAAAATTGACGGCGCCTAAAGAAGTCGGGCCCTAAGCAAGCTATGGAAGGCTCCACCAAGCTGAAGGATTCCTGTTAAATGGTTTCCAATCACTTGGAACATTCATGGCGAAACGCTGAGGATGCAGCATGGGATGGCGAAGGCATCAGGGTTTAACGCTGCCCCCAGCACACCTTAACGGTAATCCATCTCATCCCTCCTTCGCTCAGCCGTGAGCGTTCATGGTAAGCTTTATTTTTCAGCGTGACGTAAAGGGAACTTAACAGTTTATTTTTGGGAGGATTTGATTTTGGATAGGGTTTTACGTGCCCTCGAGGACGCTGTGGGGTCTGAGTACGTCTCCGATGAAGAGTTCATTCTCTACACCTACTCTAGAGGTATAGATGGTGCGCTGCCGGAGAGGATGCCGGAGTACGTCGTCCGCCCCGGCTCAACCGAGGAAGTTTCAAGGGTTGTTAGGATAGCTAACAGGTATAAGATCCCCATAGTCCCTAGGGGTGGAGGATGCTGCCTGACAGGGGGCTCCAAGCCTATTGAGGAAGGCGGAATAGTGATGGACCTGACGAGGATGAACAGGATCCTAAACATAGACTTCGACGCCATGACCGTAACGGTTGAGTGCGGCATAACTTGGGCTAAGCTGAACACCATACTCTTCGAGAAGGGATACTACACGGGAACCCTTGGACCGGGAAGCGGCATGAGCGCGGTCGTTGGGGGAGGCCTCAGCCACCACTCGGTTGGGGGCGGAGGAGGAGCCAAGTACGGGACGTGCAGCGAGCACTGCGTAGCCCTAGAAGTCGTCCTCCCCCAAGGGGACATTATACAGACGGGGTCGAACGCCAGCATCTACGTTAAGGAGCCGTTCTGCAGGTTCGGCTTCGGACCAGACCTCCTGAGCATATTCTTGGGGGACAACGGGATCTTCGGAATAAAGACGAAGGCAACCCTAGAAATATTCCCCCGGCCAGAGTACCACGAGTGCAAGACCTTCGTGCTGGAGAACCCGGGAGAGGTTAACGCCGCTAAGATATGGCTTGAATGGAGGAAGAAGGGGGATCTTGGGATCTACGACTCCCAGTACTTGCCGCCCTTAACCGTCATAGCGTACGCCGGGCTCCTCACAGAGTTCCCCTTCATCCCCGCTTGGAAAGGGATAGACAAGGGGATCTTCTGGTACACGTTGGAGGCCTACACCGAGAAGGAGCTGGAGGAGAAGGTTAAGATAGCGGATGAGATAGTGAAGAAGCATGGAGGAGAAGAGCTGGGGGAGAAGGTGGAGGACGGGAACATAGCAAGGTGGCACTATGAAATGCACGGGTTCTGGCAGAACTGGCACGGGTTATGGAATGGCATAGGGCCCGGCAGCATACCATGCACGACGGAGCACCACGTCCCGATCCACAGGGTGCCAGACATATTCAAGGCATTCGAGAAGTGGGAGGAGGAGAATCGCCCCCTCTTGGAGAAGGCCGGCGCCTTCTCAGGGGTCTCAACGGCAATCCTCTGCGGCCATACCACGGTTGAAGTAGACAGCGGCCTCCTCGTGTGGGATAAGCCTGAGCTGAGGGAGCTCAACAGGAAGCTCTGGATAAGCCAGCTCCAAATGGTCATAAAAGCGGGAGGAATGCCCTACATGACGGGAGAAGTCTACAGTCAGGCACTAGTGGACACGGGAGCCTTCTCAGGACCCTACTTCGAATTCCTCAGGACGTTGAAGAACGCACTTGACCCTAACAGGATCCTAAGCCCCGGAAAATACAGGCTGTAGGAGGAATGAAGGAATGGTTGAATTCAAACATATTAAAGAGTTATCTAGCATGGCGTACTCCTGTTCTGGTATAGGCGACTGTAGAGCTGCCTACAGGCAGTTTCTTAACTGGTACGGTGTCTGCCCGATGGTGGATCACACCCCCGGCTTTGAACCGTACTATGCTAGGGGGAAGATAAGGGCTATCAAGGGCCTTCTGGAAGGCAAGTTTGAGCCCAACGAGGAGTTCGCCCGCGTCATGTACCAGTGTACAACCTGCGGGGCGTGCAAGGCCGTCTGCCACGTGTCAGGTGTAGAATCGATAACTTGGCCCACGAGCCAGTATCTGGATCATACACGCCTCTTCGAAGCTCTTAGGGCAGACCTGGTTGAGCTCGGCTTAGGACCCATGCCGAGGCACAGGGTGATCCTCGACTGGACCAGGAAGGAGCACAACCCCTACATGGAGAAGCATGCTGACAAGCTCAAATGGGCGGGTGGACGCGAGCTCAAGTCCAAGGGAGAAGTCTTCTTCTTTATAGGGTGCACCGGGCCGTACAGGATACCGAACATATGCCAGGACGTTTACGACGTCGCGTCCGCGGCGGGAGTGAACCTCGCCGTTTCCCCTGAAGAGTGGTGCTGCGGCTCCGTTGCGTTGAGGGTGGGAGACAGGGAGCTCACGGCGAAGCTGGCGAAGCACAACCTTGACGTTTTCAAGAGGGCTGGGGCGAAGACCATCGTAACACACTGCGCCGGATGCTACAGGACGCTTAAAAAGGACTACCCTGAGCTTCTAGGCGAACTACCCTTCGAGGTTTTGCACGTAACAGAGTTTCTGGCCAGGCTAGTTGAGGAGGGAAGGCTTGAGCTGGTCGAGGGCGAGCTAACCGTAACTTACCATGACCCATGCCACCTGGGAAGACACTGCGGAGTGTACGAGGAACCAAGAAAGCTCATAGAGTCGATACCGGGTGTCAAGCTTGTCGAGATGAGGAGGAACAGGGATGGGGCCCTATGTTGCGGGGCTGGTGGAGGGGTTAAGAGCGCATTCCCCGAGCTGGCGGTCTCGATAGCTAAGGAGCGGCTTAGCCACGCTAAGGAGACGGGAGCCCAGCTCCTGCTCTCAGCCTGCCCGTTCTGCGAGAGGAACCTGTCAGATGCCGGGGCAGCAGACCCATCACTCCAGATGCAAGTGAAGGACGTGGTCAGCCTCCTTAACGAACGACTAAAGAAATAGCCTGCTTCACCCGCCTCCCTTCCACCCTTTTCAACCTCCGAGATGCTGCCAAATGGCCAACCCATCCTCCACACAGGGACACGGTGACGGTGACACGTGCAAGCGGGTATGCCCGTCCCCTCACCCATTTTTCACAATCTTCAAACGTGTTAAGAGAAGCGCTAAGCATTCCCTCATGGCACCCGGTTCATGGACGCACCTTAAGGCTTAACCCTTCAACCCTCGCAGGCTAACCGTCGAACACCTACGTTCCGCTCCGGCGGAGCCACAACACCCGCAGGGACCCGCGTCACACGCATTCAATTAGAACGATGGTTCATTCCTCACTCACCCTCGCTTGGCTTCCTGCACCCTTCCATTCACGTCGCCGGTTTGAGCGTTGGTGAAGGTAACGTTTATTTTCCCTTTCTTCTTCTCTTTTAGTTAAAAAGGGGAGGGTTCTAATGGTTCTAGTGGGGTTCGTGGTTAGATGGGGTTCTGAGGGAGCCGCCTCCACCACCCAGAGGATCATGGACTTCTTGAGGTCTGAGGGGCATGAAGCAGTGGTCATAAAGTCCCCCTCCGACATAGTTGAGGGGATGAGCTTCATTGTCTCCAACGGTGGAGATGGAACCGTCATCAGCACTGCCAGGATGGTCGTCAGCCGGGGGGTGGACGTACCCATCTTCCCCGTCAACTCTGGCAGGCTAGGCTTCCTCACGTCGGTCGACGCCTCGGAGGCGGTTCCAGAGGTGAAGAAGATACTGGAAGGATACTTCTACGCCGAGTCGTTTAACGTGCTCGACGCCTTCGTTGATGGGGAGCTAGTCGGCTTCGCAGTAAACGAGGTGGTCCTGAGCGGCGAGCAGGGGAAGCTTATGAACTGCATGCTGAGCCTTGACGGCGTGTGCATAGCGAACGTGAGGTCTGACAAGGTTA
>JAUQZD010000005.1 GCA_030587405.1 Candidatus Freyrarchaeum guaymasense | reverse complement strand
CTTGACGAAAACGTATGCTCCACCTCCACGTCCTCCCGTCCTTCAACATGTAAGCGCCGGGTTCAGGCGGCGCTTCAGCCTTCTAACGAACGGCTTCACCCCTAATATTTGTATCCGTTACACTTCAACGCATGATCCTCTTTAAAGGTTACTACGTGCTTCCTTCAAGAGGGAAGCCTCTCATCTATCATCTATCCTAAAAGAGGTTCATGCGTTGATGACTTACACGTCGTAAACAAGGTTTCTGTTCCACCTGCCAGCCGTCACGTAGATCCCCATCGAAACCTCTCTAGTTCCTTGGGAATAGGGTTGAATGACGGCAGCATTACTTCCCTTCCCTCTGGAATGGTTGAATTAGTGTGGTTGCCCGTGAGCTTCCACGACTACCGAACCTAGTGGCGTCTTTAAGCTTGAAGGTATGGCTCCTGAAGGGTGCCGCCTTTAACATAGGTTAATGACCACCATTAAACATTAGGAAACCCGTTTGGGGTTCCGGGCGTGTTAATCAGCCCCCCTCCTCTCTCCGAACATCCTGTCGGCTTCCTCTTTAACCGCCTTTCTAAGTGCTTTAATCACCCTCGCAATGTTATCCATCCCGCGTGCCTCGTCGTCTAGGGCTTTTAGAAACCCGTATCCCAGCTTAGGGATCAATTCAACTCTTGCCATGAGCACTCTTAGCTCTTGGATGAAGCCGTCCAAGTCTATTTCTTCGCACACCTGCCCCAGCTTCCTCCTAAAATTTTCATATGCCTTCACGTTGAGCATTTGGAGGGCCCTAAAGTTCACGGTCATCCCTCTGCCAAGAACGTGCCTGCTGAAGAGTTCATGCCAGCACACTATGTTGATTAGCTCCCTAAGCTGGTTTGCAACCTCCTCCTCACACCGTATGCTCTTGGTCACGTCGCTCAGGATAAGGTCAATGTTTCTTTTAAGGTAGTCGATTATGTGGCTCGCCGATGCTTCAACGTGTGTTCTCAGCTCGTGGGGGAGGGCTTCCTCCTTCATGGAGTTGATGGTTGACTCAACTACCTTAACGATCATGTTTGCTTCACGTTGCACCCTTACAGCATACTCAACGTAGTCTAGCACGTAATGGAGGAGAACACACTTGACACCGTCAGCACCGTGGCTCTCGTAGACGGCGACCACCGCCTTAGCCAGGGTTTTAGGGGCTGAAGGGCTAAAGTCGTGCAGGTTTACCACCTCACCGTCAGCTCCCCTCAACTCCCCCCTATCCACCAAAACATCAACGTCTAAGCAGACATCCACCTTCAGGCGTGCAAGCCTTACATGTTTCCGGTGGATAGGCCAGCTAGGCATTTAACCCTCCCCATGGGAAAAGGCACCAAATAGTATTTAAGCTTAAAGGCCCGGCAGGGAAAAAGGTGAGCGCGGATGGAAGAGGAAAATGGAAAGAAAGTGTGGGGGCTAAAGATGCCCTCGGTTAGCTCTTCCCTCCAGTCATCCCCTCTCCGGCAGAGCCGTGATGCCCATTATAGCGCCTTGCTCAGCAAACATGTTCCCCCCGCAAATCTTAGAACACGTACTTCGCCACCCTTAGCATGGCGAACTCTGTTTCCTGCGAGCTCCGACTTTGCGGGTTTACCTGATGCAGCCATTAAGGGCTCTCTCAGAACCTTCCTTCAAGCCCACAACAAGAACTCGTGTAACGTTAGGGTTTCCACCAAAGCCGGAGAGGCGCCTAGAACCCTCAGGAAGCCCTAGCCTATGTGCCCGCAGCCGTTAATTTTTAGAATTTTTAGAATTCCCGCCTGCTTGCAACATTACAATGCAACACTTTAAGATTCAACGGTGACGGGGTTGTGAGGCGGCGGAGCGTCGACCTTTCCTTCCGAATAGGGGTGAAATGGAGACGTTTATTAAAGGGGTTCATCGATGGGAGAGGTGGAGGAAGAGGGAAGTTGGAAGTAAGGTATAAGCCTATAGGTGTTATCCACTCCCCGTTTAAGAGGTTAAGGGGGATTCCAATACAGTCCGTGGCAGCTGAGGGGGTTCACGGGACGGTTGAAGTGTTCCCCGAATACGCTGAAGGCTTGAAGGACCTTGAAGGGTTCTCCCACATCTTCCTAATCTACCACTTCCACCTGGTGGGGAAGCCGTCGTTGAGGGTTAAGCCGTACATGGACGATCAGGAGCGCGGCGTGTTCGCGACGAGGGCTCCCGCCAGGCCGAACCCGATCGGCATCTCGGTGGTGCGCCTCCTAAAAGTAGAAGGAGTTCTCCTCCAAGTACAGGGCCTAGACGTTGTTGATGGAACCCCACTTTTGGACATTAAGCCGTATGTCCCCCAGTTCGACTCGAGGAAAGCGGAAAAGATAGGGTGGCTTGAGAACAGGATCCATAAGCTTCACGTGGTGAGGGACGATGAAAGGTTTGCGGGTGCAGCCAGCCGCTGAGCGGGAACGTGGAGCCTTCCGGGAAACCGTAACGTATTAACTGAACGATGGTTAGCGGTGCTTGAAGGCTACTGCAGGCAGAAGACACGTTACGCTCGCACAAGCACCGCAACCTCATCTTGGAAGGACCTTGAAACTGGTGAAAGGTTTAAAGAAAGGTCTGGCGTTTTTCAGGCTCCTAGAAGCGTCCACGGCGCTCTACAGTACCCTCCTCGGAGCCGAGGAACCAGCACTCTTATGGTTGCGCTTGGCGGCTTCCTCAAGGAATGCTGGTGGGCAGGAAGGCTGTATAGATTTCTAGGGGCTGTTGAATCCTGTTAGGCAGAAGGGCTAAGTCGTGTTTTAACGACCGTGCGAAGGGTGTCAGGCTGGGTAGGTGCATTATCGTGCCTCTTCATCTTCAGCACCGCTCCTATCACCCGCTTGTGCCACCCTCTCCTTCCCATCCACTCGCCGGCCACGTCAGGCTTCACCCTTAACACTTCCTCGGCGACCGCCTCCAGGAAGACATCCTCTACTCTCCGCTTCTCCCTCTTCGAAACCTCCACGTCCTCTTCTAAGTATTGGATGATCTGCTTCAGGTATCTTTCAGGGTTCCTGGCGACGTCCTCTATGGGCGACTCCAGAAGCACCTTCTCCACCTCGAGTTTCACCCTCTCCCTGCTCAGCCACGTTTTGGAGACGTCATCCCGCATTACGCTGAACGCCTTCACCTTGAACATTCTTAGCTCACCGCTGTAGCAGTGGGCCACGAAGCCCTCGGTTACGACCTCCCCCGCCTCCACGTTTCTCCTTTCAGCCTCCCACATCAGCCTCCAGACTGCTTCGACGCTAACCTCCTCAACCCCGTGAAGCTTCACGTGCCCTAACCCGTACTCCCCCGCAAGCTGGATCGACTTCTCAGGGTGAAGCCACTTAATTATGAGCATGGCACAGGATTACGCTATTTAACCTGCAAGCTGGATCGACTTCTCAGGGTGAAGCCACCTCCATCCTCCACCTTCCATGACCTGGACGCCTAGCAGGTCGACGTTGAACCCCCTCTAGACCTTCCAGCTCCTCCGCCACCCTCTTATTCACTCTTCCTGCCTTTACGCCTTCCTCCTCAACCTCGCTCCCCCAGACCTCGAACACCGGGGTGAACCCGTCCCTAACCATTTCCTCAACCTCGCTTAACGGGAACCTGGGCGACTCAACCACCCTCCTCGTTTTCCCCCCGGCAACGGGTAGCAGCCGGGTTTTAGGAATCACCCTCCCACGCCACCGGTAGAACAACAGGTTGAACCCGTCCCTCTTCTCGAAAACCCACATTTTATTGAAGCCCTCAACCTCCCTCCTCAGCTTTCTGAAAACCCTAAACTTCGGGACGCTTGCGAACTCAAGGGCGTAGCGTAGCTTAGGCATGTTAGGGGTTACGAAGCCGTCGGGAAGAATGCATTTCCCCATCCACTCATCATGCTTCATCCACACCCTGCAGACACCCAGCTCACATTTAACCTCACGCCACACCCTGAACACCTCCCACCGTGGACCGCCCGCCTCGGACACCAAACACCGTTTAAAACGTGCAGCCACCCGGGGTCGCCGAATAATAGAACCCTACATGTTCCCCTCCACGTTCAGCTAAAAACCCAACAAATCCCTCTTAAGGTTTGATAGCGGCGCTCAAAACCAGCGCCGCCCCAACCGGTGCACGGTAGTGGAATAAAAAGAGAGGATTAAAAAAGGGAAAAAAGAGGACGTAGCTCATATAGCACTGTGAACGATGGGAAAAAGGGGGTGTCCGCCTTAACCATGCAGCCGGCTACTCTCCAATTATTTTCTCAAGTTCCTCCATCGTCGGCTTTATGGTTGGCGGCTCTTCAACGAGCTTTAGCGCCGTGTTTAAGTCCTTTAATCCTCCTCCAGTCACAACGCAGACTATAGTGTCTCCCCTGTCCATTACACCCTCTTCCAGGAGCCTTCTAGCCCCCGCGGCTGAAGCAGCCGCCGAGGGCTCAGCGAAGACGCCCTCCATCGCAGCCAGCTCCCTTTCAGCCCTGAGTATCTCGTCGTCTGAAACGGTGACTGCTTCACCCTTAGACTCCCTTAAGGCCTCCAGAGGCCACGGGCCGGGTACGAGGCCTACTCTTATCCCCTCAGCCACGGTTTTCGCCTCTATGATAGGCATCTCAGAGAAGTCCTTGCCCTCCTTGAAGGCTTGAACGAAGAGAGGCGCCCCTTCAGCCTGCACTCCAACCATTCTCGGCAGCTCGTCTATGAGCCCGATCTCGTGAAACTCCTTAAACCCCTTCCATATCCCTCCAAGGTTGTCCCCTCCTCCAACGGGAACCACAACCCAGTCCGGGGTGCTCCAGCCCAGCTGCTCACACAACTCGTAAGCTATGGTTTTAGACCCCTCCCCTTGGTAGGGGCTCAGAGCCTTAACGGTTGTCAGCTGATACCACCCGTACCTCCACCCCGCCTGGACAGACAGAACCCCGGCATCCACCACGCCCCCCTCAACCCTAATAACCTCTGCTCCGTTCATCAGTATGTGGGCTAGCTTCCCGAGCGATGCTTCAGCAGGCACCAGTATGTAGCATCTGAGGCCTGCCCTCGCACTGTAAGCCGAGGCGGCTGTGGCAGCGTTGCCGGTTGATGCCAGCACGACGGCGTCAACCCCGTACTCTACTGCCTTCGAAATGTTAACGGTGAAGATCCTGTCCTTGAAGCTCCAGGTCGGGTTCACCGACTCATTCTTCAAGTAAAGGTTCCTCGCTCCAAGCTCAGCGCCATACCTTCTGCACCTCTGAAGAGGGGTTCCCCCCTCACCCATCGTGACAATGTTCGACTTGTCGAGTACGGGTAGCAGCTCCACGTACCTCCAAACGCCCGGCGGCCTAGCTTCGATCTCCCCCCTGCTCAGCCTCTCCTTAGCATCCTCGTAATCGTACACCACGTCAACCGTCCCGTGGAAAAGCCCCTTACCCCCACAGCTCTCACAATTGTAAACCACCTTGTCCAAAGGGTACTCTCTCCCACACTCCAAACACTTCAGAGTGGAAGCCGTACTCACCTCACTCAACCCCAAAAGTCTTAGGCAACTTAAACCACCCTCAAGCACCTACTTAAGTGTTTACCTGCATCACCCGGGCTGCACCTCCAACGAGGCTTCAAGGAAAAGGCTAAAGGACGATGCACGCCCTCACGTAGCCGAGGCGCAGGGGTGCTGGTGGGGGCGGCTCCCGGTGGGAATCGGCTGCTTGCGGGCTGGGCATCCTTCTCCGCGAGAACGCTCTCTCTTAACGTGAGCGGTTCCCCGCCCTGTGCGGACGCACCATAAGTTTAAAAATGGTTTTTCCTTTTTAAGTGAAAAGGGGTGATATGTTGGATCCGTACTCGAAGCTTATGGAGCACTTGGGGTTCCCCGGATCCGAGTTGCTGAGGAAGATCCTCGTTTTCCTCATGAACGAGGAGGAGGCGGAGGTGGCTGCCGCGCTCCCCGGGAGCGTAGAGGAGGTTGCTGAGAGGACGGGGAAGCCTGCCGAGAGGGTTAAAGAGATCCTCGACGGCCTCTTCTTTAAGGGTGTGGCTTTCCCCAAGGACTTTAAGAGGAGGGAGTACTTCCGTTTTGCGAGGGATATAATTCAGCTTCACGACGCTACGCTCGCCACGAAGCAGCTTGACCCCGAGAAGGGGAGGGACTACGCTGCCCTCTGGAAGGAGTTCGGGGAGAAGGAGTTTTACGGTAAGTTCGGGGAGCTAATAAACGCGACGGGGATGAAGGTTTGGAGGGTTGTGCCCGCGTACAAGGCGATCAAGGATCTTCCCGGCGTGCTGCCATGCGAGGACATAAGGGAGATCCTGAAGGCTAACAGTAAGATCGCCGTTGTGCCATGTTCCTGCAGGACCGTTTCAAGGTTAACGGGGGAGGGGTGCAGGTACACTGATGAGGAGAAGACGTGGCACTGCATTCAGGTTGGACGGGGCGCCGAGTACGTGGTTGAGCGCGGCTCGGGCGTCGAGCTCACCCTTGAAGAGGCCCTTAAGCTGATCGACGAGATAGAGGAGGACGGCTTAATACACACGTGGAACAATACGGCTGAGATGAGCGGGAAGGGGCTCACGGTGAACTGCAACTGCTGCAGCGACTGCTGCGAGTTCTTCCTCTTCTCAAGGGCTGCCAAGCTGCCCCCTGAGAAGTCGCCTCTCGAAAAAAGCAGATACCAGGCGTTCGTGGACGAGGAGAAGTGTGCTGGATGTCAAACCTGCATTGAGAGATGTCATTTTGACGCCATCGAAATGTACAGGCCGGAGGGAAGCAGGAAGTACAAGGCGAAGGTTATACCCGAAAACTGCTTCGGGTGCGGCGTCTGCGTCGTCGGATGCCCGGAGGGCGCGATCAAACTAAAAGCGGTGAGGCCGCCGGAGCACATACCAGGAGCAGTCTCGGCGTAACCACCCAACCACTTTTTCTTTATCTTCTTTGTAACCCTCCACGTTGCCTCGATAACCCGTCGTTTAACCCGTCTTCCACGAAGGTAATGTAAACCCAAACCTCCTTCAACCGAATGCAGCATGCTTCACGGCATCCTCTACAACCATCCTCCCTAACCTCAGACCTGGCATAACCCGATTACACCCTGTTCCTCCCCGTCGCGAACCTGATCCTACCCTCACACGCGGCAGCTTCCAGGTGCCTCATAGCTGCCTTTAACCCGCCCATTTCCCACCTGTAGCCGTTCTAGAGAACGCTCCGGATCCTATATATTAGTTAAGCCTGCTTTCTTGTGTGGGTGCTGAAGCGCTGCACGCCGCCGTCTCGGATGGGTGGTGAAGACGGTGCCTGCGCTCCTACCTGCTTAACCCTTTAAAAGGAGGGGCTTACGATGGTTGAAGGCGTGAGTAAAGTTAGGGTTTTTGTTGATGGTGCTTCAAGGGGGAACCCTGGCCCCGCTGGCATAGGTGTTGTAATCGTGTCAATGGATGGCAGAAGACTGGTGGAGCATGGGGAGTACGTTGGGGTTGCCACGAACAATCAAGCCGAATACCTGTCCCTCATTAAAGCCCTAGAGCTCTGCCACCGGCTAGGCGTCAGGGAGGTCAAGGTTTTCTCGGACTCTGAGCTCCTCGTGAAGCAGCTAGCAGGGCAGTACGCTGTTAAGAACCGTAAGCTGAAGGAGCTGTACGGGCGCGTCAAGGAGCTTGAACCGCTCTTCAGAAGGGTGGTGTACCGTCACGTGCCCAGAGAGGAAAACAGCAGAGCCGACGCCCTGGCAAACCAAGCCATAAACAGAGCCCTAAAAGGCGAGTGACCCCTTCAAAAACCTTTAAACACCCACCGCCCCTATACTACCGAGAGCATTTACCGGGAAGGGTGGTCTCCGTTAAAGCGTGCTTCAACGTTCGTGCTGCTCTGCACTATCACAGCCGGCCCTGTGATGGGTGGCGTACTGTTTCGCCGGCTCTCACCGTGCTCAGCCTCTCACTCGCAGCGTGGGCGCTCTCGTCCAGCTTAAGTGTTGGCGGAGGAGCACAGGTTCCGGTAGTGCCGACACAGAAGGTTAGTGGCAGCCGGTCATACGCGCTCTGCAGAAACCCCATCTTCAGGGAACAGTAATCTACTGCTTGGGAATTAGCTTCTGATTAATTCTGGATTAATCCTCCGTCCGCTGCAACGCTAACTGCATTGTTTCTGCTGTGTGGTGCAGTGTACGTGAAGCTCGTTGAAGAGAGGGAGCTCGAGGCTGGGCTCGGGAAAGAACACAAGGAGTACAGGGGGAGAAACGCTATTTCTGATTCCACGTTTCCCTAAAAACGGTTCCGTGAAAGGTGAAACGGAAAGGGAGTGCGTGGCTTCCCTGTCGCTCGCTCCGTGAGCCCGCCGCCTTCACGATTTAACACCGGTGGAGACGTGGAAAGGCTGGCTGAAGATGGATCCAGCTTCCCAGAAGCTCTTGGAAGGTAATTCACGGCGCCTTAGAGGTGAGGTTCTACTATGGGAGGCGTCATTGACGTCTTCTTTAGCATTCTTAGTGTTTTCGGCGTTTACGCCTTTCGGAGGGTGTTTTCACGGTTCAGCGTTGAACTTAAACCGTTCTCCCCCTGTTTGAGTAGATCAGTCTTCCCTTTTTAATGACCATTAGCTCCCCCGGCTTAACCGGCGTCCACTTCTCATTTGTGAGGTAAACCGGCCTCCCTACGTACTGCTTCGACAGCGTTGTTACCACGAATCCTTGAAGCCCGTCTTCCTTAACCTCCTGCAAGACCACTTCTTCGTCCATGTCCCTCAACCGTATTGTCGGGAAGGGAGCCCGTCTAAAGGTGAAAGCCATCCCGTTGTGCCCCCCGGAGTCGTGGTAGATGAAGAGGTGTTCCCCGTCGCTCATGGCGCAGTTGAACGTGAAGTACTCGTTTACCTCAGCCAGCTTCTCGGAGAGCCACCTGAACTCGTCAGCCCCCCACTCCTCAACGTTCTCCTCGATGCACGCCAGCATGTGGCAGAAGACGTACTCCGACCCTGTTCCGCCGACCGGCCTGAACCTTCCAAGCGGAAACCTCGCCTTGAAGCCGAGGCTTCCAACACCCGGCTTAAGAGACCCGTTATGCGCGAAAACGTACGCCTTGCCGTTCAGCTCCCTCCAGAACGGGTGAGTGTTCCTGTAGGATGGGGGCGCCAGCCTAGGGTTTGAGGCGCGGCGGACGTGCGCGATGAAGATCTCAGACCTCACCTCCACATCCCCTAGTAAGGCTGAAAAAAGCCTGCTTTCACCGGCGCTAACTGGCTCCTTGATGACCTGAACCGCCCTGTCAGGGTACCATGCGACACCCCACCCATCCCAGTTATGTTCACTTCTCGCCCTGAACCCCGTGAGGGAGAAGGAAGCGGTCACAGGCTTACTGAAACACATCGCTAAAAGGTCGCACAAGGCTACCACCCGGCTTCAACCACCTGCAGGCAGCCGGCGGGCAAAGTGTTCTTGGGAACGCCGAGAACGCTCCTAACCGTTCCCTGAATGGAAAATGCCAGGTCGAGCTCGTAAACGGCAAATGCGAGCTCGCGTCTCCCTTCATCACTCATCTCGTAAACCCGCCGCTTACCCTCCACCCGGCTGACCACCAGCCCCTCACCCTCCATCTTCCTCAGGATTCTCGAAATCGTTGAGGGGTTTAACCCGGTCAGCCTTGCTATCCCCCGCACGTGGAGTGGCCCCTCGAGCAGAACCCCCGCGATAAGGGCTCTCGAGGGCTTGAGAAGTAGCGGGCGTCGGCCTGCCATGCCAGCGTTCCTCCTAGCAGGCTTAGCCGACGCCTCCGTCAACACGGCCACCCCACATAAAAAGTTCACTGATAATTTTTACGAGGCAGTATATTTTTGTTTCTATTTGCAACACAGAGCCGGACGAGGGGGAACCAGTAAAAAGAGTAAAAAAGGGTGGAGGGTGAATGCCTGCCATCCTAATGTTATCCTGTTGGTATTACTATTTGCTGGACGTAGCCTGCTGGGTGGTCGGGGCCGCTGTAGGTTGCGTTGTATGCTGTTAAGGCGTCGAACGTGTAGTGGTGGAACTCTTCGCTTTCGGCTTCGGCGTGGATGTCCACTATCACCGTCTGGCCTGGCTGTAGGCCGGCCTTCTCCATGGGGACTTCGAGGACGACGTAGTTGTAGCCTAGCCCGCCCTTGTAGCGGAGGAGCAGCTCGCCAGCTTGCTGCATTGCTTCCTCCTCGTCGGGTATGCTCGGCACGTTGTAGACCATTCCGTGGCCGAACCCTTCATCGCTGTTGTACCTTTTAACGGCTCCAACCAGCACGTCTATGCCGTGCCACCCCGTGCTGGTGTCGTTGTCGACGTCCATCAGTATGGTGAACGTCCACGTTAGAACGTAGCCTCCCTCCTCCGTTTTTGGAGGCTGCTCCGGTATCACCCCTTCGAATTCAACCTTGATGTAGAGGTACTCTCCCTTAACCCCTAGGCTGATGGATGTGATGTTCGTTGAGGGAAGGTTCACCCTTGGCTCCTTAAGCTCCTCGGGTGTTTCCTCCTCCGTCCAGTCAGCCTCGTCAACGTACTTCACCGTGAGGATAGAGTTAAGCTCCTCGTCTGACATGTCAAGCCAGTACTCGCCTCCCTCCCCTTGCCCGAACGCGGAGAGGGCTAGGAGCTGCATGAACCATCCAAGCCTCTCATTGGCCACCTTCATCTGGACGGCGAAAATCAACCCTAAGGAGGCTGCTAGGATCACGAGGGCGACAGCCGCAGCCTTCCTCCTATCCATACGTCAACTCCTCCACGCTTCAACCCTTCAACATCTCCCCCCTCAGCACCCCTAACACGCCCTCGGAGGTGCGTGGCGAGGAAGGAAAAAAGAGGAGTGGATGGGTTATGCTTGCCGGCGCCTCCTCATCCATACCGTCACTCCACCCGCTACCACCACCAGTACTATGGCTCCTCCAATCGTTAGAATGCCTGTCTGGCTTTGGGACGTGTAGAGGTATGCTAGTAGTACGAGGGGGAGGTAGGATGGCTGCCTGACCGATCCTATTATGGCGAAGTAGGTGAGGTGGCCTGAGTAGCCTATTGCCACGTCGTTCTCAGCGTCTATCGCGGTGTCCAGGAACTCCCATTGCTGGCTTGTCTCGTTCCAGAAGCTCACCTTGAGCGAGTGCTCGTCTATGCCGTGCTCGTCAAGGTACGTCTGATTATACTTTATGAACACTACCACTAGCTCGACGGCGCTGGGGTCGTCGACCTCTATGGATATCACTCTTCCAATTATCTGGAATCCCTCTGGAGGAGGTCCTCCAGGGTTCTCCTCCAGTCCTTCTATGGTCACCTTGACGGGTTTAGATGTTTGAATGTTTATCGAGACCCCTGCCTCGGTGCTTGCGTCTACCGTGTTGTTTCCTGCGGGGAGCTCGACGCTCATGCCTGAGGGAGGCTCAACAGGTGCACCTATAAGGATGACGGACGTGTATGGGTACCTGTAGTAGCTTACCGAGACCGTTGCCACAGGCAGCCTTATCGACACGTCCCTCTTCGCCTTGACCACGTAAACTATCGCCGTCGACGAGCCGCTGGCCAGCGTTAGGTTTGCCTCGTAGTCCCCCTCGACAAGGGTGAACGCCTCACCTGGGAACATGTCTAGAACCGTCACGTTAACCGTGGTAGTGCCCCTATTCCTAACCTTAACCCCTATAAGCACTTCCCCTCCTGCGGATACCGTGAACGCTTTAGGCCACCTTTCAACCTCCAAGAACAGGGACGTGCTGGATCTGGGCATGGGCGGGCAGTAAGCGCTCTGCAGAATCCTAGATATTTGGCCCGAGCATCTCTCCCTGAGGGTTGGGGTCCGTTATCTTACCGTCGCCTGTGAAGAGGATTACGGCTGGGGTGACCGGCGTTCCCCGCTCGGCGACTATCGTCTCAAGCGTCATGTTGACCTCAGCCGTGACGCTTCCATGCGCTGCTATGTCGCCCAGCATTAGCTTTAATGGCTCATCGTATGGTCCTAGGGTTACGTTGCACGAGGTGACTGGGCCGAATGGGGTTGGGGAGACGGTCACGTTGGACGCGTCGTAGTCGCCGACGTTCCTCACCGTGTACCTGACCGTGAACTCTTGGCCGGCGTCCAGGATCCAGTCTGAGAAGTTTGCTGTGATCACCAGGAGCGGCACGTCTCCTGCCTCAACCCAGCACGGGAAGTACACCGCTGAAAGGTATGGTGTTGCGTTGTCATTGTTTGATGACGCGTAGGCGGAGACCACTAGTATGTGGCTCATCCCGGTGTTGTTCGCCGTAACGTTCACCTCCACTGTGACGCTGCTGCCAGCGTTCAAGTCGCCTACCGTGGTGTTGAAGTGGTATTTTTCGTCCGGTGGCCCGTCCGTGAAGTACACAGCCGTGGTGTTCTGGCTTTCAAGGTACAGGCACACGTTGTAGGCTGTGGCATCCCCAACGTTTCTCACGGTTAACGTTATGTTCTCCGTCTCGCCAGCAGTCATATTCCAGTTCGTCATGTCGTAATCTACGACTATGAGCGGGTTCCCGGCTGAGACCGTGTACGTTACAGCGTAGTCTGGGGCTGGTTCCGTGGCGTTTATCACCAGGAGGTAGGGGTAGAGCCACGACTGCCTTTCCGGGGGTGTGTAGCTTATTTCCTTAACGTTCATGGGGAGGTGGAAGACCACGTATGTTTCATACTCGAACTCTAAGTTTTGAACATCCGACGGCGCTCCAATGATGTCCCTTAAGCTAACCGTGTAGAGGTCTCCGTACCGCTTCACACCCCCCTCGATCACCGCTCCCATCTCGCCTGACGACTCCCACTTTCCATGCCACTCGCTGCTTATCATGAGGTACTTCTCCTTGGCTTGAAGCACTTTATCTGGTGGTCCCTCTTCCCACTGCTGTGACATAACGTCTATTATCGTCTCCGAGTCGTTGAAGGCTGTGAAGATCACGTAGCTCAGGACCTGGGTTCCTCCCTTCGCGTCCGTGAACGTGAGGACATCGCTGTCAACTATCTCAAGGAGTATGCCTGCATCCCTCGCCCCCGCTGAAATGTTTTCAAAGATCCCCCTTGCAGTCTCGTTACACCAGTTTGAGTCGGAGGGGTGGCCTACTATGATAATCCCAGAACTAGTGTTAAAGTGGGGGGAAATCATGTTAACCAGCATCTGCGAGAACTGGTAGAAGAATGAGTAGTAGTAGACGTCCGGCGGCCCTTTTATATGGTCTGGGTGCCCTGGTATTGGCCCCCTGATCGGGTTAGCTAGGAACGTCGACAGGTAGCTTGGGGCGGACGCGTTTAACCCTTCCTTCATCGAGTGGATCGAGAGCCTTAGTGAAGCCCAACCACCATCCTTGGTGATGTTTGAGACTTCTCCCAGCGGGAAGCCTTCGAAGTTCTCCGAGTACACAACCGTTGTCTTATTCTCTATGGCTGACGGGTAAACGTGCAGGCTTGCAAAGGAAACATGGTTTTCTTCCCCTCCGTTACCATCGTCCTGAGCGGCGGCCGGCGATCTCTCCGTCCAAGTCGAGGCGGTGAAGGGTGAAGTGAGGGAGGAGTTAACGCTTACGAGCGCGAGTGGCGCTACTAGAAGCAGCACCGTAACGACCGCCAGCATCAGCCTACCCCTCATGTTTTCCCATCCCATCTCTCCGTTATGAAAAGCTACTCCAATTCACACATTTATATTCTTTATAGTCAAACAAACCATTTAATATTTTTCTATTAAAGCCTCCACGTTTTAAGACATGTAGAATAACAAGCCTCTCCCTCTACGAGGTTTTAAGGCTACGATATCAGACATGCAAAAGTACACCATGCCTTTTGCGTAATTTAAATCAGGTGAGAAGGCCCTCCCGCTTAGACGTACATGGAGGGAAACCGGCCTCCGAGCCCCGGTGAAGTTAAAACCAGCGAAACCATGAAAAACCCTCATACTAAAGGCTTCAACAATGGCAGAAATACGATACAACCACTCTAAAGTGGAGCACACAGTGGCAAGTGCAACCTAAGTGCAAGCGCCAAAGCCCACGAAGACTCCCAGCCAGAACATGAACACCAGCTCTCATTTACTGGCAGCGTACACAGACGCCGAAGCCAGACAAGCCCAACAGCCCCAAGAAATCAAACCGCTCACAGTTTAACACATCCAAACGAAAAACCACCCTCCCCGTTTAACCCCCTCCTAGCCACAACCCTCATAACCCACCTTAAGGCATCCCCCTAAAAGAGAACTCCACCCAAACCACCCCACAATATTTCTCTATATTCCTCCAGAGTTTGTAGCGGTGACGCGGTTGAAGCCGGGGAAATCTTTTTACACGTGTATGATCCTGCACGCTTTCCACGCTGAAATTGGAGGTTTTTTTACACGTGTATGTCCAATTCCTCCAGAGTTTGTAGCGGTGACGCGGTTGAAGCCGGGGAAATCTTTTTACACGTGTATGATCCTGCACGCTTCCTTCACCGTTTTGCGTGAAGTGTATGGGTAACGTTGGTGGGGGGATGGGTGTTGGGAGGCTTGGGTGGGGCTTCGTGGTTGCTTGTAACTGCTGGCGTCCGGAGGGCTACGTCTTGTAGTGTTTCCAGTGATGTGGGGGTTGTTTCCCGGCGTGGAATGGTGGATGCCGGGTGGAGGATGTGTTGGTTTACCCTTAATGTTTCATGGTTGATCTCTGGGTGAGCGGCTGATGAGAATGTTGTTCTCACCGTGGAGGGTGGATTGAGGGTTTTCTCTTCCTTCTTTCGCGTGTGGCGTTTCCCTCCGCGATGCATGCTTTAGCTGATGCCGAACCATTTAGCTTCCTTCTTTAAGTAATGGTATTTTCTGTCTAGTAGCTGGATTACGTATCCTGACAGGACTCCTAGAGCTAGGAGGAGGTTTCGTGTTATGGCCGCCGCCAGCAGGAATGCCATTGACGCCGTAGCGGCTAGAGGAATCGTTCTTTTCCAATATCTCTCTTTGGCGTGTCTCAACGCGGATGGCAGCTCCTTGGGAGGATCTCTCATTCCAAACACAGCCTTAGCTATTGCGGCCGACGCCCAGCATGCCTCCCTCATAACCTCCCTGATAACTTTTTCAACGTAGTGGGGGGAGCAGACTGCCGATGAAATCCCGTCATCGATTGCTTCAAGGGGAACCTTTTGAAGGGCGACTTCGTCCTCCCTTGAGCCGTGGGATAACCCCAGGAATCCCTTAGACAGGCTCTTATCTTGAACGTAGTGGAGAGCCCTTCCCAAGCTTCTCGCCGCACGGACACGATCCCCCTGAACAAAAAAATATAAATATAATCCATAATTTTTCCGG
>JAUQZD010000012.1 GCA_030587405.1 Candidatus Freyrarchaeum guaymasense | reverse complement strand
AGGCCGATCCTGCACGGCTTGTGCACCTACGGGTTCGCATGCAGGTCCATACTGAGGAAGGTTTGCGACAATGACCCGAGCAGGCTTAAATCGTTTGAGGTGCGCTTCTCCGGCGTAGTATACCCTGGAGACACGATAATCACGGAAGGATGGAAGGTGGACGAGGGGAAGTACATCATCCGGTCAAAGAATCAGAGAGGTGATGTGGTTCTCTCCAACGCCGCTGCGGAGATCAAACAGTGAAACCAATTTTTTCCCCTGAGATGGAGGGGGTTGGCCGGGTAGCAGGATGTTACAGTTTAGCTTCTAAAGTTGATAATGTTAAATGTGCGTGGCTCTGCGCTGGCGGTTAAGGTTGCTCTACGCCTGCAGACTTGAGGTTTGAGTGCTTCAGCCCTAAGGCCTCTATAGGCATCCGGGTTGATTACGGTCTTCATGTGGCCTACGTTGTAGTAGGTGCAGATTAAACCGCTCCTGTTGAGGCGGCATCTACTCTTCCCGCTTTTCTGCTTTCGCTACCAGCACCTCATTGTTCAGAGGGTAGGGTTAAAAGGAGGGGTTGCTGTATGGTTTCATGGGAAGGGTGAGGGGTGACGGATGCGGCGTTACGTGGACTGGCTGCGGCAGGCTGAGGCTGACCTTAGAGCTGCTGAGTCGAGCGTAAGCGCTGGCCACTATGAGTGGGCTTGCTTTCAGGCGCAGCAAAGCACGGAGAAGGCTGCGAAAGCGCTGGCGGAGAAAAAGGGGAGAAAAATTCTTGGGCATTCTGTATCGTTTATTTTGAGGGATCTTGCTTCTTCAGGGGAGCTGTTAAGGATGGCTAGGGTACTTGACAGGTACTATATATTCCGACGAGGTATCCTAACAGCTTTGACCGTGGTGCCCCTATGGATTATTTTGGAAGGGAGGAGGCTGAAGAGGCGGTGAAGTATGCGAGGAGAATCTTGGAGTACGTTAAGGAGGAGATCGGCAAGAGCTGAATACATAAAAAGCTATGTTGAGAGGGTTGTGGAAGCTGAGAGGCCGGTTGGCATAGTTGTTTTCGGTTCGACTGCGAAGGGGGAGGAAGTTGAGGGGGGCGACATAGACGTCTTGGTGATCTATGATGGGGAAGTCGACTACATGGAGAAGAGCTTGATTCTTAGGGAGCTCGACGACTCATGCATGGTGGAGCCGTCCCCCTACAGCTACGATCAGGCGGGGAAGATGGTTGAGGAAGTAAACCCCTTTGTGTTCGACGCACTGGAGGACGGGGTGGTAGTTTACGATCGGGAGGGAAAGGTAAGGGAGTTACTGCGGTTGAAGGAGGAGGTTTCATTGAGGCTTGGCGTCGTAAGGACTGAAAGAGGATGGGAGGTGGGGGCTGACTGAAGGAGGAACCCGGTGGCTTCAGGTGGATGAGGGGTGAAGTGGCGGGTAGCGCTTTGTAAATCTTTCCTCACATCTTGTGAGGGAGGTTTGAAGTCGCTTGGTCTGCCTTGTAGGGCTGCATCGCGGAGGAGAAGGTGAGTGGTGTGAGTGTCGAATTCAGAAGAATAGTTAAAAGCTCGGTGTTCTTGGACCCCAGAAGAGGGTTTGAAAGGGTTTCCCTGCCGATTGAGGTGCGCTTTGACCCTTTAACTGGGCGTGAATGCATGCTGGTGGACTTCAGGTTTAGACCGCCTGAAAAAGCCGATCTCTCGGATGTAATCGAGGAAACCGCTAAGGGCTGCCCTTTCTGCCCGGGGAACGCGGAGAAGGTTACCCCCATGTTCACGGAGGAAATAGCTCCGGAAGGAAGGATAAGGGTAGGGGAGGCGTTGGTTGTCCCGAACATAATGCCCTACGCGGAGTACAGCGCGATAACCATAATGACAAGGAGGCACTTCGTTGAGATATCCGGGTTTACGGAGGAGACGCTGGTGGACGCGTTCACTGCTTCGCAAACGTACCTTAAGAGGGTTGCGGAGCATGACGTAAACCAGAAATACCATTTTATAAACTGGAACTATATGCCTCCCTCGGGTGGAAGCATCATACACCCGCATCTTCAAGTGCTCTCATACGACACGCCGCTAGGCTACTATGGGGAAAGGCTGAGGGCGTCCGAAAGGTACTACGAGGAGCATGGCGGCGTGTTCTGGAACGACTTAGTTGAGAGGGAGAGGGAGCTCGGTGAAAGATACATTGGAGGCGATGGCGGGGTGCACTGGATGACGGCTTTCACGCCGAGAAGCTACTTTTTCGAGGTGACAGCGGTCTTCCACGGCAAGCCCTCAATCCTATCCCTCTCAAGAGACGATTTCAAGAGGTTTTCTAGGGGGCTCAGAATGGTGCTACGGTACATGGGCGACCAGAACATCTACAGCTTCAACCTCTCCATCCAGTCGGGGCCACCCGGAACGGAACACTTCTGGGTTAACGCCTCAATAATACCAAGATTCACCTTTCCACCCGTGAGCACGGCTGACGCAGCATCCCTGCGGATGCTGAATGACACACTGTTCTGCTACAGGAAGCCTGAAGAAGTGTGCAGAGAGCTGAAAGAATATTTTAACGATAAAAACAAGCAGCCTAACAGTTGAAGGGACGGTCAACGTTTAACGTTGGGGGCTCCCGTGCCTGTTCGGTTTATATATGGTTGAAACGGTATTTAAGGTATGAGCGGCGAGGATGTTTTACCCCGGGCTTTAAACTACTTGAAGAGGAGCGGCTACAGGGTTGACTCCATTAGTGGCGAAGCCGAGAGGCTAGTTGAGCTTTTCAAGAGAGGGGTGGAAGGGCGCCCAGCGATCAAGCCGTACCACGTTGACCCGCCGAGTCCCGCTCTTTACTCCTACCTGGATGCCGCCAGGCCCGTCGTGTACGCTGAGCAGAAGCTTGACGGAACCCACATACAGGTTTCAGGCAGCGGACTGTTCAAGCACAACGGGGATCCGGTGGCCAGCGACCAGCTTGGGGGGCTGATATACGTGGCAGTCATGGAGCCCGAGAAAGCTAAGAGGATAATGGATGTGGCTGAGGAGGGGTACGTTATGGAGGTGGAGCTCTTCGGAAGCAGGTATACTCCAATGGGGTTCCATAAGGGCTACGAGAAGCCGTTTGACGTTGCAGTTTTCGAGGTGGGGTTAGAGGGCAGGTGGATACCTCCCCCGGAGAAGTACGAGGTGATAGACGGGTTCAACCTGCCACGCCCCGGAGCGGTCAGGGTGGAGTATGATAGCGTAGACCAGCTTAGGGAGAGGGTTGAAAGCATAGCTCACAGGCCTGACTGGTTTGAAGGGGCGGTGGTTAAAGCACCCTTCACGCCGAAGGAGGGCTTCCAAGTTAAAGAGTACGTTAAAACGGGGAGCTTACTCCTTTTCAAGGTGAAGAAGAGGGTTGAGTTGAAGCGGAGGAAGCCGAAGAAAAAGAAGAAAAAGAAGAAAAAGGAAAGGGAGGAGCCTAGAGTTTACCTTGACGTGAAGGAGGAGGCTGTGAACGAGGTTGCCAAGCTGGCAGTTGAGCTTGGAGAGGAATACGTGATGGACGCCAGAAACACCGGGGTGATAATTGAAAGGATAGTGCGGTACCTTGACGAGGCACACCCAACCCTAGTGGAGAGGTTTAAGGCTGAAGGCTTAACGGACAGGGATTTACGTAGAGCGGTAGGTGAGGCGGTTATGGACGCTAAAAGACGGCTGGCGAGGAGGCAAGGATCCTGAACGGGACTCTATCCAAGAGGTGGTGGATGGAGGGGTGGAGGGCTGGAGAAGCTAAGAGGGCAGGGAGCATTAAAGTTTAGCGTTAACGTCGAGGATGCGCTTGTATTCGAAGTTGATTAGTGCTAGTCGCTCCTGCCTCCAGTCCCTTGCGTTTTTTCCACCCCATACGCCTTTAAGCTTATATGGGGGAATTGATATTTCCCCGAGAACCGTGGAGAGATAGTAGAGGAGGTCTCTCGCATCATCCCATCTCCCGACGTATGATTCCTGTTGCTGGGGGTGTTCGAGCTTTACGGGGATCACTCCCTGCTTAACGTAGTTCTCCATTGCTATGAAGGCTGCGTCATCCGTGGTGAAAACTATGGTGTCTCCCTTCTCTGCCGCGAAGCTCTTGTAGTCTAGGGCGATCTTCTCATCCCCGCTCTTGCCCGAGGCGTCCGAGCTGGCTACCTCATAGTTACGCTTGTTGAGCGTTTGCAGCTCTCCTTGAGCTATCATGAACAGCCTGGCTTTAGGCGTTAACTGGTTGGAGTACTCTCCCAGTTTAGGGTCGAATGGAAGCTTCTGGTTTACGTTCCTCGACACCTCCCTGAGAACCTCGTCGGAGACTGTGAAGTTTAGGCTTAGCATTTCAGCCTTTCTCTGAGCGTATCCCCGCTCCAAGAGCTCCATGAGCTTCGATGGAACTCTGAAGATCAGGGAGTTCGTGTCGAAGCCCACGTAGACCGTACGCCCTCCACCTGTAACCCTGTCCAAAACCTCCTTGAAGGCTTCCTCCTCGTTGGCGAAGCGCGCCATCCCTGAAGACAGAACAACCTCCCTTATAAGGGAGGAGTCCCCGTGAACCTCGTCGAAGAACGAGATAGGGTAGGGCTTAAAGAGTGCCTCGTTCCTTTTTAGTTTAAGGGAGAGGCGGCCGATAACCTGGTTTTTAACCTTCAAATCGTGAACCAGCCTATTGTCAAGGTAGAGGGAGTTCAAGACGCACATTACGTCCCTCCTAGTTATGAATACCTTCTCGCGTTCCCCCTTGGCGCGTTCTCCTGAGAGTGGTGGCGTGGATTTAAACAGGGATTTCAGGTCGATCAGCTTTTGAAGGGAGAAGGGGATGTGAAAAAGGAAATTGTTCATGTAGCTTAGGTCTCTCAGTAGAAGGTAGACTACGTGGTCGGCGTACGTCATCCCGGCTGCGAGGAGAAGGGAAGACATGAACTTGCGTCCAGGAGTTATGTCTACGACAATACGGCCTTTCTTCTCCGCGTTGAGGCTTTTCAGAAGCTGCCCCACCTTGCTTCTAAACTCCTCTATGTCCTCCTCGTAAACTCTAACGCTCTCGTCAGCCACGACCTCAACACTTTTACCGTAGTACCTCGAGAGGGCGTCGACAAGCTCCTTGACGGTTTCAAGCTGTCTGGCAACCCCCTCATTCCAGATCAGATATACTCTGTCGGGTACGAAGCCATACGCCTCGGCAACATACCATATAACGTTGAAAACCGCCTGAGGAGAAATACTAACAGAAGTAACCCAAACGTCCACGTTAAACCCTCCAGCAACAAGAGACGCCACGCAAAGCCCTTAGGAGAAAGGCTTCCAAGAGACGCCACCCCAATCAGAGCCACAAGCATAAACGTAAGGAGGGGGGAAGGAAGGGTTCAAACACCTAGGAGCCAAACAACACAAACATCAAACCCATTACCCTTATGCTCGCGAGGAAGGGAAAAAGCTTACGGCTCCACCAGTAGGCGAAAGTAGGATCCACGCGCCTATTAGTTAAATCCGCACTCATCGAGGCGCCGCCAACAGCGACGTCTCTCGGAGTGAAGGACTCACCAAGCTACCAAGTGAAGGCTGGTGGTAAAGCGGTCAGAGCATGAGGCGGCGAAAGGTTAAAACCCTTTTAAAGGACAGCGAGCTGTTAAACGCTTCAAGCGGAGTGAGCTGCTTGTAGGCTTGTAGGCTT
>JAUQZD010000045.1 GCA_030587405.1 Candidatus Freyrarchaeum guaymasense | reverse complement strand
CAGGTCAACCATTCCAAGCCTTTCATTAGGGCAGGGGCCAGGGATGGCTGGAACACCGTTAAGCCACGCCTCCTCCGCCCGGTCAAAAGCCCCCCTCTCCGCCACGGGAACGGTTAGGATCGCCGCGGTGCCGGACATCAAGCCACAGGTAGCAGTGGTCACAACGTCCACATCCTCCAGCCTGACGGCCTCCCCCTTCCTCACCATCCCCTTAAGCTCCTCGGCCGTCAGGACGACAGCCTCCCCCCGCCTTATCTTCTCATTTATTTCATCTATGCTCCGCATCCACCTTCACCACAAACCACCCTTTAACATCCTCCTTGTAAACCTTACGCACGCGGAAACCCCGAACACCATTCCTCGATTAGCCTTAAATGCTTAAAGAGGACAGGTTACACTTATTACTTATTTACTGCTAATTATTACTGGCGGATCAGGTGTTGAAGGAGGTTAAATGGTGAAGGTCGTGGTGTGCGGTAAGGGGGGCAGTGGTAAGAGCACGGTTGCAGCGATGATCGCGAAGAACCTGGCTGGCAGAGGGTTCAACGTCCTCGTCGTAGACATGGACGAGTCAAACTTCGGGCTTCACAGGCAGCTTGGAGTAGAGCTACCAGAAGACTTCGTAAACTACTTCGGAGGCAGAAGGAAAACAGCTGAAAAATTCCTGTCAAAAGGGGGAAAGAAGGATAAGGGTGAACCCCTAAGGCTCAGGGTCCGCGACATACCCGAAAGGTTCCTGTCCAGAAAGGGGAACATATCCCTTCTAGCCATAGGCAAGGTTCACGGCTTCGGCGAAGGGTGCGCCTGCCCCATGGGGGCACTGGCGAGAACCCTGCTTGAAAGCCTAGAGCTTGAAGAGGGCGAGTTCGTCATCGTGGACACCGACGCCGGAATAGAGCACTTCGGGAGAGGCGTCGAAGGGGGAAGCGACCTCATCCTAGTAGTAGTCGACCCAACCTACGAGTCAGCAAAGCTCTCAGGAAAAATAATGGAAATGGCCGAGAGCATAGGTAAGCCAGCCTACCTGATCCTCAACAGGGTCAACGGCGAAACAGCAGAAGTGGTAATGAAGCTGGTAGACGGGTCAAGGGTCCTAGGGGTCATACCTGAAAGCAAGGAAATATTCCGGGCAGGACTGCTGGGAGAAGAGTTGAAAGCACAGCCAAAGGAGGTCGCGGAAATAGTGGATAAGCTGATCCAAGCCGCCCACCCCACATCCCACCAGTCGAAGCAGTGAAAAGCCGGGAGGCAAGGAGAACGCAAGGACTTTCCAACAATTCCGGCATAAAGGAGGTAGTGAACCGGTTTTCTTTACATAGTAGCACATGCAACGCAGACAATTCATACCATACTAACCCAAATGCAGGGGTGGATCTCTTCCAATCTGTCAAGGATGCTCTTTCTATGAGGCTTCATGTCTCAAGACAGATTACTTCCTTAACGTACTTTAAGGCTATTTTGAGCTTCCTATAGGTCTCTTCGTCAATGTCGCTTTCTCGATCTTTTACAGGGTGCTCGAAAAGTTTTCTATGTTGTGTGATCAAGTTAAGGTGTTCGAGCCCACTCCTATCTATGTTAAGCTCCTCTGCGAACGTCCTGAGGATCTTTATTAGCTCACCTAGCGCGCCACCATCTAAGAAATCTCTAATTTCCCCCTTATCCAGTCTCTTCCTAGCGGTTCTTTCCAGTTTTTCTACGTCTCTAGGTAATCTTCCCTTAACTTCCTCTATCCACTTCTCTCCAAACGTCCTTTCAAGCTTTTCCCGGAGACTCCTTCTCAATTCCAGCTCAATGTTGGGTACGCTGATCCTGAGGTCAACCAGTCTAGGAAACTTATTGAGGTACTTGAGGTTCTCGAGGTAATCCTTAAGAGAAGGCGGCCAAGTCCCGCTTATTCCAACCTTCCTTTCAATTAGGGGTAAGAACCTTGACAAAAACTCATTAACCAATAACTCCTCATTCTCATGAAGTCTGCCGCTTCTCTCCGCAACATAAAACTTCTCTTCCCTCTCGTTCAATAGGAAAATTAGGTTCTTCTCGTTCACGTATCTAAGGCTGTCGACTACTGCTGGAAGGGTTTCCTTGATAAAGAAGATCAGGTTTAGACGAGAAGACAAGTGTCTTCTCGCCTCGTCAAGAATCGTTGAATACTGTGTTATTTTGAAGATGTAAGGAGCTAAGAGAACGCCAATGCTTATCGGTTCCCTCTCCGGGCTTTCCACATACCTTATCTCCCAGCAGTAAGCACCCTCCTCCTCAAATACTACCTTTAATTCAGCGCACGGATAGCTTTCCCTCACAAATGAGTTTAGCATTTCATCGAAGGTCTTCTTCCATTCCCTAGTGAGTTCTAGCTTTCGAGCTTTAATTAACTCTTTTAGTTTGCCAATCGCAAACGGGGATATTGCGAAGTAGGATCTGGACGCCTCTACTACTAAGGGGGATGTCTGCGTAATTCTCCCAACTCTATTTTCTAATACTGGAACGCTTCCCTTATTACACAGCTCTATAACCTTATATCGCCTAAGCTTAACTTAGAGAAGAACTCCTCGACTTGTTCCTCTCCCACCGGAACCTTATCTCTAAATCTTTCGCAAAGATCGGCAAGAAAGGGTGATAGTACAAACTGATCTTGGTCGTAACCGCTTGAAGATCGGTAGTATAGAATGTTGCCTAAGCCGAGTCTTACTAACATACGTCTCATTTCGTCGTCTGTGATCCTTTCCTCCTTATCGAAAAAACAAGCATGCCATCTTCGAATATCGTTAAGACTAGAAGTCTTAGACAGGACGTATAACAGGAAGAGAAACCTGTTTCTTTCCACTTCGCTAAGACTCTCGTACATAGAACTATACCACTCGATGAAATCTGCGAGATGCTTGCTTCTTATGTAGTCCTTTATGGCATCTCTCCAGAAGTAAACATCGTAATTGACTTCCCTCATTTTATGAACAGACTCTTTGAGGAAGGAGATTATCGCTTTTAAAGTGATCTTTCCGAGACCGTATCTCTCAGATAAATTTCGCTCGATAAGGGAATAACTTTCCTTTATACCGTAACCAGCCGACATAGATGTGGGATTCTGAGCGAACTGAAGAAATGCGTCAACGGCAGCAAGCTTCTCAATATTCTCGGAAAATTTCGTAGAAATGGCTCCGAAAATCTCCCCAATAAGATCCTCTCTAGAACTATTCTCCATATTACCGTTCACCCTTAAACGCTTTATCAAGAATTGCAGGAACTAGTTTTTCAAGCCCTTCGCCGGACAGAGTTACAGAGTTACGGCAGATCCTCCTTCCTATCACTCGGAACCACGATAACGTTATCCCTTTTCTTGGAAAGCTCAACCGCCTTATTCAGCACTTCAGGCCTGACCACTAGGAAACCTCCCCCGCAAGCTGACGACGAAAGCTTGTCGATGGCATGTCTAAGCCTGTCGGCTCTATCTGAAAGCTCTATCTCTACGCAAAAACCGCGAGCCATCAAAATACGATAAACTGGATGAAGTGCTCAAGAGAACAAAGCGTGGGAATACAATCGACTTCATCGTTAAGCTAAGGTGATAGAGTTAATCTCTTCATCTGAGGGGACATTTAGTATCGATAAATTCGCTGATGCGTTCAAAAACACTATGAGTGGATGCTGGTAAACAAGTATGGAGCCGAGATTAAAAAGATGCTAAATCCTTTTATAGAGAGTAAAACTAAGCTTGAA
>JAUQZD010000038.1 GCA_030587405.1 Candidatus Freyrarchaeum guaymasense | reverse complement strand
TAGAAATTCTGCGGCAACATAGTATTCTACAGGCACCTTCACTACCCATGACTGATTTATAGTTCTTCCATAAAGTACTATAGCTGGCAGAATGTAAACCGAATGGATCAAAAAGAGAACCAGCAATAGATATAAAAATTTTTTGTTTCGGAAATGAAACCTTAACTTTTTTAGCAATGTAGATAAGATTAAGGATAAGGATAATATATACAAAACACTGAAGTACTTCCACGCAGATCTAAAAATATAAATTTCGCTTTCGTAAAGCATTATTCCGAGTGGCGTTAAATTCGGCGTGGTGGCAAATAGACTCAGGGATGCCAAAAGCAATAGCCCTTTAATTTTACGTTTTTCAGATCTTTGAAGCCTAGGATAACAGTATAAGAGTAAGAAGAAAACCATTACAAATGGATAATATGAAATGATAAATAGAAAGGGGTTTTCAATATACTGCTCAATAAAACTATATGATAAGATTCCACCAACAGTTTCATCAGATGGACACATTAAAGCATATGTTCTGACAAAACGTATTGAGTCTCCTATCCTCTGCCGTAATGCAACCTCAGCAGCTGACCTAGAAAACTCTAGGTTAACAGGGGTCATTAACGTGGAACTATGAAACACCTGTGGAATAAGGAAAGGGAACGCAGTAATTAAGATCATGAGTGAAGATAAAATAAAGTACTTGATGAACCTCTTAACCGGAATTCTAATTCCAAACTTTAAAATAAACGTAGTTAATGGAATCATCGCAAGATAAGCCACGAATATGTTAAATGTCCTGACGAGGGGTAGAAAAAAGAGCATGTAGCATGCTAAGTAAAACATTTTTCTCCTGTTATCCTCCACGCCTTCCATTTTCATGAAGATTAGAACTAAGAGAGGGGTTATACCAAAAAAGTAGATTAGATGAGCTACTGGCGTGTGAAATACGATAGCCGTGTAAAGATTCAAAGAATAAAAAATGCTTACGAAAAATGCCGATCCAGTGTTATCTGTAACTTTATATCCTAGCAGGAACATTGAAATCGACGATAAGGCGAATAATGATGCAAACAGGGTGAACGTGGCTACGTTAATGCTACCGAAGAGCGTATTAAAGAAGTAAAGTGGCGCTGCGTAGAAAATCCAGTATCCAGGTATTGGCAGCGAAATACCTGTACCGCACTCCAGCCAGAGGAAAAGAGACCTTTGAATAAATAGTTGAGGGTTCAATAACTGCAGTGTATCCCCTCCGTTTATGATGTTAGTAAAATCAAAATGGATGGAATACCCCAGCAATAATGTTTGAACCGTTGCAAGACCTACCATACATGTGAGCTTCCACAAATACTGCTTCGAAGACCTGGTGATAGCTGGAATACAGCGAGATTTAAACAGTTTCATTCCCTCCTCTATTTTTTAATCTTAAATAGGATGGCGTTTGATAGAAGTTTTATGAGAGGGGAATCTTGGTTTTTTACCATATAATCAGTCACTTTGTGTGCTACCCAAGGAATTGTTTGGCCTAGAAGAAAGTAGGGGAATGTAATGCCTAATCCGTAAGTTTCTAGGATTGTAAATCCTGCCTCCTCGACTAGTTTTTTCATCTCATGGTAGCTGAAGCTGTTTTGCGGGGATGGTGTCATTAGACCATTGCGGAAGTATAAGCCGCGCTTAATTTTAAGGATTGTAAAGGGTAAATTAGCTAAACCATACTTGTTTAAGAAGTTTATCATGGCTGAGCCATTTGGCTTAAGTATTCTAAAGCACTCTTTTAATGCCCCTTTCAAGTCCACTAGGTGTGGTGTTAGATTTATACAGAATAACTTATCAAATGTTCCCTCTCTAAAAGGCAGATTATGTGCATCCGTTTGAACCCCTGAAAAACTTCTAAAACTCCCTGCCACAGTCAATGCAAGGAGAGACAGGTCAACTCCGCAAACCCTAACGTAGTCAGGGAGAAAATGCATAAGATACCCAAAACCACATCCTATATCTGCAATCTTCTCCCCTTTTCGATATGGCGCTAGAATGTTAACAATCTTCTTAAAATTATGTGTTATTAGTTTTCCAGTGAAACCCTTCGTTGCCAGCTCGATTCTCCGTCGAATTTGCCTTTCTTCTGTATAATGCTTTCTAATTTTTTCTTTGTTCATATTATTTAACACCCAGCTAGAACTTAGCATGCTACTTCACCTCCTAATTGCCAGTACACCAATTCCAGTACACAACCCCTTTGCAAATTTCTCGAAGAGCTTAGCCACCCGCCAATTTTCCAGCCCAAAAGTATGTACAACCTGAAAGTTGCTGTCCTCCAATAGCTCTGTTAATGAGTTAAGTGTGAATGGGCGTATATGACCGGAAGGCTTCCACTTACCTACATATTTCTTTAAAAAACCAAGTTTATACCCGTAAGTCAGCTTTTTTGTTGAAACTTCAGTGTTAATTGGTTGGATTCCCAATGGAACCAGAATCCTGTTCTTCCAACAAACGATGTTTAACGTTGTGACAATAAGAAGGCCACGATTGACTAGCGAGTTACTTATTGACTCTAGCATGAAGTCTGTGTTGAAAACATGTTCAATAGTTTCGAAGACTGTTGCTATGTGAAAGTGTTTGCTGAAGGGAATTCTTTGACTATTTAGATCTAGGCGTAGAGTTGAGACTTCAGTGTTTTTACAGGAAGGAGCTATATCAACTCCGGTCGCCTTCACTTCCCTTTTTGTGATTTTTCTAAGTAAGTTAACAAAATACTCTGTGCCTAGGCAGTTTCCACAGCCTACATCAAGGTAGTTGACTTGGCCCGCTAATGGAGGAATCAGCTTTTTGATCAGCTTAACGATTTTTGTACGGGATGCGAGCTCTAGATACCTGTTTGGACCCCTAGAGAACCTGCTTCTTTGGTTGTAAAAATCCTTCACTCTTACCACCTCTAGGTATGCTTAACTGTTGCTGTATACGTGGAGGTATTTTCTGGCAGCATCCCCCCATCGAAAACTGCTGACAGAATACGTGTTTGACGCTAGCCTCAGCCTCAGGTTACTGTTAGTAAGGATCTGAATTATTGCGTCTGCCAGCTTCTCTACGTTTCCTGAGGGGACTAGTAAGCCATTAACCCCGTTATTGATCATCTCTGAGATGGGTGATATGTTGAAGGCTACGATGGGTTTATGCATTGTTAAGGCTTCTAGCAGGATGATCCCGAATGGCTCATATGTTGACGGGATGACAACAACCTGTGCAAGCTGGTAGAACGCCGCCTTCTCCTCCTCGCTGATCCATCCAACTAGTTTAACGTGGTGCTGCAGGCTTCCCTCGTTTATCAGCCTCTCTAACTCAGATCTATACGGTCCGGTTCCAGCTATGACCGCAATGGCATCCGGAATTTTAGATATAACATGTGGCATGGCTCTAATGAGATACTGGAACCCCTTCGTTTGAGCCAGCCTTCCCACAGAGAAAATTAACTTTTTACTAGTTAACGAATGCTTTCCTTCGACTTTCTCGATCAATTTAGGTTCCATATTGTTCAGGTCTGGATTTGGCCCGTTAGGGATGACCACCATCCTCCTACTTATTAACCCCTTCCTCACGCATTCTTCCAGCAGCGAATGTGATACAGCTGTTAACGCCTTAGCCTTTCCCACCACGAACCTTTCAAGCATCGCCAGGTATGCTTTAAACACCGAGTGGAATATGAGGCCAGCTTTTTCAGGGCTCTTAGGAATTCCATGACAGGTGAATACGTAGTGTTTTCGAAACACCATGCACAGAATGGCTGCAATGTCGATGAGGGGGTGTCCCACGCCGTGAAGGTGGATGATATCATATGTGCCTCTTGCAAGCTTATAGGTGAGGAATGCAAGCGCTGAGATCGTGGGCGGCGTGCAAGTTGCCAAGTTCACGTTTTTCGTTCTTGGAGCCGGCGTTAAGGGTAAGAAGAACACGTTCACGCCGCCGTCATTAACATAGTTTATCTTTCCTATAAGGCTTCTATTACTGAAGTCCCCTGCTAGCACGGTGACCTCATGTCCCAGCCTTCTAAACTCTCTTGCAATGCTTTTGTATACGATGCCTCCTCCACCTACGTGCTTAGGAGGATACTCAGGTGTAACCATTAAAACCCTCATTTTTACGTCCCCCTCACCGTCCTTAAAATATCACGGTAAATCCTTACTGTTTCTAACCCCACCCTCCTCCATGAACGTTCCTCCTTCACCCTCCTTATGTGGAGGGAAACTCTCTTTCTAGCAGATTCATCGCTAAGGACACGCTCCACCCTTTCACTTAGCTCCTCATGGCTCCCCCTTCTGAAAAGAGCTAACGGAGGTAAAACCCCGCTAAATGGAGGTATATTCGAAGCGACAACCGGCTTCTTGTAGCTTACAGCTAGCGCGAATGGTCCACTACTTGACATAGACAGCCTATACGGGAGAACTATGAGGTCGGCTGCAGATATGTACACAGCTAACTCCTCATCAGGGATAAAGCCTGTAAACATCGTCTGCCCGCTTATGGACAGCGCCCTGTTACGTAGCTCCGCCAAGTACCTCCTGTAAGCTGCTTTGTTTTTCAGTCGAGGATGCTCCCCTCCACCTACGATGAGCAGCCAGTCAGCGTGCCTCTCAGCCAGCAACTTAAACCCATCAATTAATGTCTCCACCCCCTTATACCCTGCAAGATACCCGAAGAAGAGAACCACCTTCCTATCCTCCAATCCAAGCATACGCTTAGCCTCGTCTAGCTCCAGCCTTTCCTCTACTTCGTCAACGCCATGCGGGACAACATAGATCTTATCCTCCGGGCAACCGTAATCGTTCGTCAAAACCTTCATGAAGAATTTTTCGTGGACAATCACAGCACTCGACAAGTGAACGATTACTTTGGTGAGAAGCAAAATGCCAACTTTAAGAAGCCATAAAGGTCCCCGAACCAGATTTACGCTGAGAAACTTCTCGCCGAACTCCACCATAGGAATTACTCCATGAAGCGTTACAACAACTCTCCCCCCGATCACCCTCGCTAAGAGGAGTAGTAGAGGGAAAAGCAACGCTGAAAGCAGCCCACCATACAAGAAGAACTCATGTTGAACATGTACAATGTCAGGCTTACACGTACATAGCACCCTGAATACTTGGAAAGGATAGCGTATCCCAGAGCTCCAACAAGGGTAGACGCCTTCATAAGCACTCGGCAACCCTCCATCCCTATCCAGAAGAAAGTGGACCTTTAATCCGTGCTCCTGAAGCACGCGAACCAGCTTCCTAGTGTAAGGGAACACTCCCCCCCTTGACGACGAGACAACCGCGACATTCAGCCTTAAACCCAACTCGTTCACCTCCTATACGCCCCAGTAAGGGACCACATGAAGATGCGCAGTAAGTCAGCCAGCATTCTAAGAATGCTCCTAGCAGCAATCCTTCTCTCCCTATGCCTCAGTACGATGGGAGCCTCAACGATCCTGTAACCTCCCCTATACGCAAGCAACAAGAGCTCTACGTCGAAAGCATACCCTTTCACCCGCAGCTTAGACACCACATCCTCCAGCACCCTCCGCTTGAAAACCTTAAAACCACACTGAGTGTCTGATAAAGGAAGCCTAAGCAACGCTCTAACCAGCATGTTAAAACACTTACTGAGAACCCTTCTCTGCGGCGGGTAAACGATGTCAGACTTCGGATGCCGCTTGGAGCCTACGACGACGTCAGCGTCAAGAAGCGTTTTAAGGTACAAAGGCAGCTGCCAAGGAGGCATGGACAGGTCAGCATCCATGTAAGCTACAACATCCCCCGAGCTACACCGAAACCCTCTCACTATGGCGCACCCCTTCCCCTCATTCAAACGGTTCCTGACAACCTCAACCCTAGGATTCCATTCGGCCAGCTCCCTAGCAACACTATAGGTCCCATCATCGCTTCCATCATCAACAATTATCACCTCATAATCCACTCCCGTGCCATCTACAACCCTCACAACCTCCTCCACACACTCCCTAATCCTACCTTGCTCATTGAAAGCCGGTATGATCACGCTCAACTTCAAAGAACCCCCTCCAAGAGCCCGATCCCCCTCAGCGACCTACCACAAACTAGTGTTAGCTGCCAGTGGAGGAACCCGAGTAGAAGGCGTAACCCGGCTGAAATGTAAAAGAATGTGGAGGTAGACACGCGGAAGGGCTAACGTTTCACTTACCTGACACGTTAAAACGTGCAGCCTCCCCCTCAAGTTTAACTCTGCAGGGGGGTGCTGAAAGCCCCCCCTCTTCACCGTTAAGCCTGCGGCGTGAATTACCTTTACGAACCCTGCTGATGAGCGATGGCGCCTCATACCTACCCCCATCAACATTTTCTCAGCAAAATAATTATTATCTGATTTTTTCTAAGATAAAAAATAGTATAAAAATTTTTCCTGTCAAAAATTTTTCTTTAGGAAATAATCAGGAGAGAAAAAGTGCGTGAAGGGCGGGTTAGTCGACTACATAAAAGCAGACTCTGCCTTGACAGCCTCTACCCTCATCCCAGCCTTTCCCTCATTTATCTAGTATCTAGTACTGGGGAGGCCGAAACTGAAAGGGGTTAAATAAGTATACTTTTGAATAAAAAGAAAAGCTCAGGTAGTTGATATGAGCTTAAAGAGACGCCTAAACCGCTAGCTACACATTAACTTGCTATGTTCCAAGCGAGGATTGTGGCAGATGAGCTACGAAACAGTGGAACCACCGAGTTGACGTGTTAGCTGGCGATTTTTCACGGAGTTTAAAAAGGATGCTTCAACCTGTTTAACTAGGGTAGTTCTAATAGCTCATTAAGCTCTTAGCTGTTAAGGTTGAACGCGCTTAACGCTTCTCAAACAATGGCGTGTGCCTCTTCTAGGAAAACCACTTAGATGACATAGAAGGAAAGAACGATGATCGCTGCTGAAATTCTATGTGACGTTGTAGCCTCCACCGACAGTAGAGAACCGCTCAGATGCGGCTTGACCACGTAAAAAGCGCTTACCCACTCTAGTAGGATCCCCCTCTATCAGGAGCACTAGGAGGGTTTGATGTTGCGCAATTCGTCAATGACTGAAATGTGCTTTTTAGAGGAATAACATAAACATAACGACGCGTAGTCACAGTGCGTCTCTGTCCGGTAAATGATGCGTCCAGCACTCCCTACTTCCATTAGTTTATTTTTGTAGGCGTTTAAGGTTGAATTTACTATGGTGCCGCGTCGAACGCTGAGAGTCCGCCTGGCGTTCAAGCTTGCTGACTTCCCTCACGCGGGGTGCAGGAGGCGGATGCATAGGGTTATTGCGGCTTATACCAGAAAACAATGTACGTGTCCGTGTCAAGGAATATTTCGGCCGAGCTGACACCCCAGCTGCTCATCGGTGACCAGCAGGGGTTTCCATCTATGTCAGGTCCGCAGGGTATTCCGGCTACGGTGACTGCCGCCTTGTAAGCTGCCCAGACCAATTCGCTGCAGTAGTAACTGCACCCGTAAACTTGCTTCAGGAAGCAATTCCCGTCGCAAGGTTTCCCCACTTGAGTGCATGCGAACCATGCTGCAGCCAGCCTAACGTGAGGGTATGTGTTAACCCTTAGCACGCAGAACTCCTCACACTCAAGTACGTACCAGACCGGGCTGCATACCACCCCTCTCACCGTTCCCTCAACTATCATTCCGCCTCCAACATATATCATGGCGTGCGTCCAGTAAGGCGAGTAGCGCAAGCTGACGAGTAAGTCTTCAACGGTGTCATCCCTAGCTAGTATTATGTCCCCGGCCTGCAGCGTCTCTCCTAGGCTTCTCCGAACGGAGTCCTCATCGGCTTCACTGCACACTCTGAAACTGTCGTACGTGACCGGCGCCGAGAAGGGGTCAAGGATGCTGATAGCTACTAGTAGTATAACAGTTATGGTGAGGGTTAACAGTGCAATAGTTCGCCTCATAGAACTCCTCCATTTCATGTTTCCCATTGCGAGTATATGTTTCTACCGAATGCTACTTTAAGTCCACAGTTACACTTACATTTTCAAGCTTCCCCAGTGTTGTAACTTTAAAGACTGCCAGTAAAGATGAAAAATCTCAAATCTAAGATAAGAGGTTTAATGTGAAGAGACATGCTAACCATGCTGGAACTGCTTTTATCACCGTTGCAGTACGCCAAGACACCTCTCTCCGGCAGCAAACCCAACCCCCTTTTCCTTACACACTTTTAATTATGGAATAAAGCTCCTGCGTAAACCGCCATCCACCAACGTAATTGAAACTATTTTTCTAAAAACTTTTAAATTTCCTCCTTTAAATTTCACCAGTTATCATCAAAACGGAATAGGACCCCGAAGAATGCGGGGAAAAACAAATGGGAAAATACTTAACTCTCTTACCTACCTTTAGGCAATTCCAGCCTTTGGAGGTTTCCTAATGGATAAACACGGTTTTACACCAGCTTTTGAAGGTGAGAAAATCGTCTTCGGAGCACAGAGACCGGGTTATCCTTCTAGAACCGTTAATGATAGCAAAGTTAAAGAATGGATCCGCTTCATGAAGAGTAGGGGCATAAAACGTGTCGTCTGCCTTCTTCCTCCTGAGCAGCTAGAATACTATCTTTCTCCTCTCTTAAATGTTTACAGAAGAGAGTTCGGAGAAGAAAAAGTCCTCTGGTCCCCCATAAGAGACTTCCACCTCTGTAGCAAGGAAGCACTCGTGAAGATCCTACTTTTCCTCGAGGACTCCCGTCGTAAAAAGGGAAAAAGTTGTAGTTCACTGCTCTGGTGGAATAGGTAGAACCGGCCACGTTCTCGCAGCTTGGCTCGCCTTTGCCTACGACTTTGAACCAAAAGATGCCATTAACACAATTAAAAAATCCGGAAGAAATCCGTGTGAAGCAATCCAGTATGGAAACGCCGAGAAAAAGGATTTAATCACTCTTCTAAAACTCGCTAAATTACTAAGAGTAAAAACAAGAAGACAAAAACTATAATCAGAATCAGAGTATAAACTTACATCTTCTTCGACAAAATAGCCGCCATCTAAGCCCCCTTCACCCACTTAACTTATCCAAAATAGCATCTAATTTCTTCTCGATAATCTCCCTTGCGTGCCTCGCCTCCTCGTATGCTTTTCTTGCCTCTTCCCTTGCCTGCCTTGCCTCCTCCCTGATTTTTTTGCTTTCTTCTTTGGCTTCTTTCACCTCCTTGTATGCTTTATTTGCATGGTCGTATGCTTCTATGGCCGTTCTTGCTCTTTCCAGTTCTATTGCATCGTTTACTGCTAAGGGCTCTATTACATCGTATCCTTCCTTCACTGTTTTTTCCTTTATTTTCCCTTGAATCACATCGTATATTTCGAGGGATCCATATTTCCTTAATGCTTCCTCTGGTATTAAAGCGATTATCATTCTTGCTTCTACTGATTTGCCTTTGTGGCAAAGGGCGAATACTACTACTGCTCCGTCCTCCCCTAACCTTATAGAGTCCACTAATCTTCTTAAAGTCACTTTAAGGTCTCCTGAAACACACGTCTTAACATTGATTCTTCTTGAAATAACTCCTTCTTTTATCAACTCTATGTCAGCTGACTCTCTTGGGTGAGGTCCGGGATGGACTTCTAGCTCGTCGAAATCTAAGCCTAGCTCCTTCTTTACATCCTTTAGAACACGTCCTAAAATAACTGTTGTAAATTTTCCTAAATCTACTGGATGGGGTGGAAGAACCACGCGAACGAGCTCTCTAAGCTCTTTTTGGACGAGTTTAACACTAGTCAAACCAGCCACCGTTAGAATTAAAGATGCTGGAAAATATAAGTTTTTATACTGAACTGTTTTTATTTTACCGCATTATCTATGCACATAGCTGCTTTATCGGCAGCTTCCCCCTTTTCAAGAAGCAACCGAGAGGCAATCATTAACGCTAAAAATCAAATTGGTGAAATTAAACAAAACTTAGCTTACGAAAAACATAGTTTCTTTCTTAAAGAGTGGAAATCTGAAAATCTGCTTTTTTATCCAATATCTTCGCAAAAAATGAAAGGAAGAAGGTGGCTATGTTCTTCCTAGTATTGTGACCGACGCCACACTTGCAGGTCCTCCAAGATTGTGCGCCAGTCCAAGTTCAGGGTCCTCAACCTGTCTTCCATCAGCTGCCCTGAAGCTGCTTCGTGACCTCATACAGCATTCTGCAACCCGTAGCGCCTATCGGGTGGCCGAAGCACTTAAGCCCGCCTGAAGGGTTAACGGGCCTCACAGGCTTAAGGGTAGAGGTTCTGGTGGAGGCGGAACCGCGAGGGCTGTTAGGGTCATAGTGGAGGGGTTAAGGCTTATGGGGTGCCGTGCGTTCAGGCCTCGGATGAAGCCGAGGCGCAGGCAGCCTACATGGCGAGGAAAGGGCTTGTAGATGCTGTTTACACCATGGACTATGACGCCTTCCTCTTCGGATCCCCACCGGTCGTTAGGAGGGTTGGTGTTGATGCTGCGGCTGGGGCTTCCCTAGAAGACTTGCTTAATAGGATCGGCTTAACTCTCCCTCAGCTGGTTGACGCGGCTGTCTTGGCGGGAACAGATTTCAACAAGGGTGTTAGGGGAGTGGGCATGAGAACCACCGTTTCCCTGGTGAGGAGGTATGGTTGCTTGGAAGCCGTGCTTGAAGCGTTAAACTTGCCGGAAAGAGGGTTCCTCAAGGTTAGGAGGGTGTTCCTTCGCCCGGACGTTGCAGACGCGAAATTCTTCTTCACGGCTCCAAACAGGCAAGCCCTCAGAAGGTTCCTGAGGGAAAACCATGTTAAAGGAGCGGAGCGCTTCGTGAAGAGGCTTGCAGGATCCCAGCTTAAGCAGGCAAGGTTGGAGTGGTAGAAGCTTTAACTGGCAGCTTCCCATCGTTCTAGCCATGTAAAGGGAGAATGTTAAAGGGCGAGACCGTAGCTGCGCTTGGCTGGATGGACGTTAGAGCGACGCCGTCTTCGAAATAAGCTGTGCAACAGTTCTAGTAAACCGGTCATCGACCTAAAAGCTGACCGCTGATGGTTCTCCATTTTTTCGAAAACGTAGCTTAGTGGCAGCAACCATTACAGAATGCTCAGAAAGGTTTAACGGTAAGGGGTCTTCCAGTGCCTAAGGAGTTATGGAAAAAGCAAAAAGCAAGAATGATGCCTGCATTAAAATTCATTCATATTAAAGGAGTGGTTTCGAGGATCGGAAAAACGCTAGGTTGGTGGAAAGAAAAACTAATAAGTGTATTTATTACTTATCATTTTACTAAATATTACTAGCTGGTCCTGCTACGGGGGATTGTCCCAGTTGGGTGAAGATGTGATTGGCTTTAAAGACTACCAGCTTACCATCGACAAGATCTTCCGTCATGGGCTACATGTAGCACCTGACCAGAAGCTAGTTTATGCCCCTCCGAACCTTCCTAAGAGGGAATACACTTACAGGGATTTCGCTGAGCGCGTGGGTAGGCTTGGAACGGTTCTGGAGGACCTCGCCGTTAAGCGTGCTGAAAGGCCGTGGGAGATGGGTTCTAGGGTGGCTGTTATGGACTGGAATACTATTAGGTTTCAGGAGCTCATGTACGCTGTGCCGATGTACGGCTCGGTGCTGTTCACGGTTAACATCAGGTTAGCCCCTAAGGAGATACTGTACACCATGAACGTGGCTGAACCGGAGGTACTGTTCATACACACAGACTTTGTCCCATACCTTACTGCTCTCCTTGAGAACGTTAAAACCATCAAGAATGTTATCATCATGAGCGACCAGGTCACGTGCACCGGGGAAGGGGAGGTACCGGAGGTTAAGGCGCCAGAGGGGGTGGAGGTTTACGAGTACGAGGACCTGCTTAAAAGCGCCGGTGGAAAGACTTTTTCATGGCCCGAGCTAAACGAATACGTGGTCGCCAGCTTGTTCTTCACTTCCGGAACAACCGGGTTACCGAAGGGCGTATATCACACGCATAGACAAATAGTCTTGGCATCAATGCAGATACTTCTCGCATCAATGGAATACCCGCTCAGATCCTCTAACAGAGACTCGGTGCTGATCTTGGTTCCGTACTTCCACATATTTGGCTGGATGCAACCGTACTACTGCTTCATCGGAGGCAACATGATGATCTTCCCGGGAAGGTACGAGTGGGGACACATCACGAGGCTGATCATGGAGTACATTCCCGAAGCCGAGAAGGTCGGCGGAAGGGTTACGACGGGCGGCGTCCCGACGATGCTTTACGCGATCCTCCAAGAGGCTAAGAAGATGGGTGTGACGAACCTTAAAGGTTTCCTCTTCGGGTATGGTGGGGAGGCGTTACCAGCCTCCGTCTATGAGGAAGCGAAGAGGATGGGTGTAAGCGTCATCACCGGGTATGGCCCATCTGAAACCCTCACGGCTATAACTAGAGCCGTATTTATTCCTAGGCTGTGGATGAAGATGGGACTTGACGAGGAGAAACTTATAGACCACTTTGTGCTTAGCAACTCCTTAGGAGTCACTATACCCTTATCCTTCGTTCGAGTAGTGGACGAAGATGGAAGGGACGTTCCAGCTGACGGGAAAACCCCTGGAAGGATCCTGTTCGAGGCCCCCTCGGTAACTAGGGAATACTACAAGGAACCTGAGAAAACAAAGCATGCGTGGAGGTTTGGAGCATTCGACGTCGACGACTACGTTGTTATGGATGAACACGGATGCATAATGTTCGTTGACAGGGCTAAGGACGCGATTAAAAGTGGAGGCGAGTGGATTCCTTCCACTAGGCTTGAGGGATTCATATCAACCCATCCGGCCGTAGCCGAGGTCGCTGCCATAGGGGTTTCCCATCCAAAATGGGTTGAAAGGCCGATAGCACTGGTCGTGTTGAAACCAGAGTATAAGGGGAAGGTTACTGAAGAAGACATAATAAACCATCTCATGAAGCATCACGTTGAAACAGGGGAAATGCCGAAATGGTGGATCCCGGACAAAATAATTTTCATGGACGAGCTGCCCAAAACGAGCACCGGCAAAATAGACAAGAAAGTTCTAAGGGAAAAGTACAAGGAGTAGCCTGCCTAAACAATCCCCTCCTTTTTCTTCCACGCCTCAATAGATCTTTAATCATCCTGCTGGTTCCCATAATTTACGCTGAACCTTCCCCCTTGTGATTATTCCACTATTTTTCCCCTATTTGCCATGCAACGTGTTCCCGTCTCCTGTTTTCATTGAGAAACCATATATAACCTCAGCGGATCCAGCATTGAAAAGGACGCTGAAAACATTAACGGTACTTGCCAGGCGTTAAAAGCTGGACGTGGAAGACACCATCAGCTAAGCAATGAAACGTTAACATTTACTTTTCGTAAAAAATGAAAGAAGAGAGTGCTATGCTCTCCCTAGTATGGTAACCGAAGCGACGCTCGCCGGCCCTCCAAGGTTGTGTGCCAGTCCGAGCTCGGGGTCCTCAACCTGCCTCCCATCCGCTCTGCCCTGAAGCTGCTTCGTAACCTCATATAGCATTCTGCAACCCGTAGCGCCTATCGGGTGGCCGAAGCACTTAAGCCCGCCTGAAGGGTTAACGGGTAGGTCCCCTTCTATCGAGGAGATTCCCTCCCTGATGAAGTCTGCGCCCTCCCCCTTCTTGCAGAATCTGAGGTCCTCATAGTTTAGTATCTCCGTTATGGTGAAGCAATCATGTACCTCGGCGAAGCTGATCTCCTTCCTAGGATTCTCTATGCCAGCCTCCCTATATGCCTCCTCAGCAGCCTTCCTAGTCGCCGGGAATCCAAGGTAGTCGAACGACGGCTTATAGAACGGGTAAACAGTCTCCACAGCCAGCCCGTTCGCCTTAACAAGCACGTAATCATCCTTATGCTTATACTGCTTGGCGATCTCTGG
>JAUQZD010000019.1 GCA_030587405.1 Candidatus Freyrarchaeum guaymasense | reverse complement strand
TAGTGTTATAAACTTAAGAAGATTGTTTCCCATAACCTTGAAATAGGTTGGTGTTTCCCTTTTTAATGGAAGTATCGGAGCTTCTTTTTCAGGTGTTTCTTCAAGCATTGCTGGCTTTTTTCAATCCCGTCCACTTTCTTAAATCTTCATTAATGAACGACACTTTGTCTCTGTATTTTTCTCTTAACTCATTAATTATTCTAATATTTACCTATCCTTCCATTACGGTAGCACGAACCAAATCTACCATCAATTTAAAGAAACTTTTTGTTTGAGTTAGATTTTTCAGCTGATTAAAAAGGGAGATAAAATGTTTGCTTGATCCTCTTATATTAATTTAGTTTTTCTTTTAGCGTTTCTTGGATCAGTACAGGTATTTTCTCTTTAGAAGAGGTGACAAAAAGGTTAGAATGATTAAAAGAGAGGGTGGAAAACTATAAGGGAAGATGTGGCAGGTTAACTCTTTTTCTCCTTTAGTGTTTTTAGGATAGTGTCGAATCCCTTATCTACTGTGTCTTTGACGTGCTGCAGTTCTCCCATGATGTGCTTAACCTCGCCCATAACTTGCTTGACTTCTTCTCTGACTTGCTGCAGTTCTCCCATGACCCGCTTAACCTCGCCCATAACTTCCTCTCTGGTTTTTGCCGCCGCCTCGTACGCTCTCTCAGCCTTCTCCTCCGCCCTCGCCGCCGCCTCGTACGCTCTCTCAGCCTTCTCCTCTGATTTCACGGCTATTTTTAGCCTTTCTATTTCTATTGCTTCATTTGCTGCTAGTAGGTTTATGGTGTTGTATCCTTCTTTTTCGGCTTTTTCTCTGATTTTGCTTTGGATTACGTCTTGTATGTCTAGGGTTTCGTAGCTTTTTAGGGCTTTCTCGGGGATTAGGGCTATTATCATTCTTGCCTCTGTGGATTCGCCTTTTTGGCAGAGGGCGAACATTATTACGGCTCCATCCTCTCCCGGCCTGATTGAGGACTTCAGCTTCCTCAACGCGGCCTTAAGGATTCCCGAAACGCAGGTTTTAACGTTGATCATGCCGATAATTTCACCGTTTCTTAGAAGTTCTATGTCCGCTGACTCCCTGGGTTGAGGGCCGGGGTAAACTTTTAGGTCGTCGAAGTTTAGTCCCAGTTCCTTCTTGACCTTGTCATCCTTCAGGATGTCTCCTAGAATTAGGGTTGTGAACTTCCCCAGGTCTATGGGGTGGGATGGAAGCGTGACCCTCACCAGCTCCTTTAGCTCTCTCTGGAAAAGTTTAACTTCAACCAAGGGAGGACACCATCAGAAAATAGGGGTTGGGAGAATATAAGAGTTTGCGTTAAACACCGTGCTTCTCTTTCCTGACCGGGCTCCATGAGAGGTGCGGCACTTGAAACCGGCTAGATTTCTGTAAGTAACGGGAGGCTGATTCTTAGAGAAGGGGAATCCTATGTTTCTTGGTTACCTTTCATGTTCACGTTTTGACGCCTCCCCCTGCAGCACCCACCGAATTCCCTTCTTTATTATTTGAAGATTGCTAAAATAAGTTTATTAATGTTTGTTGTGTTTACATGTAGTAAAGTAATACATGTATTACTGTTACAGGGGGTTGCGTGTTGGCTGTTATAAGTGTTAGGGTGAGTGATGAGGTTAAGAGGCGGATGGAAAGGCTGAAGCATGTTAACTGGAGTGAGGTTATTAGGAGGGCAATAATGGAGGTGTTGGAGGCTGAGGAGGGCAGGAAGCTTGCTAGGGCTGTCCTGCTGAATGAGAGGGTGAGGAAGAAGGGGGGTGAGAGGTGGGACAGTGCTGAAATTATAAGGTACTGGAGAGAGAGGCGTTATGGAGCGGGTGGTTGGCGATGCCAGCCTGATAGTTAAGTGGTTTATTGAGGAGGAGGACTCTGATAAAGCGTTGAAGTTGAGGGATATGCATGTGAACGGGGAAGTCATGATAGTGGCGCCTGAGCTGCTCCCGTTTGAAGTCTTAAATGCGTTAAAGTACAGTAACCTGTTTAGTATGGATGAGCTTAAAGATGTAGCCGTCGCGCTTTCAAGTTACGGGATAGAACTGTACTCCCTGAGAGGGGAGGTGGCTGAGAGAGCCGTGGAGATAGCGGTGGAGGAGGAAGTAACTATTTATGATGCATCCTACGTGGCCCTAGCGGTAACCCTAAACACGAGGCTCTACACTGCAGATCGAAAACTCGTAAAGAGGCTTAGGCGAAAGTATGAGGACGTCGTACTCCACGTCTCCCAGATTCCATAGATTCCCTCCTCCCGGGAGGAATGCTTAAAGGCGAATCCACGTGTTTGGAGACGAGGAGAGAAGCGCTAGTAAATGTGTGTTGAATTCCCTCTTGGGATGCACCTGTTCTTTAAGAAGTGGGTAGATGGGTGTGAAGCAAGAGAAAAATTTTCATTAGCAATGACTGCGTCTCAGACGCATTAAAAGGGAAAGATACGTAACTTAATGTACGTTTAGGGCTAAAGTGGTTGAAGTTTTCTGCTTTCAACCGCCTTCATTCTCTCTGCGGTTTAGATGTAAGTGTCCTCTAGTGGCTCATGGTTTTACGACGCATAACGGCTGAAGGGGGTTCTAATGGTTTTGCTAGGAGACCGCGTCCTCCTTTAACCTTTGAGTTTGCTTTTAGAGTTCACGTTCTGTGATTGTTTTCTCTATGATTCTCAAACCTCTCTTCTTTAATTCCTAGAAGAATTTTTGTGGTTCAATGCATCCCTCCGGTGGGTGGACGCCTTTCTCGGTGATGGAGCCGGCAACGACCATTTGAGCCCCAATGGATAAGGCTATCCCCGCCTCCCACTCATTACCTATTCTGTCGTAAATATACGTTGCAGGTTCCCCGCCTTTCTTTCCCTCCACGATCACTCGTGAAGCCTTAACGAGCTGCCCTCCGCCCGTAATGTTTCCACCAATCTTTCGAATTATCGCTTTTAGAAAGGCTGCCGTGAACTCTCTGGGAACCACAGGTACCGTTTGTCCCTACCGCTTCATTCTATTTGGATTTGTAGCGTATTGTATCTGCGGTGTGGACTTCCACCTCGCCCATAGGGACTTGGGTATCCCTATGGGGTCATGGGTGGCTGTCGAGCCGAACGGAATGCGGCTCCCATCTAGTATAGATCTTATGGGGGTTGGAGCGTGGCTCCCATCACCCCGTAGGGCTTTAAGGAGAAGGTTCCAGCAGGCGGCAACGTCTCGGGTAAAAAAGGGCTTGACGTTTCATCGGTATAATAGCACCAAGCACCTTGGTTCTCAAGGTTCGCAGAGATCAACCATCGTCGTCCATGCTACCTTAGGAGGAGTCTGCTTCTTCACGGTTTACCAGTATTACTAGACGTTTTTAGTTTACGATCTCTCCGAGGACGGCTAGTCGAAGAGCGGCCCACGATATGTTTTTTCCAGCACGAGTTCGGCTCCTGGCTCGATCCGCTCCCTCGCCCTCTTTATGAACGTGTCGGGGTCTATGCATGCTTCAGGTGGGAGAACACCTTTCGCCTCGACCTCCTCGTTTATTAGCATTAGGGCGCCTATTGCAGCGGGCATTCCCGTCGCCGGACCCATGTGGCCTTTCAGATGCGCTACCAGTTTAAGGGTTTCACCGCCGGATTCCCCCACCATCTCGAGCCTTATTGCCGTGCGCGTGGCTTCCTTCATCTCCTGTTTCGCCACCGTTTTCGTTAGGAAGGTGGCCGTGAGCCTTCTCGGCGATACTCCTGCTATCTTCTTCTCACTAAAGAAGCCAAGCCTTGAAAGGATTCTGAATATAGTGAAGTCGAATGATGGGAGGAAGCCACCCTTGTTGATAACGGTTTTCACACCTTCAACATATTTGGGTATTGTTATCGGTTCTGGATGGCTGAAGTAGACTACCGTCGCCTTCCCGCTTAGAAACTCGACTTT
>JAUQZD010000016.1 GCA_030587405.1 Candidatus Freyrarchaeum guaymasense | reverse complement strand
TCGCAAGCTTCCTGATATCGTTAAAATTGGAAATAAAGGATGCTAGGCTGGATGTGCCACTGTTTCCAAGAGACGTAATAAAGCGGGGACTCCCAGTCTACCTATCATTTTTCCTGAGGCATATGGGGGCTAACGCCATCTGGGCTATATTCCCTCTTTTCCTTAAAGAAATCGGTGCAAACGACTTTTGGATAGGCGTAACCTACGCAACCAATACATTCACCCAGTTTCTCATAATGCCATTGGTTGACAGGTTTAAGAGTAGCCGCCTCGTCGCATGCGGACTCGCCTTCTCCACCGCGACGTTTCTAGCCTACAGCTTAGCCGAGAATTACCTACAAATAGTTCCTGTTCAGCTTCTCCTCGCATGCTCCTGGTCATTTCTGTACGTTGGAGCCCTAACCTACGTTGCTGAGAGAGGGGAGGAGAGGGCTACGTCAATAGGCTTCCTGGGAACGGTTAGGGGGCTAGCGGTAACCATAGGTCCCTTCTTCGGCGGCGCCATCAGCCAGCTCTACGGCTACAGGTCAACCATGATTTTCGCGGTTGCAGGGAGCACTTCGGGACTCGCACTTTTCATGGGTTACCTTGCCCGAAGAAAGCGTTTTGAAAATCGTGCAACCCATCAGCCCTAGCTTACACGGTCTTTAACCTATCCCAAATCCTCTTCAAGGTCGCCATGTCCTCTTCAATCAGCTTTTCATTCCTTGGGTTGTAAAGGGCTGAGGCAGGATGAAGAGTTGGCAGGAACGTTACATCACCTTTAACTATAGGTTTCCCTCTTAAAGAGGTCACGGGGCGTTTTTCGCCGACAACCCACTTAAGGGCTACCCCGCCAAGAAGCACTATTAGTTTTGGACGTATAAGTGAGATTTGACCTGAAAGATACTCCATGCAAGCCTCCACTTCGCTCTTCCTAGGAGCCCTATTTCTTGGAGGCCTACACTTAACAACGTTAGTTATGTAAACCTCTTCCCTTCTAATACCGGCTTTTAGTAAAACCCTGTTTAACAGTTGCCCTGCGCGTCCGACAAACGGCTTACCGTGAACGTCCTCCTCCCTTCCTGGAGCTTCGCCGATAAGCATAACCTCTGCTTGAGGGTTCCCCTCACCAAAGACGACGTTCTTCCGCCCTTTCCATAGGGGACACTTCCTACATCTTTCAGCTTTCGCCTTAAGCTCCTCCAACTCCAACCCTAACCCTCCTAGAGAGAGTCCTTATTCCTACCCTGCCGCTACGAAGAAGCCGGTCAACCCAATCCACCTTTCCGGAAAAATTTCCTGCCTCTCCGTAACCCTTCTTACCCACGCCTATAAGTTTTCCTCAACACGCCACGAATGAACACGATTCCCCACCTTCCTACACTCCCTCTTCGATGGCTGGGAGACAGGTCAACCCTTCCCGTCTTGTAATGGTTTAAGCGTCGTTCAACCGCAATTGATGACGCAACAGAGAAGTCTATATATGAGATTGCTTAAATTATACCTGGGTTTGCCGGTGAAAACCTAACTGGCGGCGGAGCGTGTTTAGTTGCCCTGGCTCATGCGTTTCCTTAAGTTTGTAGGTTTCTTGGCTGTTTCATCAGTCTTCGTGTACTCTCTTCTGGGAGTCTACTACCTTATACCACCTAACGTCCTCGTCACACCATCGCCATTTGAGCCACCAGCAATGGAAATTGGAGGCAACGCTGTTAACATGTCATTTCCACTGCTAGTGATTAACTCCGGCTTCTCCCCAATAGACAACATAATGATCTTCTTCAGGATGGTGAACGACGCAGGGGAGCCAATAGTCGAGGTTCCGACAATCTCAACGGTTATTCCGGCGAAAAGCATCGTCCCACTACACTTCACCTTCTACCTTAACTTCTCACGGATACTTAACAATGAAACCATCATCAAGTTCATTAATAGCTCCATCTCGTTCAAATACCATGCTTACGTAGCCTTCAGGTACCTGCACTCTAGAGTTGGATTCGCCGCCTCCCTCATGATACCCTTAGAGGTTGGCTCGCCAATGCAAAACTTCAACGTGACAAATGTGACCGTCACGGCTTCAACGATCAACGTAACCTTCTCGTTTACGAACAGGTTCAAAGAGTACCGGCTAAACTTCTCCTCGTACATTCTGAACCCCGACGGCGACCCCGTAACAGACATTGTTAGCTATTCCTCCACCGTTCCGGTTGGAAACTTCACCGACACCATAACTTACACGGTAACTGCCCCCTCCCTTCCCCTAACAGGAGACTACACCGTGATCTTCAACTTCACCGAGCCCTTCGTGTTCGTCATACCATTCACCTACACCATATCGTAGGAGGAGTATCGGATGGGTGAGGTAAAATCCATTTTTAAAGGCTTCCTCTTCCTCGGCTTCGGCATCCTAATCTACGTGGTGATACCCATCGGCCTCATCAGCCTCGCCCAGTCAATACTAATGTTCCTCGGCACGTTTTACCCGTTTAACCCCGTCCCAGTGGTGCTTTTAGGCATACCCGCTGCGGGAACCCTATTCCTCCTAGGGTTCTTCAAGGGTGAGAGCGTAGGCCACGGAATAGCTGGCATGTTAAGAAGCCTAGTGACAGCCGCGTGGGTTGCCTCAGCTTTCCCAGGAGTATTCTACGTCTACCTACCGTTACAGCTAATGGAAATAGTAAACGTGATTGTTTTCACAGTTCTAGACGTTAAGGGGTTAATAATGCTCACCGCATACGTCATAGCAGCCACAGCACTAATATACCTCGTAGAAGTATACATAGGCGTAAGAAACAAGCAATACTGGGTTTACAGTTAACCGTTCTGACTCTCCGCTATTTTTTCATAACTTTTGATGTGTGTGTAGCGGGGAGCCTTCCCTCCTCCCATCTTCATCGGAGGGCTTTCGGGGGGAACGGGACTCCCCACATCCATCTTTAAACCTCTCAACATAATATTCCAGCTACCGATTACGTCTCCATCCGCAATCAAACCGCATTCACATTTTAACAGCCTATGCCCATTCGGGCTTAATTTTCTCCCACATATCGGGCAGAGGATTGAGGTTTTGCAAGGATTAACGTAGATGGCTTCAACACCATCCTCTTCGCTTTTCATTTAATCCGGAGGATACGCCTGTTAGAATATCAACAATGTTGCATCCTTTAGCTGAGCAATACTTCTTTAAGATATTCAACTTGCCTCTCTAGATTCTCTTTTCTGGTCTGAAGAACTTACGCGAGCGTAGATAACCGCTGTATTAGCAACCTTGCCTTTAAGCAATCTCCTCACTTCATCCTCTGGAACCCTGAACTCTTTATCAACCCTCACCGCTTTAATCCTACCACGCTTAATCCACCTAATTACTGTAACTCTACTCACTCCAAGCATCTCTGCAGCTTTCCCAGTCCTATATAACTTCATCGCCACCTTATAAAACGTAACAAAAGTATTAAATGTTACGAATGCAACGTTGCATGTTTCTATCCCCGTCACCATCTATCTTCACCACCGCCTCCCCCTCCATAACTTTTTCTCCTTCCTGATTTGTCGCCCAAACATGGCATTCCACATTCCCTCCCTGATGGTCTCTCTTCGTCACTCTTCCATGGAACGTTACGGTGTCGCCTACATAGACTGGTGCCATGAACCTGACAGCTAGGCGTTTCACGCTTCGATAACCACCAGCCCAGTCACACAGCATTTTAACCATGTACGAGAACGTGAACACTCCTTGGACGACGATGGCTTTGAAGCCCGCTCTCTTCGCGTACTCCTCGTCGAAGTGTAAGGGGTTAACCTCCCTAACCAGCCTGCAGTACCTTGCCAGCTTGTCCCCGGTGAACTCCACCTTCAGTGGCGTGACTTCGACTCCCTCGTCAACACCTCTCTCAACACCCTCCTCCACGCCTCCACCCCCTACCCGGCTTTAAACAGGACTACTCTTTCATCCTGCGCCATGATTCTTCCCTCGGAATCGATTATTCTTAGGGGAGACTTGAGAACGTAATAGACGCCTTTCCTCCCCCTCTTAACACCGACGTTGCCGATGTCCATTTCAACAGTGTATGTTTCACCCACGCGTAAAGGCTCGTAAACATCCAGCTTTGACTCAGCGTGGATCATTGCTCTGACGAGGCTGGGGAACACCCTACTTACAGCTTTAAGGATGACCTCCCTAAGGTAAAGGGAATAGTAGGCCGTTATGAAGGCGGGTGAAACGTCATCTCCCTCATTGACTTCCCCTCTCTCACCTACCAGCTCGTAGAACTCTCGAACCATTTCCTCACCAACTTTAATCCTCACCCGTCCAACCTCGCTCACCGCCTCCACCAAGGCGGCCTTAAACTCTGAAACTCTACCTTCATCCATCACAGCCACCTCTAAATAGCTGATTAACCCAGACAACACTTTTAAGCTCTTCCCGGAAAATGTTTGAGTGGTGACCTAGGTTGAACTTCGACTTCCCCCCGTTCAGACCACCATCGGAAGCCCAAAGCATACTTATAAGGGCGACCAGAGGATGCCCATGGAACAAGTGCACATTCTGCATAATGTATAAGGGGATGCGCTTCTCCCGCAGACCAGTTAGAGAAATAAAAAGAGACATAGTGGCTGCTAAAAGCATATTTGGCCCTAGACCCACAATGTTCATAGGAGACAGCAACTCCCTCGTAATGAAAACAGAAGACTTGGTTGAGGTCTTAAGGTTCGCCCGTAAAGTCTTCCCGGGTCTTCAGAGGATAACAAGCTATGCTAGGGCGAAGACGCTTCTACGCAAGCCCTTAGAAGACCTGTTAGAGCTAAGGAGAGCCGGGTTAACCAGGCTGCACGTAGGCCTCGAAACAGGCGACGACAAACTCTTGAAATACGTCAATAAGGGTGCCACGGCGAGCGAGATGGTGGACGCCGGGAGAAAGGCGATGGAAGCCGGCTTCGAACTCACAGAATACGTGATCCTCGGCCTAGGGGGGGAAGAAGGATACCGCCGCCACGCGAGAGAAACCGCTAGGGTGCTGAACAAGATAAATCCAACCTTCATAAGGGTGCGAACACTCGTCCCCATACCCGGAACACCCCTCTACGAAAAGGTCGTCAGCGGAGAGTTCAAGGTGTCATCCCCCCTCGACGTGCTCAGGGAAACCAAGATTCTCATCGAAAACCTCAACGTTACAAGCTGGTTCCTAAGCGACCACGTATCAAACTACTTACCAGTAAACGGGAAACTACCAGACGACAAAGAAGACCTTATAAACTTCCTAGATCTCCACATCGACATACTCGAAACGGACCCTGTATTGGGCCGCCGCCTCCTCCAGCCAGAACACCTAAGGCAGCGCCTCTAAAAAGGACGGCAAAAGAATGTTTTCACGCCGCCCCCCTCGTAACTTCTATTAACCAAATCTTCAAACTAATCTTTAATCTTGGTAGTACGCGGATCCAGACAGAGGGCTATTCAATCCATCTTAGAGAATACTCTTTTCCCCTGATATCAGGAGGCTTATGGAAGCTAACGTGGTTTTCATCGTCAACAATTTAAATTCAAAACAGAGTTTCACCTTCAGTCTGTCTATTTTCTCTTTAACAGTTAAACATGTCTTCATGCGGCCTTCCATATGCTTTTCATCTTTTCCGGAGCACCCTTAACGATTCGTCTAAAAATTCTCTTAGCTACCTATCAGCCTTCAGTAGCCTCCAAAAGGCACCGGCCTTGTTAAACTTCGTAAAACACCTGGTTACGTAAGTGTTACTTAGATGGTCTCGATGCGAATTAATTCGGTGATTTAATGATAAGTTTTTTATATTTTCTAGGTCTCTTTTTCACCTGAAAAATTTAGGTATACCTAAAAATGGAGTTGGCTAGGTTGAATGTTTCAAGTAGGGCTGAGGACTACCTCAAAGGTATACACGAAATAATAAGGCGAAAGGGCTATGCACGCATAAAAGATATTGCTAACGAGTTAAATGTTAAGCCATCAACGGCTGTGGACATGGTGCGCCGTCTTGCGCGTAGCGGACTAGTAGTTTACGAGAAGCGTGGCGCCGTCACCCTCACCCCTAAGGGAGGGGAAGTGGCTGAAGCGGTTAAAAGGAGGCATGATATCTTCCTGAAGTTTCTTGAATTAATCATGGTTCCTCGCCAGATAGCTTTAAAGGACGCTCACATTTTGGAGCATCACCTAGACCCTAAAACCATCCTTCAACTTTCCCGTTTCGTCGACTTTCTAAATGAGCGGAAAGCTTCGGACCTGGTTAATGAGCTAGTAAGCCAGTTTAAAGAGTACTGTAAGAGTAAGGGGGTGCGGCTTTAACCTGTTAGGCTCTCCTTTTTATCTCTAACTTTATTAGGGTAACTTATATTTGCATCTAACTCATCCCTAAGTTTAGGATAACCTAAATTAGGTTGCCCTAAAAGGGGATGTGCATGGAGAAAAAGCTAAGCGACATGAAACCCGGCGAGAACGGCGTAATAACAAAGGTTACCGGAGTAGAAGAACTAAGAAGAAGACTTCTCGACATGGGGCTAGTGAAAGGAACGAGAATACACTTGATTAGAAATGCGCCGTTAAAAGACCCAATAGAAGTTTCCGTGAAAGGCTACAACTTGAGCCTAAGGAGAAAGGAGGGTGAAAACGTCTACGTCATGGTGGAGGATGAGCATAGTGAAGATGCCGTTAGCAATGCTACCCCAAAATAAGGAAGCTGTCATCGTCGAGGTTAAGGGAGGAAAGCGTCTTACAAGCCGTCTCCTAGAGTTGGGTTTCACGCCGGGGGCAAAAGTAAAGGTCCTCTCAAACTCTGGCCCCGCAGTGGTTGACGTTAGGGGCTCGAGAATAGCCCTAGGATGGGGTGTACTCTCAAGAATAATCGTGAGCGTGGATGAAAGGGGTGACTGTCAAGGTGTTGGTGTCTGAAAAAGAAACGATAAAGGCCGCGTTGATAGGAAATCCAAACGTCGGAAAAACTCTCCTGTTCAACGACCTTACCGGTGGCAGGGCTCACGTGGGTAACTGGCCTGGGAAAACCGTTGAGAAAAAAGAGGGAAAATACACTTTCAGAGGAGTAAAGGTAGAACTTGTTGACCTTCCAGGAACTTATAGTTTGACAGCCCACTCCGTTGACGAGTTAATTGCAAGGGAATTCATCGTAAACGAGAAACCCGACGTTGTAATAGACATAGTCGATGCATCCAACCTTGAGAGAAACCTTTACCTAACCATGCAATTGCTAGAGTTGGGAGCAAACGTCGTTATAGCACTTAACAAGTTTGACTTAGCGGAGGGATTAGGCTACCAGATAGACGTTAAAGCCTTAGCGTCATCCCTCGGCGTCCGAGTAGTTCCAACGGTTGCAACAACCAAGAAGGGAGTGGAAGAGCTTAAGCAGGCAGTAATTGAAGCTGCTAGAAAGAAACCATCCAAATACGAAGTAAGCTACGGCAAGGCGTTAGACTCTATTATATCGAAAGTGGAGGAGGTCATTGTTAAAGATCCGATGCTTTCACGTTTCCCGTCACGATGGCTTGCCGTGAAAGCGCTAGAGAAAGATAAAGAAGTTCTCAAGCTGATCAGGGCGAGTCCGCATGCAAATGAAATAGAAAAAGTTGTAGCGGAGGCTAGCGAAAAATTAGGTGATGACCCTGAAGTGGTGCTTGCAGAGAAAAGATACGAGATCATAGGTTCAATACTCTCTAAGGCATTAGAGAGGGAGGAAAAGCCCGTTACGTTTTCAGACCTCATAGACAGGGTTCTTCTTAACAAGTATCTTGGCATACCAATCTTCGCAGTAATACTATGGGCTATGTTCACCTTTACATTTGAAGTTTCAGCTCCATTATCAGACCTGATAGACTTAGCTATAAGCTGGCTTGGAGGGGTTGTTAACGAAGCACTCACCCACGCAGACACCATTTCAAACATGTTCTTTATAGCCACGGGAGCGGAAATAAACGATTTTCTAGCCAACTTGGTTGCTGGGTGGCTGCCTAGCCTCCCTGAATGGAGCGGTAATTTCGCCTCCTCGCTTATCGCAGACTGGATGTACACCAACCTCTTTCAGAGTGAACTATCATCCCTGATAACCGACGGCGTAATAAGCGGGGTTGGAGCAGTACTAGTGTTCATACCTCCAATCTTCTTCCTATTCTTCGCCCTCTCAATCCTAGAGGACAGCGGCTACCTTGCGAGGGCAGCGTTTGTAGTCGATAGGATACTGTACAAGGCCGGTCTTCACGGGAAATCGTTCATACCACTCCTACTGGGCTTCGGATGCAACATTCCAGGGGTGATGGCCACTAGAAGCATAGATAGCGAGGAAGATAGAATCCTAACAATTCTCGTCAACCCCCTCATGTCATGCAATGCCCGTCTCCCAGTGTATGTTCTAGTGGCTGGAGCAGTACTGGGAGCCTACGCCACCTTCGGCGTCTTCTCCATGTACGTGCTTGGAATAGTGCTTGCAGCCTCCATGGCCTTACTCTTCAGGAGGACGATTCCATACTTTAAGAAGAAGCCATCCCACTTCATCATGGAGCTTCCCACGTACGCGTTGCCAACTGCCAGAAACACGTTGACGCACATGTGGGAGAGAGGCTACGTGTTCGTAAGAAAGGCTGGAACGATCATAGTAGCTGGAGTAGTGGCCGTCTGGTATCTTTCAACCCACCCTTGGGGGCTCCCGATATACTGGAGCCACGTTGCAACTATAGGATATACCCTGGAGCCCATCTTCCGCCCCTTAGGGTTTAACTGGATGAGCATTGTAGCACTGGTGTTCGGCTTCGTAGCCAAGGAGATGGTTGTAGGAACATTCGGCGTGCTGCTGGGATGCGAGGAGGAAATGTTGGGTACGTTGTTGGCGTCTTATGTCTTCACTCCTGTGACAGGGTTAGCCTTCATGGCCTTCACGTTAATCTACATACCATGCTTAGCGACGATCGGCATCATATACAGGGAAACAGCATCATGGAAGTGGACTGCCTTCACTGTTGTTTACGGAATAATACTAGCATACTTGGTTGCACTACTAATAGTAAGCGTTGGCCACCTCCTCGGAGTCGAGTCAGTTTACATCTTAAACTCCCTATTACGGCAGATCGCTGCAACCTAAACTGTAGGCGAAGTGTGTGGAGCGTGTGAGGTGGGAAAATGGGTGAAGTAAAGGTAAAGCATGTGCGTGAAGCATACGTTAAGTCGTTAGCAGTATACTCTGTTTCCCTAGGGTTACTGTACCTTCTAGTCGGCATCCTCGAGTTTGGCAAGTGGGCTGCCACGGTCGCCTCTAGTATAGGCGAACTCTCCTGGTACATTTGGGCTTTAAACGGCTCGCCTCTTGGTGCTATCTGGCTTCCATCGGACGCCATTGGAGGATTCGCCATGGCTGTCATCGGCTCAGTATACCTTGGAGGCTTCCATATTTGGAGGCTCAAATATGACTCGCTTGGCTTCCCCATCGTAGGCTTTATGTTGTCTGCACTCTACGGAGTACTCTACCTTCTCATCTTGATCTCAAGGTCCCTCGGTAACATCATACCTTACATTGAATTCACATCTGAATACCTCTCTTTGAACTTTCTAATACGCTTGCTCACAGGCAACCAGTTTGAGGAACTATATGCAGCTGTAAGTGGCCTATTAATAGAAAACATAGCATGGCAATGGACTTGGACTGCCAGCATGCTGAGGCCTGAAATATGGCTCTTCATAGTAGCCCTCCCCCTCGGAGCATTGGCATGGAGAACATTTAAGTCCATTCAAGCAGCCCCTCAAATAGTTAAATACGGAAGGCCATCGCGCAGTCAGCAATAAGTGAAGGACGCAGGGACACATGCTAACAACCACAAAAAGAAAAACCCTTCCACCTTTTTTTAAATCATAAAAGTGTCTAGAGCTTGGAACTGCACGAGAAACTTCACTTAATAAGGAAGCCATGTTGTTCTCTTCGGTGCCTACCCTCTTGAAGGAAACCTTTCACTTAAGTTAAGCGTTTTCCCCTTCCCCTTTCCTTAAACATTTCACTTAGTTTCACTCATTTTTCCAAGTTCAGCTTGAATTTCTTGGAGTTTTTCGAGTATGAGCTTTCCATACTTTTCAAACACTTTAAATCTCGTGACCAACCTCTCAGATATAAATCTTAAAAAGCTACTTTCAAGCACATCAGCCACCCTGAAAAGGATCACACTTCTTTCAACCATTCTTGAAGCCTTCAACCATGCGTCTTCAAGCTCTGACAATGCCTGATTAATTGCAAACGCCACGTCTTGCACGTTTAACTCTCTTGGAATCACTTTCTCAGGGTCGACTTCGTCTACTATAGCTTTCTTAAATGTTTCTTCACCGACATCAAAACTGTTCCCAATCATGGATAAGAAAGCAACCAGGTAATTGAATGCCGACTTGTGCACGTCTCTCCAGTCTCTTATCAGAGACTCGACTTCCCAGTAAACTTTCCCAATAAGTTCGTCAGCCTCCTCCTCTCCATTTACCAGCTCCGCTATCCTAGAGGTAAAACAGTGAGTTACCTCTTCCATCCCCTTTACGAGCGGAAAAAGGATTTTAAGGATCCTCTTAAGGCTGTTAACGGCTTCCTCAACCCCACCAGCCTCTGCTTTTTCAGTAAGACTCTTAACCTCCTCCTCAACCTTTCTCCAGTAGTTAACTTGCTTCTCTAAGCACGGCATGATCTTGGTGGGAAGTTTAGCGTCTAAGCTTTCTGCCGCTATTCGAAGCTCCTCTAGTGGGGCATAATTGAAGAATCCGTCGGTTAACGGTATAAGGACGTCCATCGTAGAGCGCACCTGGTACTTTAAAAAGAACTCGTCAAGTATGTCCACCTTTTCATCATCAAGCTCTACATCACCTCTAAGAAGACTCCAATACGCGTGTTTAAGTCCAATGGATGAAAGCAAGTCCATAATAAGCCCTCTAAGGGTAAAGTTAATTGAAACATATTTTTTAAAAAAGTTTATCAGAAAAAACGCCTTAATCTGATAGTCGGTAACCCTCTTTATTAGATTTTCTTGCATAAATTTTTCATATATTTTTCCCTTTTCCTCCTTAAAATTTTCAGAAAGAACATACATTTCTTTCGAAAAATCAACACTTAACTTGTATAATTCCACAATTTTATTTCTAATAGCATCCATTTTTCTCGACTCCTTCACCACGTTTACCAGAAAAACAAAACTAATTATTTTTTCTCTCAAAACAATCCCATAGATAAAAAACACTACCACCTGAAAAAGGAACCTTTATAATTTATTTGACTTTTGCCAGAAAAGCAAGAGATAATTGAAGAATTAAAAACTAACCTACTTAAGGCTACTAAAGGCTTGTTAAAGATCTTATTCTCCATCTGGTTACTTCCCTAAGGTTTCTATTCCGAATCCACCTACCGTTTCAGGCGTTTCTACAGGCCTATACCATTTTTTCATCGTTCCGAGCTTAGCCCTAGCCCTCCACTTAGCGCTTTTTCTCTCCTTCTCGATATATTCCATTAATACATCGATCTTCTCGTTTACGTCTTTCAGGTCCCCTCCTTTAACACCGAAGCTTGGAGCCAGCTTCCTCAGCTTCTTCAGGTTTGTTGTGACGGTATACCAGAACCCCCAGTCCTTTGAGAGGAGGGAAGCAATGTACTTCGCATTGACGCATTCCTCGTCGCCTTCCCCAACGTCATGCCCTCTTATCAGGACGCATGCGTCCTTCAAGTCCTTCTCTGATATGAAGACGATCTGCATCTTCTCTAAGAGCAGGTCGGAGACGCTTATAGTCGGGTAGTCGACTTCAAGCCTCCCTCTAAAATCTATGTCGTGATTCATCCTTAAAACGTCGAAGAACACGTCAACGTGGAACCACCCCTTGCCGTGATAGTAAATTTGCCTTTCAGAGGCAGCCGACGATAGAGTCGTCACCCTTTTAACGTAGCCAAGAGACTCGAAGAATCCTGGCATAAGCTTGCGCTGCCTACGGTAAGCCATGAAGTCTAGGTCGGTGAACTCTTGCCCCTTACCGGTCATGCGTCCAATTTTCTTAGCGAAGTCGGAGATATTCTCGGTATGAATCCTTATCGCAACCCCTCCCATAAGCCGCATTACAATGTTCCTCTTCGAAGCCTCCTCAACCAGCCTCCTACCCTCGCTAAGAAAAACCTCGCTTGGGACGATGCCTCCCCACTCCTCAGGCATCTCAACCACTATTTCCCTTCTTCTATCCAGCCAAACCAAACAACCACCTCCACTAGAAGATAAAGTTACGCTTCACACTCTAAAAATCTTCCCTACTATGGCCTTAGAAGTAGGTTAAAGGTTTTGCTTGTCCCGCGGGAAGCGATCACACCATCAAACCAAAGTTTTGAAGGGGGTTCGGGAAGGACTTACCACAGGAAACTAGCATAAAAATGTAAGGGGGTTAAAGCTTGTGAACACGCGTTTAGCAGCCTCGTTAGTCGAAGCCTTCAAGGAATGCTTTGACGTTCCTTCCAAGAACCTTATGGTTGTAGCCTCCCTCCAGCACCGCAAACCTTCTCCCCTTACATTTCTCCTCCGAAAAATCCTTTAGGAAAACGCCTATCTCCATGTAGTCCTCCGTGGTTAATAGTCCCCCCCAGTCGTCTACGTGCCTGTCGAACCCCGCCGACACCGCTAGAATGTCGAATCCTCCGCTGAGCGAGTTAAGCGTCCTTTCCATGTTACCCCAGTAATCTTCCCTGCTAGCCCCCTCTGGGTGGACATACTTAACCTCGCTTCTCCCGTGAAAAGCGTTCGCCGTCCCGTCCCCGTAGTGGAGGTCGAAGTCTACTATCAAGGCTGACTCGATCCTTCCCTGCCTTATGAGCCTCTCAATGGCTATGGCTATGTTATTGAAGTAGCAGAATCCCCAGCTGGAGTCAGGGCTGGCATGGTGTCCTGGAGGTCTTATCAGCCCGAACGCGCTCTCCCCGTTCATCGCTATTTCAGACGCCGTTATTGCTCCGCCAACCGCGAGCAAGGCCACCTCGAAAAGGACGCTGTCCCTTTTAACGTATTCCACGTGGCCTTCATGGTGGATCAGCCTCACGTCCTCCTCACTTGCAGGCTTCGCCTCCACGAAGTCGAAGACTCCTTTCAACTCGTCACGTATCGCCTCGATCCTCCCGGGGGCGGATGCAGGGTCACCCGAGTAAACGGTCGTGTACTTCTCATGGTAGACAACCTTCATGGTCACTCCTCCATCAACCTCATTAAAATTTTAATAGTAGCGGATATTACCTTTTTCCAAGCTTGGAGGCTTCTAAGGGTGGTAGCGGTGCGCTTCATAGAAGTCGAATGGGATAGGAGGGTGGCGACCTCCCACCCTGAACTCGTAATAGTGGCCGCGAGGTTCGTCGACGTGCATGCGGAAGTAAACTTTGAAGTGGTTGAGAGGCTTGAAGCCTCAGCCTTCCAGGAGATAAGGTCAAAGTACACCCTTGAGGGCCTGAAGAACGACCCAGCAGTCAGGGCTTACAGGGATTTTTACTGGCGTCTCTCCATAGACCCAACCAAGCAGAGGCCTGCCGCCGAGGCCCTCATACGAAGAGTGCTAAGTGGACGTAAACCGTGGCGGATAAATACCTTCGTAAACTCGTACAACTTGGCCTCCGCCTTGACGGGCGTAACCTTGGGGGCGTACGACCTGGACAGGGTTAAAGGAGAAATCAGGATCCGCTTCGCCAGCCCAGGGGAACCCTTCCAAGGGATAGGTATGCACGAGCCTAAACCCCTTACTGGAAAGGAAATAGTTGTCACTGACGATGAAGGGGTAATAGCAATATACCCATACAGGGACGCTGAAAGAACAAAGGTCACAGGATCAAGCAGAACAGTCCTCCTGATAGCGTACGGCGTCCCAAAACTCCCCAAAGAAAAACTAGAGGAAGCAGTAAAGCTGACGGATGAAATAGTGAAGAAGGCCTCTGCCGGGCGGCTTGAAAGCTACTTCACGTCACGCCCCTAACCTCTCACCCTAACCAAACACTTCCTCCACCCAAAAACATCCCTAAAATGTAACTTTACATTTCTCCCTCCCCTAACCTCTCTAACCCTCAGCTTAACCACCTCGCCCCCCTTCACTCCCCCCAGGGAGAGCTCCACCCCTCCCTGTGGCTCCTCGAAGAAAGCGCCAACCTCGAAGCATGGCCCGCCACGGTTAAACAAGACGGCCTCACCACTCTCTCCCCTCCTTACACCTATGATGGGGACGAGCCCTGCCGCGGATTCGACCATCTCAGCGAACTCCTCCATCCCACCCTCCTCTAGCACGCTCACAATCCCCTTAAGTATCTCGGACGTCAGCCTACTTGCAGCATCTACGAGCCCTCCCCTGGCAAGCGTGGAGGCTGCTTCAAGCAGGAGGCGTGTGGCTGAAGCACGGTCACCAGCCTTTCCGGCGAGGAGTGGCAGCCCACACGCCATGCGTTCAGCATCATCTGTCCTTCCAAACTCTGTTAAAGCCTTAATGGTGAATGTTAGGAGGGCTAGCCCATCCTCCACCTTTTGAAGAGACCCTGCAGCTCTAAGGGCAACCCAAGGAATGCTTGAAGAGGCTATCCTCCGTGAAAGCTTCCCTATCACCTCTCGTCCTCCACCCGGCATTTCTCCGATGATCCTCACCGCCTCGTCGAAGCACCTCAACGCCTCCTCCACCTTCCCTACGCGAGACCACGTGGCGCCAGCATCCATCATCAAAAACAGCCTTCTCTCTTTCCTCATCCCCCTAACTTCATTGCAGGCCTGTTCCAGCAGCTTTTCAGCCTCCCCTACCCTACCCATCATAACGAAAACGTCTGCAATCTTTACGAGCTCCACCCCCCTTGCAGCCCCGGAAGCCCTCCTTAGTGTTTCCTCCGCTTCTTTCACCATGCCCGCCTTGGCCTGGACGGCGGCCAGCCTAACCGCTAACTGAGTGTACACCGGGCTACCAGCAAGCCTCTCAACTTCTCTAGCCGCCTCAAGAATGACTTCACGGTTCAAGCTTACCTCTGCCCCTCTTAACACGAAAAAGGCTTTGCCGTACCCTTCAAGTCCTTCAGCTAGCCTGACCGCCTCCACCCCTGCCTTTTCAGCGGCCTCCTCAAGGTAGTGGAGGGACGTGACCCCGAGACTATTGGATAGTGCCAGTGCCTCGGGAAGCATTCCCGCCTCAACCATGACGGACATAACCTTTAGAAGCGCCATTCTACGTGAAAACTCGTGGTAGAAGCTCCTAGCAATCCTTTCAGCTTCCTTAATCATCCCTCTTGCCTCATCCATCATGCCCACTTTGGCGAGGATGCGTCCAGCCTCTAGAAGCAAGCCGACCTTAGCCTCCTCGTCGAGAACCCCCCTAATACCTTCCTCCATCACCTTAAGCACGTTCTTGGGGACGGGCTTCCCTTCCTCCATCAGGGCGGCTGCCACCCCTAAAGCGGCTTGGCATCGCAGGTAATCGTCCTCCACCGCTGCGACGCTTAACCCCTCCTCCACCCCCTCAATAATCGTTTTCGAGTACGCCAACTTTAAAGCTAGGCTTTCACCTCCCCCATGTTCATCTACCTTTCCCGCAAAATAGCTTAGAACGCTTCTGGCTTCGTCCGTGAACCCCCTCCACCCCAAGACCTCAGCGACGCTTAGGCCTGCGCAAACACTTACCAGTCCATCCTCCACCCTATCCAACATGCTTAAAGCCTTCTCAACCTGACCGTAAGCGGCGAAAACCCTCGCTAAAACAGCTAGCACCCTATCCTTCAGGTTAGGGCTAGTGACTTCGCCCACCCTACCTGCAAGCTCCTCGAAAAAATCACCCAACAGGTTCCACCTAAGAATGTTTCATGGCTGCTCAGGGATGAGTATCCTGAGGTTCCTAAGCATCCTGTAGTTCGCCACGAAGGACGCCTTCTGCTCTAAGCTCGCCTTCAGCAGGGCCTCCTCCACGGTAGCCCCCCTCGACAGTTCCACAAGGATGGGCTTCAACCTTTCCTTTACATCCTTGGGGAACGCCTCTAGGGGTGCCATGAGAACCCTCATCCGCCTCCACCTATCCGAGACGATCCTAGAGGCGTCCATGGCCGCAGCTAGAACCTTAACGTCGCTTAACACGGCGAGGGTTAAATGGTGGAATAGGCGGTCTTCCGCGGCGTCGACGCCTTCAAACCCGTTAAGAAACTTGGAAATGTACTCTAAGTATTCTCCCTGCCAGTTCGCCTCCCTTGCAACCACAAGCCTATTTCCTCTAAAGCTTAAAGCCCAGACTTCAACGTCATCGAACCTGAAGATCGCCCCTCCCCTCTCAACGTTAGATATCACGTTGGCTGCGGGGATGTCCATCCTCCAGTACGAGTCGCAATAGCGTTTCTTATCGTAGTTCAAGAAGATAACGTTGTTTTTCGCCTCCTCAACCGGAGCCACACTCACCCTAGTCCACTCCTCGGCGAGCGCTGCTGCATGCGCCTCCTGAATCGGGTGGGCGTAGCTCGCCCTAGCAGCCATGTACCTGTCAACATAGACTATTAAGATATGGTCCCCATGGTTAAATGAGAGGGGGGCGACTCCAACTCGACTTACGGCCTCTTCAAACGCTTCAAGCCTCTCCCCTTCAAGCTCGACTTCATGCTTTAAAGTCCTCTTACAAATAGGGCACTCCGCTAGGAATGCAACCTTAACAACTCCAGACTGCTTTGAGCTCAATAATTGCATCCCCCAACGACGGCGTCAGATCACTTTTTTGTAGGTTCGCTCAAAAAAGTTTTTGGGTGGTAAAATCGTGAGCAATCCTCTAGGGGATGAAGGTGGAAGGACGGTGTGAACAGTGAACCAATCGGATGGCCATCAACAGTTAAGCTTTTACGGTGAAGGATGGGAACTAATAGAGCTTCTGACGTGGAAGCATGACCGCTACCGCTTCCTGAAGTCGTACAAGCTTCTTGAGGGAGAGAAGCCTGGGAGGATCTTGGACGGCGGATGCCTGGCTGGAGGCGCCATGCTCCCCCTAATGGCTTCCGGGTGGGAGTGCTACGGCGTCGAGCTGTCAGACGCATACAAGGTCGCCGTTCAGAGGGGTGTTCGTTGTCTGCAACACGACGTACGGGAAGGCCTCCCCTTCGACGACGGCTTTTTCGACGTTGTCTGGGCTGAGGAAATAATAGAACACCTGCTAGACACCGACGCTTTCCTAGACGAGGTTCACAGGGTTCTCAGGACGGGCGGCGTCCTCATCCTCTCAACCCCAAACCTTGCCTCCATGGCTAACAGGCTAAGGCTGCTGGCGGGAAAGTACCCGAAGTACGTCCAGTACAGCAACGAGGGCGTCGGGCACGTCCGATACTACACTGCGGGCGTGCTTAAATCCCAGTTGAAACGCCACGGGTTCACCGTGGAAAAAATTGTAGGTAACTTCCTCGGCGCCCCAGATTGCCTCCTCAAAGACTGGCTTAAACGCCTCATCCTAAGCCCTCTCGGAACGCTCATGCCAACCCTAAGCGAGGTGCTCATCGTCAAGGCGAGGAAGCGTTAGCCACCCTGTAAACCAGTATGCCACCATACACCAGCACCCTTTCAAACATCTCCGGGTGAGCCTCCACGTACATCAACGCGTCAGGAGGACAATACCTGTAAAGATTGAATAGGACGTACTTAACGTTTAAATTTTTTAACGTGAAGTCCCTCAGCCACGGGACCTGGGGGAACCACATAGCAATCCTGTCAGTATAATAGCTTACCATTGGGTAAACGTTTGACAATATGGTTTCACATGGAAGGGTCGTAGCCTTCATGTACTCATACACTGGAATAGGCACCGATATCCCCGGCTCGCTTCTGACGACATATACCCCTGCTAGACCTGCTATAAAGTTGACGGCGATAAGAGCCAACGCGACTTTCCTTTTCCCCGCCATGAGTGAACGTACACCGTCGAGTTTAACCTCTCCCTCTCCTAGCAGGACTGCTATTCCCATGGCTGACAGGACTGCAACGGCAGGGAGCGACGTCTCATTATACCTAAGGTAATCAACCAAGCGTGCCATCCTCATCAGAACCCCATAGGCTGCAGCGTACGATATAACCCAGAAGATAAGCGTCCTCCCTTCAACCTTCATCCTACCAGCTTTAACACCCCACAGGAAGTATGGTATGAGCGTTCCCGGGATCGCCGCCATAGCGATCAAATCGTAAACACCACTTACAGCTAAGTCTAAGGGGGTCGTTGCAAGGATCAGGTAGGGGTTCCGCGTCCATTGCTGTGTTGAGGCAAAGAAGACCTGCAAGAAGCCTAAGTATGCGCCTGTCACGTTCTTACTATAAATAAGCCATGGCGTCACGGTGGCTACAGCAGCTCCTATACCAGCGTAAAACCATGGAGACCTAACAGTTACCCTAGCGTTCCCAAGCGACACGGTTAGGAATACTCCAACTAGGATCATGAGAAAACCCGGGTAACGTGTTAGCGTGGTGAGGGTTAACGTAACCCCGGACAAAACATAGTAGTAGGGTTTCCTCTGTGCTCTATAAACCGAGAGCAGGAAAAGGGCTGCGAAGAACATGAATGGGGGCTCGGTGAGAACCCCCCATGAGGAGACGAGAAGGAATGGGCTGCACGAGAATGCCAGAGCCGAAAGGCATCCGACTCTTTCACCATACATGTCTTTTCCCAAAAGGTAAACCATGTATACTGCAGCGACGGAGTAAGCATATGTTACGAGCTGGGCAACCGTGTGGTTTGGCCCGGTTAAGAGGAAGGCCACGTATATTGAGAGTGGTAGCACGGGGGCCCTAGCGAAGTCAAGAACCACTTGAAATGGAAAGTAGTAGTAGAACCCCAAGTAGTAGTAGTCTCTCGCCAGGTTGGTGTAAACCGCTTCATCCCATGTCACAGGAATGGGTATGAACGCTAGTATCCCCCTAACCACGGTTAAGAGCACTGTTAGCGTAGTAGCCCAATCCCTAAAGCACCCCCTCACAAGCAAGACGGCTTTCTGTAGCAACGTTCCCCATCCAAAACCAGCCATTCGACCTCCCCCTACCCCTCGCTTCCTTTAATCTTCTCCTTTATAAGCCACCAGAGGCACACCACCCCGTCACTCCACCTTATCTTAGCCACCCCATTCCGCCTTACACTGTAAACTATCGGTGTCTCGGCTATTTTCACCCCTCTTTTGAGAAGTTTTGCCGTCACTTCGGGCTCGAACTCAAACCCTTTAGACTTCAACTTCAATCCTTCAATGACGTCTCTTCTAAACGCCTTATACCCAGTCATCATGTCGGTCACGTTGGCTCCGAAAAGGATCCTGGTAGCCCAAGAGAGGATCTGATTGCCAACGTAGTGGCTCAGCGACATTCCCTTTATGCTTCCAAGAAACCTGGAGCCGTAAGCCACGTCCGCCTCTCCCTTCAGGATTGGTGCGATGAGAGCAGGTATGTCTTCAGGGAAGTACTCCATGTCGGCATCCTGAATAACTATCACATTCCCTGTTGAATGCCTTATCCCGGTTCTAACCGCCGCACCCTTACCCATGTTCCTCTCATGCCTTACAAGGATAATGCCATCATGCTTTCTGGCCTCGTCAAATGACCCGTCAGTTGACCCGTCATCCACGACTATTATTTCCTTCTCCACGCCAAGGTCAACTCGTTTAACCCTTTCAATTACCTCTGATATGGTTGCCTCCTCGTTGAAGCATGGAATTATTATGGAAACTTTGTCTTGCGATCGCACAGTTAAAACCCTCCAACAGCCCTATATTTCCCAGCAGAGAAAAATAAAACTTTTTCGAAGAATCCAAACTAAGAAACCATGAGTAATATTCCACTCAACGTCCTCCAGCATCTTTCCATCAAAAATTCTCTAAAAGGAAGGTAATGTGAAAAGTAATTTCAGGGTTGTGGCGCTTCCTCATGGCAAAAGGTTATATTCGCCTCTGTAGAAGTGGCGTTGGAGGTTTAACCTTGCCAGGTAAGGGGTCGCTTCTTAAAGCAGCGGCTTTCATCCTTTCCATACTTGTTATAGTTGCCGTTTTATGGTTCATAGGTGTTGACCTGTTCTTGGCCTTAGCTTCACGGCTTAACCCTACTTGGGTCTCTGTTTTCATCGCCGCCTATACTTTCTCTTTCCTCTTAAGAGCTTTGAGGTGGAAGATTATCGTTGGGGCTACTGGTAAAAATGCTAGCTTCTCCAGACTTATGACGATCAACTTTTCAGGGTGGTTTGTAAATCAGGTTACTCCTGCGAAAATAGGTGACTTTCTCCGTATATCCCTCCTAAGCTCGCAGGAGCACGTTTCTCTCGGCGAGAGCACTTCAACCATAGCGGTTGAACGGGCGTTAGACGTCTCCACCATAGTTTTAGTCTCATCTATCCTGTTGTTCTCAGCCAACTTCAGCCAGATGATCCCCTCACACATCAAACTCCTATCCATTATAGGATTTATCTTATTAGCCGCAATCCTCGCCCTCACCATAGCCTTCTGTGTAGCCGGACCAGGAATAGTAAACACTTTTAGAATACACAAGGTTTCTAGAAGGATTCACAGCGCCCTCTACGAGCTCGCCCTAGGGTTAAGAGATGGGGTGCAGAAGCTTTCTAAAAGTCCAAAGGCGCTCCTCCTCTCGGCGTTGCTGTCCCCTCCCATATGGGTCATCGACGCCCTCTCAATATACATTTTCGTTAACGCTACAGGGATCCCGCAGACCATTCAAACCTACATGCTAGCCGTACTTCTCGGCTTTTACCCTCAAGCCCTCCTTCCCGAGGCACTTTTACTGTACATTTCCACAGCGCCCTTCTCCTCGGTTTCAGCCGGCTTCTGCCTTCTAGCGGCGATCTTAGGCTTTGCATCAAAGCTTTTCCCCATAATACCGGGAGGCTTCGGAATATACGAACTCGTAGTAGCAATAATACTCAACATAACAGGACTTTCGTTACATGTTGGGCTAGCGGTAGCCCTCATAGACCACATGGCAAGGTTAACCTACTGTTCAGCCGCAGGAATACCCTCTCTCATCCACAACGGAATAGGCCTAAGAACGGCGTTGTTCGGCCGGGTACGAGAGCCATCCCTGAACTACCAGCCGGAACACGGTCATGAATAAACCAGTAGGAGAGGATCGTCGAAGGGTATAATTGTGAGTAATAGGTAGAGTCCATCAAGGCGTAAGGAGGCATCGTTATGGATGAAGTTACGATAGTTCAGATCTCGGATATACACGTGATGACTCCCCACTTCTCCAAGGAGCTTGAAGTGAACGTCGTGGAGGAGGTTAACAGTTTAAGCCCGGACCTCCTGGTGGTTACAGGCGACTTAACGGACGACGGCCTCTACTACCAGTACGAGGAAGCGCTGTCCCTGCTGGAGAAGTTCGATGTCAAAAGGAAGCTCGTGGTTCCGGGAAACCACGATTCTAGGAACGCAGGCTACATGGTCTTCGAGGAGCTCTTTGGCACACGCTACCCTCTCCAAACCGTCGGATCGGTTAGGGTGGCTGGAGTAGACTCCACCGAGCCAGACCTAGACGATGGACACGTGGGCAGACTCGCGTACGGAATAGTCAGGAGAAGCCTTGAGGGGTTCAAGGGCGTCAGGGCAGTCGCCCTCCACCACCACCTTGTACCCGTCCCCGGAACGGGGAGGGAGCGGAATATCCCATCAGACGCAGGGGACTTCCTAAAGCTCCTCTCAGACCTGAAGGTCCACATTGTTCTCTGCGGACATAAACACGTCCCATGGATTTGGAGGCTAAATGGAATGGTGATCCTAAACGCCGGGACGGCGACGACTCTAAGGCTGAAAGCCCGCATACCCCCATCATTCAACGTAATAACGTTCAACGAAAAAATAAGAGTGGAGAGGGTCAACTCCAGAACACTTGAAAAACAGGTGATCTATGAGGCACCCATCACGTATTCCGTAGACCAGCCGGGCACTCCACTCGGCGATCCATAGCTCAGAGGCTTAAAAGAGTCTCGCCACGATAACAGACGAGGCGTCTGAACCAGCAACGGTGCATCAACCCTTTCTCGCCGCTTCACTGCACCGTGAAGCGTCGCCGCTCTGAGGGCGCCTCGCCGCCCCCATAGTGGAACCAAGCATTCCATTGGGGTCCAGAAAGCACATGCGAGGCCAGACTGGGAGGGCTTAGCGTGCTTCAACGTTGCCTAGCGTAACTGTTACGTTTTAGAAAGACTTATATGCTTGTTTGATATTATTGGCATTTATGGAAGAAAAGGGAAGAATGCTGAGAAGCGGAGAGGTTGCTGAACTTCTTGGAGTCGATAGACACACCGTTGTCAAGTGGATCAAGGAAGGGAAGATTAGGGCGGTGAGGTTCCCGAGCGGGAGGTACAGGATTCCTGAGGGTGAGGTAAGGAAGATACTTGAAGGTGGCTGTTAAGTCGTACAGGATCCCCGTAGAAGCTCCGAGAGACCTAAGGGAAGCGTGTTTCGAGGCGAAGAAGAAGGCGCTGGAAGAGGTTCTGAGCCACGTCGAACACTCCCAGAGTGGTAAGGCTCACCTAAGCTTCAAAGCCAGGGACAGGAAGAAGCTAAGGGACAGCCTCCTAAAGAACTGGAAGTACTCCAGGCACTACGTCGACTCAGCCATAAACTCGGTTATAGGACTGGTCAAGGGATGGGTAAGACTGTACAACAGGGGGAGGGTGAGATCAAGGCCAAAAATAACGAGGAAAACGGTCTACGTTAAGTCAACGCTGCTCAGCTACAAAGACGGCAAGCTCAAAATCAGCATCGAACCAAACAAACGGTACCTAGAAGTAGACCTAAACAAAAGTACGGTTACTTGCCGAGGGACTTCGATGCTGTTGGCGGGCTGCTGCTGACGGAAAAAGGGCTCATAGTCTCCTTCAAGAGAAGTGTAGGGGGCGTCGAGCCCAAGCGTTGGGCGTCATTCGACGTAAACCTAACAAACGTAACAGCCCTGATCGATGGAAGGGTGGCTAGATACGACCTCAGGCAGCTGTACCACGTCCACAGGGTTTACGAGGAGAAGAGAAGGAGAATACAGAAGCTATCCAAGCGCAAGCCCAAGACGGCTAAGAGGCTGATGCGGAAATACTCCAAGAGGGAGAGGAACAGGGCCAGGGACCTCATGCACAAGCTAACAACCAAGATAGCCAGGGAGCTCAAGGAGCTGCAGAGCGGGGCGATACTAGAGGACCTGAAAAACGTTAAGGACAGGGTTCTTCGCAGGTCTAAAAGCCTAAACCGCAAGCTTTCTAAGTGGAATGCAAGGCAGCTTCAGTCCATGCTCGAGTACAAGCTGAAGTGGCTCGGATTGCCCGTCAGATACGTCAGCCCTAAAAACTCCTCTAGGATCTGCCCTCTCTGCTCCGGTCGCATGGCGACCTATGATGGCAGACTAACGAAATGCGGAAAGTGTGGGTTTGTTGCGGACAGAGACGTTGTGGCCGTTTTAAACCTTCGGATGTGGGGCTCCGGGGCTACCCCGAAAGGGGACGAGCCCTCGAGGCTTATCCCTCAAGGGCGATGTGTCCCAAAGCGGACATATGTCTATCAAAAACTATATCTGCTGAACCCGCTAATCCTTCCACCGTCTATGCTTCAATTTGCCCCCGCTCGAAAACTACTTATTTTAATTTCGGTTTTTGTTGGGTGGGAAGTGAGGGTGATGGGTAAGAGGGATCGGGCTAAGCTGTCCTCTAGGATGCTTAAGCTCCAGTTAGCTGCAGGCTACCTCACATACTTCGTAGTTATAGGGATGGTGACGTTAAACATGTTTTTCATGGCTAACTGGTGGGCTCCGCTGGTCCCTCCAAGCATGTTTCCTGTTCCGCTGCATATTCAAGACGCCATCGGGATAGCCTTACTGTCCATCCTTATAGCCTTACAGACCGCGTTCATACTCTCCCTCTACCTTCTCGGGAAGGAAAGAGGGTCTGAAGGCGATGGTGAGGGAGGGCCGCGTCAGCCCTGAGTGTACTTGTAGAACGCGCAGTGTATGTCCTTCACTATGGAGAACCTTATGTCAAGCGAGGTTTTCCCCAGCACCTCTCTTTCTACGCCATTCATGGCCTCGGCGAAGAGCTTCACGTCGCCCTTCTCAAAGGCTTCGAGAAGCTTGTCGCTCACCTGGAAGACTGGGTTTCCGACGAGCTCAGGATATTTCTCTCCCTTCTTCTTAAGCAAGTCTATGACTTTTCTAGGTGGCTCAAGGTTGTTCACCATGATGGACTGCACAACCATGTCGAAGACGTATTCTGCCGCTCCCTTCATGTCCCCTCCCCTAAGCTTAGCGCTTACGGAGTCGGCGGCGCTTCTAGCCGCGTCTAAAAACTCGTCGACCCCGACGTTCCTCAACATCTTTTCGAAAAGTTCCACATCTGCATCGTCTGGAGGGTTAAGATACCTGCTCAAAAACCCCACCACTCGCATCGCCCATTGCATAGGAAAAACAAGTTTCACCCAATAAAAACCTTCCGTTAGGGATCTAAACTACCGAAGTGTTATATACTTTTCCGGCTATTCTTTAGTTGGAGGCGTATGGAGCTTGAGTGAACATAAGTATGGAAGGGTTCCTTCAGATCTGAGACAGTTACTGGACCGTTTAAACGTGGATGATGATGGGAGAATAACATTTGAAGGCGAAAGGTATGCTTTCATACCCCAAAAACTTCTGGTGAACGCCCTCTTCATTGAAGCCCTAAGTGTTCTTGGTGCATCGCTTAAAACGTTGATCTGGCCCTTCTCCGTGCTGGTAGGGGAATCTCTGGCTAGGCATCTAATCGATAAGCTGGGTGTTCCACCTGAGAACGTACTTGAAGATTACGCTAAATTTAACAGCATACGCGGGTGGGGGGACATTGAGGTGGTTGAAGTCGACTTGGATGCGCCTAAGGTTGTTGTTAAGATGCGTAATTCCGCCTTTGCAAGGGGGGTAAGAGAAGCGGTTAGCAACGTTAAAGAGGTGTTCCCATTCTACGATTGCCCGTGGGGGTGCACCTTCGCTGGCGTTCTTAAGGTTGCTCTAGAGAAGACTGAACGGCAAGTTCCAGAATTGTCCTACGAGGAAGTTAAATGTGAAACCCTAGGAAACGAGTGCTGTGAGTGGCATGTAAGGAGGGAAAACTAGATGCCCATCGAAGAAGTCGTTAAATTGCTCAGTAAGCTTAAGCCCGCCAGTGAGGGGTCATTAATGTTTGAAGAGGAACGCGTGATATTAACGACAGCCACGTTTCTAGTGGATGCCTTGAAAATGCTTCCGGAAGAGCGTTTTGGCAAAATAGTAGAAACCATATACCATAAAGCATTCGTTAAGTATGGCCGCTGGCTGGCTGAGGAGAAAGAATTCCTTGGACCACGCGGCGTGGTAGAGGATCTTTTAAGGCTTTTTGCCGCATATGGATGGGGTAAAACGGAGCTTGTAAGCTTCGATGAAGAAACTCTCAGCGTCTCCTTCAGGGTGTACGCGTCAATTTATGGGGAAAGGTATAGGAAGCTCTCTGAATATAAAGACGAGGCGTTCACTCCTCAATGCCCCATGGGGTACGCTGTGGAAGGAGCCTTGAGCTTCTTCGCCCAAAAGAAAGGGGTTCCTCCCCCGGTATCGGAGGAAGTCAAATGTATCGCTAGAGGGGATCCATACTGTGAATTCGTTATAATAACATGATTACGAGTCCTCTTACAGCTCAAAATCACCGAGGCATGATCCAGAACCTTCAGATCTTATACAGAGTGAAGTATTTTTCTCCATTTGTGAACGTTTTGTGGAGGAGTTTAAGAATGAATTTCTGCAAGCGGTCCATCTCTACGAAATTTCATAGGTGACGCTGCTCATCAAACAACCCGTAAGTGTTGGCTGGCTGCTTAGCGTAAACGCTGTAATCTGACCATCCTATTTATTAATCTAAGATAGGTAACATTTAATTGTCACGTAAAGCAACTTCTAGTTTGAAGACTTCCTCTGCTCCTCCCTCTCGGGCTTTAACGATTTCATCATTATTACTTTCTTTGTGAGGAGATGTTCTAGCCTATGCGGTTAAAGATATTGGCTCCTGCGGGAGGATGGAACTCCCTCCTGGCTGCGGTCAAGGTCGGAGCTGACGTGGTATACCTTGGAGGTAAGGCTTTTAATGCAAGGCAGTACGCTGAAAACTTTTCCTTGGATGAGATGAGGAGAGCGGTAGAGTTCTCTCACGCCCATGGAACAGAGGTTTACGTTACCGTTAACACTTTGATCTTCGACGAGGAGCTAGAAGCCGTCGCACACTATCTTGAAGACCTCTATGACTCCGGGGTGGATGCAGTCATCTTCCAGGACCTAGCCGTACTCAAGCTGGCTAAACGCTTCAGCCCAAAGCTTAAGCTTATAGCAAGCACGCAAACCACCACCCACAATGTTGAAGCTGTGAGATTCTTCGAGAAGTTAGGGGTTGACGGAGTGATCTTATCAAGAGAATTGTCCCTAGACGAGATAAGAGAAATAAGGTCGAAGACGGATCTATGGCTGGAGACGTTCGTTCACGGAGCCCTCTGCTTTTCATATTCTGGAGCCTGTCTCATGAGTAGCATTATAGGAGGGAGAAGCGGTAACAGGGGGCGTTGCGCTCAGCCGTGCCGTAAAAGGTACTCTCTGCTTTCCTCGAAGGGGAAAGTACTTGCTGAGGGCCATCTTCTGAGCATGAAGGATCTAAATCTCTCCAAGCACCTACGCGAGCTGGTCGATGCAGGAGTAGACAGCTTGAAGATTGAGGGGAGGATGCGCCGACCAGAGTACGTGGCAACCACAGTTGACGTTTATAGGAAAGCCTTAATAGCAGCCTTGAAGGGGTTAAACCCTAACCAGAGGGATATAAAACGCCTCAGCCTTGTTTTTAACAGAGGCTTCACGGAAGGGTACCTCTACGGGGGACAGGGTAGAGAAATGATGAACTACGAGCGCCCAGATAATGTGGGAGTGAAGGTTGGGGTTGTGTCCTCTACTAAGAGAGGCTTTCTCACCATCAGCCTTTCAGAAGACTTACGGGTTGGAGATGGGGTGGAAATCGCCTGCAACGGTGAGAAGGTCGGCTTCATAGTACGTGAACTCCGCGTTGGAGGGAGGAAGGTTGAAGTAGCGAAGCCTGGTGAAGAGGCTACATTGCCATTCAACGGCAAAGTGCGGGTTGGAGCAGTGGTTCACAAGACTAGAGATGTTTTAACAGTGGAGTGGACCGAGCAACTTATAAGAAACGCTCTCAGGGAAGCAAGCCATTCAAAGGCTAAGCTGCATGGGCGAGGCCGTTCACATGGCTGCGAGGAAGCCGTTTCAACTACCCAGTCCAGTGGCTCCATATTAGCTGTCATACGCGGCGGCGTGGCGTACTCCCCGGCTGGTGAACGCACCATTCAACGTCCTGCCTCGGCGGAGGGAGAGTCGGCGTCGCTTCTGAAGCTTTCCGTCAGCGTCGGAGACTTAGAGTCCATACGGAGGGCTGTGGACGCCGGCGCTGAACGTGTGATTTTTGGAGGAGACTTCTTTAAGCCTAGGAAGCCTTTAAGCTTCAACAGGCTGGGGGAGGGTGTAGACTACTGCAGAGAGCATGGTGTAGAGTTCATACTTTCGACGCCGAGGATAACCCGGAACAGGGAGCTGCAGCTCATCAAGGAATCGTTGAACCACGTGAAATCGCTTAACCCTGACGGTGTGATCGTGGGAAACTATGGCACCCTAAACCTCTTCTTGGAGGAAGGCTTCTCCCACGTTTACGCGGACTACTTCCTTAATGTTACGAATAGTCTTTCTATTTCCATCATGAGGGAGCTTGGTGTTAAGGGGGTTACTTTGAGCCCGGAGTTAACCTTGAAGCAGATCGCCTCGCTGCATAAGGACGGCGTGGAGGTTGAATGCATCGTCCATGGACCCCTTGAACTGATGGTTTCAGAACACTGCATTTTAAGAAGCATCCTTTCCCCTAGTGGAAGGTGCTCCTCCCCATGCGTTAAGGACTCATACTTCCTCCGCGACGAGAAAGGCTTCCTTTTCCCCCTGGCCTGCGACCAATCATGTAGGCTTCACGTTTTCAACTCACGAGACCTATGCATGGTCGATGAGCTCGGAAGGGTTGCCGACGCAGGCGCCGACTATGTGAGGGTGGATGCCCGCCTCAGAAAGCCGGAACACGTCCAAAGCATGGTTAAGGCGTACAGGGAGGTCATCGATGGAAGGGTGGACTCCTTTGAAGCCAAAAAGAGGCTGAGGGGGGTGGGGGCCTCCTTTACCAGAGGACACTTCTTTAGGGGGGTCCTCTAGCTCACGTGGCACCATGGGCTTTAACAACCCTGTACACTGTTTTTCCCTTCCAAAAGATCGGCTCCACCACGACGCCCTTACCATACCTTCTAATTAAGAGTGAAAGCTTTCTAGGCGAAACCCAGACCACCTCCCCCTCATCAAGCTTATTTAGGGCTTCAATTATACCATTGTCGTAGCCAACAACCTCGTCTTCGCGAGGATATCTTCTACTCTCCAATTTCAATGCCACCCTTCAACCCCCTTCCGCGAACACCTAACTTCTTTACACTTAACCCAATTTAAATTTTTGGGGGTTTAACTCGGCGGGTAGGAGAGCACTCCACGCCCTGCAGCAGCTAAGCCACCTATCCTATGGAAGGGCTATTCCGGCAGTGCTGCCTGTAATGTTAGATGAACAGCGCGTTCACGGCATTTTTCGTTACCTTCAGGCGTAAGCTGTCCCTAGGACCGCTTAGAAGCAACTTCAGGGGGAGGACTGTGACGCATGGAAGGAACATTACTTTTCATTCTCTTCCTACGATAGATTTATATGGTTGTTCCTCCGTTTCTCTCACGGAAATTGCGAAAAATTGAATATAAAAGAACATGTTGCCAGGTTTGAATGGGTTCTAATGTTACATTAGTCAGTTCCATCCAGAGAAGTAGTATGAGGTGCTGCAGTTGCTATCAGACAGTAATATGACGGTCGAGAGAGGAGTAGATGGAGTTTTCCTTCACGGTTTCCGTGTAAGCGGATTCGGCGGCTTCCCCTCCAAGTCAGAGTGGTACATGCTTCCTAAGGGACCATTCAAGATCTCTGGACGTATGGGTGCTGGTAAAACATCTACGGCACGCCTTATCCTCTTCGGCTTGATTGGGGACCCCGAAATCGTAAAGGACTACCTCGTGGAGGCGAAGGGCGTAGTAGAGGTTGAACTTGAAGACCCCTTAAGCAAGGAAGCGAGGCTTATCAGGGTCGTCAGGGAGGTTGAGCGCTTACCTGACGGCTCCATATCCGTTAAGAGCCGCGTCTTAGACCCTAGCACAGGAAGGATAATTTCGGAGGATGGCGGGGTTCAGAGGTTCCTAGAGAAATTAACTGGTGAGCCTGTGCTGGAAGGACTTAAAGACGTTTTCATTTTGAGAAGCGACCTAGAGAAAAGCTATCAGCAGCTAAGGGAGAAGATCAGGTCTCTAACATGCCTTGACATAGTTGAAAGCTTGCAAAGCGACCTTGAGTCCCTCGCATCAGGTGCCGGGATGAGGTTTGAGGAGCTGGAAAACGAGCTTTCAAGCTTTGAGGAGTACTTGATAGAGGAAGGGTTCAAGGCGCCTAGTAGATCCAGAAGCCTATCCGACTACGCTAGACGGCTTAAAGTAGCATTCTCAGAGCTTATATCTAAGTGGAGCCGAGAGGTGGACGAGCTCAAAGGGGAGATAGAGGCGGTGGACAGGGAGCTCGAGTCCCTAACAGCTAGACTTAACGAGTTAAACGTCAAGAAGAGTAGCTTGGAGAACTTGGCTAGTAACATTAAGGTGAAGGAGGAGCAGATAGAGCTCATGAGGAAGGCTTACGAGGATGCTGCGAGGCGTGTGGGCCAGCTTGAGAAAGAGGTAAGCCTGCTGAGGGATGACCTCAATAGGTCTGAGGAGAAAATAAGGAGAACCGAAGCCGAGGTGGAATCGCTTTCTAAAAGGCTTGAGGTCGTGGAGTCCGAGCTGGCAGGGGAGAAGCCGGAAGGGGACAGGGGAGTGTACGTTGAAAGAGAGAAGCAGCTTGCCGAAGCGGTGGCTAAGCTCAAGCCGGAACTGGAGAGATTAAGGGAGCAGATAAGGGTTAAGAGGTTCAACCTTGATAAGGATCGCATTTCACTCCAGAGGCTCCTTGAAAACTATGCTTCCATGAGGGAGCGGATTAAGGATCTGCCTGAAAGCATAGATGACGCATCAGCACTAGTAGCCATCAGGGAGAAGTTCTCCGATGAGCTGGAGAAATCCGTTAAGCCGTCCCTGTCATCCTTCTCCTCGGAAATACGCTTCCTTAAGGCCTTCAAGTCTTGGCTTGAAAGGAAGGGGTTCTGCCCCCTATGCAATGTTGAAATAGTTAACCTTTCCAAGGAGATGCGTGAGCTGGAAAAGCACATAAGGGATGTGGAAAAGCAGGTCAAGCGCCTCCAGGTCCGGCACAGGGAACTGCTGGAAGTGCTTAAGGACATGGATAAGGCTATAGAGCTTCAGAGAAGCTACATGGAACTTAAGGAGTCCATTGCGTCCAAGGAAAGGGATGTTGAAGGGCTAAGTAAGCGCGCGAGGGAGCTGGAGGAAAACCTTAAAACCTACGAGTTGAGGCTGGAGTCCGTTAGGAGAAAGCTTGAAGGAATGGATGAAGCGGTTAAAGAGCTTGAAAAGGAGCGTTTCAGGCTTAAAACGGAGATTGAGAGGCTTCAGAGGGAGCGGGAGGAAAGCATAAGGGTTAGAGAGAACTTGAGGAGGAGGCTAGCTGAAGCCGAGAAGCAGCTGGTGGAGGCGAGGGGGAAAGAGGAAGGCATGAAACGTGAACTCGAAGAGGAAGAGAGGAAGCTCGAGGAGTTAAAGCACACATACTCAAGGGAAAACTATGCGTCGCTGAGAAGGGAGGCTTCAGAACTGAAGAGAAGGATCAGCTTCCTGAAGGCTTCAAGAGAGAAAATGACGGAAGAGGTTAGAGCACTCGAAATGAAGCTGGAGCGCTACTTAACACTCGCCAAGGAGCTTGAGAAAAGGGAGAGCAGGGTGGTGTCCTTGGAAAAAACTGTTAAGCTGGCAGGCTTAGCCGCCAAGTTCCTGAAGAACCTTGAGGAGGAGGCTAAGAAGGAGTTCTCAAGAAGGATCTCTAAGGACCTTCCAAGGGTAGGCGAGCTCTTAGGCATAAAGGGGTTCAAAGTCGACACGGGAGTTCTGGAAAGACTGGTCTTAGGTAGGAAGGTTTCCCAGAAGGTTCACACCCTAAGCGACGGGGAGTTCATAACCCTCCTATCCCTCGTCTCAGGCCTCTTAGGAGCTTGGAGCGGCGGCAAGAGGAAGCGCTTCCTGATACTGGACGTGCCGTTAGACGAGGAGACGGCGGCGAGCCTTTCAAAGATCTTGAAGGAGATGAATTGCCTCCAGCCTGGATTCATATTCTCCAAGCCCGGACCGTTAACCGTTGAGCCCCTCTAAAGGTGTTGTAAATTGAAGAAGTCCATGAAAGACGTTGTCCCGTACTTTAAGGCTTTATCCCATCCGACAAGAGTAGAAATATTAAGGGAAATCTTCGACAAAAAAGTAGCTAACCCTAAGTGGATGAGGAAGAAGACTGGTAAGTCGTCTAAGTACGTTTACGATCAGCTTAGGTTTCTCGCCAAGCCAGACCTTGGAAGCGTCCTCAAAGCCGTACATTTAGGGGTTGTCTTCCTCCTAAACAAGATGTTAAAGCTGAAGTTAGTCGACGTCGATGACGGATCAGTCGTGACGTTCGGTGACATGTCAGTTGAGCAGCTCGCCAAGCTAGGCTTCGCGTTGTCCCACGAGAAGAGAGCAGAGATCTATGACATGTTGCTTGAAGCCCACCAGCGTGGTCAAACCCTCTCCTTTACCACCATATCAAAGGCTATAGGGCTTGAAAGGTGGAGGGTTGTGCAGTTATGCCATCAACTCGCAGAAGCAAACATAGTCGAGATAATAGGGGATCACGACGTCAGGCTAAAGAAGAAGGTGGAGCTTGAAGTCGAGGAGGTCGAGCTGAAACCGCACGAAGTCCTCTTAACAATGCTGGAAATAGGATTCTAGCCTCAGGCATCCCCACCCAGCCCCAAGATCTCCGCCGCGTTTCCTCCAAGTATCCTCTGCTTCTCCCACTCCCTGACGGGCAGCTCCCTGATCTTATCTATCTCCTTCACCGGGTCACCCATGGGAATAAAAGGCGAGTCGCTGCCGTAAACGATCCTCTCGCAGCCGATCCTTTCAAGGGCGTACACAACCCTCCTCTTAGATGCACCCGACGTCTCCAAGTACACGTTGTCAAACTTCTTGGCAAGCCTCACGGCATCCTCAACGTAATTTCCACCCATATGAGCTAAGACCAGTGTAAACCCCTGATAGGTGTCAAGCACGTCGTAGAAATGTGAAGGGTCCGCATAGTCCGGGTCGCTCCTCCATATTTTACCTGAATGGACTAGAACGGGGATCCCCAGCTTCGACGCTACCCTCCATATTTCAGGTACATCTTGAGGGCGGAAACCTTGGTGGAGAGGGTGAAGCTTTAACCCCTTAAACCCATCAAGCTTGACATGACCCAAAAGTTGAAGGTGGGCATCGTCTGCGTGCGGGTCAACGTTGCAGAACCCGATGAAAAGGTCTGGCCGAAGCTCAACCATCGCCTTTACCACACCGTTAAGGTACGTGTAAAAGGTCGACATCACGCAAAGGCTTATCCCCCTCAGCTTCATCCTGTACTCGAAGTACCTGCAAAGGCGTCTAACACCCAGCTTTAACCTTAAGTGTTTAAGAGATCGGTAAGTGAGCTCTATTGACCAGTAGTCTCTCCAATTAAAGGTTTTCCCGTCGCCATGGTTAAAGTATGGGTGAACGTGGAAGTCTATGATCAATCCCTCACCCTCCATCACGGTAGCCATTAATATGAAATGATTTAACTAAAACTTTAAATTATTTTAGTTCTGATGGGATGTAGGGGTTTGACGATTGAAGGCCCTAGCCTTCCCCGAAGGCTTCCTCTGGGGATGCGCTGTTTCAGCCCACCAAGTTGAGGGAGAAAACACGGGAAATCAGTGGTGGAGGTGGGAGGAACAGGGGAGAATACTTGACGGTTCAACGTCCGGACGTGCATGCGACCACTACAACAGGTACGAGGAAGACTTCGACATAGCATCCTTCCTAGGCTTAAAGGTTTTTAGGACTTCGGTGGAGTGGAGTAGAATAGAGCCAAAGGAGGGCGTTATAAACAATGTTGAGGTTGAACATTACCGTAAGGTGCTGTCAGCGCTTAGGGATCGTGGAATAGAGCCAATGGTCACCCTACACCACTTCACAAACCCCTTATGGTTTGAGGATCAAGGTGGATGGCTCAACCCAAGAAGCCCTGAAATATTCGAGTCGTTCGCTAGGATCGTAGTGGAAAACCTAGGCGACCTGTTTTCCATCTATAACACCATCAATGAACCCATGATCGCCGCGACGATGGGATACCTTTTCGGGATCTTCCCGCCAGGGGAGAGAAGCCTTGATAAGTGCCTGACTGCTGCCAGAAACATGCTGCTAGCCCATGGGAGAGCGTACCAGGCAATCCATGAAACATGTAAATCTCTCGGATACCCTAAGCCAATGGTTGCTCCCGTAAAGCAAATGATACCCTTCGAACCCTTAAACCCTCTCTCTAAGGAGGATGTTGAGGAGGCTAGGAGGAGAAACCATTTTTTCAATGAGTGCATGCTGGAAAGCATAAATACAGGAGCCATTCAGCCCCCACTAGGGACGGGAGAGGAGCAAGACTACCTTAAAGACTCATGGGACTTCATAGGTGTAAACTACTATAGTAGAACCCTTTGCACCCCTCAAAACGAGGAGTTCCCCCTACCATTCGCCAACGTTCCCGAGGGAGCAGAAAGGTCTGATCAAGGCCTTGAAGTGTACCCTGACGGCTTAAGGAAAGTGCTTCTCTCACTTAAACAGTACGGTAAACCTCTAATTGTGACGGAAAACGGCATCGCGACGAGAGACGACGAGCAGCGACGCCGGTACTTAGTTAGACATCTCAAGGCTGTTCACGACGCTATATCGCAAGGAGCCGACGTTAAAGGATACATTTACTGGTCGCTTATAGACAACTTTGAATGGGTTCTAGGATACCAGATGAAGTTCGGCTTAGTAGAAGTAAACTTTGAAAGCATGGAGAGGCGTCTTAGGGAAAGCGCCTACCTTTACAAGGAAATAATCGAGAAAAACATGCTACTCCCCGAACACCTAGAAAAGTATGCTTAGCCACTGGTCTAAGCGTGCTGAACCATCCCTGTAATTCTACCAAAGAGGAAGCCTCATTTACTTGCTCACTTTTACTTTTACTCAAGGGGTGATCCCCATTGAATAAGTTAAAGAAAGACTTGGATGAGCTTTCAAAGCTGGCCTTCTCACTTGGAGCTAGTAGAGTTAAAGTTGTAACCACAGACGTGATAACTGTGGATGCACGCGTCCAGTTAAAGTGCAGGTATCCCCCCTGCCCCTTCTATGGCAGAAACAAGATGTGTCCCCCGTTCACCCCGTCCGCTGAGGAGTTCGAAAAGTACCTTTCAAAGTACAGGTATGCAATACTGGTTCAGGTCGACATCCCCCTAACCGAGGACATTAAGGCACGCCTCCGCGACGACGTTAAACTAGAGGATATAATCTCAGATGAGGAGTTTAACAGGCTTTTAAGGGCGAGAGGTGGGTTCGCATGGAAGCTACTCAACCGTGTGGTCTCCGGAGTCGAGAGGGAAGCCTTTAAGATGGGGTACAGGTTCGCCGTAGGCTTCGCCGCAGGAGCATGCCCCCTCTGCGAGGAATGCGACGTTAATTCCCCTTGCAAACATCCCTTCGAAGCCCGGCCGAGCATGGAGGCCGTAGGAATAGACGTCCACAAAACCCTTGAGAATGCCGGCTTAAGCCTCAAATGGAGCACACGTAACATAATCACTCTAACAGGGCTAGTTTTAATCGACTAAACCCTTCTAAAGATGAGTCTCCATTTTTGACTCGTTGTTGGTAGCGTTCACATTTGGAAGAAGGATCATAGAGGCAAACATCCTTTGTTTTTAGTCCTTTTATGGAAGGTAAATTGGGAGAAGCGGAAAACCATGCAGTGAGGTGTTCATTCCCGTAGCCAACCTCCGTAGTTAAAATAAGTAGTTAAGTAGTTAAGATTATAGTAGTTAAGATAAAAAAACTAAATAAAATTTAAAAAATTAAAAAAATAAAAAGAGAAGAAAGATTTAATAATATAAGAAGACAAATATGATTTTCCATGGTTGGTAGCTGGAAAGGGTGGGGTAGAGGTAATGTCGGAGCTTATAGAGAATTATGATTACAAGCTTGTTACAGAGCATCTAATTCAGGAAATAAGTAGGTCGGAGAATATTTATGGACCAGTCTTCACAAGGTTAGCTATTGAAAATGCGGTGAAGTTTGAAGCTGAGAAACTCGGCGAGGATCCTCCGAGCATTGAAACATTAGATGAGTTAAAAGCTTACCTCCTCAGCAACGTTGACCGATACCCGTTCTGCTACTGCTCCGCAGTGTATGGCCTAGTTAAGGCTGAAAGCATCTTGCAGGGTGCTCCAGGGTCAGACACAAGGAGGACGGCGGCTAGTTTCACGGAAAAGCTTGCAGGGTCGGGTGAAAGTAGGGTGGACCTTCTGTCAGCGGTGAAGAGTTTCGGTGAGATGACCGCGAAAATGAACGTGCTAATACCGTTCAACATCGAGGAAGTTGGCGATGACGGCTCAGTTACAGTTTCCATCAACAAGTGCCCTTTTAAAGACGCTTGCTTAAAGTTTGAAGAGGAACATATTACAAAAATGATCGGTGGGAAGCCATGCATTATGCTAAGAGTTATGATTAGTGCTACAACCTTAATAACAGGCTCAGAATGCGAGTACGAACTTGAAGAATTCAATAATCCGGGATGCAAAGGAAAAGTTTACATGCTTTAATAACTTTTTTCATATTTTCATATTCCTTTTTGAAGAGGTAGAAAGTCTATTTCGAAAATGAATGGTCTCCCTCACTACTCTATTCCCCTAGCCTGATTGGTGGTGTGAGGTTGCCTTCTTGGAAAATTTTATATTTATCTAATTTGATATCAATATTGATATCAAATTAGATATTGGTGGGATGATGTTCCCTCACGAGTTTAAAAGATGGATGCGTCATGTGGCATCGGTTCCAAAAGGATACCTGAGAACATATGTCCTTAAGCTTCTTTCAGAGAAGCCCATGTCAGGAGCAGAGATCATGGACGAGATATCGAGGAGGACAGGAGGATTCTGGAAGCCAAGTCCTGGATCAATCTACCCCTTGCTTGCATGGCTTCAGGATAATGGCTACATAAGTGAGGTTCAAACGATACGGAACGGGTCTAAAAGGTACACGCTTACTGACAAGGGACGTAAGGTTCTGAAAGAATTCGAGAAGTCTATGGGTGAAAAGTGGTGGTTCAAGTGGGGCTGGCTTCCTTTATGGCCCTCCTCATTCTCCTCGGGGCTACGTGGCCTCGTTGCGGAGCTCCTGTCATCCCTTCAATATTTGCTTGGCGTTGAAGGTCACGAAGACTATCTCGAAGAGATCGCAGAGGCTGAGGAGGCACTCCGTAATGCACTAGAGGAAATACACGATATCCTGAAGCGATTGAGGGATAAGCGTGGTGGAAGAGACTGGGACGCTTCAAGCACCCCCTTCAAGTGGACACCCTTCTAAATCCATCCGAGCTTAAGTGCTCGTTTGCCTTCACTGTTAACCCAGTTACACTCTATTTTGTTTTTCTTTTTTGCATAATGCTGCCGTAGAAAGGATTATCGCGTGGTTTAGAGATCGAGAATTTTCTTTAGCTCTTCTGGTTCTTCTCCTTCTTCAACGAATATTTCCTTTTGCACTCCTGCTCTCTCTGCGTCGAATGCTCTGGCTATCCGTCCCCCTGCGACCCTTTCCCTTATGCTCGCCTTTTTCCCTTGCCAGATGTATATTTTATCCCATGTGTCTATGAGGAAGACATCTTCTGAATTGAGTTCCTCCTTTGAAAGAGGTACCTGAACGAACTTTATGTCTTCGAGTGCCTCATACTCTTCCCCAGAGATCCTGTACATTACAGGTTCATGCTTTTCAACCCCAACTTTCTTAAGGATCGACTTTGCCAAGTCTTTGTCGACGATGCGCATTCCCTTAACAGCAGCCAGAAACTCCTTGGTTTCCTTCCCCTCCTCCACCGTTTCAACGTCCGGTCTCCCTCTCCTCTCTTTGTCTATTAGATCTGATAACAGTGCCCCTGCAAACTTCTCGTCAACCGTCGACTTGCTTCCAATCCAAATCCATATTTTGTCCCCTGCATCGACAACGTACGTGTCCCCTCTAGAGAAGACGGGCTTATCTACAGGGGTCAACTCTCCTTCTTCAACCATGAATATTTTCACCATGTTAACTCCCCCTTCTAACTTGAAGGCTCCTTACTCCTTGAAATACCTTATGGTCTATCCGTCCCAGAAAGTTCGTTTCGCCATAAGCGGATTTAAACTCTTAAACTCTAATGCCTCGGAAACGTCACGGATTACGGTCGGGAGCCCTTAGTGGTGAAAAGACCGTGCCTTCTTTAGAAGGTAACGCCATCATTCAGGTGAGGGCTCATGTCTAGCTATTTTCTCTTTCTAAGAAAAGTAAAACGATAAAATTAAATATCTCCTGCCAGTACTTTTCGATGTCATGAGGATTTTCAGAGTCGGAGGTGGGGTCATGGATATCCTAGATACGTCCAAGCTTATCGAGTGCACGGTTTCAAATGAAGATCTTCAATCGTTAATTAAGGAACTTGAAAACGTATATGAATCCCTCCTCCGCGAAAAGGGAGAGAAAACAGAGGAAGACCTCAACCTCATAGGAGAACTCTACATGTTAATCGTTAGACTCAAGAAAACCCTGAAGAAAAGGATGTCCATAACATCTTAATTTCTTTTCTCATTCTTGAACAGAATGTAAAATGAAATTTCCTCATTACTTTTATGTGGTGAATTAATCTTACTCCTCTAGTTTAGATATAAGTGGATATAAGTGGAAGGTTGGAGCTGTGCGACTGGGAAGTGTCGAACTTGCAACTGTAATGGAAGAAGGTAAGTAAATTTTACGGATTGTACGGATTGTGTTGCCGCAGACCTTCTAATGCTTGGTTTTATGGGAGCCAAAACCCGAAAAATGGTTTAGCAATGATTAGGTTAACACTATAATATCTGTTGAAGAGTGTGGGCCTCGTGAATGACGCGAAGTAGGTGAAGCTTGTCCAGCTGAAGAAGTCCTTACGTGACTCGTGAAAGGTGAAGTGGGTTAACGGAGATTCCTTGGTGCCAACTTAGAATGTACTATGCGAAACTGGGGAGAATGAAAACCTGAAAATGTGGTTAAGCACCCCCTTCTTCTAGAAGGGAGTAAGGAAGGGATTTCAGGCATCTAGGTGGAGCATGTACCCAGGTTCCTAGCATCCTATTTTGACGTGCTTGAATCGTGTGAAAACCTGCTTACTCCTCTCGGAGGAACCGCTAAGGTGAAGCTCGGATTCACGGCTGGAGCTAAACCTCTTTTTTTATCTGCCAACACGTTCTTCAACGTTAAAGCTAATGAGAAAAATCTTCTAGGCTGTCATGGGGGAGCAATGGGTTAAGTGAGAGAGCAGCTGTTAATCTGCCAAGCTACGGTAAACGTGATGGTGTCACGCATCAAGAGGGCTTTGTTCGCGTTAGCCTGTCTCGGGTCTCCCTCCTACTTCCCCGTTATTGGGTAGCGGCCGTACTTCTCAGCCGATCTTATGAGTACCTCTATGTGCTCTAAGGGGATTTTTCTGCTTACCCCTCCCCCAACTGATAGGATGAATCCTCCTCCAGGAGCAAGAGCCTCTATAACCTCCTTACACTTCTCCTCTACCATCTCTGGAGTGCCCCTCAACATCACATCCCTTGGATGTATGTTACCCATAAGAGTGTACTTTCCATAGGTTGCCTCTTTAGCCCTTCTAAGGTCGCCTATCTCCCCGCAGTGAAATATCTGAACTTTAAACTCGGCTATTTGGTCTAGAACGTGGGCGGAGTAATTCTCGTTATGGTAGAGGAAGATCGAAACCTTACCCCTAAGGTGGTCGAAAACTTCTTTAAGGTACGGTGTGAAGAACTCTGTACACTTCTCTGCTCGTAGAAACCCTGTTGTATGGTCGCTTACGAGGGCTAGGAGAGCGGATCCTCCTATAACGTCTATCATCGTGTCAAACCATGTCTTAACGGTTTCTGTTGTGACCCTTAGAAGACGGTGAGCGCGCTCTGGATCAATGCTGATAAGCCTTAGAAACTGGGTGAAGCCCATGATTTCACATGCCAACTCGACTGGTCCGAAACCTCCTACGCCGAGAACCTGCCCAGCCTCCCTTTTCTGAACCTTTAAAAATTCAAGGTACCTTGGCAGGAGGCCGTCCTGGTATGGGTCCGGGACTTCTAACGTGTCAATGTCCTCGACGCTCTTAACCGCCACCTCCATAATCCCTGGGATTTCGTCTTCAGGATCTGAAAGCTTGCATCCGAAGGCGGTTGCCTCAGCGTAGGGGACCCAGACTCCGGTGGCGATGAACGCGTCCGGGAACATCTCCCTCATTTTGTTTCCTGCCTTTATTTGCAGCACAGGATCGTTCAGCAATTTCCTCAGCGGGACATCGTAGAGATCCGCTAGGAAGTCCCATTCGGGAAATAGGACCACTGGAACCTGGTCTGGCTCCTCAAACCTTATCGTGGTAAGAACCCTTTCTAAAACGTTCACTTCCCTCCCTCCAGTAGCTCTTTAACCACCTTTAACGCTGCAATGGCGTCTCTTCCATAACCGTCTGCTCCAACCTCCTCCGCGAACTCCGGTGTGACCGGCCTTCCTCCGACAATAACCTTAACCTTCCCTCTTAACCCTTCCTCCTCCAGCTTGCCTATAACCTCCCTTATGCGTTCCATGGTCGTGGTTAAAAGGGCGCTAAGCCCTAAGATGTCCGCGTTAACCTCCTTCACTTTTTCCAAAAACTTTTCAGCTGGAACATCAACTCCCAAATCGTAGACCTCATATCCCTCGGCTGCTAGAAGCGTCGCCACAACATTCTTCCCTAAGTCATGCACGTCGTCCTTAACAGTCCCTATGACTATTCGTCCCTTCCCCCCACCAGCCCCCCTTATATGCGGCCTCAACACGTCCATGGCCTCCTTAAAGGCGTCAGCAGCCATTATCATGTCAGCCAAAAAGTACTCGTTTCTCTCGAAAAGTTCACCGACAATCTCCAAACCCTTAGAGAACGCCTTAATGGCCTCCATCGGAGGAACACCGCTTTCAACAGCCTCCTGTGCAATCAACCTAGCCCCTTGAGGATCTAAGTTAACTATAGCCTTAACCATCCTGCCGAAGACGTCACCCCTCATTTCTCAACACCGAGCAAACCTTAACTCCATTATACGTTATTACCTTTGTGTTGCCAGCACGTTTTAAAAGTTTCTTCATTTTCCTTCCCTCCTTTAATCAAATGTTAACTACAAGCGTGTTCGCACGGAGTAGCGTGGACTACCAAGTTAAATTGAGCCATGAAAGAACGCTCTCTTTTGAGAAGAAGACTTTTTTGGCTCTACTGGTTGAATTGAAAATGAAGCGGCACCCTCTTAAGGAGGATGTGCTGGAGGGAGAATCAACTGGAGATGATGGATCATGTTGGTTGATAGGTTGAAAATTAGGGTGAGCCGTGACCTCCACGTGGTGGTTCTTACAGGAGCAGGGGTTTCAGCTGAAAGCGGTGTACCGATCTTTAGGGGGCGCGGCTCAATGTGGGAGATCCCCGAGGCAAGAGAGCTCGCCCGTAAGGCTGGCCCTCCTTGGAACAATAAGGGGACTTGGGAGTTCTACGAGTGGAGAAGAGGTTTGGTGGCTCGTTGCAAGCCTAACGCTGCACACTTAGCCATCGCGGAGATGGAGAAGTACTTTAAGAACTTCTGGTTGATAACTCAGAACGTTGACGGCCTTCACACTAAGGCTGGAAGTAAGCGTGTACTTGAACTCCACGGGAACATGTGGAAGGGGCGCTGCCCTAGGGATGGGGCGATAGTCGACCTGCCCAACACGCCCCTAGAAAGCATTCCACCATATCATAGCTGCGGCACAGCGTTGCGCCCTCACGTGGTTCAGTTTGGGGAACCGTTAGACCCTGAAGTTTTGAGGGAGGCTGTAATTGCCAGTAGCAAGGCAGAACTCTTCTTGGTTGTTGGGACTTCAGGTGTTGTTTCGCCTGCAGCCCAGCTGCCACTCATCGCCTTGGAGAACGGGGCGGAGGTGGTGGAGGTTAACCCGAACCCGACTGCGCTAACCCCGTACGTAACCATGTCGATTAGGAGCAAGGCGGCGGAGGCTCTTCCAAAGATCTTGGAGGAGCTGAAGAAGGAATTGCTGAAAAGGTAGCCGCACCAGCCTCTACTAAAGCAAGCTTTTTAAACTCTGCCTATAACGTATTTTCTGCACGTAATTTCGGGAGGAGGCTTCATGCCCATAGCTAGGGTTGGAGACATAAACATGTACTATGAGGTTCATGGGGAGGGTTTCCCTCTGGTCATGATTATGGGTTTGTCTGCTGATGTGAACTGGTGGGATCCTCTCTTCATAAAGGAGGTCTCGAAAGGGTTTAAGGTTGTCGTCTTCGATAACAGGGGGGCTGGAAGAAGCGATAAGCCAAAGGTAGAGTACACCATAAGGATGTTCGCCGACGACACCGTTAAGCTAATGGATACTTTAAACATAGGTAAGGCCCACATTCTGGGCGTATCTATGGGCGGGATGATAGCCCAGGAGATCGCTATAAACTACCCTGAAAGGGTTGAGAAGCTTGTCCTCTGTGTAACAAGCCCGGGTGGGTCGAAGGCCATCCCTCCCTCCCAAGAGGTAATTTCCCTGCTGGCATCCGATAGAAGCAAAATACCTCCTGAAGACTTGGCCAGAGCCACGCTTTCCCTCCTCTACCCTGAGGAATACTTAAAAACCCACCCTGAAGTTGCAGAACTGACTGTTAAGCGAATATCAATGTATATGATCCCGCCGGACGCTTACATGAGGCAACTTAACGCTGTGATGAACTTCGACGCTTACGATAGACTAAACAACATAAAGGCGCCAACCTTAGTGGTTTCCGGAGGAAAGGACATCCTGGTTCCACCCGAGAACGGGAAAATACTCGCGGAGGCAATACCCAACGCCAAGCTAGTCATATTCGAAAATGCAGGCCACGGATTAATAGCCCAAGAAAGAGAAGCGTTCACCCAGCTCCTGCTAGACTTCCTCTCAAAATGACCCTTCCAAAACCCGGGAGAACGGCCTATTTAAGTTAACATATAGCCTACACGGGGACGCTCCGAGTTTCATCCTTCTTAAAGGTTTAACGGTGGAAAGTTACCTTGCGAAGCAGTAACATTTTTCATAGGCATTGATAGACGCTCTGCGGCCGCAACACATTTATACCTCTCCTTCCAGACATGCTTAATTGAAGCCCCGTCTGCTCAGGCAGCCTGGCTGCCTATCGGGGCAAGCACCTTCGGATGTGGGGCTCCCGGGGTTACCCCAAAAGGGGACGAGCCCCTGAAGGATAAAACCTTCAAGGGTGATGCGTCCCAAAGCGGACATACGTCTAAAAGACTATATCCGCTGAACCCCCTCACTTCCCTCTTTATTATTGTCCCTCCTGGATGGGTGGATGAGTGCTTAGGGATGGCAGCAGAACCTTCCCGGTTAAGCCTCCGATGGAGACGTGCCGTTTCATCATGATGTCTTGTCACGGTCGGCTTATGGTTTTTAGCCTTCCGGCCTATTCCTCTATTTTTCATGGAAAAACTATATTAACATGGGGTTTGGCATATTTCATGATAAGGTGGTTAAAGTGGGGTTAATAGTTAAAAAGCTTAGGATTTCAAGAGGATGCCAAATTTCCGTTCCTTCGGAAACAAGGGAAAGGTATGACTTGAGGCCGGGGGACGAGTTGCTTTGGATCGACATGGGGGAAGAAATCCTTATTAAGCCTTTAAGAAGAAACGCTAAGCTCACAGACCTTGTGGGGAAGTACGATACTGAAGATGCTTTTGACTCCGTAGCAGAACATGACGAGGCTGTTAGTGGTGGTCATTAGGCGCCCGTTTTTAGACACCACAATCTTCATCGCAGCGTTTTTCCCAAAGGAAAAGCATTATGAGCTAGGCAGAGAGATAGTCATCGCCGCCGAAGAAGGCTCCTTGGGGAAACCAGTAATTACCGACTACATCCTTGATGAAACAGTAACTTTCGTCAGGAGGAGGAAAGGAGTAAAAGAATCCATTGAGGTTCTAGACACCCTCCTATCCTCCCCTAAGTTAACACTAGTAAAAGTCGAAGATAGACACGTTGAAGCTGGAGCCCAAATATTCAGAAGGTATGAAAGGTTAAGTTTTACAGATGCTGTATCGGTAGCTGTGATGAGAGACCTAGACATCAACATAATATATAGTTTCGACAGCGGCTTCGACGGGATCCCAGGGATAACACGACTGACAACAATAAGAAATACTCCATGAACATGTTCTGTCATGTTCTATTAATTTGCCCATTAAGAGGATAAACGTTAAAAATTTAGCTTAAAATATAGTGTAGAAAAGAGGGGGTTTTTACTCTGCTGTTGGTAGTTTGTAGTCTTTGTATTTTTCTCTTAGTACTTTCTTGTCGAATTTTCCTACGCTTGTCTTTGGTATCTCGTCCACGAAGACCACGTCGTCGGGGAGCCACCACTTAGCAAACTTAGGCCTGAGAAACTCTATGATCTCCTCCTTGGTCACCTTACCCTTATACTCCTCAACAGGGACGACGATGGCCAGAGGCCTCTCCTGCCACTTAGGATGACTAACAGCAATAACAGTAGCCTCCCTAACCTTAGGATGAGCCATAATAGCATTCTCCAAATCAACACTACTAATCCACTCACCACCACTCTTGATCAGATCCTTTGCGCGGTCGACGATTTTGACGTATCCTTCGGGGTCTATGGTTGCTATGTCTCCTGTTCTGAACCATCCGTCTATGAGCGCGTCCTTCGACCTCTCATCGTTGTAGTACTCCTTGGCTATCCAAGGCCCCCTGATCACAAGTTCACCTGGTGTTTTGCCATCCCATGGGAGTTCGCGTCCTTCATCGTCAACGATTTTGGCCTCCAGTAATGGTGCTACTAGCCCTTGCTTCGTCATTAGCTGCCATTTCTCCTCTTCTGAGAGCTCCTTTTCAAGGTAGCTCTTTATCACGTTCGCCGTTCCAAGGGGCGTCGTCTCGGTCATCCCCCAAGCATGCTGTACCGTTGCCCCCATCTCGGCTAGGGTCTTCATCAAGGCTAGCGGGGGCTCGCTGCCACCAAATACGATCTTGACCCCGCTTAGGTCAACCTTCTTACCAGTTTTCTTAAGGTAATCCACTATCATAATCCATACCGTTGGGACCGAAGCTGCTATGGTGACGTCTTCCTTCTCTATGAGTTCGAGGAGCATTTCCGGCGTGTAGAACTGCGCTGGGAGGACCAATTTTGCTCCTGCTGCAGGTGCACCGTATGGCATACCCCAGGCGTTTACGTGGAACATGGGGACTATAACCAGCATTGAGTCCTTTTCGCTCACGTTTATGGTGGACGGTAATCCTGCCACTATCGAGTGCATGATAAGAGCTCTGTGGCTGTAGACGACGCCCTTAGGTTTACCGGTAGTCCCTGTGGTGTAGCACATCGCCGCCCCGCTCCTTTCGTCTATTGTCGGCCAATCATAGCTTGCCTTTGCCTTGTCCATCAGCTCCTCGTAGTTATATGCTGGCTCAAGCGTTGTTTCAACCTCCTTGCTGTCACTCATAACTACGTACTTCTCAACAGTTTCAAGTTTGTCCTTAACGCTTTCAACTAGCAGTCGCACCATTCCGTCATCCATGAACAGCACCTTGTCCCCTGCATGGTTTATCACGTAGGTCAGGTCATCCGGGTGAAGCCTGAGGTTTATCTCGTGTACAACAGCACCTATCCCTGGCACTGCATAGTATAGTTCGAAGAATCTGTGGGTGTTCCATCCTATTACTCCTACCCTGTCTCCCGGCTTAACCCCCAGCTCCTCCACCAGGAAGTTGGCTGCCTTCTGAACCCTCTCCCAAGCGTCCTTGTACGTGTAGCGGAAAATGCCCCCATCACTAACCCTCCTAGAAACGACCTCTTTCCTAGCGTAGAGCTTTGCACCCCTCTCTAAAATCTTGATCACATTCAGCTGGTAGTCGTCCATCATGGTGCTTGGGAAACCCTTTAAAACACTCATCGACCTTCTCCTCCCAACCAACATCCACCATTATGACCTTAGAATGGAATTATATTTTATATAAATTTTTTTCTTTTTAGAAATGCTAAAAGCTACTACGCACATTTTTTAGCTTGGACTACCGGACGCTTAACACGTTTATCTCTTTTGCAATTTTTTCTAACCTAACTATTCCATGAAAATATGATTTCAGCCACCTTTCAAGTAGATTATTGGTTGTTCAACGTTCCCCTTACTGGGCTTTTCCGCCTTGTTCTTCCGCTAACTCTTTGAGGAGAGGAACTATCCCTCCTTTAAGTATTACTTTTTTAATGTCTTCTGAAAGAGGGGTTGCCTTTAAGGTGACATTCTTGGTGAGGTTTCGAACCTCCGCCTTCTCTATGTCTACTTCCGCCTCGTCTCCGTTGTCGAATGCCTCAGCCACGTTTGGGCATGAGATTACTGGTAGCCCTATGGCGACAGCGTTCCTGAAGAATATCCTCGCGAAGGACTCTGCTACGATGGCCCCCACCCCGAGGGCCTTGATAGCTTGAGGGGCAGTCTCCCTGCTCGACCCGCAACCAAAGTTTCTTCCCGCAACTATCACGTCCCCCGGCTTAACCTTAGCCGCGAACTCAGGGTTAACAGCCTCTAAGACATGCCTCTTCAACTCATCAATGGGCAAGTCCATATACTTTCCAGGAGTTATCAAGTCCGTGTCAATGTTGTCTCCAAACTTCCAGACTCTACCCTTAGCCTTCAACATTACACCCCTTAATACCTTCTCGGGTCAGCTATTTTCCCTTCAACACAGGACGCCGCAACGGTTGCAGGGGATGCAAGGTAAACCTCAGCGTCATAGCTTCCCATCCTCCCTCTAAAATTCCTGTTTATCGAGGCTATGCATGTTTCCCCCGAGGCGAGGAGGCCCATGTGAGCTCCGAAGCACGGTCCACAACCAGGGTTACATATGATCGCTCCGGCTTCTATAAGCGTGGTTAAAATGCCTTCCTCCAACGCTTCCCTGTATATTTTCCACGAAGCCGGGATCACCAGTAGCCTGACATCCGGGTGAACCTCCCTCCCATCTAGGATCTCGGCGGCAACCCGCAGATCCTCGATCCTCCCATTCGTGCAGGAACCTATAACTCCTTGATCAACCCTCTTGCCTTCAAACTTTGAGACAGGGTAAACGTTGTCTACAGTGAACGGTGCAGCCACCTGCGGCTCTAAGCCTGACAGATTCTCCCTGTAAACCTCCTCGTACTCTGCGTCACCATCCGCCTTTAAAGCCTCACCGCCTTCAACCACCCCCTCAAGGTACTTCACGGTTTTCCCGTCTGGCTCGAAGAAAGCAAACTTCGCCCCCATCTCCATAGCCATGTTGCTGATCGTCATCCTTCCGTCGATGCTTAACTCCTCGGCCACACTACCAGCGAACTCCACCGCCTTGTACTGGGCAGCCTCGGAAGAGTACTTGCCTATAAGGTAGAGGATCACGTCCTTCGCTGAAACTCTGTATGGCAGCTCTCCTTCGAGCTCAAACCTGATGGTCTCGGGAACCCTAAACCAAAGCTTCCCGGTGGCGAATACGTAAGCCATCTCCGTGAACCCTATACCCGTCCCGGCGGCTCCTAGGGCTCCATAGGTCGTCGAGTGAGAGTCGGTGCCAACGATAAGCATCCCCGGTGCAACGTGCCCTCTTTCAACCATCACCTGGTGGCAGATGCCAGCCCTCTCCCCATAATAGTTCTTTATCCCGAGTTTCTTAACGGCCTCCCTGACCAGCTTGTGAATGTTCGCGTACCTTTCATTCGGGGCTGGGACTGCGTGGTCCAACACCGCAACTATCCTGTCCGGGTCCCAGACGCTGCTTATCCCCGCTCCAAGCAAGGTCACATAGACTGCTGCCAGCCCCTCATGAACCATGGCGCAGTCTATGCTTGCAGTCACGTACTCCCCAGGGGTAACCTCCTCCCTGCCTGACGCCCTAGCCAAAACCTTCTCCGCCATGGTCATCCCCATGCTCCCACCTACCTTAACTCCCTGAGGACTGCCTCCGCCACCTCCATGGTCTTCGCCGTTCCACCCATGTCCGGGGTTAGAACCTCCCCCTTCCTGTAGACCTCCGCAACAGCCCTCTCAAGCTCCTCGGCCTCCCTTTCCATGCCAAGGTAATCGAGCATCATAACGCATGAAAGAATGGTTGCCGTGGGGTTCGCAATGCCTTTACCCGCTATGTCCGGTGCTGACCCGTGGACGGGCTCGAAGTAGGCGTGCCTGTCTCCTATGCAAGCGCTCGGAGCCATCCCTAACCCTCCCATGAGCTCCGCCGCTAGGTCGGATAGTATGTCCCCAAACATGTTGGTGGTGACGACCACGTCCATTTCCCTTGGAAACCTAACTATCCTCCTAGCCATGTCGTCCACGTAGAAGTGCTCATACTTCAGCTCAGGGTGCTTCCTAACCTCCTCCTCCACCATCCTCTGGAACAACCCCCCGCTCTCCCTGAGAACGTTCGACTTCGTCACGCAGGTCACCTTCCCCGGGAACCCCCTGCTCCTCCTTTTCAAAGCCTCCTTGCAGGCGAACTCCGCTATCCTCCTGCACCCCTTCACCGTGTAGAGCCCGATGGCGAACTTTCCCTCACCATAGTCGGCAAACCCTCTACCCAGCCTATCCCTATAATCCGGCATCTTCTCCGCTAGGAGGGATATATCCCCCTCCCTTCCAGGGTAAAGACCCTCAGTGTTCTCCCTAACTATAACGAAGTCAACCCCTTCAGGGCTCCTTATTGGGGTTGGAACCCCCTCATAGTACTTCACCGGCCTAACGTTCGCGTACGTGTCGAGAAACCACCTTAAGTACGCTAGGATGATGACGCTCGCCTCCCCGCTCGCCCCGAACAGGATAGCGTCAGCCGAATTGGTCAGCTCCATGGTCTCCTTCGGGAACGGGGTACCATACTCCTTAAGGGCCCTTTCCCCGCAGGGAGGCTTAACTATCTCCAAGTCTAACCCCATGTTCTCCAGCACGTAGCAGGCAGCATCCACAACCTCAGGTCCAATCCCGTCGCCCCCCAAAGCCACGACGGTTCTCGCCACCATCCCGCCTCCAACCCTAAACCTACCCTTTCTAGAACATTACTAATATTCTTTTCTCCCCTTTTCCCTGAAATGGCCGTGGCCAGCATCAGCAGCCAAACCCAAGCTGGAAAACGTTTATTCTCTCATCCCTCCTACATCTTCATATTGGTGTCTACTATGTCCCTGCAGGAAAAGCTTTCAAGTTTTGTTGTCAAAACAGAAGGTGGGAGCATACCTGAGGGCGCGTTGAAGGTTGCCAAGCAAAGCATCCTTGACTACTTCGCCGTCGCCCTGGCAGGGTCAACCCAGCCTATCGGAGCCCTAATGAAAAGCTACCTAGAAAAGTTTGGCTGCAAGGGGCCTGCAACGATAATAGGATTCGGCGTTAAGGCGCCATGTAGCAGCGCGGCACTGGTCAACGGCATACTCGGACACGCATTAGACTTTGACGATAGCAACCCCTCATTACTTGGACACCCGACGACGCCCGTCGCATCGGCTGCGCTTCCGGTCGCAGAGCTGGCGGACTGCTCAGGCGAAGAACTCCTTGCAGCCTTCGCGGTGGGGGTTGAGGTTGAGTGCAAGATGGGGTTAGCGTTAAACCCCACTCACAGCAGGAGGGGGTGGCACTGCACCAGCACTATAGGCGTCTTCGGCGCCACGGCCGCGGCGGGGAGGCTGCTCGGCCTTGATGAGGAGCAGATGACCCATGCTTTTGGCATAGCGGCCTCTCTGTCATCCGGCATCAGAGGAAACTTTGGCGCCATGACCAAGCCTCTCCACGCTGGGAGGGCTGCTGAGAACGGTGTAGTAGCTGCCACGCTGGCTGGGGAGGGCTTCACCTCCAACAGAAGCGTTCTCGAAGCAAGCTTCGGGTTTTTCAAGGTAACAACAGGGGGGTACGATGCTAAAGCCTTGGATAAGCTCGGGGATCCATGGGACCTCGTCAACCCTGGAATATTCTATAAGCTCTATCCTTGCTGCCATTACAGCCATGGAGCAATCAACGCAGTTCTATCCTTAAGGAAGGAGGAGGGGTTAAGGCCTGAGGACGTCGAGGAAATAGAGGTCCGCGCTACTAGGGCAATATACGACAACATGATCTACCATGAGCCAAAGACCGGGCTTGAAGGAAAGTTCAGCATGGAATACGTGGTGTCGGTTGCCATGCTTGACGGAAACGTTAAAATTGAACACTTCACCGACGAGAAAGTGAGAGACCCTAGAGCGGTAGAGTTTATGGGGAAGGTTAACTTTCACGTTGACCCAGAGGTGGACGGTCTCGTCCCATACGAGCTGGGGGCAGCCATAGTAAGGGTCAAGGTGAAAACGAAGGATGGAAAGGTTTTATCAAGAGATGGGATGCCGACGGCCGGGCTAGAGGAGCTCAAAGGAAAGTTTGCAGTCTGCGCCGGCTACGTCCTACCCGAGGAAAAAGCGGACAAGCTGATGAGCCTCGTGCTAGAACTTGAAAAGGTAAGTTCTATAAGGGAGCTCATGGAGCTTACATATTAAACTGCTGGAACCCGAGCTTCTCTAGAAGAAGGTGGTTTGAATGCCATTCAGCAGGAAAAACCTAGATGTAGATGTTTTAATCGTTGGTGGTGGAGGGGCAGGGGCTAGAGCAGCTATAGAAGCACACGAAAGGGGGGTTAAAGTTGCCGTGGTGACTAAGAGCACGTTCCCGTCGGGGTGCACCTCGGTTGCTGGAGGGATCATGCAGGCACCCGTAGACCCCAGCGACAGCCCAGACGTGTATTTTAGCGACGTCGTGGATGGGGGAGCCCACGTGAACAATAGAAGGCTGGTTAGGGTTCTGGCTGAAGAGGCGGCTGAGAGGCTCAGAGACTTGGACAGGTTTGGAACAGAGTTCATGAAGGCCGAGGGAAGGTTTGTTGCTGTTGGAGGGGCTGGCACGTCACGTCCACGCCTCGTCCCAGTACGCGAAATGTATGGGCCAGCGTTCATAGCAGGCCTCGTCAAAGAGGTTAAGCGTCGGGGGATAAGGGTTTTCGAGAAGGTTATGGTGACGAGGATCCTTACGGACGATGGGAGAGCCGCGGGCGCGATAGGTTTAAACCTCCTCACAGGAGACCTCCTAGTTTTCAAGGCGAAGTCGATCGTGCTCGCTACGGGCGGAGCGTGCCGTCTATATGGTTTAACCACGAACCCTCCGGACGCGACAGGAGACGGGTACGCTTTAGCCTACAGGGCTGGAGCCGAGCTTGTGGACATGGAGTTCGTCCAGTTCAGGGCTTGCATAGTCCACCCCCCAGCCCTCAGGGGGATGCCTCCGCCGGCTGATGGGCTGCCGGGGAGGGGGGGACGCTTCTACAATGCACTCTGCGAACGATACATGAAAAAGTATGATCCTGTACGGGCTGAAGAAACCACGCGCGACCTGATAGCAATATACGCCCAGAAGGAGATCATTGAGGGTAGGGGTACACTTCACGGAGGCGTCTATAACGACCTTTCAGGCGTACCTGACGAGATGTGGCGCCTCTTCCCAAGGTTTCTGGAGGCATGCAAGGCAGCAGGGATAGACCCTAGATGGCAACCCATCGAATGGGCTCCCGGAGCCCACCACTTCATGGGGGGAGTGAGGATCAATGAACGGTGCGAGACGAGGGTGACTGGGCTCTACGCTGCGGGAGAGGTTGCAGGAGGCGTCCATGGGGCTAACAGGATAGGCGGCAACGCGTTAACTGAAACTCAGGTTTTCGGGGCTAGAGCGGGAAGGTTTGCCGCCGAGCACGCCCTCTCAGCTTCCACCCCTTCCATCAGCGAGGAGCAAGTCGAGGCTGAGATCGAAAGACTCTCCAGCATATATGAGCGTGAGGATGGCTTCCCTCCATCAGAGATCAAGAGAAAGGTAAGTTCGCTCATGGATCGATACGTCAGAGTTATTAGGAGTGCTGAGGGCCTTAGGAAGACGTTGGAGGAGCTTGAAAGGGTGGGGAGAGAGGAGCTGCCGCGGCTCTACTTGGAAAGGAGGGAGTATGCTGCGCTTGGCGAGGCGGTTGAGGTAGTGAACTTGGTTGAGGTCGGCGAGATGGTTGCCAGGGCAGCCCTTATGAGGACGGAGAGTAGGGGTGCCCATTACAGGGAAGACTACCCTCACAGGGATGATGAGAACTGGCTAAAAAACATAGTTATCCGGCTTGAGCCCGGTGGAATGAGGCTGGAAGCGGTCCCGGTACAACTCTGAGTTAAAAATCCGGGGTAACGCACGTGTTAAAGCCTTTGAGAAACCCTTCAACTTCTAATGGCGTGGGCTGATGGTTATGGTGGAAGGAGATCTGATAGCTGACGTAGCCTTTAAGCTGCTGAGTAAGGCTGCGGTAGAGCTACCCGGAGACGTCATGCGCCTCCTCAAGGAGGCTTATACGAGGGAAAGCACCGTCAGGGGGAAGGTGATGCTTGGAACAATGATCGACGCAGCTGAGGTCGCCAGGAAGGAGGGGAGACCCCTATGCCAGGACACGGGGATTCCGATGTTCTTCGTAACGATAGGTGGGAAGGTTAAGGTTAAAGGTGATATTAGGGATGCGCTTGCCAGGGGCACAGAGAAGGCGACGAGGGAGGTCCCCCTACGCGAGAACGTAGTTCATCCTTTAACGTCTAGGAATCCTGGAACCAACGTTGGATGGGGGGTGCCATACGTGTGGTACGACTACAAGTATGATGCAGACTACTTGGAGGTGGTGGCTGCCCTGAGGGGTGGGGGATCCGCGTTCGCCACCTTCCTGACGGTTATCCCCTCCGGCGTCCCACGCCTGAAGGCTGTTAAAAGGGCTGTTATAGACGCTGCTGCTAGGGCGAGTTACGCGTGTCCCCCGCTGATAGTGGGAGTGTGCATCGGCGGCTACCCTGAGACCGCGGCGGGCGAGGCGGCGAGGGCGTTGCTCAGGGTTCCTGTAGGCTCCTCTAACCCAGACCCGGAGCTGGCATCCTTAGAGGAGGAGCTGCTCGCATCCGTTAACCGGCTTGGGGTGGGGCCAGCCGGGCTTGGAGGGGACACCACGGCGCTGGCGTTGCACGTTGAGGTTCGTGGAAGCCACACTGCTCTTCCATCCCTCGCGGTCGCCTTCAGCTGCTGGGCGTTAAGGCGTGCCTCAGCCAGAATATACGCTGACGGGAGCGTTGAGTGGCTGCATCCTCCGGGTGGTGAGTAATGGTGGAGGTGAAGCTTAGAACCCCTGTATCTGAAGGTGAAGTACGGAGGCTTAAGGTGGGGGATATAGTTTACTTGGATGGTGTGGTGGTGACGTGGCGGGATAGGGCTTACGAGCGCGCTTTCGAACTACTGGAGAGGGGGGAGAGCATCCCCCAGGTTTTTATGGGCGCTGTCCACTGGCACTGCGGGCCGATAGTGAAGAGGGTGCATGGTGGATGGATTGTCGTGTCGGCTGGGTCTACGACCAGCTCTAGGTTTACTTTTCAGGAGTCTAGGGCGATAAGGGAGTGGGGTGTCCGCCTCGTGATAGGTAAGGGAGGTATGGGGGGCGAGGCTGCCGACGCCATGAGAGAGTGTGGTGCTGCGTACCTTGAAACGGTTGGGGGTGCTGCTTCGCTCTACGCGAAGAGGGTTAGAGGGGTTGAATCCGTCTACTGGCTTGACCTCGGGGTGCCTGAAGCAGTCTGGGTTCTCCGTGTCGAGGCCCTCGGACCACTACTAGTTACGATGGACTCTAGCGGGGGGAACCTGCGAAGGGACGTTATGAGCGCTGTCGAGAAGAACCGTCTAAGGGAGCATGAAATTCTTTAACGTCGACGCCGGCTACATGAAGAAGGGTTGAAGGTGCTACGTTCCCCTGTAAGAGTTGGCGAACAGCTCGTAGAAGTCGTAGAGCTGGAAGCCGACCTCCTCACCTTTCTCCCTCTTCAACTCTAGAACCCTTCTAAACTGGAGGATGCAGAAGGGGCAGTTCGTCACAAGCCCCTTAACCCCGAACTCTTCGGCTATTTCTATCCTCCTAGCGGCTAGCTTGTCTGCCAGCTCAGGGTAAGCTGCTCTGACTCCTCCCCCTCCTCCGCAGCACCAGCCAGACTTCGGAACCCTGACGAGCTCCACTCCCGGAATCTTTTCCAGCAAGTTCAAGTATATTTCCTCCTCTAGACCGCTAGCCATTATGTGGCATGGGTAGTGGTACATTAGACTCACGTTGACAGCGTGCAAGTCTCTCGTGTTGATCTTTATCTTCTTTGCCATGTATTCGCCTACATCGTATATTTCGAACTTTATCGGGATGCCGTATTCCTCAGCCAGCTTGGGGTAGTCCTTCCTGAAGGTGGAGTTACAGCCTGAGCAGCTCGTCAAAACCTTCTCCACCCCCCTTTCCGCATACTCGTTGAATATGTTGAAGTTCCTTGTGACGAATGGCTTCATAACTGCTCTCTGCCCGGTTCTCATGAAGGGGGAGCCACAGCACACTTGACCCTTCGGGAGATGGACGGCCACCCTGTTCCTTTGAAGTATCTCTATTATCGCTTTAGCGGTTCCCTGAAGCCTCCTGTTTATTATGCAGCCTAGGTATAGTACGACTTCATCCTGGGGTTCACCCTCAAACGTCTTTACGTATTCCGGGTAGAGCTCTGTTGCTGGGGTCTCAACGATGGGGACGGATCCTCCGGTATTGAGGACGCACTCAACCATCCCTTTATGCTGTGGTAGGGGGCCTATACCCTCCTCCACGCTCCTAGTCCTCAAGTATTCGACGACCCCCCTTCGTATATCTATCCTTCTAGGACATGCAACCTCGCATTCCTGGTCAACCGGGCACTTGAACAGGCCTAGGTCCACTAGCTCCCTTAGCCTCCCATCGTGGGAGTCAAGAGGGTCGCATATGAACCTGCATGCCTCAACCAGGGCTGCTGGCCCTACAAAGCTACGGTCTACGTCGACCACGTTGCAGTCAGAGTAGCATGCAGCACAGAGTATGCACTGCTTGTTTTCTATCATCTTCTCCAGCTCATCTGCAGGGATCTTAGGCATCCCCCCTACCTCTCCTCCCACCGATGCGGGGATCCTCCACGGCCTCACCGCTCTAATGGATTCAAAGAACTGGTCTAAGTTTACCACGAGGTCCTTTATGACCGGTAAGTGGTCTAGGGGTTCAACCAGCACAACCCCGTCCTTTGCCACCTCGTGAACGTAGGTTTTACACGCTAACCCCGCCCTCTTATTTATCCTCACAGCGCATGAGCCGCACTGTCCCATCCTGCAGGACGACCTGAAGGTCAGCGTCCCGTCAACGTTCTCCTTTACGTAGAGTAGGGCGTCAAGGACTGTGGTGTTCTCGTCCACTTCTAAGTCGTAGTCGTCGTAGTGTGGTTCCCCATCTAGTTCTGGGTTAAACCTGAAAACTCTTAACTTCACCCTCGCCATCTTAGTACCTCCTCTCCTCAGGCTTAAACCTTGTTATGACCACGTCCTCGTAGCTCACAACGGGCCCCTTAGGGTGGTAGTGTATTAGGATGTGCTTGGTCCAGTTCCTGTAGTTCCTGTGAGGGTAGTCGACCCTGTAATGTGCCCCCCTTGTCTCCTTCCTCGTTAGGGCCGCTATCACGGTGGCTTCAGCTACGTCAAGCATGTTTCCCAGCTCAAGCGCCGAGACGAGCGAGTCATTAAACACTTTTCCGTGATCCTCCACGTAGACCTCAGCGTAGCTTTCCTTGAGCTTTCTGATCTGTTTAAGGGCTTCGGTTAACCCTTCCTCGCTGCGGAAGAGCCCCGCCTTCTCCCACATAACATTTCTAAGCCTACCTCTTAGCTCTGGAACCCTAACCTCCCCTGACTCCCTCTTGAGAAGCCTGTAAATCCTCTCTTCCTCCCTCTTAACTATCTCCTTTGGGGCTGGTTTCAACTCCTCCTTTTTCGCGTACTCAGCTGCACGTACCCCCGCCCTTTTCCCGAAGACAACGCACTCGGTGAGGGCGTTTGCTCCCTCCCTGTTTGCCCCGTGGACGCTTACGCAAGCACACTCACCCGCGGCGAACAACCCCTTTATGCATGTTTCAGTCCAAGTGTTCGTTTTAACACCTCCCATGCAGAAGTGCTGCCCTGGAACAACGGGTATGGGTTCCTCCCTTATGTCAACTCTCGCAAACGTCCAAGCTATCTCGGCGAACTCGCCCAGCCTCCTCCTGAAAAAGCTTATGGGTATGTTGGTTTCCCCAATGAACTTCTCCAGCTCCTCGATTTTCAGGTGTGTAAGGTCTAATCCTATGTACTTCCCCTCAATCCCTCTTCCCTCGTTTATCTCCGTCTGCATGGCTTGGGAGACGACGTCCCTTGGTGCAAGCTCCATGAAGCTTGGAGCATACCTCTTCATGAACCTCTCACCCTCGCTATTCACCAGTCTTCCACCTATGACCCGCGCCGTCTCGGATATCAGGGTCCCCCTAGGGTAGAGCGTGGTTGGGTGAAACTGGACGAACTCCATGTCCTTTAAGGGTACACCAGCCCTATATGCCATTGCCGCACCATCCCCCGTGCATATGCTCGAATTCGTTGTCCTAACGTAAACCCACCCGTAGCCTCCAGTAGCTAGGATGACCGCCTTTGACCTTATAACGTGGAAATCCCCCGTCCTAATGTCGATCGCAGTCAAACCCCTACACACACCATCACCCACAAGGAGGGAGGTGGCAAACCATTCATTGTAGAACGTTACACCCCTTTTCCAAAGCTGCTCTTGGAGGGCCATCACGAGCTCACGTGCCCACTGGGAAGAAACTATAATCCCCGTCCTAGTAGTCATCCCTCCAGGACTCGCCCTAAGCACCTCCCCACTCTTATCCCTCGTGAACACAACCCCCCACGACTCCAGCCAGGGGATTTCAACCTCCGCCCCGTCAGCCAGAACCTCAACCGCATCCTGGTCAGCCATGTAATCGCTACCCTTAACCGTCTCATAAATGTACATCTCCTTAGGCTCGTTAGGGGCTGGAGGGAAGTGCAGCGCCCCGGTCGCCACGCACGTGTGAGACCTCAAAGGGTGAACTTTCGAGACAACCGCGACATCAACTTTCTCGCTGGCTTCTAACGCAGCCCTCAGGCCAGCAAGCCCTCCTCCAACAACCACCACGTCATGAACTATCACAAAGAAACCTCCACCATTCAAATCATGTTCGGCTTCTAAAAAGAAAGATTAAAGAGTTGAAACCAATTTATTTTTTTCGAGGTAACGCCTATTTTCCAAAATTTCAAAAATTTCAAAATAAGCATTTACTCTCATATTTTTCAAACTTTTACATTTTCTCTTAAAAGCTGTGGAATGTCCTTTATTTCCATTGAAGGTCGGGTACACTTGAAGTGCTATAGGTGAAATCTGATCTTACCGATAAGTAATGGGAACGATCTGGTGAATCCGAAATAATCCCCTTGGAAATCGGTGAACGTTAGCTGTTTGCCTTGGCTCTCCGAAATAGAAACGTCTCGCTTCGACAGGGTGCATATGTCATGTTAACTGGTTGCTACCTGCTTCGGAGGATTCTAAAGGTTCGATGCTTGGTGAATTAAATGTGGCTTTGTTAAAGTTTATCCACGTCTACGTCTACGAGCTCAAGTCCAAATTCTCTAAGTCTTTCAAAATGCTTTTTGTTTAACGTCCAAAGCGGCGTACTCCTTGATATGCATATTGCCCCGATTAAAAGGTCTCTTTCATCTAGCTTCATACCCTTCCCGCTCAGCTCCGCCCATATCTTGCTTGCAACAGAGACTGCCTCATTGTCTAGGGGGAGAACATCAAATGCGGTGCTAAGGTCCTTTTTTGATTCTTCAGCTGCTACACCAGCCCTAACCTCCCCCCTAACATACTCGTACTCGGTTACCACGGTTATGCACGCATCGTGGGCTTCAACAAACCGTTCAAGCTTACCGATCTTGGCAAGAAGGATTAACGCGTCTGTGTCGACGGCGACCCTCAACCAACTACTCCTCCACTATTCTCTCAGCTTGAAACCCTGCCTGAACTCTTCATAAGACGCTGAAACACTCTTTTCAACGAGGCTAAACCTCTCCTGCACATTTCGTGCAGCCAGCATCCTCCGAAGCCTTCTGTTCTCGTCGATAAGGCTCATAAGAAAATCACTCCACTCCTTACCCCCTCTAACCTCGTCAAGAACCTTCTTAACTTCGACTAGAACGGGGATTGTAGTGTACTTCTTCAAAACTATCACCGTAATCATATTGTTACATAATAAATTTATAACTATTTCTCCTTTTCCCCTCTTCTAAGACGTCTCCCCTTCTAGGATGCCCGCTAGCGTTTGCTGGGTTAACTCGAACAAAGCGTTGCCTTACCCAGTCTCCCATCCCTGCGCTCCCTCTTTTACTTCATGCTTTTCGGGTTAAATGGCGAAAATTTTTTAGGATGTTCCCCCTCTGTGACGACGGGTTCAAGGTGATTTCCATGAAGGTTTTGGCGATAGTTGGAAGCCCTCACGGGACCTGGGGTTGCACTTATAGGCTTACCAAGAGAATGCTTGAGGAATGTGAGGTGCATGGTGGGGATACTGAGATAATCCTACTCCAAGATCACCGTATTAACTACTGTAAAGGGTGCGGTTCCTGCATTGTTAAGGGGGAATGCCCTCAGAATGATGATGTTAAGATGATTCAAGGTAAAATGATTGAGGCTGACGGCATAGTGATGGCGAGCCCGGTATACGTCCTCCACGTGACGGGTCTCATGAAAAACTTCATCGACCGCTGCCTCCCCATGGTGCATAGACCAAGCCTCCACGGGAAGTACGCAGCAGCCATATCCGTTTACTTGGGCGTCGGAGACGTAGAGTCCGTTGCACGCTACATGCTCAACTTCCTCGTAACCCAAGGAGCCTACCCTGTTGGCGTGGTCGCCGCTCTAGCCAAGAACATCATGGAACTCAACGAAGAAGACCTCGACCGCGCTGCCAGCCTAGGAGAGGAAATGGTCCAGTGCATTATGGAAAAGCGAAGGTTTAACTGGGAGGAAACGATGCTCAAGTCGAGCGAGTTTCAGATGTTGAAAAAGCTCATATCCGAAGGGAGAGATTTCTTTAAAGCCGACTATGAATACTGGAAGTCTAAGGGGTGGCTAGACTAGCTCCACAGCCGCAGCCAGTCGCTTAGGACGCCTTGAAAACTTCACCTTCCTAAGTATGACGGGTTAACGCCGTGCTCCGTTGAACCCCGAGAGGGAGATGCGGCAACCTAACAGCATCTTCCTCCAGCGCAGAACCCTTAATCACTCTGCTCATAAGCTCTCCACCAACTTTCCATGTTGCATTGCACCACCCTTTTTCCTAAACCAGGCCCTTAACCCACCTCCCATATCTCACCCTCACAACACTCTTAGAAACATTCCACGCGTACACGTTGCACGCTGCCCGTCACCTGAGGAATCAAAGAATCCTTTTCCGGGTTGGAAGCATGTTATGGGTTGATGGAAGCGTGCTGGTCGCCGTGGAGCAGGCGTACTCGGCTAGATCTTGGTCTTCAACGTTGCTCCTTTACTTGCTTGCTCCGCCAGTTGGCTCCAAACCGCAAGAACTCCCTTCCTAATCTTCGGCTCAGGCGGCCTCCACCTTGAAGCCCTATCATCCAGCTCCTCTCTAGAAACGTCAACGTTTATTCTCCTAGCTGGAACATCTATCGTTATGGTGTCGCCATCCTCTACGAGTGCTAGTGGCCCTCCAATGGCAGCCTCAGGGGTGACGTGTCCAACGTGGAGGAGCTCCTCGGCGGTCCCGCTGTATCGTCCATCAGTCACTATTGCAAGCCTCCCTATGTTCATCATCCTCGCAAGGAAGCTCACTATGACTATCTCGGTCATTCCAGGTCCGCCTCTAGGCCCCTCATACCTAACCACTAAGACTTCTCCCTCCTTTACCTTCTCCGAGATAAGCTTCATCACGGCCTCCTCCATGCTGTTGCAAACGTTTGCCTCCCCTTTAAACCTTAAAAGCTCCCTCTTAACGGACGTATACCTACATATTGAACCCTGAGGAGCTATGTTGCCTTTAAGAACTGCAAACGCCCCTTCATTCATTATGGGCTCCTTCCTTGACCGGATGATCCCCTTATCTCTGACGCTGACCGACCTCAGGTTTTCCCCTACCGTTTTACCTGTCACCGTCACAGGGTCAAGGTGCAGCAACCCCTCCAACTCCTTCATCACCCCGGGAACCCCTCCAGCCTTGTGGAAGTCGACAACGGTGCTTGGGCCACTGGGCCTTATAGCGGAAAGGAAAGGAGTCTCCCTGCTAACCCTGTCAAGAGTTTCCAGGTTCACCCTGTCAATCAGCTCCAGCTCGTTCGAGAGCGCCAGTAGGTGGAGCGCCCCATTAGTTCCCCCGCCAACCGCACATAGAACCCTGAAGGCGTTTTCAAGAGCTTTCTCCGTCACCACGTCTGCGAACCTTATCCCCTCCTTTACGAGTCCAACTATTCTCATGCCAGCTCTCCTTGCAAACCTAACCTTCTGCGACGATACCGCTGGAGCAGTCGAGGAGTAGGGTAGAGCAAGCCCCATCGCCTCGGTTAACATTTGAACAGTGTTAGCGGTAGTCATCTCCGGACATGCACCGCAGCTTTCAATCCATCCATCCTCCGCTTCAATCACCCTCCTTTCAAGCTCCTCCTCTGTTATATCTCCTGAAAAATGTCTCCTAACTAGTGGAACTAGGGCGTCGAGAGGAAAACAAGTGGTTTCCCCTTCAAAGGATCCGGGGATGGCTGGTCCACCGGTGACGAATATAGTTGGAAGGTTTAGCCTAGCAGCCCCCAGCCACATTCCCGGAATAATCTTATCACAGTTTCCTATGCAGACTAAGCCATCACATACAGACTGCTGGAGCTGCACCTCCATACTGTCAGCTATCGCGTCCCTCGTAGGCAGGTCATACCTGTAGTTTCTAGAGTATGCCGCGCAAGGGCCAACTACGTTAACCTCCACCGGCGTCCCCCCGGCAGAGTAGACACCCGCCTTCACCGCGTCAGCCAGCACCCTTAAGTGTATGTGTCCCGGGTTAGCCTCCTCGAAGCTGTTTACAATGCCTATCACGGGCTTCTCCAAGTCCTCATCGACGTAGCCGCACGCTTTGTAGAAGAACCTGTCAACACGCACCTTAGCCATGAGAGACGCCAACCTAACACCACTCAAAGTAATCCCTCCAATTAAACTCCCCACTAAAACCTTTTAGGGTTTCCTTAAGAATAGAGTATTCATCTCCCTTAAACCATTATCATGATACAACAAAAAATACATACAAAAAATCACATTATTACATTAGTAGCTTATTAGTAGCAGATAGCTTGAAAGGGGTGGTTGTATGATTAAGGTTCTTGCGCTTGGAGGAGCGGGGGCGCAGGGGATGTTCGCCACCAGAGAACTTCTAAATTACGATGACGTTTCAGAAGTTATAGTGGGCGATTATGATATTGAGAAGGCTAAGAAGGCTGTTGAATCACTGGGTAGCGAGAAGGTGGAGGCTGTTAAAATAGACGTGCGTGACAGGGATGAGCTGATCAGCCTCATGAAGAACGTAGACATCGTTGTAAATACTGTAGGGCCATTCTACATGTACGGCCCTTTAATACTTGACGCCTGCATTAAAGCTGGTAGAGACTACGTGGACATATGTGATGACACGGATGCCACGTTGAAGATGCTTGCCATGGATGAGGAGGCGAGGAAGTCTGGTGTTACAGCGGTTATCGGCATGGGCGCAAGCCCCGGGCTGAGCAATATATTCTCAGCCTACCTGGCAAATAAGCTTGACAGTGTCAGCGAGATACGCCAGTACTGGGTGGTTGACAACTCCGACCCGGAGGGGTTAGCTGTAATGTATCACGCCGCCCACGGAATAACAGGGAAAGTATACCAGTATCTGAACGGTCAGCTGGTTAAGGTTCCAGCGGGATCAGGGTCTGAGGTCGTCGAGTTCTTAAGTGGGAAGGCGGAGGTTGTATACTATGGCCATCCGGAGCCGGTAACGCTTCCAAAGTACATTAAGAGCGTGAAGACCGTGATAAATAAGGGCGGCTTTCTCCCAAGCTCCGACTTTAAAATGTTCAAACTCATGGCGAAAATGGGTTTGTTCAGCACGAGGTCTATAGGCGGTATCTCCCCAAGGAGGATATCTGTTTCAATCCTCCACAAGCTGACTTCACAGCAGAAACCCGAGGAAAAGACCAGGACGGCGATGAAAATAGAGGTTTCCGGCGAAAAGGACGGGGAATATGTAAAATACGCTATCGACGGATGGGGTGTAATGGGGCCTGCGACGGGTATACCTGCAGCGGTCACGGCAATTTTAATTGGGAGAGGAGAGGTCAAGATGAAGGGAGTCTACCCGCCAGAGGGATGCATAAACGCGGAATCCTTCATGAAGTTGGTGAGGGAGAAAATCCCCCCAGGGTACGTGTTAACCCTAGAGGAGGTGCATCGCGGACCCCTTTTCAAGGAGACCAGCTGAGCAACAGAAATCCTTCCTAGTTAAAACCATTAACACCCTTCCCCTTTCAATGGGTTTTCCCAACTCACCTCTAATTACGACTAAAACAGGAAGGCGCCTTTAGAACGCCATTTGCAGTAATTGTCCATTGCAATGTCACGCCGGCGTTCCTGCCTTTCTATTAGGTTAACGTGGCGTTCCTGTCTGGGCGGTCACAGTTTTAACCGGTAGACAACTGATTAGTGTCACGTTGAGCTGGCGCTCTTCCTCCGCCCCTGTGTTTAAAGGGAACTTTTAATTAGTTGAATACCTCTACTTAACAATGTGAAGTTACTGGAGGAAAAGAAATGGGTGTCAATTTTGGAGTAGGAGTCGAGAAGGCTGAAATCTTAGTTTTGGCGGAGAACACGGTTGATGTAACCTTAATCATAGATGAACGGTTTAGGGGTAGGGTGTCTCATGCCGGTGCCATGACTGTAGGATGCCTCGGCGAGCACGGCTTATCCCTGCTGGTAAAGGTTAAGTCGGAGGATGGCTGGCACACCATCCTGATGGACACCTGCGGAATCAAGGCAACGGTTCTGAACAACATGAAGCAGCTTAACGTTGACCCGAAATCCATCGAGAAGGTCGTTATATCCCATGGACACTACGACCACTTCGGCTCTCTCATCCAAGTGATGAACGAGCTCAGCCCGGGGGTCGAGGTGATCCTCCACCCGAGAGCATTTGACGTGAAGTATGCTCTCCGAGGGGAGTTAACAGGGAAGTCCGTTGAGCTTGGCAAGGATGAGATGGAGCGGCTAGTAAGGGAGGGGAAGGCCGTGAAGCTTCCACCATTAAAAAGGGAGCTCGTTGAGGAGACTGCCAAAGCGAAAGGTGTGAAGATCGTTGAAGACCCTAACCCCGTGGAGCTTGCACCAGGAGTCTGGACTAGTGGCGAGATTCCCATACATCATCCAGAGGAGGTGTCGAAGGGGCTGTACACTGAGAGGGGGGACGAGGTAGTTTTTGACGACTTCAGAGACGAAAAATCCGTTTACATAAAGGTCAAGGATAAGGGGCTGGTGGTTCTCACAGGGTGCGGCCACACAGGAGTAATGAACACGCTGGAAAACGCTCAAAGCCTCTCAGGGACGCGTGAAGTGTATGCCATCATAGGTGGATTACACATGAACTGGGCGTCTCCACAGCGCGTCAACGAAACAATAAAAAGGCTGAGGGAAGTAAACCCCGAGATACTCTCCCCACTCCACTGCAGCGGGGTGAAGTTTGTCGCCCACCTCCTAAACGAGCTGCCCGAAAAAACGGTTGTGGCGGCTGTGGGAACAAGGTTTAACTTGTAACAGGCCCTCCACCTATTCCGCCTACGCGAAGCAGTAATCACAAGCCGTACCCCTCCCCAATATTTTCCCAGCATTACTCCATTCTCGCTAGAAAGGATAGGCCTGTTTCCGTATCACAGAACGATTTCTGCATCAAAAATTAATTTTAATTTCTATGAGGTGGGAGGGGAGCCCCTCCCTTAATTTCAGTGCTAAAGCTGTGAGAGGTACTGGAAGGTGTGAGTGAAGGTTTTTGAGAGTCTACTAAGCTTATCTTGTTGTGTGGAGGAAAGGCCTTATCACGGGTTCAGCTTCAGGCATTGGGAGACCCATAGCCTTCAGGTTTGCCGAGGCCAACTCCAACTTGGAGCCGGCAGACTTAAACTGGATGGTTTAAAGAGAGTAAAAGGGTTGAGGTGATGCTTCGGCGTTCAACGTAACCTGCACAAAGTTGACCCTTCAAGAAGGAGGAAGTAGACGGGCTGTGGGACGGACTAGGGAACCCAGTATACCGGTGAGCAACGCTGCCATGAACTTTCACGACTTCCTAGGGGGGTTGATGGCGGGCTCCCCGAAATTGTAGTTCAACCTTAAGTCGGTATCTTAAGGTGCATAACCACATGGTGAGGAGAAGGGGGTAAGTTATCAGCCTCCATCTTCCAATTCATCTGTTACCTTCGAAATCGTGATGTGATGGTCTCCCAGAATGCGCGTGGGATGATGCAGGACGTAGGAAGGTATTTTCAGGGAAAAAGGGGAGGGAAATGTAACGGTGGAACACAAAGTTTAAAATGGCATATATCTCTCCTCTTCTTGGAGGATGATGAACTTGGCGGGATCTGAATATGAGTATTTGGATGTACCTGAAGCATTACCTGAGGGCTTTGACCCTGAGGAATACATAATTGCTACGTACTACATGTGTCTGCCTGCAGGTCTTGACGCTTACGGCTTAGCCCAGATGGCCGCCGTCGAGCAGAGCACGGGGACGTGGACTCCGGTTCCAAAGGAAACCCCCGAGGTCAGAAAGAAGCATGTTGCAAGGGTTATAGGGGTGTATGAGGCTCCATCATACCAATGGTCGGTGCCTAAGGACGTTGAGGAACGCCAGTACATAGTTCAGATCGCCTTCCCCATAGTGAACCTTTGCGGCTCCCAGTTCCCCATGCTCTTCGCGACCGTGGCGGGAAACCTTATGGCTGGAGGAAAAATTAAGCTTCTAGACTTAGCCTTCCCTAAGAAGTATCTTGAAGGCTTTAAGGGTGCGAAGTTCGGCATTGAAGGGGTTAGAAAGATCTTGGGAGTCAAGGACAGACCCCTCCTTAACAACATGATTAAGCCCTGTGTTTACTCTCCTCCAGAGATAGGAGCCGAGCTTGCGTACGAGGTTGCCGCTGGGGGCGTGGACATAATAAAAGACGATGAGTTGCTGGCTGACATGGAGCTTAACAAAGTAGAGGACAGGGTTGTAAAGTTCATGGAGGCAATAGATAAAGCCGACGAGGAGAAAGGTGAGAAAACCCTATACACAATAAACATAACTGATAGGCCTTCACGCGTCATAGAGCTAGCTGAGAAGGTTATAGAGCTCGGAGGCAACGCTTTAATGGTGGATGCTCTCCCCATCGGCCTTGAGACGCTGAGGGACCTAGCTGAAGATCCAAGCATAAACGTACCGATCCTAGCACACCTGCCGGACTTCACAGGAGCCCTTTACATGGCTCCAGAATATGGGTTAAGTTCCCACTTGATTATAGGTAAGCTTCCAAGAATAGCTGGGGCAGACATAGTGGTGTACCCTGCACCCTATGGCAAGGCGCCATTTCTACGTGAATCCTACATTAGAATCGCCAGGGAGCTCAGGTACCCGCTTTACCACATTAAAAAGGTTTTCCCGATGCCCTCAGGGGGAATAATCCCCAGGCATGTACCCCAGTTAATGCTCGACCTAGGGGTAGACATCGTAATAGGTGTTGGGGGAGGAATGCACGCACACCCCGAAGGACCTAGAGCAGGAGCAATGGCTTTCAGGCAGGCCATAGACGCAGCCCTTAAAGGAATACCGCTTGAAGAGGCAGGAAAAGAACATAAGGAGCTTGGAATCGCGATAGGCACATGGGAATCAACGAAAATCGTGTAAAACCATGTCGCCTTCTATTTTTTCTCCCATCTTCCATTCTTTTTGAATGAAATCGTCCTGAATGGTTTTTCATGTGGCGGTAATCAACTGGAAGAGGGTTAATAGAGTTTTGCGTTCATTCAGCAACTTAATATAAGAGTTGTTATTAAGAGCGTGGTGCGGCTTATTTAGTGTTTGATGGTGATTTCGATGAAGGTTGATGATGTGAAAGTGATAGGGGTTTTTGGTGCTGGGACGATAGGACGGGACATCGCCCAGGTTTGCGCTAGAAGCGGCTATGAGGTCGTTCTGTTTAGTAGAAGTGAGAAGACTCTAAGTAAGGCTCTAGCTATGATAAGGGATGGTCCATTTGGGCTAATGAGGCTTGTCGAGAAAGGCCGTCTCAGAGACGACGACGTGGAGGAGATCATGGGGCGGATCAAGACGACTACGTCTCGCAGCGACCTTAAAGACGTCGACTTTCTTATTGAAGCTATACCAGAGGACGCTGCGATTAAGAAGGAAGCTTTCTCCTACCTTGATAAGATATGCAAGGAGGAGACCGTCTTCGCCTCGAACACTTCAGCCATACTCATAAGCGACCTGGCTTCCTCCGTCGAGAGGAAGGATAGGTTCATAGGGATGCACTGGTTTAACCCTGCCCCCGTGATAAAGCTTATAGAAGTTGTTAGAGGAGTGTTGACATCGGATGAAACCTTTCAACTAACGGTTGAACTCTCCAAGAGACTTGGCAAGGTACCTGTGGAGGCGAAGGACTCCCCTGGTTTTTTCACGACCCGCTTCATGATGTGCTGGTTCATGGAGGCTATTAGAATGTTTGAGGAGGGCATTGCGGGAATAAAGGAAATAGACACCATGTGCAAACTTGCGTTCCGCTTTCCCATGGGTCCGTTTGAACTAATGGACTTCACGGGTTTAGATACAGCTTTCCGAGTTGGAGAGTACGTTTACAGGGAAACCGGTGAGAAGCGCTACGCGCCCCCGGTCACGCTAAAGAAGCTGGTCCTGTCAGGGTACAAGGGCGATAAAAGGTTTATCCCTGATAGTAGAGGAGGATGGTACGACTACTTTAAAGTTGAAAAAAGTAGCTGAAGGCGAGAGCAATGAATTATGTTTTGTTAGAGAAATCTTCTAATAAGATAGCGTGGGTGAAGCTAGTCTATCAGGGGAAAGTGTGTCTCTTAGACACGACCCTCCTGAAGAGCTTGTATGAGGCGCTTGCAAAAGCCGACAGGGACGATGAAGTACAAGCCGTCATTCTGACTAGTAGTGGAAACGACTTCTGCGCTGGCGCAAATCTGAAGGAGCTTATGGAGAACGACTTCGAAGCAGGAATACTATGGCAGGAAGCATACATGAAAGTGATCACCCTCCTTAGGGATACGGGGAAACTCGTTGTAGCTGCCGTGAAGGGCAACTGTGTTGCAGCAGGCCACGAACTTGTAATGATGTGTGACCTGGTCGTTGCTGGAAGATCTAGTAAGCTTGGGCAGCCTGAAATCATTGTTGGCTCGACCGCGCTTGGAGGAGGGGTTCAGCTGCTTCCCCTCATAGTCGGCGAGAAAAGGGCTAGAGAACTTCTGTTCACAGCTAGACTCCTGACGGCTGAGGAAGCATACCAGCTTGGACTAGTGAATCGTGTCGTAGAGGACGGCGACGTTGAAAAGGAAGCCGAGTCTTTAGCTATGGAAATAATAGAAAGGTCGAGTCCTCAAGCATTCCGTGTGATGAAATCATGCTTAAAGTTTTGGACGAACCTTGCAATGCTCAACTGGCAGCTGGCAAGAGACTTAACTGCGCTGGTCTGGTCAACAGAGGAGTTTAAGGAGCGAAGTGTGAAATTCCTCGAAAAGGAGAAGATAACCCCCGGAAGGTTTCTCGGCGTAACACCGAAAGAAGACTGAGAAAAAGTGCTCTGAAAGAAACAGCATTTAAGCGGAAAAGCCGGCGTAAACAACGGGATAAGACAGACCTCTAAAGGTTTTTGACTTTGATAGCAGACCAAGTGAACTACCCCGCCCTTACGGACGGGGCTTCTCCCGTTCCATCCTGACTTTTCGTCAGGACTTCATCTGGGAGTTCGGAGGGGTTCACAACTTATTTTTGAAATTAGGTTGTCTATATTTGTCTTTGCTCTATTTCTCGCTTTCTTTTGAAGCAACTTTAGTTCCCTAGTTAAATTAAGTAGTTCTATAAATTCATCCTTCGAAAATCCACCCCTCTTATGTTTACCCACTTTCGAGAGTATTTTTAGCATGAGTTCTGCCTTTTTCCGTGTTGTTGGTAATTTAAAATACGGAAAAAGACGTTCTATGAACCGCTTAATGCTTTCTTGGTCTCTTAATCTAATTTTAATAGCGTTATCTTTCTTTCTTACAACCGTTAACCAATTTACAGGAATATGTTTTTTGAAATCCTCTATTATGATGGAATCATCAATTGAAATCGTAAATTCCACTAATGGTTTGAGCCTTATACCATAACGCCCCTTTGGCTCTTGGATAACGTCAATACTGATAGTCCCTTCTCCCTCAAACAAACCCGCTAAGTAACATAGTTCGGGGTGCATATATATTACTAAAACTTTGTAGTATTTAAAACTTACTCACAGCCCCCATTCCATGCCTTTATTAAGACATGGGCTATGTTTATTGCAGAGTTTAAATCCCGATTATAGACCAAACCACATTTTAGACATCTAAATTCCCTACTATCTACTTGGGCAACATGCCCACATCTATGACATCTTTTCGAAGTATTTTTCGGATTAACATACACTATGGAGATTCCCTCTAAGTTTGCCTTGTATTCAATATATTTTTGAAGTTTTCTGAAACCCCAAGCATGTAGTCTTCTGTTTAGCTTAGCAGAGCCGTTCATGTTTTCTCTTATTCCGTTAAGTTGTTCCATCACTATTACTGGCTTTTCGAACTGTTTAGCATATTCTACAACCTCTTTTGCAATTTTGTGTAATATCTGATTAACTATTCGTCTTTCTTTGCTTCCAATTCTTCTAACCAAGTCTATCCTCTTCTTCCTCTGCAAGTTCCTTCTGATATGAGTGTATTTCCCTCTAATTTCTCTTATCTTTACACCGCTCCAGAATCTACCTCTCATAGGCTTTGGATTTTGCCTTGAAATAGCTATAGCAGTAGCAATATTCCACTCTCCCATGTCCACACCAATGACTGTTTCTGGTTCATCGATTAGCTCAACCTCTTTCTTGAGCACGAAGTGGGCATACCACTCCTCGTTTCTCCTTACCATTTCAACCGTGCAAAATTCCCACTCCCCTTGCAAAGCCTCCTCTATGAACTTTTGCTGTCTTTTACCGAAGACTATTGGCAAAGTTACTCTCTCTTTACGATTCAAGCTTAAAGTTAGCCAGTATGGTGTTAGTTTATTTGTTGTTTTAGCAAAAGAGTAGCATCTTTTGTCAAAACGGATTGAGATTCTCTTTAGCTTCGGTCTTTCTGATTTAACTTTACCTTCTTTCTTCTTCTTGTTGAAGCTCTTTAGACTCTCTACCGCTTTATCTCTTGTTGTCTGAATTAAGGCTGTGTTGAGATTGAATAGTTGTTTGGCTTTTTTGTAAGTGTTTCTATGCAGAAAAGTCTTTGATGTTGAATTGAAGCCAAGATACCACATAACGAGTTTAAAATACTCCTCTAAGTACTTATTCAGGGCTAAAACTTTTCTTCCTGTTTGGTCTGAAAACTTTTCCTACTACAGTTACTTGAACTTCCTTCTTCATGGGAACATCCCTGAGGTTTATCAGCTTCTAAAGCTATGTGAACTACTCCCAGCTTTCGCAGGGAGCTTCCTGATTCATCGAGAAGGCTTGCCCGGAAGCCACCTCCATATAGGAGGTGGTTCTGAGTAGAGGTCTTCTCTCCAGCAAGGCTATCAGGGCTGTCCCATCCCCTCATCCTTATTCTGCATGCTGAAATGTAATCTCTTAGATAAATAATTTTTAGCTGCTCTCATCTCCACCCTTTCGGATGAAGACTTCCCGCAGCAATGGTTAAACCTTCCCACCCACCTCCCCTTGCGTATCCCCACGCTTTCGCATGGGGTCTTGCAAGCAACGGGAAGATAAAAAGGTGGAGGTTTAGAGTGAAAGCTCCTGCTTCAGCTTTAGTATTCCTACTATCAGCTTGTCTCTCCGCCTGTTTAGCTCTCTTATACTCTTCCCCTTAGACTCCCTCTCCATGGCTTTAATCAGTCTTTCCTTAACTTCCTGCGGGAAGGCCTCCCAGACCTGCGGTGCAAACGTTTCAAACCACTTCACTATTCCTCCCTCCCCCCCGGCTAGGTGGAACGTTAGGAGCGGCCCCATTATCGCCCACCTGATCCCTGGACCCCACTCCATGGCTTTGTCTAAGTCTTCCCAGTCGGCTATTCCCTGTAACGCCATTTCAATAACTGAAGTAATAACTGCCTTCTGGAAGTTATTGGCTACGTGGTTTGGGTTCTCCTTCTTGAGGATTATCGTCACTTTTCCAAGCTTCGTGAAGAACTCGTCAGCTTCCCTCACGTATTTCTCGTCTGTTTTCTCGCCTGCTGCCAGCTCGACTAGGGGCATGAGGTGAGGCGGATTAAACGGATGTGCAACTATGCATCGTTCAGGGCGGGCCGCAGCCTTCTGGATCTCAGTCATCAGCAACCCTGACGTACTACTCGCTATGATGGCGTCCTCAGGACAGTACCTGTCTATCTCCTTGAAAACCTGCTTCTTAACATCATAATTTTCAACTACGGATTCTTGGATGAAATCAGCGTCCTTCACCGCATCCTCAATGCTTAAAGTGTAGTCTATCCTACTAAGAACATCTTCCGGATCCTTAAAATCGCATAGTCCCTCCTCCACTAGGATGCTGACAGCGTCCCCCACAAGTTCCCTCGCATTCCTCAACGCTTCCTCGCTTATGTCCTGAAGCTTCACCTCAAGCCCTTTTGAAGCGTAGAAAGCCGCCCAACTATGACCAATGACGCCGGCACCAACACATGCTATCCTTTTAAACCTCAAACAGCATCCCTCCAAGCATCACTAATTTAGAAACTCTTACAGATAAAACATTTCCCACCTGTAAACCCCACCTGTAAACATCACGTAACAAAGCTGGATTGATGCACCGCATCAATTACTCATAACCTACCCCCTTCCTTCCTGACCACCCGGATAAATCTGCCTTTGCCTGAACGCGTTCAGGCCTCTCACTATGTTGACACGAAACTTATTAAGAAAAACCTTCATCAACCTAAGTAAGAATAACATCAGTTAGGACGTTAACGGGAGCAAATAGAACGGTTAGCAACCAGTCATTAAAAGGGCTGAAAAAACGGCTGAAGTTGACAGGTTTGCTGGAGGAAACGTTGACGGTGGCGTGGAGGAGGCTTTAGGCCGTGAGCTCGTCGTCGAAACCAGTAACTACTTATCAAAAATTTATGAGAAGTAATCTTAAAAAGACAAGGAATGTAGAATATAGGGTGGAATAGGGAGTCCAAAGTAGGCTTGGTGCTTAAGTTGCGTAATACAGATAAGGCTCGTGACTGGATGGATATGGCTGAGTATGACTTGGAGGATGCAGAGTTAGACCTTCAACACGGACGTTTCCCGAGTGCGGTGTACCATGCACAGCAAGCATCTGAGAAGGCATGTAAGGCACTTCTCGCCCTCTTCGGGGTTGAAGCAGGGAAAACGCATTTTCCATCAGAGCTTTTAAGGGAAATAGCGTCGGAGGAGAAGGCTCCACCAAGCATTTCAGGGAAACTCGAAGAAGTTTTACTCTATGCGAGAACCCTAGAGGATCAGAGGACAGCGCCGAGGTATAGGTGGGAAACGCCACAGGAAGAGCTTGTTGAAGACCTCATTACGATAATTTCCCATTTCGCTGGCAAACTTTACGGGATGAGGAGCCGTAAATATAGAAAGGTGGTAGAAGGTGCAAAACAACTCATACGTGACCCTTAGCTATAAAATAAAGCATAGCTATAATGTGGGGGAATTTCTGAGTGGCTATAGGTGGCTTCTACAAAAGGCAATCGACATCGTTTGGGAGAACATAGAGTGGATTGAGAAGAAGCAAAGAAACTACTATTTAATTAGAAATGGAAGGAGGTTTAAAAGGAAATACTACCATGTTAAACGCTTAATTCCAATAATTCCTAAGTCTAGGGAGTTTAAGAGAAATCTGAGGAATAGTTTGTTTAAAAATTGGAAATATGCTTCGCATTATGTTGATTCAGCCATTAAAGTTGCTTATTCGATTATAAATTCTTGGAGGAAAAACTATCTTAAAGGAAAAAGGAGGAAAAACAAGCCAATAGTTAAAAGGAAATTTGTTAGAGTTAAGGAAACACTTTACGTTTACAGAAACGATAAAATTAGAATAACCGTCAAACCTAGAGAACTCTACTTAGAATTTGACTTATCCAATGCTTGGTTTGGAAAAAGAGTCAATGGACGTGATTTAGGAGAGTTAATTCTCAAAGAAAACGAATTAATAATTACGTTTAGAAAAGAACCCTTAGAAAAGTCGTTGGAGAGAATCGGCTGGGACTTGAACAAATGTAGTATGGATGGATTCTCGCCGAAATACGGGTGGATAAAAATCGATTTGAAGGATCTCTACCATATTCACAGGGTGCATGAGGTTAAAAGGAAGAATGTTCAAAGCAGAGCGTCTAAAAAACTCTCACTTAAACCTCTGGTTTCAAGACATGGTAGAAGAGAGAAAAACAGAGCTAAGGATTTCATCCATAAACTAACTACGGAGCTAGCTAAGGTATTCCCCAGCGTTGAGCATGGTTTCGAGGATTTAGAGAAGCAAGGGATGTATAACAAGAGAAAAAGGCACAACAGAGATATTGCCAAGCAGAACTGGAAAATGATAATTCAATACATGAGTTATAAGTCTAGAGTTAAGCCTGTTAATCCTAAGAATACATCTTCAACCTGCCCTCTATGTGGAGAAAGATTGTTAAAGCTCCGAAAGGGGCAGGTAGTTAAATGTAAGGA
>JAUQZD010000004.1 GCA_030587405.1 Candidatus Freyrarchaeum guaymasense | reverse complement strand
TAAGCATTGTCAACCATTTCGGGATACCTTTCGGTGTGGTGGTGAACAGGTTCGACGCTTACCCTGAAATGTCATCCGAGATCTCACGTTTAATTGAAGACCTAGGAGGGGAAGTCTTAGCTCTGATTCCATCCGACGAGGAGGTGGTTCACGCCATAGTTGGCGGTCAACCTGTAGTGGAGCGTGCTCCCTCAAGCCCCGCATCAAGGGCATTAAAGGAAGCATTTGAGAGAATTGAAAAACTTCTCGAGAGGTAGCATCCCATGAAGCATAGTAAACCTGTCCTTCTAAAAGATTATAAGCGTGTGGCACTCGTCTCCTTCCTCACCCTCTTAGTAGTTGCCGTCGCGGAGTTCGTAGCTGGAAGGGTTACAGGCTCCATAGGGTTGGTGGCCGAGTCATATAATACTTTTTCCGATGTTTTGTCTATCGTAACGGTTCTGGCAGGACTAATAGTTTCCGAGAAGCCTCCTGACTTCACGCATCCCTACGGGCACTACAAGGCTGAAAACGTGGCAAGCCTCTTCGTAGGCCTCCTGATCCTCGCTGTAGGCATAGAAGCAATATGGGAATCCATTCAGAAGTTTTGGGTTTTCGAGAGGCCCGATGTAAACATAGTTTCAGTTGCAACCATTCTCTTCGCCGCGTCATCCTACTGGCTTGTCGCCTTATATCAAAAACGCGTCGGGGAGAGAACTGGTAGTCCCTCTCTCCTAGCAGAGTCAAAGCACTTCTCAACCGATGTTTACACAGCCCTCGCCCCCATAGCAGGTCAAGCCTCGATCCTCTACGCGTCATATTTCCTCTCCCTAAAACCTCTTGAGCTCATTTTAGAGTACTTCTCCAGCGTGCTCGGGTTGACTGCCCCCCAGTGGTGGCTCCTCAAGCTATGGGTTGAACACGCCTATCACTCGTACGCCCTCGTTGACCCTGTGGTCGGCATAGCAATCTCCTTCATAGTGCTAGCTACAGGGTACGGTGTCGTCAAGAGCTCAATAGACGTTTTGATGGAAGCCGTCCAGTACCCTGAGATCGTAGAGGATGTTAGAAGGCTCGTTGAGGCTCACCCTAAGGTGAGCAGGCTTGCTCAGGTGAGAGCTAGAGGGGCTGGAAGGTACATCTTGGTCGACTTAACCGTCGAGTTGAAACCGGAGTTAAGCTTGGAGGAAAGCCATTACGTCTCCGAGGAGTTGAAAAACATTGTTAGAAGCAGCATTCCAAGAATCGGGTACATCCTCATCGAAGCGGTTCCTGCAAGGGAAAAAGAGGAAAAGGTCGTAGCTTTCCCTATAGACGAGGATAGAGGGCTTGAAAGCACCCTTAGCGACCACTTTGGAAAGTGTAGGAAGTTCCTCATGGTGAAGGTTAAGGGCGGAAAGGTGGCTGAATGGTGGTCTGTTGACAATCCTTCCTTAAGCGTTGAGCATGGTAAGGGGCCGGAGGCAGCTGAGTTCCTTTACCGTCACGGCATAGACGCCATAGTAGCCACCGGTATGGGCAAGCCGGCATACTACACCCTGAAAAACATGGGAATATACGTGTACGGCGCCGAAAGCAACGCTAAGGTAGGAGATCTTGTGAACGCTTACGTTAGGAAAGGCTTGAAGCCTTTAGAGAGGCTTCACCCTGGACATGAAGGATAAAGGAGGTTGATAGGATGGTTAGAATAGTTGTTCCCGTATTCGAGTTCGTGGGCGAGGACTCAATAGTCTTCGACCACTTTGGAAGGGCTCCGTCGTTCGCTGTGGTAGAGGTCTCCGAAAGCGGAGAAATAATCTCCATGAGGGAGGAAAAGAACGTAAGCGAGCACTTTGGAGGAATGGGTAAAGCAGCCGAGCTCATATCCCAACTATCCCCCGACGTGCTAATAGTTAAGGGGATAGGGGGAAGAGCTATAAGCCTCCTTGAATCCATGGGTGTCAAGGTTTTCACCTGCGACGCCCTAACGTTGAAGGAAGCAGTTAAAGCGTATCTTGAGGGACGCGTGGATGCCGCGGAGGCTTGCAGGGAGCCCGGCCACTACGGCCACCGTCACGGCTACGAAAGGTGGTGATCATGTCAGGTAAAGATAAGTCTCCTCAGCAGATGAAGGTGTTTTATGATGAGACCATTAAGAAGCGTATGTCACACGTGAAGCATAAGATCGTTGTTATGAGCGGTAAAGGAGGAGTAGGAAAAAGCACTGTCGCAGCGAACTTGGCGGTCGCCTTCGCAAGGATGGGGCGACAGGTCGGCCTGATGGACGCCGACTTCCACGGCCCATCCATACCAAAAATACTTGGCGTGCAGGGCTTACAGCCGCAAGTTAGCCCAACGGGCATATACCCGATCATCGCGGAGCTGGGTATCAGAGTTATCTCCATAGATTTCTTCCTGCCGACGAGCGACTCACCAGTCATATGGAGAGGGCCTTTAAAAATGTCGGCGATAAGACAGTTCCTCTCCGACGTTGAATGGGGGGAGCTTGACTATCTTTTCGTAGACCTGCCACCCGGAACGGGAGACGAGCCCCTAAGCGTGATGCAGCTTATACCGGGAATAGACGGCGTCGTGATCGTGACGGCCCCCTCAGACCTCTCCCAGTACGTCGTCAAGAAGGCTGTTTCAATGGCTCAGAAAATGAACGTGAGGGTGCTGGGCATCGTGGAGAACATGAGCGGATTCGTATGTCCAAACTGTGGGGCAAGCTACAACCTCCTCGGATCCGGTGGAGGCGAGAGGATTTCAAAAGAGATGAACGTGCCCTTCCTAGGTAAAATACCAATAGACCCAAGTATAAGCGAGGACACCGATGAAGGGACACCCTTCATAGTGAAGCATCACGACTCTGCAGCCGCGAAGGCATTCATGGACATCGTGGAAAAAATAGCGAAAGCCGTTGAAGGAGAAAAAACATAACAGCATTCCCCCCTATTTTTGGAGAGTTTTGGAGAGTGGCTGCTTTGTGGGGTCCCGGTGGAAGGAGGAGAAGGTGCAGGGGGAGGCCTCTTGCCCCGAGGGACATAGAGGTGGAGCCCCACGTAACGCGCTTCGTACCAGTATTCTCGGGTTTCAGGCCGCCTCCCCTCCCCCCAGTCACCCTATACCATGACGAACTTGAAGCCTTAAGGCTGGTGGACCAGCTTGGCCTCACACAGGAGGAGGCGGGTGACAGAATGGGTGTGTCGCGGGGTACCATCTGGCGCCTCCTCCAAAGTGGAAGGAAGAAGGTTATACAAGCCCTTGTTGAGGGAAGAGAAATAATGATTTCTCCGAGAAAATTCTGAGCACCTCGTGTTTTCCCGGCCGTTCAATCCTGAACCTGCTGAGGTGTTTTTCCCTTCATTGCCGATGTGCGCCCTTCCGAGAACACTTCTTCTAGGGCTGCTAGGTCGAAGGCTAGCATTTTTTCCTCCTTGCATAAGCCGAGCGCCGCCTCGGTGAAGCCCCCCGACGAGAAGTATGCGAAGTGTTTTTCCCCCTCTCCCCCCGTCCACTCCACGTTCTCCGCCTTCCGCATCATGTCCGCTATATCCCTCGGGGAGGCGGGTTTCTCCCTCCACTTACACTCTGCTATCAGCATTTCCCCGGTTTCCTGGTTAACCGCAACCACGTCAATCTCCTGGTCCCCCCTCCACCACCTCCCTATCTTTGTGAAGGTGAATGGTAGCTTCCTGCTAACGTTGAGCTTTTGAAGTGCCTCCCTGCATACGTCCTCAAACGTCTGGGACACGAACGTGTTTATGTCTCTTCGAATAGCCTTCATCACGTAGCCGGTTTCCCCCATTTCTATTTCATCCATGTGGGTGTGCACATACCTGAACCAGAACCTGAAATAGTTATTTCTTATCTTGTATATCCCCCTTCTGCTCTTCTCCGGTCTCCTCTCCGTTACAGGAACCTCCCTCTCCACTATCTGCAGGTCTGATAGGGTCGAAAGGTACTTGGCTACGAGGCCCCTCGGAAGCCCCGTCGCGTTTATTATTTCCCCAAGCTTGGTTCTTCCATGTGCTATAGCCCTTAATATGGAGAAGTAGTATCTCGGCTCCTTAACCTCTTCTCTTAGCACGAAGACAGGGTCTTGGTAGAGAAAAGCGTCTGTTCTGAGGATCTTCTCACGTATGTTGTCGAAAACGCTGAGCTTGTCCTCGAACTGGACAAGGTAGCCGGGTGTTCCGCCGAGGATAGCGTATGCTACTATTTGCTCCCTAAAGTCGTAGCGAGGGAAGAACAATCTGGCGCTACTGAAGGGGAAGGGTTTCACCTGTATCTGCCCCGTCCTCCTCCCGTATAGGGGGCTTCTAGCCCCCAGTAGCTCCTCCATCATGCCAATACTTGACCCGCAAAGAACCATGAAAACCTTGGTTGAGTGTAGCTTGCTATCCCAGTAATCCTGTACCACCGAGGGAAGGTGAGGGCTGCCAGCCACTACGTAGGGGAACTCGTCAAACACCACCGTCACCCTTTCCTTCACGGCTTTCTGGTGGATGTATTCGAAGAATGCGTCCCAGTTCGTGAATGGACTCTTCTCAACGAACTTGTCTCCGAAATGCTCTGCGAGTACCTGTGAGAACCTTCTGAGATGGTCCATCTCAGACTGCTGCCTCCCTAGGAGGTATACCCCTTCAGCCTCTCCAAGAAACTCCTTAAGGATAGCCGTCTTTCCAACCCTCCTCCTACCGTAAACTATGATCAGTTCCGCCTTTCCTCTCTTCCACCTCTCCCGTAATGCTCTGAGCTCCTTCTCCCTGTCAACGAACATCCTACCACCAGTATACTTAAAAGTAAACTACTTCAAAGTAAACTAACTAAAAATGTCTTTTAAACGTTCCCAGCGTGATCCATAATCACGGTGATAGCTTAAAAACGTCGTGTTGCATGTTTTAGAAAAGGGCAGGTGAGCAATCATGGTTTACGTATCCTTAAGCATACTTTACGGCTCTGCCACCAGCCTGGCGGCTGGGTTAGCCACCGGGATTGGCGCGCTCCCTGTTTTCCTCCTAAGGAATGTCCCAGAGAAAGTGATGGATGCACTAGTGGGGTTCGCGGCGGGGGTGATGCTGGCCGCAACGTTCTTCAGTCTCCTCCTTCCATCAATGGAAATCGGAGGGATAATACCTGCATCACTCGGCTTACTTGCAGGAGTAGCAACCATACATCTGGTTGACAGGTTCATACCGCACTTCCACCCTGTCACCGGCGTTGAAGGCGGCAGGTCAAAACTGGCAAAGGTTTGGCTGCTCATCATCGCCATGACCATTCACAACTTCCCGGAAGGGCTGGCTGTGGGTGTAAGCTTCGGGGGAGGCGCATTCGACGTAGGCTTCACCGTAGCCATAGCTATAGGCTTACAGAACATACCTGAAGGGCTGGCAGTAGCAGTCCCACTAGTAAATGAAGGCTACAGTAGGCTTAAAGCAGCCCGCTACGCCACACTAACAGGGCTCGTGGAACCAGTTGGCGGAGTGCTCGGTGCAAGCCTCGTTACAACGTTCACCGCAACGTTCCCTTGGGCGCTCGCGCTCGCCGCAGGAGCCATGCTCTACATAGTAAGCGACGAAATGATCCCTGAAAGCCACGCTAAAGGACATGAAAGAGAAGCAACCCTAGGCGTCATATTGGGATTCATCGTCATGATGATCCTCGACACCATAATGGCATAGGCAAGCATCGACTACACTTCCAGCATCTATGCGGCCCTACCCACCCCAACGCACCCACCCGCCACCCTAAACCTCTCCACCATGATGGCTATCTTAAAGGGTCATCACCCGCATACGAGGGTCAGGAATGCCCCTATTTACCTGTTTTCACTTCTACCTTTATCTGGTTAGCTCTTGAGAGCGCTAGCCCCACTGGGCAGCGTCTCTCAACCTCCCTGATAATTTCCTCCGCCACCTCCTGGCTCGCTCCCTTCACACGTATCTTAACGTTGAAGTCCCTTAGGGCGGCGTCGTGCCCCTCTACGCCCTTAACCCCTTCCGGGTCGATGCTCGCCTCAGCGATCACCCTGAGCCCCTCCAGCTTAACCCCCTTCTCCTCTGAAACCATCTTAAACATTTCAGTAAGGCATGCTGCCAACGCGCTTACGAGTAATTGAGGAGGTGTCGGCACTTCTTCGCCTCCAACGCCGCCGAGGGCAGGGGAGGGAGACGTTTCAAACCTGAAGCGTCCGCACCTAACCTCGGCGCCTCTCTCACTCACGGTAGCTATCGCACCTATAACAGATTTAACCATTACCACCACCACTACCACGGTAAGCCTCAGATGTAATTTAAGCGTTCCGAAACATGGCTCTGTTAACTTATTGTTTATTGTTGGTGAATAGAAATATAAAAAATATAAAAACATTGAACCTAACGCGTTTGGCTCGTCAGAAAAATAAACTTCATTAACTTGGTTCGATGATAAATAGCTTCCCTTATCAAACTTATTAAAATCCCCCAGCCAGCCTCCTATCCAAAAATACTTTTTAGAAATAAAAATGTAGAGTCATGGAGTTCTTTTTCATGATGGTCAGAACATGGCGGTGTAGAGTCTTTAATAAAGGAGATAGTTTTGATGGAACCTCGTACCTTTAAGGTGTTTTATGCTGATGAAACCCTCAAAGACCGTATAAAAAATATAATGTCCATGGTATTCCGGGTGTAGTCAAAAAGGGGGGAAGGGTGTATGTATTATGGAAGGATCTGTTGGGGGACGTATAATTTTAAGGTAGCTTCGCCTAGCATTGGCCGTTGGCTCGCTGACGCTCACCCAAACCATTACGCCCCCTTAATCCCGGCACGCTATGACAAATAGTTAACAGAACCCGCAGCGTCAAACCCTTTCATCCTTCCTCAAAAAGCATCTGCTGGCGAGTTTAAGGTTACGTTGCCTTCCGCTACCTTTAAATCGGAGTGAAAGAGTGTAATATGATCTTTCTCTCTCCTCCTAGGTCTACTTCGGTGAATTCGAGCTTAACCGGCTGCCCTACTTCGAGCTCGTCGACACTGGCGTTTATCAGGGAGAAAACCTTGAACCCCTCTTTTAGCTCTACGATCCCAACCGTTTTCCCTGCGAAGTGCAGTCCCTCAGGATTCGTTGTGAAAGCGTACAGCGTCCCTTCCCCTTCAACTTCAACCCACTCGGTCCTTCTAGAGTTGCAGAAGGGGCAAAAGTCTCTTGGAGGGTATATGTACTTTCCACACTCGACACATCTTGGAACCATAAACCTCCTCCTCCCCAACTCCTCAAAAAACCTTTCCAAGTCCCTTCACCCCGCTTCAAGGATCATGACAATGTTCCCGTTCATCATGCCATGCTCCGCGTGGACCAACCCGACTTCAGCGTCCCTCACCTGCCTTACTCCAGCTCTCCCCCTAAGCTGGGTGACGACTTCGTATATCTCTGCGAGGGGGGTGACGTAAGGCGGGTGGCCAAGGGAGAGCCGCCCACCTGAAGGGTTTAACGCGACATCTCCCCGGTTTATCATTGTTCTTCCCTCCTCCACGGCTTTCCCAGCTTCCCCCCTCTTGAAGAACCCCAGTTCCTCGTAAACCATCAGCTCCGTCCCGCTGAAGGGGCCGTAAACCTCTGCCACGTCTACGTCCTTAACGTTCACCCCTGCCTGCTTGAACGCCTCATGCACGGCCATCCTAGCGGATGGGATCTCGGTGACGGAATGGTAGACTGGGAAGAAGCTCGTAGGGTCATGCACCTCCCCTATCCCAGTTATGTAGCACGCCTCTCCTCCCACATCCTTAGCCGTCTTCTCGTCTGCAAGTATCACAGCTCCTCCCCCCTCAGACGTGGGGCAGCAGTCAAGGAGGCGTAAAGGAGGACAAATCACCCTAGACCTTAAGACGTCCTCCACCGTTATTGGCTCCCTCATCTGAGCCTTCTCGTTCATGGAGGCGTTCCTCCTCAGGACAACTGGAAGGTGGGCTATGGTTTCCCTTGACACCCCAAACTCGTACATGTACCTTTGAGTAGCCATAGCATAATAAACGGCTGCACGCATAACACCATACTTACTGTCATAAGGGCCGTAAAGGCCGTTAACTAAGGGAACAAGGTAACCGTGAACGGACGGATTCCACCTCTCCCTGCTAACCAGCTTCTCGGAGGCGTACACCAGAACGGTCCTGCACCGTCCCATGAGGATCTCGTAAACGCCATACTTGACGGCCGCCATGCTGCTCATTCCTCCAATGTCCACCATAGCCTGCACCTTGGCGTTGACGAAGAGGTACTCCCCCATTCGTTGAGGGGAAAACCTGTCTACGTCTCTTGGATCCGTGAAGTAGCCCTGCGGGGTGGTGAGTATCCCCTCCACGTCCCTCGGCTCGATCCCAGCGTCGTCTAGAGCCGACTTCACGGCCTCATAGGCGAGCTGCCTAGAATCCGCATCCCATTTCCTCCTTATCTCCGTTAACCCTACCCCGATTACGGCTACCCTCAACCCCATCACCCGCAGTCTTCAGCCGACTACGTTTTTTACGTTTCAACTCGGAAATATACCTCTCCCTCCCTTTTAACCTTGCCTTTTCTCTCAAGCTCTTCTAAATGCTTTTCAATCATGACCTTTTCCCAGTACCTTAAAAGCGGCTCAGCGTAGGGGAAACCCCCGTAGATGGGGGCAGCGTCAACGAGTTGCTCGATGCTTCGACCTCTTCCAAGAAGCCTGAGGATCCTCTCACTTCTTTCATCAATCTTCATTTGGAAAGCGTCGAACTCTGCCTCCAAGTCCCCCACAACCACCCCCCTATGGCCTGAAACAACGATCCTTGGCCTTAAAGACTTAATTCGCTCTATGGACCTCCTCGTCTCCTCTATGCTAGACTCCCTGTGACCGTACCATGGGCCGAAGGAGGTGAGATCATAGTCAAATGAGAAGAGTATCCTCTCATTGGGCTCGTAGAAGCAGTAATGATCGCGCGTGTGTCCGGGAGTGTGAATGGGTAAAAGTACTGTGTCCCCAAACTTGAACACCGTTTTCTCATTGTAGCTCTCCGTCGGCCTACAGTTCTTAATCCCCATCACTTTCGTCACGAATCCTATCCAGTACTCTGCCAGCCACCCTGGCTCGGTAAACCTTTCAGACAACGCCTTTAAGTCTCCGCTCGTAGGAAATCCTTCCTCTGGAACGTAGATCGGCTTACCCTTAAAAAGCCAGTTTCCAGCTGAGTGGTCTGGGTGGGTATGCGAGTTAATGACTAGGTCAACGTCGTACTTCTTCCTAAGTTTCCTTAGGACGTCCACGCCACACCCGGTGTCGATCAAAACCTTAACCTCGTCGAGTATGAGGATTGAGAAAGAATAAGGAAACCTTCCTCCGCCTTTCCCCTTAACCAAGTATATGTTATCTGTTACCTCCCTCACCTTCTCCAAACCTCCATGAACAGCTAAGCTACTTCCAACAGTCAAACAGCACTTAAAACTATTCATCTAGGACGGTGAAGCGCTGGGAACTGTGAAACTAGAGGATTCGAAGAAGGTTAACCAGAAAGGCTTTTTAACGAAGGCTGACTCGCCTAAAGGCGCAGCCTCCAGCCTACGCGTGGAAGGAATAGAGAAGCAGATCGGTTCTTCACGTCTGTCCCCCGTTGCAACAGTCTGACAGCTAACGTGTACTCCTAACCGTGAAGAAAATAGTCTTAACCCGTCCTCCTCCAGCATCCTTAAGGCTTCCATTAAGCAGTACTCGGTTGCACCCTTCCTAGGGCTTCCACAGATTCCAACGGTCATGCTAGCACCAAAAGACAGGAAGAAGACGCTGAAATATAAACATGGCCATCGCCTCTCGGAAGATAACCGTTTAACCATCAAGGGCCACTTGAACCCTGTAAACTGCGGTGAGGGTAATAAAGGAATCCTCCACCACCTGTTCGGAGCCCTTAGAAAAAACGGTTCCTCATCAGTTGCATGCTGGCGTGGGTAAGCAGTCGATGACTCCCTTCAAATCCTGCGGGAGCGTACGCCAGCCCCTTCCTCCGTTCACCTACCCGGTAAGTTTAACTAGTACTCTATGCCTCTCCTCGCCTGCACACCCTCCCTGTACGGGTGCTTCACCTCCCTCATCTCCGTGACCAGGTTCGCTGCTTCGAGCAACTCCTTTGGAGCTTTCCTCCCTGTCAGGACAACTTCAACGTTCTCCGGCTTACCTCTTAAAATGTCCAGGACGTCGCTCAGGCTGATGAGCTTCAAGTGAAGCGCTAGGTTCACCTCGTCCAGTATCACAATGTCATACTCCCCGCTCATTACGGCGTCCCTCGCCTTCTCGAGAGCCTTCCTAGCCTGCTCGTAGTCCTCCTCTGAAGGGCTTCCAAGTATGAAGCGGCCGAGCCCGTAAGCTTCAAGGTGGAGGTTTGGAAGGTGCTTCGAGGAGTAGAGCTCCCCATAGTCAAACCCTCCCTTAATGAACTGGACCACGCATACCTTCAACCCTCTCCCTACCGCCCTGAGGGCGAGGCCGAACGCAGCTGTAGTCTTCCCCTTCCCATCACCAGTGTAAACTTGGATCAGCCCCCTCTCTAACCTGTGGCGTGGCCCTGGTGAAACGTACTCGGGCTTCACGACCTTGGCGAATATCATCTCCGCCGCGGTGGCAGGATCCAGCTCCCCCTTCGCCACCCCCTCCTCGACCTCCCTGAACTCCACCTCGTCCATGAGGGATAAAATCTTCTCCTCTAGGAGGTCCCTGAGGGCGTCCAAGAGCTCATCCCTCCTCGGCTTCATGACCTCCAGAGGGTACCCCTCAGAAGCTAGGAACTCCCTGTGCTCCTCTATCTTCTGGAGGAGCTCGTCCACGCCTCCCCCTCTTAAAGCCACCGTTTTAACCACGGGAGGCCTCCACTTCCTCGGGGCGCCTAAGTCTAAGATTTCCTCTATGTCATTGACTGTTTTATCGGCGTCTCCAACATCGGCCTTGTTCACCACGAAGATGTCCGCTATCTCCATTACCCCTGCCTTCAAGGCCTGGATTTCATCCCCCAAGACGGGGGGGAGGACTAGTATGACCGTCTGCGCTATCCCCACGATGTCAACCTCGGACTGCCCAGCTCCAACAGTTTCGATGATTACATAGTCCTTGCCTGAAGCGTCAAGTATCTTCGCCGCGTTGCTGGTAGCCCTCGCAAGCCCTCCCCTGTCACCCCTAGTTGACATGCTTCTTATGAAAACTCCTTCGTCGAGCGTTAACCCCTGCATTCTAACTCTGTCCCCTAGGAGGGCGCCGCCCGAGAACGGACTGCTGGGGTCCACGGCAATGATTCCAACCGTTTTACCTCTCCGCCTCAGCTCCTTAGCCATAGCCGCTATCAAAGTACTCTTCCCAGATCCCGGCGGCCCCGTGACACCTATTATGTGAGCCCTACCAGTGTGGGGGGCGATAAGCCTAGTTATAACGTGCGCCTCTGCAGGGTTGTCCTCGACTATGCTTATCAGCCTGGCTATAGCCCTCTTGCTACCCTTTAAAGCCTCCTCAACCAGCCTACCTCTCTCTACATCATCTACAATAATGGACGCCTCCTTCCAGCTTACAGGCTTCTCTTAAGGTTCCTCTTTATGAACTCTATTACCTCCTCAGTCATCGTCCCGGGACCAAACACTTCTGCGATCCCTACCTCCTTAAGGCGGGGCACGTCGTCGTCCGGAATTATCCCTCCCGCCAGGACTAGAACGTCGTCTAACCCATTCCTCTTCATGAGCTCCATAACCTTGGGAAGCAGGGTCATGTGGGCTCCTGATAGGATGCTGAGGCAGAGAACGTCCACGTCTTCCTGAATGACTGTTTCAACTATCTGCTCGGGTGTCTGCCTAAGCCCAGTATATATCACCTCGAACCCGGCGTCTCTAAGCGCTCCTGCTATAACCTTCGCCCCCCTGTCATGGGAGTCAAGCCCCGGCTTGGCGACGAGCACCCTAATCCTCCTCTTGCTCATCTTAACCACCCGCTGTAGGAACTATACTAAAAGACTATGACTTCTTGGTGCTCCCCGTAAACCTCCTTTAGGGTGCCTATTATCTCTCCTATGCTAGCGTACACTTTAACCGACTCCAAGATATATGGCACGAGGTTTTCACCTTTCTCCGCAGCCCTCCTCAGGTCCGAGAGCCTTTCCTCCACCTTCACGTTGTCCCTCTCCGCCTTAACCCTCCTTAGCCTTTCAACCTGCTTCCTCTCAACGTCCTCCCCTATCTTCAGTATGGGCACCTTAATCTTTTCGTCTAAGGCGTACTTGTTGACCCCGACTATGACCCTTTCCTCCTTCTCCACCTCCTGCTGGTACTTCCTCGCGCTCTCAGCTATCTCCTTCTGGAAGTACCCTCTCTTTATGCACTCTATGACTCCCCCCATGCTCTCTATCCTGTCAAGGTACTTTAGGGTTTCCTCAACCATCTTATCAGTTAACCACTCAACGTAGTACGACCCCCCGAGGGGGTCTACCGTGTTGCACACCCCGCTCTCATAAGCTATTATCTGCTGGGTTCTAAGAGATATCCTTACGGCCTCCTCGGTTGGAAGCGCTAGAGCTTCATCGTACGAGTTCGTATGCAGGGACTGGGTTCCGCCGAGCACCGCGGCCAGAGCTTGAATTGTAACCCTTATAATGTTGTTCAGGGGTTGCTGGGCTGTTAGGGTACACCCTGAGGTCTGAACGTGCATCCTAAGCCACATGGATCGCTCCTTCTTAGCGTTGAATCGCTCCTTCATGAGCATCGCCCAAACCTTCCTCGCAGCCCTAAACTTTGCGATCTCCTCAAAGAAGTCGTTGTGCGAGGCGAAGAAGAATGAAAGGCGGGGGGCGAACTCGTCGACATCTAACCCCCTCTCCAACGTGGATTCAACGTACGTTATCCCGTCAGCTATGGTGAACGCCAGCTCTTGGAGGGCGGTAGCCCCAGCCTCCCTTATGTGGTACCCGCTAATGCTTATGGGGTTCCACTTTGGCATGTGCTTGGCGCAGAACTCGATCAAATCCACTGAAAGCTTCAACGCAGGCTCAGGAGGGAAGATGCAGAGCTTCTGAGCTATAAACTCCTTCAAGTTGTCGTTTTGTGTTGTCCCTCCGAGAGCCTCCATTGGCACACCTTGCTTCTCGCCGACCGCTATGTACATTGCTAAGAGGACTGACGCGGGCATGTTTATAGTCATGGAAGTCGTAACCTTATCTAGGGGGATCCCCTCAAACAGGATCTCCATGTCCCTCAGCGTTGAAACGGCGACACCACACTTCCCAACCTCTCCCGCCGACATCGGATGATCAGAGTCCAAGCCCATTATGGTCGGGTAGTCGAAGGCTATGCTCAGCCCCGTCTCACCCTCGCTTAGAAGATACTTGAAACGCTTGTTCGTGTCCTCCGCCGTCCCAAAACCAGAAAACTGCCTCATCGTCCAAAGCCTCCCCCTGTACATCGTGGCGTGGATCCCCCTGGTGAACGGGTACTCCCCTGGGAACCCCAAGTCCTTCAGGTAGTTTAGCTTCGCCGTGTCCTCCGGAGTGTACACGTGCTTCACATCGAACCCCGATGAAACCTTAAAAGACTTCTTCCTCTCGGGAAGCCTTGCAACCCACTTATTCAACGTCTCCTTCTCCCATTTCTCCCTAGCTGCCCGTATCTCAGCTAGGTCTCCTTCATCAACCATCCCATAGCCCTCCAACGAAACATACAAGGGAAAATTACAACCTATCACACTTAAAGCTTTGTTTCTCTCCAAGAAGCAACATAGCTGGATTCTACCTGACAACAGAACTTTAATGTTATGCTGGCGTTTAGGCAACTGTAAAACCAACCCTCCCTGACGCAAAAAACCTACCGTCGCTGGAACCTTAAAGGCATCAATATTTTTGCAAGTGAAACGCTTAACTTAATTAAATTGTGTTACCATAATCTTTAACAGCGTGCATCATCTTCCAGCTTCCTTTTAACTGGCCGTTCAGGGGGGAGGACTCGCGTGGATGTGAACGCTTTATTTAAGATCAGTTATGGAATGTACGTTGTCACGTCCAAGATGAATGGCAGGGTTAACGGCCAAATCGCTAACACGTTCATCCAGGTTACCGCGGAGCCATTAATGGTTGCAGTATGCATCAACAAGCTAAACTTAACTCACGAGTTCATAGAGAAAAGTAGGGTTTTCGCGGTTTCGATCCTATCGGAGGATACACCTTTACAGTTCATCGGCAGGTTCGGGTTCAAGACTGGTAGGACCTTCAATAAGTTTGAAGGAGTAAACTTTAGGGTTGGAGTAACGGGAGCCCCTATAATTCTCGAGAACACCATAGCGTATGTGGAAGCAGAAGTGGTCAAAGAGTGCGACATCAAGACACACACCATGTTCATCGGAAAGGTCGTCGACGCAGGCATGATCAAAGAAGGTGAACCAATGACCTACGCATACTATCATACCGTGAAGAAGGGTAAAACGCCGAAAGCCGCCTCAACGTATGTAGGAGAGCAGCCTCCAACCAACCCGTACCACACATAGCCAAAAACCACCTTTGTAGTTTAAAGAAGAAACATTCTTGTTCAATTACTATTATTAAGGAGAATCTGATTTATTTCATGTATATTTTTCATACGTAAAAAGAGAGAGCTTAAGGAGGGTTAAGATGACGGAAAGAAGGCAAATCTACAAGTGCAATGTTTGTGGAAACATAGTTGAAGTTTTACATTCCGGAGTAGGCCAGCTGGTGTGCTGCGGTAAACCCATGGAGCTACTAGTGGAGAAAACAGAAGAAGCTGGCGGGGAGAAGCATGTTCCTGTCGTGGAAAGAACCGAAGCTGGAATAAAGGTTAAAGTGGGCTCTGTCCCCCATCCAATGACGGAGGATCACTACATAGAATGGATCGAAATATCTGCCAACGGTGAAGTGCACAGAAAATACTTGAAGCCAGGTGATACACCTGAAGCTGAATTCCCCGTTCAGGCAGAAGAAATAGAAGCAAGAGAATACTGTAGCATTCATGGCCTCTGGAAGTCCAGGTAGCTCCCCTTTTCCTTTTTCCTTTCATTAAAGATATTTAGAAGATAACTATCTATCACTATTCAATGGATCTCTCCTCTACAGGGTTAAACACCCACTAAAGGGTTAAAGCACTCACTACTCCCCTTTAAGCTTCTCTTTTAGGGCTTCTCGTGCCTCTCCGTACACCCTTACAGCTACGTCGGCCTCCATCTTGCTAATGCTTTCCATTCTATAATCTGCCTTCACCCTCAGCTCATAAAGCTTCCTGAGAGCAAGCGCCACGTTTTTGACCCCTAGGCTATCCAGTACATTAGCTAGCTTGTCGTCTCTCCTAGGGATGGGCGCCCGGATCCTTAGAAGGAAATCCTCAGCCATCATTCTGAGGGAGAAGTAAAGGGCGGATACAGCCTTGTTGTAGCATCCAATTTTAACGTCATCAACGGCTTCTTTGAAAAGTTCCTCAGCCTTCAACGAAACGCCTCCAAGAAGAACTCTTTTTCGTCGTCTTTCACTATTATTGGGCTTATTCCTATTTTCCAGTTGAACTCCTTCTCGACTTCCCGTTCAACTTCAATCACCTTCCAGCGTACGTCGAGCGAGTCCTCCTTGACGACGACCAGCACGTTGCCGTCGTGGAAAAGCAAGTCCTCCCTCGGGCTAGCAGCCACGCTCACAAGCACATCGCCAAGAACAACACTAAGACGATCAACAAACTTGTCAACAGCCCTTTTCCACTCTTCTGAAGAAGCTGGTTCATCGTAGGCGAGAAGGAAACGGCGCACGGTCTCCCACCCTTTTTCGTCGTCTTTCACTATTATTGGGCTTATTCCTATTTTCCAGTTGAACTCCTTCTCGACTTCCCGTTCAACTTCAATCACCTTCCAGCGTACGTCGAGCGAGTCCTCCTTGACGACGACCAGCACGTTGCCGTCGTGGAAAAGCAAGTCCTCCCTCGGGCTAGCAGCCACGCTCACAAGCACATCGCCAAGAACAACACTAAGCTTATATGCGAAGGAATGGATGGCACGACACCAGTCGTCATTAAACCTGAAAAGTAGATGCTGCCTCCACGCCAACTTAAAACACCTAAACCGGGTCTTCAATAGTTTAATGAAAGACCTCCTTATATAAGTAAGGTGTATTCCAGTTGCTGTAAGCGGTCTTCCATCCTCTAATCCTCCTTCTACTGCAATCACATCCGCCTTTACCTCATGAATTGCTTTACTCCTCCATCAACTGCCCTTACAGAGACCTCAATTCCAATTAATCTATGCGGTTAAAGGGCAACTATAAAAATGAAAGCCCTCATGTATCCCTGATTTCCAGTTATATCCTATTGACGTTCATGCAACTACTTAAACACCCTTATCTCCCTAAACACCCCCTTCTCTCTTTAATTTTTGCCAAAGAAATATTTAATACTAGTCGAAGTTGGAAGTGGTTGATGGTATCTGGACTAAACCGGTAAAGGATGGATGATAGATGGCCAGTTGGTGGGCAACCTTGGCATTGTTGTTCGTCCCCGCGGTGGTAAACCTTTCAATATATCTTCTGTTAAACTATTTAGTCGCTCCAATTCTAGCCAAGACTAGTCCTTTTTTCTCACTTGGCATAATTCTAGGATTTCACGAATGGTGGCTACGTTTCATCAGCATTTTCCTTTCATACTTCTTAGCATACTTCTCAGGTGAACTTCCTCATCCCCGTTTATGTCCCACTTCTCCACATAATTTTCCTTTACTTAACTCTTCGCGTTGCATCTAAAGATAGACTTGGCTTAAAGGATTTAGTAGCTTACAAGCCTGAGAACCTTAAGGTTGACGTGCTGATAGCCATCCTTCTAACAGTTATAATGACACCTACCCTGTACTTCCTTTTCAAGGTTCTATACGGAACATACGGTTTTTTCATCAACATGTTCTTCTACATGACTCCTCCATGGTATACTGCAGCACTGGTTATAGTTGCGTTCACAGCCGGAATCTCCGAGGAAGTTATCTGGCGAGGCTACGGAATAACAGCCGTTGAAAGTCTTACCAAGACGCACAGCAGCCTTAAAGCAATCATACTTACAAGCGTAGCCTTCGCCGTCTGGCACGTCCGCCTCCCCCACCTTCCAGCAACCTTCCTCTTCGGATTAGTGTACGCCTACATCTATACGAAGAGAAGAAGCCTAGTTCCACTAATAGCATCCCACACAGCGATAGACCTGATATTTGCGTTTGTCCCCTACTAGCTAGGCAGCAAGTCCCCGGCGGTGAAATGCTTCCTGAGATGTGGAAGAAGCTCCACGTGCAACAGAAATATAATAGTTTAAACCGTAATTTTTAAATGGAAGCTTGAAGGTGGACGGGGTGGCTGGAGGCGTTGAGCATTTCCTTCCTTAACGGGGATACTTCCATTCTCCACTGCTTTTCGGGTTTGCCCATGTGCCCCCCGGCTTCTTAGAAGGGTGATTCCATGGGTAGGTTACTGCTCGTTTCGAATAGGTTACCTGTCACGGTGGTTAAGAGAGGTGGAAAGGTAAAGTTTCAGGCGAGTGCGGGAGGTTTAGCGACGGGTTTAAGCTCCTTTTACAGGTCGCATAGAGGCTTATGGGTTGGATGGCCCGGCATCACGTTGAAGAAGTTAAAGAGGGAAGAGAGGGAGAAGGTGGAGGAGAAGCTCTCGTCTGACGGTTACCATCCAGTTTTCCTTTCCCAGCACGAGATCGAAAACTACTATCACGGATTCTGCAACAAAACAATATGGCCCCTCTTCCACTACTTCACCCAGTACACGGTGTACGACAAGGCATTCTGGACCGCTTACAAGCACATAAACGAGGTCTTCTGCGACAAGGTCTTGGAGGTAGCGAGGGAAGACGACATCATATGGGTTCACGACTACCACTTAATGCTCCTCCCAATGCTCCTGAGGAAGAAGATGTTTAACGCTACGATAGGCTTCTTCCTTCACATACCGTTTCCATCGTTCGAAATATTCCGCCTACTCCCGTGGCATAAGGAGATCTTGGAGGGGTTGCTGGGGGCTGACCTGATAGGGTTCCACACGTACGACTACGTCCGCCACTTCCTTGACAGCATAAGCCGCCTACTAGGCTACGAGCACACTCTCGGACAGATAACAGTTGACAACCGCATAGTGAAAACGGACGTATTCCCGATGGGGATCGATTACAACCGCTTTGCCGAGGCTGGAAAGAACCCGGAAGTGAGGAGGGAAATCGAGAAGATCCGGAAGAAGGTTGGAAACTATAAGGTTGTGCTGTCGATCGACAGGTTAGACTACACGAAGGGCATACCTCAACGTCTTGAAGCATTCGACCTCTTCCTCGAGGAGAACCCGGAGTACAGGGAGAAGGTGACCCTCGTCCTCGTGGCAGTCCCGTCACGCACGGGGGTGGAACACTACAAGGAGCTTAAAAGGCAAGTGGATGAGCTCATAGGGAAAATCAACGGGAAGCATGGGACCATAGGGTGGATGCCCATCTGGTACCTGTACAGGTTTCTTCCTTTCAACACGCTCGTCGCCATGTATAACGTAGCCGACATAGCCCTCATAACACCTTTAAGGGATGGCATGAACCTCATAGCTAAGGAGTTCATAGCGACGAAGACCGATGGGAGAGGAGTGTTGATCCTCAGCGAGATGGCTGGGGCGGCCAAGGAGCTGGGTGAAGCGATCATAGTAAACCCCAACGATAAGGAGGATGTCGCTAGAGCACTGAAGGACGCCATAACGATGCCCGAGGAGGAGCAGGTAGAACGTAACAGGGTGATGCAGAGGAGGCTGCAGCGATACGATATTATGCGGTGGGCAAGCGACTTCATAGACAGGCTCTCCCAGGTTAAGAAGGCTCAGCGGGAGCTCTGCGCAAGGAGGCTTACATCTAAGGATAGGAAGAAGCTGCTCCACGACTACTCTAGGGCTGGCAGAAGGCTGATCCTGCTAGACTACGATGGAACCCTCGTCCCCTTCGCCGAGAAGCCTGAAAGAGCGAAGCCGGACGAGGAGCTCATAGCAATCCTTGAAGAGCTCACCCAAGACGTTAGAAATGAGGTTGTGATTGTGAGCGGAAGGGACAGGAACATGCTGGGTAAATGGTTTGACAGGTTCGACGTGGGCCTAATCGCGGAGCACGGAGTATGGGTGAAGGAGGCGGGGGGGTCTTGGGAGACCATTGAACCATTAAGGAACGACTGGAAGGATGAGGTCCGCCCGCTCCTAGAGCTCTACGTAGACAGAACGCCTGGCTCCTTCATAGAGGAAAAGGAGTTCTCGCTCGTGTGGCATTACCGTAGGGCTGACCCAGAGCTGGGCTTGATGAGGGCGAGGGAGCTGAAGGACGACCTACTACACCTCACCGCGAACCTTAACCTTGGAATCCTAGAGGGGAACAAGGTGATCGAGGTTAAGAACGCTGGAATAAATAAGGGTCGTGCGGTGCTCCACTGGCTTTCAATGGAGAAGTGGGACTTCATCCTGGCCGCAGGGGACGACTGGACCGACGAAGATGTTTTCTCCGTGCTCCCAGAGTCAGCCTACTCCATTAAGGTGGGTTTATCTCCCTCCCAGGCTAGGTTCAATGTGCCATCTTTAGCTGACGTGAGGTCTCTCTTAAGGGAGCTCGCAGGCCAGCGATAGAAATCACCTAGGAGGTGTTGAGGTTGAAGGTTCTCCTCCAAGAGATGACGTATCCTGAGGTTGCCCGCAAGGTTAAGGAGGGCGCACCCGTAATAATCCCCATGGGGAGCACCGAGCAGCATGCACGCCACCTCCCCCTAGGAACAGACTTCTTCATAGCCCTTGAACTATCCAAGCTAGTCGCCGAGAAGGCAGGATGCGTGGTAGCCCCCATCCTATGGGTCGGCTTCTCCAAGGAGCACATGGCATTTAAGGGAACCATAACCTTAGAGGTGGAAACGCTTGTTAGGGTCCTGCAGGACGCGATTAGGAGCCTGCTCTCTCACGGCTTCAAGAAGATAATCGTACTGAACGCTCACGGGGGGAACGACGTCATACTTCGCTCAGTCGTTCTGGATGCCAACCTAAGCCTAGACGTTGACGTGCTCTACATTGGACTCGACGAGCTCCTATCCCTTATGCCTGAAAGATATAGAGGCGAGGTCGCCTCAAAGATGGACTTTCACGCGGGCGTACTGGAGACAAGCCTCATAAACCTTATACGCCCCGAACTGGTAAGGGTTGATGAGGCGGTGAAACCCAACGTTTCACTCGGAGAGTCGGCTATGCGCCTCCTAGAAGTGTTAAAGGGCAACCCTGAGCTCACGGCGAGGATGCTTGCGAGCACCCTCACACGCTTCGACAAGCTCTCGGACACTGGAGCGTTAACCCTCGCGGACCCCTCCAAGCCGTGGGGGAGGCAGGAGACGAGCGAGGCACTCGAGGAGGTAGCCGTGAAAATTAAGGAGATAATAGATGCTTGGAAGTAGCCACCGTAACACCCTTATTTGCTGTTTCCCCACCTTGTAAGGGGTGTCCCTTTCATGAAGATTAAGATACGTAACTATCAGACTTCGGACGGCGATGACACAATGCTCCTCATGAGGGCTCTGGCGAAGGAGGTTGGAGCCTCGTTTAACCCTGAAAAGTGGCGTGAATCCGACTATCTTCGCCTCTTCAGCCCGGGGCTAAGAAGGCAAACGCTCGTCGCAGAGGACGAGGACACTAGGAGGGTGGTCGGAATGGGAATGGTGGAGGCACGACTTGAACCAACCGGTCAGCTGGTCGGCTACCTTACAAACTGGATAGTCGACAAGTCCTACAGGGACAAGGGTGTTGGGCGGATGCTCGCGGAGACAGCCATCGACATACTAACTAGGATCGGAGTAGACCTTGTGAGGGTTAACGTCGGCATGAACGTACTGGATAAGCTCTCAGAGAAGCTGAAAAAGATAGGGTTCAACCCGGTCTACGTGGTTTTCGAGAAAGAATTGAAAAAGTAGCCTTCCCGGTTGGTGGGCGTTCCTCCTAAATTTTTTATTTGCTGCATTCGACATCCTATTAGAGGGAGGGTGAAGTTGACGGGGAAGCCTGTTTACGGAATAGAGTGGGACGACATGGTCATAGACTACGAGCAGCCCCTAGACAGCGCCGTCCTCGAATCACTGACCATATCGCAGCTCTTCGAGATGGTGGAGCACATGGAGTACGTCTACATACACTACCGTAACGACCCATACTGGGCTGAGAAGGGGGACTGGAGGCAGTTCGAGGAGAACGTAAAGAAAGTCCACTTCCTCCTCATATCAGCTAGGCTGACCCCGAGGCACTACAGGAAGTGGACTGAGGGTAAGCTTGAGTACGCTAACCTAACCTACAGGGAGCACGTGAAAAGGCTCATGGAAGACGAGGAATACTTCGCCAAAGTGGTGGAGGACAGCTTCTGAATAGGGGAGGCGTACGTTGAAAGCAACCAAGATAGCTAGCAGCGTGTACTTTCTTGAGGGGGATAGGGGAGGAAGATACCCCCTGTCAAACTCTCTCCTAGTCGGCGGGGAGTCCTTCCTCCTCATCGACACCGGATTCACCCTGTCTCCTGACGGCGTTGAAGAGCTGAAGAAGAATTTCCCCGTTGAAATCGTGGTGAACACGCACTGTCACGAGGACCACATCCTGAGAAACCACTTCTTCAAAGAGTCACAAGTGTGCTGCCACTTCCTTGACGCTCCAGCCGTAGAAAGCATCGAAGAACTAAATAAAAGGTACATCAGCCCTGAGGACAAGCACCTATTCATGATGGGCGAGGCGTTCCTACGCGACTTCCTAGACGTTAAGGGGTCGAAGGTGGACTTGGAGTTCGGCGACGGATACACGTTTAACTTAGGAGGTACGAAGCTCGTAGCCATACACACGCCGGGCCACTCCATGGGTCACTGCTGCTTCTACATTCCAAACGAGAAAATATTATTCCTGTCCGACATAGACCTCACCTCCTTCGGCCCATGGTACGGCGGCCTCGACTCGAACCTTAAGGATTTCATCTCCTCCATAGGGAAGGTCAAGGAGCTTAAGGCTGAGGTCGCCCTCACAAGCCATAAGGCAGAGGTGATCCGTGGACAAGACGAAATAATTAAGAGGATAAACGAGTACGAGTCGAAAATATGGGAGAGAGAAAGGAAAATACTGAAGCTGCTTGAAGGAAAATGGTTAACTCTAGACGAAATAGTGGATCATGCATTAATATACGGCAAGTTCCCCGAGCCAAGGGAGTTCTTTAGGCTCTCCGAGAAGCTAATGGTAGAGAAACACCTAAAAAAGCTGGTTGAAGAAGGGATGGTGGAGGAGCGAGACGGCAAGTTCAAGGCTAGGTGAAGCAGCACCTAGACGCAGAAGATCCTCACCCTTCAGGTAACTATAATCAGAAGGTAAACGCCTGCCACTTCATCCATCCAACACGTCCTCCAACCTACCGTTCATCGGAGATTTCACTCATATCGATGCGAAGCCGAAAATCCGGCTGCACGCACGTCCATCTTCCACGGGAAGAAAAAGGAACTTATGGAAACATTTAAAATAGTAGTGCTAGGGAATGTCTGAAATAGCCTCCTTTATAAAGTGTTTTATGCTGGGAAGGTGATGGCATGGTTGAGGGTTATGAGGCTGGCGGTGGCGAGCACGGTGGGAGGTATGAGGAGCTAGCCGCTGACTTTAAGAAGCTCATGGAAAAGTTGAAGGTTGACGAAGACGGTAGAATAACGATGGATGGTGCAAGGTACGTCTTCCTCCCTCAAGACCTGCTTGTTAACAGGATCTTCGTGTCCTTCCTACGTGTCATTGGCCCAACCCTTAACACCATTGTCTGGCCTATGATCGGATTTGCGGGCTACGTGGTGGCCCGCCAACTCATGAGCGAAGGCGCCCCACCCGAGAAAATCATTGAAGCATACGCTAAATTTAATAACCCCCGCGGGTGGGGCCTAACGGAGGCCGTGAGCTTTGACATGGACAAGCCTGAGGCCATTGTTAGAATGAGGAACTCTATGTTCGCCAGAGGGGTTAGGGAAAGCGTTGAAAACGTTAAGGAATCGTATCCCTTCTACACATGCCCTTGGGGACACGTCTTCCAAGGGGCAATCAGGGCAGCCTTAGAGGAAAGCGGCCGTCAACCCCCACCATTAACGTATACTGAAACCAAGTGCGAAGCGTTGGGAGATGACTGCTGCGAATGGCACATAAAAAGGAAGGAGGAAGAGTAATGTGCGCTGAACTCGTCAAACGGTTCATAGAGTCCCTCAGGATAACGGAGGATGGAAGCCTAGTAAGCGATGGGAAGCGCTTCTCCTTCACTGTTCCAGCATTCCTTGTCTCATCGCTGAAGCTTATACCTGAGGAGAGGGTTGGCAGGGCGATGGTGGAGCCAATCTACAGGAAATGTTATTCCGACTATGGTGCAGAGCTCGCCCAGGAAAACAAGGAGTTAAGTCTGAAGGAAACAGTCGAGCTACTCTTAAATTCCTTCACGTGCTACGGGTGGGGCAGAGGCGAACTCCTCCACTGCGATGAAGAGAAGCTGGAGGTGTCCTTCAGGGTTTACGCCTCAGTCTACGGAGAGGAATACGCAAACTACTTTAAGGGGAAAGGCGGCGCACCGTACCCGGTCTGCCCATACGGCTACGCCGTGGAGGGAATCCTAAACGTCTTCGCAGAAAGGAAGGGAGAAAAGAAAACGTTCTCCTCGCAAGAGGTGAAGTGCGTCGCTAAGGGAGACGAGTACTGCGAGTTCATAGTGAAGGAGCTCTAGAAGGATTTCATCCACCGTCTTCCATTATCCCTCATCATCTAAGCCGGATGAGAAAGAGGACGTCACTTAAAGCTTTAGAAGCCGCTTCAGCGTCAATACGTCCTCCCTCTTAACTAGCCATCCTCAGCGCTGCACGATCAATTCCCAGGTCTTTAGCGTTTCATCATAAAAGCATCACCCAACAACCCTCTCTACCTACAGAGGTTCTAGTAGCGTTTCCACACGAACATCACCCAACCTCAGCTGCCTCTCCCCTGATATCGAAATGAAGGGGGACGCCCTCCTCATAGAGACCCCCAGCTCGGCAAGCATCCCGGCATCCTTCACTTTTCCACCCTTCTCTCTTAAAGCGGTTATCCTTCTCGCCGATTTAGGCCCTATTCCGGGAACCCTTAACAGCTCCTCGTAGCTTGCCTCGTTAACATCCACAGGGTAAAGGTGAGGGTTGCTGAGGGCGAACGCAAGCTTCGGATCCACCCTCAAAGGAAGGTTTCCCTCCTCGTCAAAGACAAGCTCCTCAAGCTTAAACCTGTAAACTCTTACGAGCCAATCCGCTTGGAAAAGCCTGTGCTCCCTAACCTTAGGCGCCTTAGGCTTCTCCTCAAACGGGGTTCCCCTTATGGGGGTAAAAGCCGAGTAGTAAACCCTGTTGAGGTCCATCTTATCGTAAAGCCAACACACTCTCCTTAGAACTTCGAGGTCTGACTCTCCACCTCCCCCTATAACAAACTGCGTTGTGTGGCCTGAAGGCAGAAAACCCCTCCTCTTCAACCAGCTAATCCACCTCATCCTCCTAACTAGATCGACGCCGAAGTCCTTGGTTGAAGACAGCTCCTGAAGCCTTGCCTTGCTGGGAGCCTCAAGGTTAACGCTAATCCTATCTGCAAGCTTGGCGGCCTCCCTGACCATCGAGTATGAAGCCCCGGGAAGAACCTTCAAGTGTACGTAACCCCTAAAGCCATACCTCTCTCTCAAGATCCTCACCGCCTCGACCATCTCCTCCATCGTCGAGTCGCTGTCTCCGCACACGCTCGAGGAGAGGAAAAGCCCTTCCACGTACCCTCCGCGGTAAAGCTCCATGAAGAGCCTGGCAAACTCCTCCGGAGTGAACTTGACTCTCCTCCTGCTAGATAAACGCGAGAAGGCGCAGTAGCCGCAGTCGTGGACACACCTGTTAGTGTAAAGAATTTTAAGCAGGTTCATGTATCCGCCATCCGGGAGGGCTGCAGGATAAACCCAAGGGCCTAGGAGGGGGCAGGAACCGGAGCCCCTCCTAACCTTCCTGAGAGTAGGGGATGAAGCACACTTGTCAAACTCGGCCCCAGCACCTAAAACCCTCAGCTTACCCACAGCGTCCATAAAACCCTCCTCAAACCAAAATTACACAAGCAGACTTTTAAACCTCTCCCTCAGCGTCCAGACCCGCCCAGAAGCACGAAATCCCTGAGGAAAACCGACACCTCACAAAAATAACATTAACACACTAAAACCATTTAAAGCCGGCAACCAGTCAAACCCCCACAATCGTCTCCACCACTTGAAAGGCTTTTTGAAAAAAGGAAGAGAGACGGATACGAATGCTTTTTCAGGAGTTTTGCTCTTTGAAGGTTGAATAATGGGGGAAACGTGTTAAGCGTGTCGTCGTATCCGAAAGGATCCATCAAGGTCACCGTGGCAATACGTTTTCATCGACGTTCTGGTTGGAATGTGAGGGTGAATGGTAGCGAAAGGAAGGAGTATAAAACGTGAGTTGGCAGAGAAGGTGATGGGTAAGTGCCTTAGCGAATCGTCAGTCTACGATAGGTTATGTGGTTTGCCTTTGGAACAATGGAAAACCGACTTAAAGGTTTTGAAGGCTTCATCTGAGAAAACTTCCCCTCAGGCTTCCAGTTCCTTCAAGGCATCGTTTCGAAGGTAAAAAGGGGGGAGGTTGCTTCGGGTTAGGCCCACCCATACTACTTGTAGATCTTTCCGGCTCCCCCGTAGGTGAGTTCTTCGCCTAGGGCTAGGCGCACTAGATTACTTAGCATGTACGGCTCTAACCCCTGGGCTTTCGCTCTGCTCCTCAGACTTAAGGCGCACAGCGGGCATAGGAAGACCATGGCTTCCGCCCCGTTCTCCTTTGCGTCCATTATGTTCTTCATCCTCCACTCCTCCACGGTCTCCTTCGGAATGGTGGACATTCCAGCCATTGCCCCGCCGCAGCAGAGCGCGTTCAGCCTGTCATACTTCCTCTTAACCCTTTCAACTCCTATCAGCTCGAAGAGCTCGTCGAGCATCTTGTCCTTCTCGAACGTGTACCTTGAAGCGCATGGCTGCTGGTAGGCTATCTTCATGTTGAGCTTTTCAACCTCGTCTTGGTGCTCCTTGACGTAGTCCCTCAGGTACTCTATTATGTGAACTGGCCTGAACGGTAGCTGTATTCCGAACTCTTTAACCTTGTTGGCGAGCATGACGTAGCAGTCGTCATGGTAGCATATTACCTCCTTTGCCCCAACCTCCCTTACGACCTTCGCCAAGTTATCCACGAACTTCTGAGCGTTATTCCTAACCATGCTGGGTCTTCCCACATGTATCCAGCCGATGTAGCAGAAGTAGTCTCCACCCTTCGTGATGGTTAACCCGTCGAAGAGCTTTCCCTCTATCACGCCTGGGAGAAGATCCACGGTGCAGAGGTTTATAACCGGCTTCCCAGCCTCCCCCTTTATAACCTCAGACGGCATCTGCGACGCCATAGTCATCATGTTGATCGCGTTCTCCGTAGCCGGGAAGGTTCCAGTTTCCTCTTGCCTCTCGTTAATGAGGTCGAACGGGTTAGCCCCCTCAGGACAGAAGGTGTTGCAGGCAACACAGGTGATGCACTCGGAGGTCACAGGGGTCGGCTCGCCCTCAATCAGCTTCCTGAATTCCTCCTTCGCCTTCTCCTCAGGATACGCTAGGTAGGGACACCTCATAAGGCACTCTCCACAAAGAGTACACTTCTCCCTATAAAACACTCTAAAATCCCCCCACTGGTGGTGGCAATTAACAATTGGATGTCATATCCTTAAAACCTTTACCTTAAAGCTCTACTCATGGTGAAGCACTCAACTTGCTCCACTATTGGCGAAGTACCTCCATCACCATGCTGGCAAAGTCTCCCGGCTTCTCCATAACCGCCATATGTCCCGCATCATGGATTAGCGATATGACGTCCCCCTGACCCTTGAACCTTACGTCCCTAGACAGCTTCCTAAAGATCTCATCGTGCTCGCCGTAAACGAGGCGCACCGTGCTCTTACTGGACAGCACCATTTCCCACTCGTCAAGTAATGGTTCACGTATGTGATCGAAGAATGCTTTCAGCTGTGCTCTGACCAAGACGCCTGTTTCCCTGTTGAATGTGCTTTTAATCATCTCCTTTACCTCCTCGTAGACCGGGCTTTTCCTCCCTTCAACCAGGTAGCCTGAAACCATGGACCCTGCTAATGCGCGGAGAAAGGAAAGCGCCACCCTGTTCGTGAACATCCAAGGAGCATACTTGGCTATGCTACGGAGTAACGGGTTCTCGTGGGATTCGTGGAAGCTGGGGGCATAAATCACAAGCTTCTCCCTTGGCTCCCCCTTGGACAAGTAGTAGAGTAAAACGTTCGCCGAGAACGAGTGTCCAATAATCAGGTCTGGCTTCGTATCGGATACAAGCTTCCTGAGCCCATAGCAGTATTCCTCCATGCTCTCCCCACATGGGATAATGAGCTCCTCCGGCCCGGCATAGTACTCGCCATATACGAAACTCCAACCATAAGCGGAGCAGTACTCGGCTAGGCGTCGATAGAGAACCCTGGAGTAGCAGAACCCTCCAGGAAGAACCAGAATCCTTCTTCCCAAACTTTTACCCTCCACTTCAATTCCCTCTAACCCCTTTAGAAACGTCTTTCTCCGGTAAATTTAAGGGTTCCCGCCGACGCTGAAAACGTTGACCTCACCCCTCCTTTCCAGTAGCCTTTTGCGAGCATCCCTATGAAGCCTCCTCCACCCTCCTCCAGAAGGTTCCTCCGCCACCGTAAGCCATGGCTACGCCCTCTTATCGATGCTACCTGAAGCAATGACTTAAGCCGTCTGAAGGTTGGTTGCCGCTTGGAACACATCCTTGAACACCCTAAATTTTCCGGCTCCTGCGGCAGCAGAATTTTTTAATTAGCTCTGCTCTCAGAGTGATGTTACTATATTATAGGTGGATGTTAAGGTGAATGGGTTATGGTGGGGTTGGAAGAGCTTAAACAGCTGGTGGCTGACGAGATAACCCAGATGAGAGAAGAGGGATACGACGTTACGAGGGTTGAGGAGGAGTTCAAGGGGGCAGGGAGGGGAAGCCGCTCAGAGCTTGAGGAGCTTCTGAAGGAGCTGGGAAGGTGCCGGTTGAGGCCAAGCTTCCCTTACAAGGAACCCGTAGACCTGAACGGCATAAGGACTGAGAGGCCTGAGGGGCCAAGGGTCATAGACCTTGACCTGTCGAGGAGGGAGCTCTTAGACAGGATTCTTGGAGGGTGGCTTGGAAGGTGTGCAGGGTGCCTTCTAGGCAAACCAGCTGAACTTCTGACTAAAGAGCAGATCGAGGAGTGGTTGAGGAGGGCGGACGCCTATCCCCTCAGAAATTACTTCCCGCCATTACCAGAACCCGCCGACTTCCCCGACTGGCTTAGGCACCGGCTCCTAAACCGTAGAGTCCTGCTTGGACACATAAGGGGGATGCCGCGCGACGACGACATAGATTACACGATCCTAAACCTTCACCTACTTGAAACAGTAGGCTTCAACTTCACCACGGTGGACGTCGGCACCGTCTGGCTGACCATGATCCCATACCTCATGGTTTACACGGCGGAACGTGCAGCATACAGGAACCTTGTAAACGGCCTCACACCCCCGGAGACAGCCACTTTCATGAACCCTTACAGGGAATGGATAGGTGCGCAGATTAGGGCGGACATGTGGGGCTACGTGACGCCTGGAAAGCCAGAGCTCGGAGCCGAGCTTGCATATAGGGATGGCAGCCTCTCCCACGTTAAGAACGGCGTGTACGGTGAAATGTTCGTCAGCGCTATGCTAAGCGCAGCTTTCACGACAAGCGACATCGAAGAAATAGTTGAAATCGGCCTATCCGAGATCCCCAAACGGTCAAGGCTTGCGGAGGCGGTAAGGGACACCGTCAACTGGAGTAAGAAACGTGACGATTGGAGAAGCACGTGGGAGAGAATAATGGATAAGTATGGCCACTACAGTCCAGTACACACAATAAACAATGCAGCCCTCGTCCTTCTAGGACTCCTCTACGGGGAGGGTGAATACGAGAAGAGCGTGACGATCAGCGTTATGGGAGGACTGGACACCGACTGCAACGGTGCAACAACAGGCTCTATACTCGGAGTCATTTTAGGCGCAAAGAACCTGCCAAAGAAATGGATTAAACCCCTTAAAGACACTGTTGAAAGCTCCATCACGAACTTCAACAACAGCAGGATCTCACACCTAGCAAGGCGCACCCTCAAACTGGCAGAGGCCACCCTAAACAGCTAGCAAGCCTAAAGGGACAGGTAGCGTAAAGGGTTATTCAGGGCTAGACCCCTCAACCCTCCTCAGCCCTCCTCAGCATTTCATCCACTGACACGTTATGTCTTAAGGCAATCGCTTTAAGCGCTCTCTCAGCCTCCCTCCTAACCTTCTCCTCCGGATGCAGGCGAAGAGGATCCACAGCCCTTGCCGCTTTCACACCTCCAACCCTGCTTAATGCTTTTAGTGCAGCCAGCTTAACCTGCAGGTCCACGTCTGATAGGGCTTTGACCAGAGCGTCCTCCGCATCCTCGTCGCCCATGCTTCCCAGCGCTGATGCGGCCCAGAAGCGAACTCTGGCATCCTCGTCCCTTAGTGCTTCCTCAAGGAACTCCCTTGCCTTAGGGGAACGAGTTAACCCCAGCGCTCTGACAGCGCTCACCCTGAGCTCAGCCTCCCTCTCCCGCAGCATCCTACCCAGGTATGGGACGACCTCCTCATCCGCTATCTTCCCGAGCGCCTCAGCAGCCTCCCCTCTAACCCTCCAGTCCCAGTCGTCTAGGAGCCTTAAAAGCTCGTCTTTAGCCCTCACCTCCCCAACCTCGCCGAGCACCCTTGCAGCCCCAGCCCTCACCCTCCAATCGTCACTTTTAAGCAGTTCAATGAGCTTATCGGAAAAGCTTGACGCAACCTTTATGAGGGCTTCCATCGCCGCGGTTCTAACGCGCTCATCGTCATCCCCTAAAGCCTTAGCCAGCACGTCGAAGCTTCTCCCCTTAGAAACATGAATTATCCCTTTAATCGCCGCGAGCCTGACGTCTCCATCCTCGTCGTCCAAAAACTTTTCAAGATGGGTTAAGGCCTGAGGGCTTCCAATCTTGCTGAGAGCCCTAGCAACCCTGACCCTAACCTCCACTCCTTCCCTTTCAGTGAGCCGTGCAAGCTCGTCCACCACGTCCGCGTCCCCGAACTCTCCCAGGAAGTCTATGGCTTCAATCCTAGTCCTTTCATCCCTATCGCTTAGAAGGTAGACAAGCTGGAGGATGGCTTCCTTGCGTCTACCAGACCTGTACTTCTCAACCGCCTCCCTGACCTTCCTTGACATGGGACGCATCGTCACGGTTCCACCTCTAAACCTTAAAGGCGTACAACCACCTTTAAAACGTAACCCATAAATTTTTGAGGGTTCGCCTGTTGAAGACCGGTTTTTAGCCCGTTGTACCAAGAGGCAGCGTGCCAACAGAAACTGGAATTCACGTCCAATCGGCTTATTCACCGACTAGTTCTATCTGAAGTCTAAGATGCTCCTTTAAGTCCTTAGTAACCAAAAAGTTCCTTTTGACATGATTCATTCCTTCCTGTCCAAGCTTCTTAGCCAGCCACCTCCTCCTGAGGAGGAGCGTAACCTTCTCAGCTGCCTCCTCAACGCTGTCCACGAGGAACCCTGTAACCCCGTCAATAACCTGTAATGGTATACCCCCCGCCCGGGTTGCTACAACTGGCACCTCCTTCCATAGGGACTCGCTGACCGTCAGCCCGAACCCCTCCTTTATGGAGAGCTGAAGTGCAACCGAGAAAGACCTCTGGAAAGCGTTAACCTCGACGTCCTCAAGGTTTGCCAGCACGTGTACATCCCTGAACCTCTCAGCCTCCCTAACAGTTTTCTCGTACCATTCCCCACACTCAGGATCATCATGGGCGAAACATCCTATGAGGACGAGCTGTACGTCCTCAACCTTCTCCCTCACCTTCCTGAACGTGTCTATTACCCCTAAAGGGTTCTTCCAGGGGTCAAACCTCGCAACCTGACCAATAATAGGCCTGTCAGGGTCAACCCCATACCTCTCAAGAACACCCAAAATCTCAGACTGACCCAAACCCCTATTCTTATCAGACAAAGGATCTATGCACGGGTGCCTTATGAAAACCTTAAAGTTTCTAATGTCCCCTGGCACATATGCCTCATGCGAGAATATTAGTGCGTCGTACTTTTCGACGTATTTCTTCAGGAAGCTCCAGACCTTCATGTTTGGCTGGGAGGTGTCAATGTGGCACCTCCAAACCCACCTGCCACCCTCCCTAAACTCCACAAGCGGAAGAGGCTGAGGATCATGGATCACAACAACGCCGTCACTGTCCAAGGAGTCTGACTTAAGCATCTCAGAATTTATCTCGTTAACTTTAAGGTATATCTCCTGTAGGTTCCTGCCTATTTCTATGGACGTGTCCCCCTGCAACGCGTTGTGGATCGACTTGGTTACGTCAAAGAAATCCTTACTTCCACGAATGACGAGCCACTCAGCCTTCACACCAACCGACTTGGTGAGGGGGACGAGGCTTTTTAGTATTTCAGCTACTCCTCCACCATAGGCGGTAGCGTTCACGTGGATGACCCTTGCACCCTTAACCCTCTCCGCCATGCAGAGGATGTCTTCAACCTCGTCCCTGCCAACAACAGGCTCATACTCTCTGACGTCTCTTACAGCCATGCATCCCACCTGACATCCACTTTCCACTAGTCCCCTTTCCAGTTAAGCCTTCTAGGGGCAGCATCCTACTTTCCCTCCAACAATAATGGGTAGCCCCCCGGCTCAGCACTATAGATCCTCTCTTTCCCACAGTCCTCCTGAAATTCACTAGGCCGCCTCCCCCATCGGAAAGGAGAGTCAACGAAAAACAGGGTTTAGGTTCGACGTTGGGCGCCCCCATCGGATATCACCCATCTTGAAAGCGAGTAACGAAACTATTGGGTTATAAATCTTTCTCATAGCCTCCTCCATTCTCAGGTTATACCTCCCGTTAAAACCTCGTGGTCAACGCCACGTCTCCACCCTGCACTTCTTTAGATCAAGGGTTCCCTGCCTCGGTAACTCCTAAAGTAGAGAATCCGCACTCCACCCCGGTCACGGCGGCCTGCCCGGAAGCGTTACCTCCTTGAACAATCATCCCGCCTTAACCAGTGGGCAAGCCCTTAATGAAGCCTCACTAGCCGTCTACTGCCAAACTCAGAAATTCTTTTAAGCAGCCTCCTTTTTCTGTGGAAAAGTGAGGTGGGAACATTGGATTTCTTCTTTAATCCTAGGAGCTTAGCAGTCATAGGGGCCTCCACCACCCCGGGTAAAGCCGGCTTCATAATTCTAAAGAACCTCCTTAAGTTCGGTTATAAAGGAGAAATTTACCCGGTTAACCCTAAGGGAGGAGAAGTTTTAGGGTTAAAGTTTTACCACCACATTTCGGAGGTCCCAAAACCGGTGGACCTAGCTGTAGTTGTGATCCCTCGAAACCTAGTTGTAGACGCTGTTAAGGAGTGCTGCGAGGCAGGGGTTAGACGCTTCATAATCCCGGCGGCAGGCTTCTCCGACGATGGAGAGGAAGGAAAACTGCTTGAGAAGAGGCTGGTTGAAGTCGCCTCAAGGTATGGTGCCCGCGTTATGGGCCCAAACAGCATAGGAACGGTTAACGTTTCAAGCGGTTTAGTTACGTCCTTCGTGAACCTTGAGAAGCCGGGCCAAGGCCCGGCATCCCTAGTAGGTCAGACGGGGCTCTTCGCGAGCGCCTTCATCCAGTGGATTACGTCATCTCAGAACTTCGGCCTCAGCAAGGTTGCGTGCATAGGCAACAAGTGCGACGTCGACGAGTCGGACGTGCTCAGCTACTACGCTGACGACGATGAAACAGGCTGCATTGGAATCTACCTTGAAGCAGTCAAGGATGGACGCCGCTTCAGAAACGCGGCTTTAAAAGCTCTAAGGGCAGGTAAGCCGGTGGTCGTCGTCAAGGCAGGGGTGACGGAGGAAGGAGCTAAAGCGGCGTCGTCGCATACTGGAGGGTTAACAGGCAACTTCAAGGTTTTCGAGGGCTTAGCTAAGCAGACCGGCATGATAATAGTTGAGGACTTCGACCAGCTATTCACAGCCCTTAAATCATTCTCCTTTCTGCCAACTCCGAGGGGGGATAAGCTCTGCATAATAACTCAGACTGGAGCCGGAGGAGTGCTCTCTCTGGACGTCTACAAGCGCTACGGTCTTCGCCTAGCAAGGCTGAGTGAGGAGACGGTGAGGAAGATGAGGAGGGTTTTCCCCGACTGGTCTCCCGTAGGCAACCCGGTTGACATGTGGGCTGCAATAGAGCGTAGCGGACCGGACGAAACGTTCAGCGTACTTATAAACGCCGCCATGAGGGATCCCTCGGTCGACATGCTCCTCGTGATCTCTGTTCTCTTTAAGGGAGCAGATTTTAACCCTTCAATAGTGGTCGACGCGCTGGACAGGTGGGGTAAACCGCTCACAGTGTGCTTCCTAGGCGGTGAAAGCCTCATGGTAAACGAGTGGTCTGCAAGGCTTGAGAAGGGTGGCGTTCCGACATTTACGTCGATGAGGGATGCCATGCTCGCGCTAAGCGTCCTCAACAAGCACCGGCTCAACATGTTAAGGCTTCGCAGCCTCCAAGCCGCCAATCCAACCAAGCAATAACCCTTCCCCGAGAAGCACCCAAATCAGCCGCAACTAAACCGCCGCTAAAACGCGGACATGCCAGAAGGACATGGCTTGAAGGATGTTAAGGGTTCAAGCGTTCCCTCCGGTGCCTGTAAGCGTCACTTTGGCCGCCTCATCCACTTCGCCGCTCCCCGCCCCGTCGCCTTCGATCCGTCCTTGTAAATATGCTCCTTGCAAGCGCCTCCGCCGGCCTGAAAACGCTTATGTTCCCATCCCATGCTTCAAGTATCTCCCCGTAGAGGGTGGCAAAGGTCTGCATGAACTCGTCGATCTTCCTACGTATAATGTACAGGTCCTCGGTTGCGACTACAACCAAGGTGGCGTTCCCGGCGTAACCGAAAAGAAACTTCAAGTCCCCCTGATCCACCACCCTGACCCGACCTCCTTTACCTGTCCTCTTTAATCCAAGTGACAGCGCCGATAGCACCGCCGCCGTCAAGGCTTGGTCGGGACCAACAGTGCTCGTTCCGGTCTCAAAGTTCACGTAGAGGAGGGGGACGCCTGTGGACGAGATAAGGTATAGCTCCTTAACCTTAGCATCCCAGTCAAGCTCCCCAAAGGACGGCATCCTCAACATGGCGAAGTTCACCGATATTATGCCTGCCATCATCATAACGGAGCCGACAAGGTAGGATAATCCTCCTGAAAGCTGAACGAAAAGATCAGATGTCAAAGCGTATCCGGATAGGAATAGAATGAAGCCGGCGACGAACAAGTTAATTTGCATACTTAAGAGCTCCCCCGCCTTCCCCTGTAAACTGCGGAATAATAAAATGAAGAACACGGAGTATGCTGGGTAGAAAAAGAAGTATGAAACATACTTGAAGATAAAGTGGGGGAAAATGAGAATGATCAGTATTCCTACTGGCCCGATGAGGGTGAAAACGCCACGTGTTGGCAAAATCTTCCTCTCGACGATAGATGTAAATCCTGTGAGACCGGATAGTATGGAGAAGTATCCCATCTTAAGCCAGAACTCGCGCTCCCAGCTTGGAGCATAGAAATCCGAGATAATGAACGATGAAAGCTGAGCTATAAGGGCGGCCATGAAAATTGACCAGGCAAAGCGCGCGTCGTCGATGCGGCGTAAACTCTTAGCCCACTCGTAAAGAAGCAGAATAAGAAACTCCGCTGAGAAAAGAATTGCAGCCACCATGAGGGAAAGCGAGAGGTCCCGTATAAGTCCCGAAGCAGGGAAAAAAGCCAACTAGGTTTCCTCCTTATGCGGTAC
>JAUQZD010000025.1 GCA_030587405.1 Candidatus Freyrarchaeum guaymasense | reverse complement strand
TGGGTGTATAAACTTTCTGGTTGGTGGAGGGATCACTATGCCTCTAATAGAATACTTCGGTAAGGCTCCAAGGATTCATCCCAAAGCCTACGTTAGCCCGAACGCTTTCGTCTCTGGTAGTGTGGAGCTTGATGAGGGCGCATCCATCTTCGACTACGCGGTGGTTAGAGGAGACTTCTCAACCATAAGGATTGGCAAGTACTCCAACATACAGGATAACTGCTCAGTTCATGCAGGCGTGACGCCTTGCACCATAGGGGACTACGTCACAGTTGGACATGGAGCGGTGGTTCACGGGGCAACCATAGGGAACTACGTCATAGTCGGCATCAACAGCACCGTGCTTGACGGAGCAGTAATAGGGGACAGGTGCATAATAGGGGCGGGAGCAGTCGTGACGCCTAACACCAAGATCCCACCTAACAGCATGGTCCTCGGAAACCCGGCTAAGCCTGTGAGGGAGCTGGAGGAACGCCACATAGCAACGATAAAGCTGAGCGCTGAAAGCTACGCGGAACTAGCCCAGAAATACAAGCAGCTCCTAGAAGGCAAAAAGTAGCCTAAACCCTGCCAAGTCACTTAGACCCGCGCTGGCTCCAAGCGTACAAAAGGGTTTAGCATGCTTCTCATACCACTTTTTTCTCTTCAGGCGTGACCAAGTGTATCTCAACTGGATGTGTTAAGGGCAGGTCAGCCTCTCTTTAGCCTTTGCCCTTTCTCCGCTTCCTCCCGGTGTCCTTGGCAACACAACGAGCACGTCTACGTTGCTTCCTCCAGTCAGCCCCTTGCCGCCGCTTCCAAAAACGAACACTTCAGCCTCACCAAGAACCCCTTTGACGCCACAGCAATCCCTTCCTCCCGTCTCCCCCACTATTTAAACATTCTCGCCTGCTAATCCGCTACGCAAGGTCATGATCAATCCTAGACTGCTACCACGTACCCATAAGCCATCTAAACGCCTTGCCGGACAGCATCCGCAGGTCTACAGGGTCTATACAGGGTCTATAATAGGACGCGGTTAAGAGCGATGTTAAGCCAGCGAAGGAGACAGCCTCCGTAAGGGAAAAATAAAATTAAAGGGATGAACGATTACGGTGTCGACGTATTCTTTATTCTTCCTACGTTCATACTTTGTGAATTTATCAGGTATTTCAAGGTTTCCGTGCTTTCACATGTTCACTTTGATCCTTCTTTCATGTTTGGATTAGCTCGAGGGTGATTCCTATTTCCTTCTCGGTGTCTAGGTAGGCGTACTTGACCCCCAGTATTTCCCCTCCTTCAGCGACCTTAACCCCCCTCTCCTCCATAACCTTCAACGCCTCATCAAGGTTTTTCACGAAGAACCCTAGGTGGTGGAGTCCCTCGCCTCTCTCCCTGAGGAACCTGCTGTGGATCGACTCTCCCTCCAATACCTGTATCAGCTCTATCTGGACTCCTCCAAGGTGAAGCAAGCCTATCTTGAGCTTCGCTGACCCATGCTCCGCCTCTATGGAGGGGAAGGGTCCTATTCCGAACTTTTCAGTTAGGAACTTCGAGGTCTTCTCGAAATCCCTGACTACAATTCCTATCTGATCCACCTTCGTAAACTTTAATTCGCCACTCATTTGCACCCCTCCAAACCAGGCCTCAACCGAAACGTGTCCTTCATCGGTTAAAAGACTTATCCTCACCAGCAATCATCAACGCTGAACCCCTGCAAAATAGGAATCCTTTTTATTACTTACAAGGCATACTTTCCCTGTGAGGGTGGTCGCGTTGAAGGTTGAGGAAGCCCTGGCTGAAGCAGACTCATGCTCTGAGTGCAACGTCTGCCTTGACGTCTGCCCAACCTTTAAGGCTTCAGGCGATGATGTTCTCTCTCCTCCATGGAGGTTGAGGTCTGCCGCCCGAATCCTGCGGAGTGAGGAGCTCTCAGAGAGGGATGTTGAGTCCATGTACTCGTGTACTGAATGCTACCTTTGCACCTCGGTCTGTCCATACGAGATTAAGACGCCTGAAGTGGTCGGAGCCGCCCGGGCGGGACTGGTTAAGGCTGGCTTAGCTCCGCTCGAGAGGGGGAGGAAGATAATAAACGGCATTTTGAAGCTGGGGAACTCGGTGAAGGGGGACCCCGAGAGAAGGCTTGACTGGCTCCCGGACAAGTACGAGGAGGTGGACTCAGACGTTCTCCTTTACGTTGGCTGCCTCGCATCGTACCTTGTAACGGACGCAGCCCGGTCAACGTATCAAGTGTTAAAGGCCGGCGGGGTGAAGTTCAGGATTCTTAGGGACGAAGGCTGCTGCGGAAACTACATCTACGAGGCAGGAATGACCGACCTAGCCGAAGAAGTTTTCACGAGGAACGTTGAGAGGTTTGAAAGTGAAGGGATTAGAAGGGTGATACTGCCATGCGTCGGATGCTACAGGTGCTTCAAAAACTACTATCCCGAACTGGTTGGAAAGCTTCCCTTCACGGTCGAGCACGTAACCCAAACAATCTTTAACCTGGTTAAAGCCGGCAAACTCGGGCTGAAGAGCATAAGCTGGAGGGCAACCTACCACGACCCATGCCACTTGGGAAGAACGGAAGGCATCTACGACGAGCCAAGGGAAGTCCTTAAGGCATGCGGAGTGGAAATCATCGAGATGCCTGAAAAGAGGGAGAAGGCTCCATGCTGTGGGTCGGGGGCGGGTGTACGCTCCCTCTACAGGGACCTATCCCTCAAGATGGCCTCCAACCTCTTCGCCCAAGCACCAGAGAAACGCATAATAACGCCATGTCCATTCTGCGCCTTCAACATGAGGTACACAGCCGAGAAAACAGGGGCAGACAAGGACATAATATACTTCACCAGTGTGGTGGCGGAGGCCGCATTGAACCGTTAAACAACCACCAACACTACCAGTCAAAGTGCTCCCTCTAACTAATCATCTAAAAGAGGAGGTTTGAATGCTTATTCAGGAGTTCCCTTCCTATGCCCCTTATGGCAGACTCTCCTACAGAAGCCTAAGAACCTACATGGCAGTTAAGGAAGCGGCGCTTTACCCATTTCCCTGAATTAAACCTACTACTTACTTATTAGCAAACTAATTCAAACTAAATTAGGTGCATATGTCTGTCAGTGGAATCTAATTTAAACTTTCCAATTAATCGCGATGCTAATAAAAATCAACACGGTAATTAGCACGTTTTCACTAAAAATTTTTTTAAATAACCTCACATTAATATGTAAGCTTAGCCTCCACGATGCTGGAAGGGGAGGCGTCCAAAGACTCGTTCAGGGTTACACGTTGCATATTGGCATGACATGTTAAGGGGACATGCTGAAGGATCCAAAATACTACGAGTTGGCATCCTGCCAAGCGAACAAGCTAAAGCAGCCATCAAGTATGGTTGTGCATCCTGCGGTTCCTGCGTAGCACGCTTAGTAGAGAACGTAGGGTTGAAAGCACAGCAAACAAGCTGCATAGCGGATGAACCCAGAATGCAACTGGTTCATCGCCTAACCCCCTCCTTAACGAAGGGGACGGTTAGTGGATCTTAGACTTCACACCAGTCAAATTTCACGCAATTTTCACGCAATTGTAGGCATACGAAGCTTCTTTGTAAAATGACACAAATCACTCTGCTGTAAATAGCGTTCTTGTTAACAGTCCCTAATCCTCTTGAGAAACTTGATCTATTCATTTGTCGCCAACGCGGTGCTTTCCGTTACCTTAATTGTTTGGCACAAGTTTAGCATCTTTCAGCGGATATATGTGACCTGCGAGGGCTTAGGTGAACGATAGCGAACCACATATCTGCTGTTAAGCGACCTGTGGGTAATGCGGGCACCACATAGCCCCGAACCCACCCGCCCTTAACCATCATAACACTTTTCCCAAAGAGCTTTAGTTTGATTGAGGGAACTTTATCGGCCTGCAGGAACTTTTTCATTTCGAAGATAACCCCTTTTAACATCCGATTATTAGAATTTATTTCTTTCAGCCTTTCCCTTGAAATTCCTGATTCTTGTGCAGGTTTATGGCTGGAAATCGCCCACACATTAAGTGCAAGTTCCAATTTCTTCCGATTTGACGTTCTCTTTAAGATAATTTCAAGATAAATAAAATTTATTTCTTATTTTTATTCATAACTTATTCATAACTAACAGAGAAGGTGAACCCTTATGGATTCAGAACTTGAGAAGTGGAGAAACATTGGTAAGTCGCTTGAGGAGATGCTTCGGCCACACACATACCCACTTGCTGTAAAACTTGTTAAGGATGAATCAGAGTTTCCAGAGAGAACGAGAAGACCCGAGAAGAAGATAGCGGTCTGCCAGGCTCTCACACTGAGCCGAAGATACGGCTGGACTGTTGGTGTGACGAAAGAGGACAGCGGCTGTCCGGCTGCAAGCCTAAACTACGGATGGGCGGACATCGACGACTCTCTCATTAGACAGTTCTTTCTTGGAGTAGGGTACGTGTCAAACGATGAGGCGGCAAAAATGCTTGTTGAAAGCATGGATCGCCTTGAAGCGGGCAAATATGGTGGTATTGTTGTTTCTCCCCTTACTCGGACGAGAATCCTTCCAGACCTGATCCTCGTTTACGGGAATCCCGCCCAGATTATGCGGCTCATCCAGGGAGCGATGTACAGGGAAGGGAGGAGGCTTAAGGCAGAGCTGATCGGTGTTACTGCCTCATGCTCCGCAGGAATAATTCGGACCTTTAACACCGGTGAATACCAGTTAGTAGTGCCTGGAAATGGAGACCGTGTTTTCGCCATGACCCATGACGATGAGTTACTATTTACGGTTCCCACATCAAAAGCAGAAGAATTAATTGACGGGATGAAAAAGCAGAGAGTCGCCAAGTATCCCGTTCCAACAGCTCTACCAATGCCCCCTCCCTTTCCAATACCCTGACCTCCTCTTTTTTGAACAGCACTCCAAAATTCGAAAAGGAGTCTACACTCTACGCTTGCTTGGATTTAATGTGCTAAAATAAAACGGAAACCAATTATGCAACGGGTCACCTCCCAGAAAACCTTTAAAAGAAAACGTTTTACTTTCCCCACGTAAACGTTGCATGGTGGCTTTCACGACACTTTTTGGCGAAATGCCCCGCCTATGTGTTTTTAAGAGTTCACGGGACGAAGCGATGTCCACGTTTCCCTCATGCTTAGGCGTAAGCTAAGGGACATGCTTGTAGGTGTAATTACAAACCCCTAAAGGAGACGTTTACGTCAAATGTGCTAACGTCCTTGTTGTCTTGGCTGAGGATAGGGTTGACCTTAGGCTTAAGGTGCTTGATGCGGCTAGGAGGGTGGAGAGGGAGGTTAAGGAGGTATAACCTCCTTCATAACAGCCGTGGATGACGAGGAGGTTATCCACGTCTTCCAAGACAATGTAATTCCACCTCAAGCATGCTTCATGCTCAACCAGTCAGTAACAAACTGTGAGAAAAAAGAAGTAATAGAACATGAAGGAAGGGCGTAAAATATCCCGGCGACGAAGTTAACGACTACGTTTTAACCCTTCTCCAGTCGGACCTGACAGCAGCCGCAGACCATCTCTTCCCAATAGCGCCTCTTTCCACGCTTTGGCCTTCTAAAGCTGTCCTAAGTCACCATCCCTAATCATCCTAAGATTGCGGAAGGGTTGGCCGGAGTACCTTCAATTTCCTTAATTTTAACTCCTTCTTGAAGAAGTCAGATGGCTTTGAATTTTCTCAACCCGCTTCGGGTAGACGCCGTCATGAAATGTTAAGTTTAGACTGCGGCTAAGAGCCTTCACACCATCTCCTCGTCGTTCCCAGTCTGCCCCCCGAATAAGCTTGCACTAACCCCTAGAGGCACCTATCTATTGAACTTCTACAGTGACTTCACCCGTCACAGCTGCAAACCTACCCGATTAAAGTCACAGGATTAACTAAACTAAATAAAATCCGTCGCCATCCAGCCTTCCACCTAGGATCTTTAAAGTGAAAACTGTAGGATGGCAAAGGGAACGTTAGAGCTTGGAAGCTATCAGCCTCGGCTACGAGAAAAAAGTGAGGAAGATGCTACCGATTTTAGCAAGCCTCCCTGTTTCCCTTACTTTAGAGGTTATATATCCTTTTCGCGTTACCACCTATTATTGCTTCTATTTCTTCCTTTGTGAAGGTTATCCCTTCAGGCGCTTTTTCCGGAAGGTTTTTCACCATGTCGACGAACTCCTTATCCGGCATCGCAGCTCTCAGGTATGGCCCATCAGTTCCGAAAAGCACCCTTGAAGCTCCGAACTCGTCTATGCACTCCCTCAGCGCTTCGCAGAACCGCTTGAAGTTGCTGCGTGCTATGGTCTGCCAGCCCGAGAAGTCAACAACCAAGTTCGTCTTCGTTGCTCCCATGTGGAACAACTCATACCTCCAGCCAAACCCCATATGCGCCGCTTGAATGGTTAGCTCGGGAAAGTCAATCAACAGGTCATCCAAGTATATTGGGTTGCAGTACTTGCTTCTGAGAGGCTGAACGATCTGTCCGGTGTGGAAGAGAACCGGAACGTTAAACTCCCTCGCTATTGAAAGCAGCTTGTAGACGCATGGCTCGTTCGGGTAGAAGCCAGATGCAGGGTGAAGCTTTAACCCCTTCAACCCCAAGTCCTCAAGCCCAGCCCTCACTATCTTATCAGCTTCAGGCCTCCTCGGGTCAACGCTCACGAGAGCCACCACCCTCTTCGGATACTTCCTCTGGATCTCAGCGAATATCTGATTCTGCTCCTCTATAGGCGTTGGAGGCTCGCCGAGGGCTAAGCCATAATCCACAGGACATACGACGCTGACGTCAATTCCCGCAGCATCCATCTCCCTGATAAGCTTCTCCCCGTCAGGGTCGAAGAAGCCTTGGAAGATCTGAGACTTAACCTGATCCACAGTCATGGAAATGCCCATCTCCTCCAATGCATGCACGTAAACCCTCGCCAATCCATCCCACCACTTCTTCGGCATCCACCCCTCATCCACAATATGAGTGTGCGCATCCACAATCAGCATCCTTCTCCCTCCCTTAATCCCTAGAATATGAAAAAGCCAACATAAAAATCCTTTGGCAAAAAACATCAAATCCAAATCCCACTTTTGAAGGTTTCCAACCTCCACAACGGCTCCTTTGTTGTAGAAAGGAACGTCTTTTAACATGAAGATGCATATTAATTACTACTCCAGCAATTTAGTAATGATTCCAGCACTCGGGTTACTTTCAACCCTCCTCCCCCTTTAATCTTAAGTTAGAAACACATTGTTCATGCTTAACAGCTTGGAAAATGTGGATGTTCTCGAAGCTGCTTCCTTTGGTGGTTCTCCATCTAAAGAGGAAAAAGGAAGATTGGAAAAGAAAGAGGAGGGGGTTGATCGATCACTTCCATGGCCAGAAGTCGAATGCCATGTATATCAGCAGCCACATGATGGAACCAAGCACGAACCATCCAAATGTTAACGTCGTGCCTAGGAGCTGAACTGTTCCTTGCGTCTCTAAGAGTATGGTTAAGCCTGTCAGCGGCATGCCTAGGTTGGCGTACGTCATTAATGCTCCATACGCTAGAGCCTGTAGGCCGGAGACTGCCGCGGCCGAGCTGGCTCCTGAAAGAGCCATGGCTATCGGAGTATAGGCTATGGTGATGAAGAATGCTATCGTCCCTATTATAAATGCTAAGATGACTGCTTGAACTCCTCCCTTCGCCCCTTTCCCGGCAAACCAGTGCATCTGGAAGAGCTGCTGAATTATCAGGATTAGCAGGACCACGTAAAGCAGGTAGACCGTGACGTTCCCGGGTGAGCGTACACTTATGATTAAGGGTGCAAGCTGGCCTTGGAACGGCACTGCGAAGACGTGGGGGGCTGAGCCTAGGATTGGCATGAGGATGAACCAGAGGATCACGCCTATTATTATTGCTATTATGATGTTGATTACTCCTCTTGTAGGCTGGCTTCTTCCTTCGAACGGGTTGATCACAGCCATTATGTTTATCCCGGTGATTATAGCGACGAGAAGCGATATCCACTGGTCGTAGTGGTTGAATGGAAGCAGTGGCTGGAGCAGGGTTGCGAAGAGGTCGTGCCCCGGCAGATACATTTCAAAGAAGGTTGCCCCAGACCATGCTAAGCCATTAAAGACGTAGTATAGTATGAATGTTATCACCCACGAGATAACGGCGTACGTCGCCCCCCTGGCTACAGGATGTACGGTCGCCCTCTTCGGCACGAACGGCCAGTAGTGGAAGAGCGTCGCCCATATGGGGAACACCAAGAACCCTGCAGTGCCGAGCAGCAGTAGCTCGTACCCGGTGAAGTGGAAGAACGATGAGAGAACGTAAACGGTCAGGAATGCCAGGATCAATGTGATGGCTGCGACGGCTAAGCCGCTTTGAGGCTGCTTCGGAGGCGCCTCCCTCTGAAATGGCATGCAGAGCACAGCTATCGTTACGAACCAAACAATGCCAAAGACCACCACCGTAAGCCAGTCTAGGGGGTACCCTGACGGGTAAAGGGCAGAGTAGCTAGCAGACCTAAGCGCTAGGGCCGGGGCTAGGAGCGCAGCCATTTCAGTAGCTGCTGCACCGTAGACCGGCGCTAGAATCGCAGGTAAAACATTTGATAGAACAAATGCATCTGCCACCACCAGCCTTGAAAGCAAGCCACCCACCGGGTTCAGAAACACAATGTAAGTCAGGTAGGAGATAGCATACACCGTAAGGAGAGCTAAGACTCCCAGCCATGGTTGCTTAAACTTTCCTTCCTCTCCCACAGAATTCCTCCCTTTTTTAGTTTTTCTTTCAAGTTCTTTTCAAGGGAAATCTTGTCTTGTTCTTCTCAGTGAGAGAGGGGGAAAGTATTTAAATTTACCGATTAGGAAATGAACGGTGTTCGACAAATGTCTATAAAGAACATCATTTTTCTTTAATTTAATAAAGGAAAAAAGAGAAGTTTGAATAATTCAAAAAAAATCTTTCCCTGCAGCGACCCTGTCAGGATCCCCCTGAACCCTTCATATTCCCACGTGATAAGGAGGGTGATCATCCCTTGAGGATCTGGGTGAAATGTCTTTCACCCTGTTCTCGTTTATCATTCCAACCTGAATGGAAAAAATTAGGGGAAGGAAAAATGTGGAAATTATGATTTGAGAATCTTATGGTTTTCTGGACTTTATAGCTGCCATCACCACAATTACTATTAGAACTGCCGTGGTGGCTTCACAGATCATGAGGTAGGAGGTGGACGAGTACATGACCGCAAGCTGCGATAAGCCCTGTAGCATTATGAACGAGTATACTGCTTGAAGCAGCTCCTGCTGGCGCAGCTGCTCGATCATGCTTACTGTTTCGTTGAGGGTGCATACTGGCTGCTCGCTTATGGACTCACCGTGTGCTAAGACGTCGTTCATGTAGAAGTAGTCTGGGTGGAGCTGGTCCCTGCTGTAGTAGTTGAGGAGCTGGTCTGCGTAGTGCTTTGAGGATGGGCTGCTGCTTTCACCATATGGTAGCATGCTGAAGGAGGTGACGTTTCCGGGCTTAAGGTGGACAACCATTATGTAGGACGAGTCGGGTTTAGGCAGCCGAAGGGATCGGGGGAGCGTACTGTTACGCGCATAGGGTTCAAACGTCTTAGACAGGTTGCCGGTCACTGTGAGGAAGTTAAGCATTACCGTTTCGATGGCGTCCTCTGCCTGAGCATACCCGAAACCAAAGAAGGCTCCCTGCTGGCTGCTCGCGTTAATGTGCGACGCCGAACTCCCTTATGGTCACGTTCTCTCCATTAACGCTGAGCCTTGTGGCGTGGGACGCCGCCCGAACACCTGTAGTAGAACCGCTTCCTCCCGCGTAAACAGTTAAAACTCCCCTGTTTCCTCCGGCTTGGGAGGCTATAGCCGGGCCGGCGGCTGCAAGAAGAAGGGCCATGGCGAGTAAGGCTACGGCCGCAAGGGTTTTCCCGCGCATCTTCTCCCTCTCCCTTTCAAACCCCTTCCGGGTTTTCTGAAAGGTATGTTGTATGAAGAATGAAACGTTTTCTCCTTTCCCTGTTGTAGCCCTTTCAAAACGTTTATTTTTCCCGGCTGTTAAGTGCTTAGAGGTTTACACGCTTCACGGGGTGTTCACTCTGAATGAGCACCTTTCAGGCTCAACTGTTTGGACTATTGGTACTAGTGACAGGACTGCTGATGAGTTCATCTCCATCCTGAAGGAACTTGGCGTTAATGTTGCGGTGGACGTTAGAAGGTTTCCAACCTCAAAGTTTGAATGGTTCAAGGGGGAGAACTTGAAGAAACTCCTAGCGGATGCAGGGATCGAGTATGTCCACTTAGAGGGTTTAGGCGGCTATCGAAGCGGCGGTTACAGGAAGCATATGGAGTCGGAGGTGTTCAGGGAGGCGTTTAAGGAGCTTCTAGAGTTGGTTAAAGGGAATAAGGTGGCCATTTTCTGCTCGGAGAAGCTCTTTTTCAAGTGTCACCGAAGGTTCATAGCAGACGAGCTAACACGTAAAGGTGTAAAGGTAATCCATGTGGTCGAAAAGGGGAAAACGCAGGTTCACAGGCTCGCTGGGCATGATTGAAGCCGACAGCCCATTCAGACGTGGCTGAACAAAACCATCAGCGTTCACGCTCAAACCAATTAAACGGCTGCTAACCCTCCAAGCATACTTAACTAGAATGATGTCCAAGGTGGCCTCGACAGTCAACCTGACTTCGGAAAGGTGGAGAACCGTTAGGTGCCACTCGCCTAAGTAAAAATACTTTAACTTTTCCCCTCTCTCTTCCTCCACATTAAACTTAATTTTTATTTTATTCCTTTCCCCATTCTATCTTGCTACCTTGCTTTGCTCTGTAGTGTGGTGGGGGATGCCTATGAGGCTGCTTGACTATGACTCATACATCATCAACGAAAAGTTATTTACTATGAGAAATACTCTCATAATTAAGAGTGAGGATGGGCGTGAGATTGGAAGAGCTGTAGCTAAGCTTTTCTCCATCAGCGGGGAGATGAATCTATACGATGCCGAAAGCAACGTTGTCGGCATCGTTAAGGGAAAATTATTTTCGGTGCGCCCTACCTACACCCTACACGACCACACAGGCTACCAGGTGGCAACCGTGAAAGGAAAGCTGCTTGCACTACGTCCTTCGTACCAAATTGAAGATGCTAGAGGAAACGTGATATACCGCTTAGAAGGAGACTTTTTAGGAAGAGAGTTCGAGGTGAAGGATGTTAAGGGAAACGTCGCCGCCAAAGTTACTAGGAAACTCTTCTCGTTAAAGGATCATTACACTCTAAAGATACATGGCATGGACCCATTACTAGCCCTCCTAACGCTCCTAGCCATAAACATGGACATTCTAAAGTGTAGGAGAGTGGCAGCATCCTCCTAGACCCTAAACTGAACCGTCTTCACCGATAAGGTTTCCTGTGGGAGCGTGATGCCTTTCATGGTTGACCCGTCACCCTATGGCTTCTGGACCGACCACGGCCACTAAGGTTTCCCACTCGCTTTGACCTCTGGCGAAGACGTGGCAGTTGCCCAGCTTAACGTTTCTCAGCCCAACGTTTTTAACCGCGAAGTAGGCGTCGATCATTTCGAACATACGTGGGCTTCTAACGCTGGACAGCTTGTACGCTGGGAAGAACGCGAGGATGGTGAAGGGGATCTCCGAGTCAACCTCGTATACAATCTCCGCTATCCTAACTATTTGGTCTTTCTCGACCCACCCTGGAATGTAGAGCGTTAACACTTCAAGGGTGAACCCCCTGTCAGCGATCCACTCAGGGGACTTAAGCACCCACTCGTTTGTGGCGCCGCAGAGGCGCCTGTAAACTTCCCTGTCATAGGCTTTAATGTCAAGCCAGAATGAGTCAACCCCGCCGGAAGCCAAGACGTCAAGGTTCTCGGGTGTGAGCCCATACCCGTTTGTTTCGATTAGAACCCACATGTTGGAGCACTCATCCTTGATCTTCTCGGCTGCCTGCGCGTAGAACTCAGCCTGGCAGACGACGTCCCCTCCGGTGAATGCCACGATGTTCCTTGCAGGCCCGTATCCCTGAGGGCTCAAAACAACCTGCTCGCTTCTAAGCTTCCCTGGGCACATCCTCCCTCTCACACCGTAGACGACGCACATGCCACAGTGGCGGCACAGGTCCGTTGCGTGGAACATTGTCGCCCTCTCCTTTGGCTCCCAAACGGTTACAAGCTCCTCATACTCCACGGCCATTTCGGCCAGCTCGTCTGTTGAAACCCAGAACCCATCATACCTCTGCGAGAACTCCCATGAATGACACTTCAGGCAGCTATGGTTACAGCCGCTCTGGTAGACGCTGAAGTAGTCCTCGGGCCTGGAGAGATGCGCTGCCTTGATAAGCCTGTGCCAGACGCCTCCCTCCTTTTTAAGGGTTCCCTTACATGCAGGCTTAAACGTTCCATCAGGCATCTCGACCATGCAACTTCCAAGAGCGTAACCCTGCCTAACCATGCTACAATGGCTGCTCAACATCCACCACCTGAGCCGTGAACGCCCCTCTTAAAGAGTGGAAGTGGCGATTACCCGTGTTTATTGATGCTGGAAGCACTCTTAACGTTTACGTGTCAGATGAGGCAGAAACATGCAATGCTGTGCTCGTAATTTAAATTTTTTAATTGCAAATTGCATTTTGTAACATTTCTGAAACTTTGAGTGCATTTTTATTGGGGCGACGAGACGTTCACACAACCCCCGCTAGGGTGCGTCTCGCTATGGAGTAATATACCTCGTCTGCTCCCTTCCCAGAATCCTTCCCTTCTTCGTCCGTTTTCCAGCCTCGCCGGAATATTGTTCCTATCGCTCACAGGACTACCGCTCCGATCCTTCCCATTATAAACCTCGAGTGACCAAGTCTTTGACATGCTATCACTACAGAGATCCGGGTGATTAGTATGAAAGTGACTATAATTAGCAAATTAGCATAATGGCATTAGAATAAAAATAAAATAAAATTAGGATAAAGAAGCGGTTCTTGATGCCGTCTCCACTTGGAGATTGTTTTTCGTGGACTTAAAGTTTTATGAGCCGGTAATGGAGGTAGTGAGAGGAACTTCCGGTAGCGATGAAGGAAAAATTTATACGCTACGTATATTTGAGGGATGTGCTGTGGAAACGCGTCCCATTCCTGTTAGGCTGAGCAAGGAGATGCTCGAAAGCATAGACCTCCTCG
>JAUQZD010000011.1 GCA_030587405.1 Candidatus Freyrarchaeum guaymasense | reverse complement strand
AAACGTTTCAATATGGAACATTACGCCAACACCGAAGGAGCTACTTATATCAAAGATCGTTAATCTTACCGCATGGGCAGAGTTCAAGGTTCCTCCAGGAACGTATAACGTCACCGTTCACGCTGAAGGTAGCCTACAAAATGAAACACAGTACACAATAAATAGCTACATGGAGGAGGAAATCGAGTGCAGCAACCTCCACGAGAAAGTGACGAAAATCGTAGTAGATAACACTACAAGCATTAGCTTCACTTGGACAACAGGGACAGTAACGATAGTAGCAAGGTGGATTAACACGTCAGATGACACGCAGCTCAACGCGTCAGCGCTACAAGACGGATACTTCCAGTACAGGCTTAAAGAAGGGTCAACGGTAATCCACGACTGGACAAACATTAGCGCATCGGGATCAGGTGGAAACATCTACTATGTAGTTAACCTTACAGGGGTTTTGTTTGGAGGTAAAGTCTACACTCTAGAATTCCGTGCCGACGCATCAGGGTATCTTTCCGCGTTCAATCAGTGCTCTGTTAGCGTCGCTCTAGCCACGCCAGACATTCAGGTAGTCGGCTTCGCTGGGAAGACGTTTTACTGGAACGCTTCAAACATCGACCTCTGGGTTTACGTTTACGATCCTGAAAACGGCTTCTCGGTCACAGAGGCCACGGTAACATATAACATACCCGGATACCTTAGCGGTACGCTAACTCACACTGGTGGAGGAAATTACACGGGAAGACCCCCAGACGCCCTCCCACCAGGAACCTACGAGATAGCGTTTGAAGTCTCCTGCACCAATTATTCGTCTCAAACCGAAAGCAGGATCCTCTGGATCCAAAACAGACCACAAACCTAACGATTTCATTAAGTGTAACGGTGATCTATGGTGACCTTGCAAACATAACCATGTTATACAGTGATAACCTTAGCGGTAAAGGATTGGAGGGCGCAACAGCATCCTTCCACGTTATCGGAACAGACGTTGAAGGAGCCTTCAACTCTAAAGGCGGCGGAGTATACGAGGCAGTAGTAGACTCCACACTTCTAACGCCAGGATCATACTCCATGGAAGTTTCAGCCTTCAAAAATAATTATACCTTAGGCGAAGCAATTGTGACGTTCACCATCAACCCTCTACCCTTGGAAATCAGGGGAAGCGACGTGCTTTCAGTTCGATGGACCGACCTGTTAAACGTTTCCGTCATAGTATGGGACACACATAACAATGTTTCGATTGCCGATGCAACGGTCACCTACACCTTTAAAAACAACATGACAGGTGAAGTGATCTACACTGGAACACTAAGTTCTGCAGGTAATGGAACGTATTCCCTTCAACTCCCAACAGGATTTCAAAACACAACCCCTGGAATGTACATTCTAATAATAGAAGCCGAGCGAGAGAACTCAACTACCGCTGTAAGAAAGATAACAGTAAATATTCTCCCTATAGCAACAATGTCATCATCACCAAACATGTACGCTTCAGAAATAACATCTCCTGCTGTTTTAGCCATTGGACCATACATCCAAGCGGAAAACAACGTACCATTCATCGTGATCTTTTTCACTTACGTTGACTCAAACGGCAATCCAGTTCCAAATGCCACGGTTACAGCAAACGGAATAATACCCCTTACACCAATAGGGGAAGGAAAATACGCGCTAATAATACCAACAAGTGGCCTACCACCATCAAACTTCCTCATAGAAATAAAAGGAGAAGCCGAAAACTACGAAACCTCCAGAACATACAACGTTCTAACCATTAAAGAGTGGTCGATTCCACTAGGATCAATTAGAGTGCCAGCAAGCATGCTATTCGCTATCCTATTAGCCGTAATAGCACCCTCAGCAACATTTACAGCCTACACCTACATAAGAAAAATGAAATACCACCAATAATAAGACGAATAGACAAGTTAATAGAAGCAATATCAAAAGGGCTGCCGGTCGAGGTGGGCAAGCCCCTCACCAGGGATGCCGTGGTGGAGAGGCTTCTCAGGGAGGAGCTTGCTGTCGTCGGGGTTGAGCCTAGGGCTGTGAGGTACGTGCCCCCGGAGGTCGCCGACAGGCTCGTCCCGCTCCTCGTCGAGATAGGTAAGAGCGAGAGCGAGGCTCACGCCATCCTGGCTGAGCTGAGAGCCTCAACCCCAGCCGAAAGAGAAAAACTCCTAGAAACCATAGGAGTCCCACCAGACATATCAGCAACAATACTACAAGAACTAGAAAAAGAAGAAGAGGAGCGGTTGCTGAAGGAGAAAGTAGAAGAGAAGGAGGAGGAAAAGGAAGAGGGGAGTGAAGCGGGGAGAGAGGCTGAAGAGAAGCCGGAGGGTGGCTCAGAGGAGGAGCAGGACCGGGAAGCAGGTGGACAGTGAAAGCTAATCTTAATTTTTCTTTTTTGTTATTGTAGCATTGTTTCTTGAGGGTACTGTAAAAGAATTTATTTTTTTAGGTGTGTGGGCTGATGGTGGCTTGGTTCCCGTTCTTTAGTGGCTTTCGCTGTTTTCGTGTGGGTTTTCCGTCTTAGGGTTCATTGATGGTTTTTCGGGTGAACGGGTGAAGCTCCACCTACCTTCTTCCCTATTCGGGTTTAACCTTCCATTGTCTTCCCAGGTGTGGGCTCCGCCAAATAACATCATTCCTTAATGCTTTTTTAAGCAAGATTGCGGTGGTGGAGCGGGGTTTCAGAGGGGGAACTTTAAACGTTTTCATGGGTTGAACCGGGGAGACCTCGTTTAGAACCGTTAAAAAGTCGTGGGGGAAATTTTTGAATATGTGGGTTTGGTGGTGGCTGGTGGTAGGTGGTTGCCGGTTTTTTAGACGTGTTTTCCTGGTTTATATCCTTCCAGGTCTAGTGTCGCAAACCTGTATCCTAGTTTCCTTATTTTCACGGCGGCTTCCCTTAGCTTCTGCTTGTTTAGCGCCTTCTCCAGCTCGTCTTCTCCTACTTCTATCCTGGCTAGCTGGCCATGGACTCTAACTCTTACCAGCCTGACGCTGAGCGTCTCCCTCACCACTCTTTCCGCCTCCGCCACTTTGCTTAGCTTCTGAGGGGTGAGCTTTTCTCCGTGAGGGAACCTTGTGGCTAGGCAGCTGTTCGGAGGTGCATCGCTGTTTGGCAGTCCGAGCTCTTCCGCTATCATCCTGATTTCCTTCTTGGTGAGTTTTGCCTCTAAGAGTGGACTCCAAACCCCCTCTTCCTTTAGGGCCCTTATTCCTGGCCTGTAATCCTTTAGGTCGTCGGCCGTTGTCCCGTCGGCTATCACGTACCCCCCCACCTCCTTTTTGAGGAGTTGGCTGCGCCTCTTCTTGCAGAGGTAGCATCTTTCAGGCGGGTTCTCGTCGAACCCGGGTATCTCTAGTTCGTTAAAAGGAATAACTATGTGCTTCACCCCTATCAGCTTAGCCACCTTCCTCGCCATGGCGGCTTCCTCTGGAATGGTGAGGGGGGACTTTATGGTTACGGCTATGGCGTTCTCTCCAAGGGCTTTGAACGCTAGGGCTGTGAGCGTTGAGCTGTCAACCCCTCCCGAAAGGGCGACTGCCACCCTCCCCCTTCCCCTCAGCTCTTTCAGAACCATGTCAACCTTACTTTCAGTCCTCTTATCAATCATCCCCTCTTTAAACCTCCACCTTCTCCATTCCGCTTAAGGCTTCCTCTACCAGCTTCCCTACTCCCACCTGCTCCTCGAGCTCTAAGACGACGTCCATCTTCGCTTTGAGAACAGGGTGTTTCGGGGCAGCCGTACACCCTCTACTCTTCCTAATCGAGATGTCGTATGTGCCTATCTTCCTCGCTAGGGCTTCTGTTTCGACCTTGTCGAAGCCGAGGAGTGGCCTATGAACCGGATACTTCCTGGCGGCTTCGCTTAGAACCCTCAGGTTTCTGAGGGTTTGGCTCGCCTGCTCCCCCACCGCCTCCCCAGTTACTATTCCCTCCGCCCCCTCCAAGTCGGCTATCCTCTCCGCCACCTGGTACATGAACCTCTTGCAGAGGATGCAGGTGTACTTTTCAGGGGCTCCTTCCCTTATGGTTGCCAGTGCTTCCTCGTGGGGGACAATGTACATTTTCCCCTTCCTCCCTGCCCAGTCGAAGAGGACTCGTGCACAGTCCAGTGCTTTCGTCCTGCTGGCTTCATCGGAGAATGTTGGGCTCGAGTCGAAGTATACTGGTGTTATGAGTGCCCCCCTTCTCATCATGAGCCAGCATGCTACTGGGGAGTCGATCCCGCCGCTCAGCAGGCACACAACCTTCCCTTGGGTTCCGATGGGGAAGCCCCCTGGCCCCTCAAACTCTCTCGTGTAGATGTATGCATACCCGTCTCTTACTTCAATGTTTAAGGTTACCTCAGGATTCTTCAAGTCTACCTTTAACTTTTCCCCCCTGAGGTGCTGGAGGACTGCTCTTCCAACCTTTCTGCAGACGTCCATACTCGTGTAGGGGTGGCTTCCGGCTCTTCTGCACCTGACGGCGAACGACCTCTTCCCCTTTAAGGCTTCACCCGCAACCTTTAGAGCCGAGTTTATTATGTCCTCCATCTTCGAGCTTGTTTTAACGGCTGGGGACGTTGAAGAGACGCCGAAAACACGTGACGCTAGCTTCGCCGCTTCAACGGCTGCGTCGGTTTTTATGTATGCTCTCCCGAACACGTGCTCTATTTCGTGTTTTATCTCTGCCTCTTTTAGAGTCTCCCCTACCTGCCTGCAAACCTCTCTCTCGTAGCGTACCCGCGTTCTAGGGCTTTTAACGCCTACCTCGCACCCAAACCTAACGATGACCGCGTCATAGTTTCCTTCGTATCCTCGCATCCTTTCCCCTGCAATTAACGATCACAAATAAGGTGGTGTGCGGAGATATTTAAATTCTGCCTTGTCTAAAAGTAGTTTTTCTCCGGTAGGGTGGTGTCGGTTAAGCCGGCAGTCTTGAGGGTCTCCTCCAAACAGCTTATCTTCTTTCCTTCCCTATTATTTTGATGAGCCGGTCTAGCTTGTAGAGTTCGTTGAGCGCGTTTATTCTTCCTTTAAGGTTTGCCGCGGCTATGAGCGAGTAGTATGGTTCCGGTGTGACCACTATTACTCCCGTCTTCTCGGTTACTTTTAGGAGGAAGCTGTTTCTATTGTGGATCACATCCCCCACTTCCAATTCTGCTATGGGAAACTTCCTGTAATAGTTTAGGACTTCCCCTTTTATAGGTCCCTTGGACGCCCAGATCTTAAAGTTGTTGTCGATGATGTATACTGCCTCAACCCTCCAGTTTCCCACGTTTACCTCGACTAGTTCCGGGAGCTTCTCGATGTTCAACTAGCAATCCTCCTTTAAACCCTACCAACCACTTTAAAGGCTTAATCCCCTTCGGATTCGATCAGATTAATAAAATTTTTCAATAAACTCTTCATGGCTCAATGTTTTTTCCAAGAACTACGTGTTTTCCACGTGTCATCTACAAAAGGCATCGTGCATTCTCCCCCTAATCCTACTATACTTCCCGAGCCCTTTTCAAGTAGTTAAAAAGCCGGGGAGAGCATCAGAGGGCAGCCTACTGCAATGTTGGGTATAAATTGCTTCGTGAAGCTATTGTGTTAGGTGCTTTCCTTGAGGCTCTGGAAGTTTTCCCTCATAGCACTTATCATAGCACTTATACTAGTGGTTTCTCTGGTAACCGTAGAAGCTAGCTTCAGCAACCGCTCAAACTCGAATCTGCTAGCACTGTACGCTTCAAAGTCAAGGTTAGGCGTGGCTGAACCGCACGGGGAAGTGATCGTTGCCAGCAGGGGCTCCGAGCTGACCTTGGTCACCCAAGTCATCGACGGGCAAGGTGCCCCGGCCTCCGGCAAGCTCGTTTGCTTCTACGATGAAAAGCTTAATCAGCCTATCACCGTGCTCGTCTCCAATGATTCAGGCTACGCTAATTTCAGGTGGCTCGTCCCAGACGACTACGACTTGGGGGAGCGCGTGATAAATGCGACACCGGTCAAGGACGACCTAACACCTGACCCGGACTACACAGCCAACCCAGCCTTCTTCGACGTTAGAATAGTTTCCGAGACGAGGCTGGAGGTGGTTTCCCACCCGGAGAACGTAACCCCCTCAGCCATGTACAATGCAACATTCCACTTAGAGGACAACTTGGGAAATGGAATGGCAGGAGTTACTCTAAGCCTTTACGACGACTCCGGCACCCTCCTCTCCAGCGGCCCGACAGACGAGAGCGGGACTGCAACCCTCAGCTTCATAATCCCGGGCAGCACCCAGCTTGGATACCATAACTTGACGGCTAAATACTCTGGGAACGAAACCCACACACCATCCGAGGTAAACTTTACGGTTTACGTTTACAAACCCCCACAGCCAAGCGATCCAGTTATAACAGGTGTCCAGTTTAACACCTCAGTCGTGAAGCCTCAAGACGCCATAAAAGTTACCGTTCAAACACAGGGAACCGTGAACTACGTTTTAGTGAACAGCATCAACATGACGAAAACAGGTGAATGCTCGTGGGAAGCTGTTTTCACGGCGCCTCAAACCCAAGGAAACCACACCGTTACACTACGTGCGGTGGGCAACGGAAAAGAGTACATCCTAGAAAGATACCTGTACGTGGACGCCACCCCCCCAAGGGTCAACGCCTCCCTAAACGCCACCAGCGTAAATCCAGGGGGGCCGGTGAAGGTAACGGTCATGGTGGTTGACGAGACAGAAGTAACAGGAGTCTACGCGAACAACGTCCTCCTCACGGAAAACGACGGAGTATGGGTAGGCATCATAAAAGCACCCCCGTTTGAAGGGGAATACGAGGTAGAGGTTACTGCATGGGACGAAGCGGGGAACAAAGCCTCAACAACCCTCAACTACAGGGTAACCTCAACGGAGCCGTTAATGCCGGGTAATCCTGGCGCGGAGCCGGATGAACACGGCACCCACATCCTCCCGTTAATCCTCACATTAAGCATCCTATCCTATAGTCTGCCTTCTAGTTCAGGTGATGGTAGTGGCTACCTGCTCCTCTCCGCCACCGTAGCTTCATGCTCCATATTCCTGCTCTTCACGGCTAAACGGTATAGTAGGATCGACGTCATAGAGGACCCTACGCTATCCCTCGGCGACCTGCCCGATGGCCATGATGGTGAGGGCCCATAGTCAGTTTACTTTTTAAACCAAGGATGTATCCGCCATCAACCTTCTTTTTCATTTTTCAAGAAACGCGTTCTATTTTTCGAAGGCATTGAAAGGTAATGGAGGTATCACCTTGAAGGCACTTGAAGGAATCAAAACTCGACCGGCTCCCCCCTCTTGACGCTTTCATAAACACCATCCCAGTAGTCAGCCATCCTTCTGAGGCTAGCCGAGAACTCCCTGCTAAGAGTGAAGTGTCCCTCCCTCTTCTCAACCAAGCCAAACTCCCTCAAGGTCCTCATAACCTTAGTGTAAAGCCCCCTGCTGGAAACCAGAAAGCACTCCCACTCCCTGTCGGGAACAGAACCCCTCCTAGCTATCTCGCTAAGGATCTTCCTCGCCTGGCGAACCTGCTCCTCGGTCCTAAAACAGTACTGCAAGAAGTGGCGTGGGTCTATAAGCGTGGGCCTCCTAACCACCCTAAGCATGGGCATACTCAAACACCGAGTACCATCACACGCCTTTCAAGTATATATCTCTAACCCAACGAAATTGGGGTAAAGAAGCGGGATTCCCCACGCTAAAACCCCCTCATACACGGATATCGGGTACCATAATGCTCCCTCCAGACACTCCACGGAAACCCTGTACTCGAAAACCAAGTATGAAATGTATCACCGAAAAACCCTCAAATATCACCTCAATCATACCCGCGTAGCAAATTATGCTCGCATAGCAAATTCAAATCACCCGTCCAAAAGCGTCCCGGCGAGAGCGGCAACGTTCAAGCGGGAATGAGGTTGGGCCATGACAAGGCAAGAGAAAAAAATACTTCCCAGAACAGGAAGGCAAGGGAAGCGTGTTCCTTAAAGGATGCGGTAAGACCCCCTTCTGACATCTCTTTAGCGTTTGTATTCGTCTTAAGCAGCCTCCTCCCTCAGCCTTATTCTTGTTGTTAGGGCTGGAAGCATGGAAGCTGTTCAGGGAGTTTGATGGCGGTAATTCGTCCTTACTACGGTATTACCATTTGCCTTCAAGAAATAAGCCAAAAAATGAAAACGCTTTCGAAAAATAGAAAATTAGATGGAGAGCTATCTAAAAATAATCAGTTAAAACAATAACAAACTAATTAACGAAAATTGGGGAATCAACCGGCAAAGCATCCTATAGAGCAAGCAGGACGCGCAGATAAGAGAAAAATGTAGAAAATAAAGAGAAAAAGTGCAGGTTTAAGTGGTTGTGATTGTGTCACCCTGCTTTTCCAGCCCTCTCCTTTTCTTGAAGCTCTCTCCAGAGGACTTTCCCCGTTGCGCTCTTAGGCAGGTCGCTGACGAACTCCACTATTCGCGGGTACTTGTATGCAGCCATCTTTCCCTTAGCCCATTCAATGATCTCCTCCGGCTTAACTTTGCCCTCGTACTCGGGTTTAAGTACGACGTACGCTTTAACCTCCTCCACAACCCTCTCGTCAGGCACCCCCACGATGCAGATCTCCTTTATCGCAGGGTGGCCATACATTATGTTTTCCACTTCGGTAGGCCAAACCTTGAATCCAGCCCTGTTTATCATCCTCTTAACCCTGTCCACCATGAAGAAGTATCCTTCCTCATCCATGTACCCGACGTCGCCTGTTCTAAAGTATTTTTCGCCGTCGATCTCGATGAACGCCTCCTCCGTTTCCTTAGGCTTATTCCAGTATCCTAGGAATACTTGAGGCCCCTTAACCACGATCTCCCCTGTCTCGCCGGGGGCGAGGACGTCTCCGGTTTCAAGGTCCACTACGAGGGAGTCTGTGTTAAACTCTGGAATTCCAAGGCATTGGAGCTTGGGCCTCTCGAGGGGGTTCAGGTGCGTCTGAGAGATCGTCTCCGTTAAACCGTAACCTTCAGCGTATGTTATCCCTGTCAGCTCACGGAACCTTTCAGCTACCGCCTGAGGCATCGGTGCTCCTCCCCCGCCGGCGACGATCAGCGATGAAAGGTCGAACTTGGTCACTTCAGGGTCATTGATGAAGTCTACGACCATCGTGGCTATGCTAACCCAGTGAGTGCACCTGTACTTCTCGATTGCTTGAAGCGCCGCCCTCCTATCCCACCTGGTGAAAAGGACAACTGTTCCCCCAGCGTAGAGGGCGGCGTTCAACGAGTGCTGGAGGCCGGTTACGTGGAAGTACGGCAACACCGCCAAGTTCACTCCCTGCGTTGTGGTCCTAAACCAGTATGACGAGGCTATAGCGTTAAAGTAGACCGTCCTGTGAGGGTGCATGCACCCCTTAGGGACCCCCGTGGTTCCTGAAGTGTAAACGATCATTGCGAGGTCCTCGTGTTTACTCTTCTCCTCCGGAGGGGAGTGTTCCTCGCTCATGGCCTTGCCCCAGTCGACCATCGTGTCTGGTATCTTGGCGTCCAGCATTAGGAAGTCTGGGGCTGGTATCTCCGGCTCGGCTGGGATGTAATCCCTGTGCTTATACACTATTATCTTCTCCACCTGCGTGTCCTTAACCGCCTCAGCCACCGTGAAGACAAACGGCAACGATGTCGCGATAACCTTCGCCCCGCTATCGTTGAGTATGTACCTTAACTCGTCGGCTTTCAGGAGAGGGTTTATGGGGACGCTTACGGCGTTCGCACGCAAGGTTCCAAAGTAGGCTATAACCCATTGAGGCGAGTTCGCGTCGAAGAGCGCCACGCGCTCCCCCTTCTCAACCCCAAGGTCGCTCAGCAACCCCGCAAAGTTCTCGACGTCACCCCACAGCTCATCATACTTAATCCTTGTCCCATAATATATTATGGCGTCCTTGTCGGGGAACCGCTTGGCGGAGGTCTCAACCAAGTCGTACAAGGGGACTCGAGGACAGTCAAGCCCACGGCTCAAAGCCTTAGGCCAAAACTTAAACCAAGGTCTCTCGCTCATTCTCCCTCCTCCAACCGGATAAACAAACCACTTTCTCATACTTATTTTTTTGGTTAACAGAACCTTATCTTCCCTCCACTCCAAAATCTTCCTTAGAGCAGCCTGAAAAAGTTAGAAGGTTTTAGAGGAGAGAAAACGGAAAAGTAAAAATGTGCCGACTGAACAGTTGTTTTTCAACGTTTCCACAGACCTTCATGGGGGAAACTACTTTTGACATCTACTTGCTCTTGCTTATAGGTTAACCTCGCCGGGTTAGCCTGTCCAGCAGGATTCCCCGAATAACCCGTACTCCGCCCCCTTGGCATAAGGTGATTTCGCATCCATCATCGCTTAGCTTCACCTTTAACCACCCCTCATCAATTAAGCCGTAATCTGCTGGTGCCGACGTCGGCGTCGATTACCCACCCTCAACCCAGTTAACTCTCTAAGCGCACCCGCTTAACCGGCAGAGGGTTAAACGTATATCCAGTCTGTTCTCCCAGGTTTTCTTGCCTCTCCTAGGCTTGGAATTATCGTCTCCCAGAAGTATTTTATCGCTAAGGGTATGACGTTGAACTCCTCCCAGAACACATCGAACGTGAGTGCGGGGATGAATATGTCTTCGCTTATCCCAATGTTTCCTTCATCATCCATATCATACGCAAATTCGTAATAGTCATGATTTGCTTGAAGAAGCTTTTTGTAGAGTTCCTCCCTATACCTAGAAGGGACTTCATCTTTAGTCATTATGCCCGTTCTGATCACAACCCACATATCTGACCAGCTTACCACGACTATGTGCGTGTGCCCTGAGATCTCGTATGGGACAAGGAAAGCGTTATGCTCGTCAGACCACTTAAAATTTAAATCCATAAGCTTAAGGTAGAATGCTATCCGCTCCTTCACCCTGTACAAGTCTACATCCTCCTTCACGCTATTAAAGAACCTCCTTAACAACTCTTTCCTGTTCTTTACGCCTCCGCCACCCATCAGAAAATCCTCCAGAGCGTAAGCACTAAACAATATCATGGACCTCTCACATATTTTATTTTTCATTTATCTAAAGGGGAAATGGACGGGCCTCATCATCGGGCACGTTTAAATCCTTCTTCCCCTAGGGGTCTCAAGCTTCGACGTTTGCTAGTAGTCTATTCCCTTCCTGGCGCTTACGCCGGTTCTCAGCGGATGCTTCACCTCACACATCTCAGTCACCAAGTCTGCTCTCTCAATCAGCTCCTTTGGAGCCCTTCTCCCCGTTAGAATAATGAGGGAGCACCCCTCCGCCTCATCTAAAAGTTGAAGTACGTCCTCAACCCTAAGCAACCCTACGGCTACAGCTAGGTTTACCTCGTCTAGAATTAACACGTCCGGCTTCTTCCTCCTTAAGATCCTGCGGGCGAACTCTAAACCTTCCTTTGCGAGCTTGTAGTCCACAGGGTGAGGGTTACCGAGGTCTATGAACTCCTCCCGGCCGAACTGGTATATTTCATAGTCTGGCTTAAGCCTCTCCCTAACCATGTACTCCCCAACCTTCTTCCTCCCCTTCATGAACTGGATGACCACTACCCTGAGTCCATGCCCTATGGCTCTAATGGCTGCTCCAATGGCAGTTAGCGTTTTCCCCTCCCCTTCTCCGGTGTAAAGGTGGATGAAGCACCTGGCCAACGGGTTACACCTCTAAAACACGCAGACTCCTGCCGGGCACCCACCAGAGTACTCCGATTCTGCTACAACGTACTTTTCCTCCTCAGCTCCGGGGGTAACCCCAAGATAGAGCACTTGCTCCCTCTTGCTTCCGTAGCGGTAAACGGTTATCCCCTTACACTTCAGCCGGTGGGCCATGGTGAAAACCTCCCTGACATCCTCAAGTGTCGCCTCATGCGGCAAGTTAACCGTTTTAGACACGGCGTTGTCAACGTACTTCTGGAAGGCCGCCTGCATCTTCACATGCCACTCCGGGGATATGTCCAGAGCCGTCACGAAGACCCTTCTCACGTCTTCAGGTATCCCACCGAAATCTTGGATTGAACCAGCCTTAGCTATCCTCAACATAAGCTCCCTACTGTAGAACCCTCTCTCCCTAGCAACCCTCTCGAACAGGGGGTTCACCTCCACCAGCTTGGTCCCTATAACGTTCCTGACGAACGCCACGGCGAAGAGCGGCTCTATCCCGCTGGACGTCCCCGCTATTATACTTATAGACCCCGTTGGGGCTATCGACGTAACAGTCGCATTCCTCATAGCAGGGTAACCCCTAGCCCATATGCTTCTCTCAAAGTTCGGGAAGGAGCCCCTCTCCTCTCCCAGCTCAACGGACTTGCTCCTCGCCTCATCCGAAATAAACTTCATGACCTTCTCAGCTATGGAGAGGGCCTCCCTGGAGTCGTATGGCACTTCAAGCTGTATGAGCATCTCCGCGAACCCCATAACCCCTAGCCCTACCTTCCTGTTAGCCTTGGTCATCTCCTCTATTTGAGGAAGAGGATACCTGTTAGCGTCTATGACGTTGTCTAGGAAGTGGACGGCTACCCTAACCCTGCTCCTCAGCTTCTCCCAGTCCACGTCCCCCTGGGAAACCATCCTAGAAAGGTTGATCGACCCAAGGTTGCACGACTCATACGGCAGCAATGGAACCTCGCCACACGGGTTCGTAGCCTCGATCATCCCCAAGTCAGGGGTAGGGTTCCTCCTGTTTATCTCGTCTAGGAAGACGAGTCCGGGATCCCCGGTTCGCCAGGCGTTGGCGACTATGAGGTCAAATATGTCCCTAGCTCTGACGCTCCTCACGGCCTCCCCGCTTCGAGGGTTTACGAGCTCGTACTCCTCGTCTCTCTCAACCTTCCTCATGAACTCGTCGGTCACAGCCACGGATATGTTAAAGTTTGACAGCACCCCCTCCTCCGACTTAGCCGTTATGAACTCCACTATGTCTGGGTGGTCAACCCTCAAAATACCCATGTTGGCACCCCTCCTCCTCCCACCCTGCTTTATGACGTCGGTCGCAACGTCGAATATCTTCATGAAGGACACGGGGCCGCTGGCGACGCCTCCAGTAGACTTCACAACGTCGCCCTTAGGCCTCAGACGTGAGAAAGAGAAGCCGGTTCCGCCGCCAGACTTGTGGATCAGAGCCATGTACTTTAAGGCGTCAAATATTCCCTCAATCGAGTCCTCAACGGGTAGGACGAAGCATGCGGACAGCTGGCCTATGTCTGTTCCGGCGTTCATCAGGGTGGGAGAGTTTGGGAGAAACTCTAGGTTAACCATTACGTTGTGGAACACCCTAGCAGTCTCCTCCACGTCACCCCCATACTTCCTGTCGGGTAAGGCTATGCTCCTGGCAACCCTGCGAAACATGCCTGAAGGCGTCTCCACAACCCTCCCCTTCTCGTCCTTCAGGAGGTACCTTTTCTCGAGGATCTTAACGGCGTTAACAGTCAGCTTCAAGTCGTCCCATACGCCTATGAACTTCTTCGCCTCCCTTAGCTCCGACCGCTCCCGCCTGTAAAGTATGTACGCCTTAGCCACGTCAGAGAACCCGTTCTTTATGAGTGTGTCCTCGACGACGTCCTGTATGTCCTCAACCCCGGGAACCTGGCCTGCAAACTTCTCCTCCAACCGTTCGGCAACCTGCTTGGCGAGCCTCCACGCCTCCTTCCCGTCCTCCCTACCAACCGCCACGAAGGCCTTCCTGATCGCCTCCGCTATCTTAGACAGGTCAAAGTCAACTATCCTTCCATCCCTCTTCCTAACCTTCGAAATGGAGAAGGACACTTCTATCCAGCTCCCCTTGACTCCTGCACTCTCCTACCATCCTCTTTCTCAAGGAACATATTTAAGCAGATTCCTTCTCAATGGTTTCGAGGTGTGGCTCTTGGCTGTCGTGAAGGCGGACGACGTGGAAGCAGAGGAAGTAGGTGAGATAGGCGTTAAAGCCAAAATTCAGTGGTTAATAACTAGGGAGGTTGGAGCCCCAAACTTTTCAATGCGCCGCTTCGTCGTGGAGGAAGGAGGGGAAATTAAAAGGCACAGCCACGACTGGGAGCACGAAATATACATACTCCAAGGAGAAGCCGTCATAGGGATAGGAGAGAAGGAGTTCAAGGTGTCAGGGGACACCGCCGTCTACATCCCCCCAAACACGCCCCACTGGTACAGGAACACCGGAAGGAAGCCGCTGATCTTCATATGCGTAATACCCCATAGGAATGGTGCCGGGTAGCGGTAACGGTCGGAGGTTGGATTCCCGGTCATCGCGCAGCTCCCATGACTCTCCACGTCTCCTCATCCCAGAGAAGAAACACAGCATGGACAATAAAAGATTTTCTAAGGCTACCCCGCCTCCAAGCCCTCAAGACATCGAGGGCAGCCGAAGGTCATCGAAAAGCCAACGTAGCCGGCTTCAACTGTACAGCCACTCCGAAACAAATAGGAAAGGGTGGAAAGGTTCCTCGTGGCTGGCTTCGGGGAGGATGGCTGATGCGGAAATCTTGCTCGCCGGCCGGAGGCTTCCAGCTCCTGGCCCCATACGAGAATGGTGGCTACGGGTCCTGAACGTGGGAGATGTTCACGGGTTGTGGACGGCGCAGCCTCACCCCTCACTTTTAACCATTCTCTCGACTTCATCAACTATTCGAGGTAGGATTTCCCCCGCTCTACCCTCTATAATGTAGTCTGATATGATCCCTGTTAATGGCGTGGGCTCCATGTTGATTTCAATCACCTTCGCTCCGTAGCCGCCGGGAACGTGAGGCTGGTATCCTACGACCAGCCAGTTACGGTAACTCCTCTTCTCCTTAGCTATCCTTGGAAGGTCCGCCGCAGGGTACACCACGGCAGATGTGCCGACGACCAGCATTAAATCGCACAGTATCGCCTCCTCCTCGGCCCTAAGCAGCGCCTCCCTGGGTATGGGCTCCTCGAAGAGGATCGCGTTAGGCTTAAGGACGCCTCCGCAGTTGTCGCAGCGTGGAGGCAGCTCCCCCTCCTCAGCCTTCCTGTGGGCTTCTTCTATAGGTATAATGTTTCTGCAGCTCATGCAGACAGCCTCCCTTACGTTTCCATGAAACTCTATCACGTTCTTGCTCCCTGCCTTCTGGTGTAACCCGTCAACGTTCTGGGTTATTATGCAGTCAAGCTTACCCAGTTCCTCCAGCCTCGCGAGGGCGTAGTGGGCTGGGTTGGGCTCGGCTTTGAGCATGGAAAACTCGCTTCTCGCTATGGATAAGTGCATGCTCCAGTACCTCGCCGGGTCGCTTATAAACCTTGAAAAGGTGAACTCTTCAGGGTCGTACCTCTTCCACAGTCCGTCAGGCCCCCTGAAGTCCGGGATACCGCTCTCAGTCGATATTCCAGCCCCGGTCAGGGCGACAACCTTGCTCGCCTTAACTATGTCCCTCGCAGCCTGCCTTATCAACTCCTCCTTCTCCCTATCCAACCAAACCACCCACCCTAAAGAGAAAGAAGGGAGGAAAACGCTAAAAAGCTTACCGCCCCTCCCCCTGTAACCTCTAGGTCTCCGCCGTCCACCCCGCCGGTACATGAAGGGCAGCAGCTGGAGCTGTAAACCGCCTCACCCGAGCCAACCGTAAACCACTCCCAACTCGGTGAGGCCTGTTTCCCGAGGCGTGTTTACCGGCCCATCAGCCCGTCTCAGGGTAGCCGCCGTCCCCGGCAGAGCGCCCGAACATCTGGCTGCACCACGGAAACATTAAATAAATTAAGGGTACCATAGTGTCCTCTGCCGATTCTATTAGAGGGGAGGTACCCTGTAATGGTGGCTTTTGGGAGAGTGGAGGTGTCTGATAGGGATTAGGAACCTTTCGCCCTTGCGGGAGGGGGTTGCAGTGCCCTACGTGACCCTTAGGGATGGCGTAAGGCTATTCTTTGAGGTTCACGGTGAAGGGTTCCCGCTGGCTATGATTGAGGGGTGGGGGTACTCCCGGTGGATGTGGTTTAAGCAGCTCCGCATGCTCCCCATCAAGTACTCGTGCATAGTCTTCGATAACAGGGGGGTTGGGATGAGCGATAAGCCCGATGAACCCTACACCATAGAAATGTTCGCCGACGACCTAAAGGAGCTCCTAGACAGCATCGAAGTTGAAAGAGCACATGTTTTAGGGGTTTCCATGGGAGGCTTCATAGCCCAGCAGTTCGCCCTCAAGTACCCGGACATGGTGGCTGGCATCGTCCTGGTATCCACGCACTTTGGAGGGGAGAAGGCTCTCCCAACCCCAAAGGAAACCATGGATGCGATCTTGAGTATAAGGGAGGAGGATGTTGGGGTTGAGGAGGCGTTGAGGAGGAAAATGTCCTACGCGTTCAACCCGGAGTACATGGAGGAGCACCCGGAGGAAATAAACCAGATAATAGCTTGGAGGATAGAGGAAGCCCAGCCAAGGTACGCTTGGCTAAGGCAGGCTGAGGCCGTCCGAAGCTTCAGCCTCGGTGAGGCCGTCTCACGCATAAAGGCCCCAACCCTCATAGTGGCCGGAACGAAGGATAGGGTTGTCCCGTACAGGAACGCGGAGCTCTTGGCGGAGACCATACCCAACTCAAGGCTGGTTCTCTTCGAAGGCGGCTCCCACCTCCTCTTCATAGAGAACGCCCGCCTCTTCAACAGGGTGGTGATGGACTTCTTGGGAGAGGTCGACGAGGGGGCCTTTACCCCTCAACCCAAAAGAATAGTCCTGAATGTTAGGAGGTGACCCCATGTGCTGGAGCTGGGTTGGAGACTGGTCTGGCAGACGAGCATCGCTAACGCCTAGAAGGGAGGCTCTGATCTTCGAGGGGAAATCATTTACTTATGGCGAACTGGACTCTAGAGCTAAAAGGCTTGCAGGCTACCTTGCCAAGAAAGGCGTCGGTAAGGGAGACCGGGTCTCGTTTCTCATGAGAAACTGCGTTGAGTGCTTCGACGCCTTCTTCGCCACAGGGAAGCTCGGAGCCATTCTAGCCCCCCTAAACATAAGGCTCTCCCCCAAGGAGGTCATCCACTTGGTTAAGCAGGTGAAGCCGAAGGTCTTCATCTACGACCCAGAGTTCGACGAGGTCGTGGAGAAGGTGAGGAAGGAGGCTACGTGGGCGGAGTTCCTCTCGACGGGTGAGGGGGGAGAGTACGAGGCAGCCCTCGAGGAGGAAGGAGGCGGGCCTGGAAGGATGAAGGTTTCAATGGAGGACCCGCACCTGATACTCTTCACAGGCGGAACCACGGGGCTGCCTAAAGGGGCGATCCTCTCCCACAGGATGATCTTCTGGAACTCCGTGAACACCATAGTTACTTGGGGGATAACCCCCGAGGACGTCTCACCAATAATCTTTCCACTCTTCCACACCGGAGGATGGAACACGCTCGCCGTACCCCTCATACACGTTGGAGGGAAAATGATAACGTGGAGGAGGTTCAGCCCCGACGACGTCCTGGAGGCCGTGGAAAAGTACAAGTGCACCATAGTCATAGGAGCCCCAACCATGTTCTACATGATGGCTAAGTCGCCCAAGTTTGAGAAAACCGATCTATCCTCCGTCAGGATGTGGATATCCGGGGGAGCCCCATGCCCGCTCCCAGTCATGGAGGCATTCTGGAGGAGAGGTGCAGCCTTCATTCAGGGATACGGGCTGACGGAAGCCGGCCCAAACAACTTCTACATGCCAGTCGAGTACATGAAGGAGAAGCACCGGTCGGTGGGGGTGCCATTCTTCCATAACGAGGTTAAAATCGTCAACGAGAGAGGGGGGGAGGTCGGCGTGGGGGAGGCGGGCGAGCTCCTCATAAGGGGGCCTCACACCTTCTCAGGGTACTGGGAGATGCCCGAGGAGACGGCCAAGACCATAGACGAGGATGGATGGGTCCACACAGGTGACATAGCCATAAGGGACGAGGAAGGCTTCTACTACATAGTGGACAGGAAGAAGGACATGTACATAAGCGGAGGGGAGAACGTCTACCCGGTTGAAGTTGAAAACGTAATATACCAGCATCCGAAGGTGGAGGAGGTCGCCGTCATAGGGGTTCCAGACGAGAAGTGGGGGGAGGTGGGGAAGGCGGTAATAGTTCCAAAACCCGGGGAAACCATAACGAAGGAGGAGATCGTCGAGTTCTGCAGGGGGAAGCTGGCGAAGTACAAGGTGCCAAAGTACGTGGCCATCGTCGACTCTCTCCCAAAATCCCCGGCGGGGAAGATACTGAAAAAGGACTTGAGAAGGGATTACGGGGAGCCACGGGACGACTACCCTAGCACGGCCCCCACCTAATGGCTATGGCGTCCCAAGCGTACCCTATACCGGCACTCACAAGGACGACGAGGTCACCGTCTCTTATCTTCCCCTCCTTCAACCCTAACTCTAAGGATAGGATCTGGTCGCACTGCCCTAGGTGGCCGTACTCTTCAAGGTAGGTTGTCTGGTTCTCGCTAAGCCCCAGCTCCTCCAGAATGTACCTGTGGGCGCTTCGCTTCATGTGGAGGATCGCCAGGTAGCCTATGTCCTTAACCGTGTAGCCGCTCCTCTCCACGGCATCCCTCACCACCTTGAGAAAGTTTCTCATGGAGACCGCGTCGAGCCTGCGCTTCATGTCCTCTGGGTCCCTCACGTCAAGGTAGTGGAGTCCGCGCTCTAAGGTCTCATCGCTTGCAGGCATCACTGTTCCTCCGGCTGGCACGTAGACGTCGTCGGCGAAGGAGCCGTCAGAAATGAAGGCAGCCTCCAGCACGTGGTTCCTAGGATGGTTCTTCTTTAGGATTACGGCTGCACCCCCAGCAGCCAAGTTGAACATGAACCTCGTCCTGTGGTTCCTGTAGTTTATGAGGTCGCAGTTCCTGTAGCCCGCAGCCACGATGACAGTGTTTACGTCATCGTTGGCTATCATCATATCCTTCGCCAGCTTTAACCCAACGATCATCGTTCCACACCGCTGAGATATGTCGAAGGCCCAAGCGTTCCGGGCGCCGACCTCGTGCTGAAGCTTGATCCCGGCGGTGATCATAGGGTGCTCCTTATACTCCTCCCCCGCCCATATCACCAGGTCGACGGTTTCAGGGTCGACGTTCCCCCTCTCCAGGGCGACCCTCGAAGCCTCAACCCCCATGGATATCGGGTGATCCTTCTCGCTGTAGGGCATAACCTTCCTTCTTATCCCCATCTTCTCCTCAACAATCTCCCTAGGTATCCCCGACTCCCTCGCTATGTCCTCGCTCGTATGGAACCCCTTAGGAACATAAACCCCTATCGAAACAATCCCCACAGGAGGCTTACCCAAAGACGATCCCCCTTCAAAAGGAAGCATCACCCTCAACAATCCCATAAAAAATGGGATTTCAGCAGATATATCATTTTCACGGGGTTCAGCTTACATAGGTATTGGTAAGCCTATGTAAGCCTTGGGGCTCATTGGGCTCAGTCTCCCTCTTAGGTTCATCGGGAGCATATCATTGTCCTTGCCCCCTTTCGTGGTAACCCCTCTCCCCCTCTTCATCCGCATCTTCCACAGAGGGATCATCCTTTTAATCACCACTCGGTAGAAGATGCTCGGAGAGGGAGGAAAACCACACATCCTAAGGTATATGTTTATTGCCCCACATAGTTGCCTGTCTAAAGTTAAGCCGCATTTCTTGCATTTAACTACCTGCCCCTTTCGGAGCTTTAACAATCTTTCTCCACACATGGGGCAGGTAGAAGATGTATTCTTAGGGTTAACAAGCTTAACTCTAGACTTGTAGCTCATATATTGAATTATTGTCTTCCAATTCTGCTTGGCAACATCTCTATTGTGCCTTTTTCTCTTGTCGAACATTCCTTGCTTCTCTAAATCCTCAAAACCATGCTCAACATTTGGGAATATTTTAGCCAATTGAGTAGTTAATTTATGAATGAAGTCTTTAACTCTATTTTTCTCTCTTTTTCCATGTCTCGAAACGAGGGATTTAAGAGAGTGTTTCTTAGAAGCTATGCTTTGAACTTTCTTCCTCTTAATTTCATGAACTCTATGTATGTGGTAAAGGTATTTTAAATCAATTTTTATCCATCCGTATTTAGGAGAAAATCCATCCATACTGCATTTATTTAAATCCCAGCTGATTCTCTCAAATGGGTTCTTTTCTAGGAGTTCTCTTCTAAAAGTAATTATTAATTCACTTTTCTTAAGTATTAACTCTCCTAAATCACATCCATCAACTCTCTTTCTAAACCAAGCATTAGATAAATCGAATTCTAGGTAAAGTTTTCTCGGCTTAACGGTTATTCTAATTTTGCCGTTTCTATAAATGTAAAGTGTTCCTTTAACTCTAATAAATTTCCTTTTAACTATTGGCTTGTTTCTCTTCCTTTTCCCTTTGAGGTAGTTTTTCTTCCAAGAATTCATGGTCGAGTAAGCGACCTTGATAGCTGAATCAACATAATGAGAAGCATAACTCCAATTCCTTAACAGCTCGTTTCTTAGATTTCTCTTAAACTCTCTAGACTTAGGAATTGTAGGTATCAACCGTTTAACATAGCAACATTTCTTTCTTCTCTTCTTCCCCTGCCTAACTGTATAGTAGTTTCTTCTCTTCCTCTCAATCCAATTAATGTTATCCCAAATAATATTTATTGCTCTCTGTAGAAGGTATCTATAGCTACTTAGAAACTCTCCAATGTCATAATTATGTTTAATCTTGTAGCTAAGGATCTTGTATGAGTTTCTTTGCACCCTCAACAACCTTCCTATACTTGTGACTTCTCATTCCATAGAGTTTACCAGCAAAGTGGGAGATTATCGTAATCAAATCTTCCCAAGTTCTTCCTGTGGAGTTTTTTCCTCCCTATTTATCACCACTATCTCAGTTTCATAGCTCTTAAAGAACTCTTTAAGTGTTTTGAAGCCAAATCTCGTTAACCTATCTGGGTAAGCTACGATAACCTTAGAAACCTCTCTATTCATAACCATCCCTAGCAATTTCTGGAAGTTCCTTCTATCTTCCTTTAACCCTGAACCCACATCTTTCAAAATCTCTATCTCCCATCCCTTCTCACCAGCATAGCTTTTGATTAACTCAATCTGTCTTTCTAAATCATCTTTCTGTGTATGTGATGAAACCCTTGCATATCTAACTATTTTCCTCTCTTCATGAGTTCCTAAAATCCTCTTTATCTCCGATTCTGGAACCCTACGCTTACCGCCAACAGTTCTAACACATCTAATCTTACCTTCTCTATCCGCCTCCAAAGGTCGGTTGTTTCAGGCAGTAAAGCTTGACTCGTGGGGAATCAAGCAGCACGCACCCTAGTGGGCGCATCTTTGATGGACAACGGAAAACCTTGGACTTCTCCCGGTTAACAATAGAAAGGAAAAAATGGGTGTTTTCACGTTAGAGGCTTCCAGACAGGCCACTTCCTCCATATGTACCCGTGCAGTAGCAGGATCCAGAGGAGCCACAGCTGGAATGGCAGAGGATTCGTCAGGGGTCTCGGGTCTAGGAATAGGATCGGGTATGTGAGCATGGTGACGACGTCCGGGTCGCCTATGATGCTGGCTGATGCAAGGTAGTAGACGTAGAGCATCAGCAGCCCGGCCAGAACAACCACTATGGTCCTCACCGCCATGTTAACTGGTTTACTATACTTCTTAGGCCAATTGTCGAAGTAGAAGTAAAGGATGAACTCGGCTATGATGAGGAACACCGCTAGGACTAGAGGGGCAGTCCACCTCGCACCCTCCCTTGCAACCTCCGCCATGGGTGCTAGTGCTGCCTGACCCAGCGCTGCCCAAACGTAGGATGGAGGGATGGGCGGAGTGTAGACCACCTGCGACAGGACCAGGCCGGAGACCGCGCCCAGAACGGTGCAGGAGATGAACGCCGCCACCCCTATTAGAGGCTGCCTCTTCAGCCTGATCCAGGGCTCATACTCCCATGTTAGCATTGTGAGCAGTGCGAAGAATATCACCCACTGGGTCATGTTAAGCCTCCTTAAAGCTTCAGCGTTAAGGTAAAACCATGAAATCGTGTAGTAGTAGGTCAGCACAGAGTACAGTATGCTCATAGCCGGTTGTAGCTCTGAAAGATACATGAGAGCCATTATGGCTGCGGAGTACTGCGCCATCTGGGATACTGGTGGGAGGAGTATGAGCCACCATGCGGTCAGTCCAATGGCGAGCGAGAGGGCGACGGCGTAGACGCCCCTCTTAGGCTGCTTCTCATGGTAGAGAGGCCAGAACATGGAGCCTGCAACCCAGAGCAAACCGAAGGAGAACGTAGCCCCGGTCACCATTCCAGTAGCAGACGATGAAAGGTAAAGTGCGGTTTCGACGGGGAGTCCTAGGGAGAGAAGCTTCGGGTAGCTCGCCACCGGAACTAGGCTTCCAACCAGCTGGTAGAACACCACGTAAACCATGAACCAAACCAGAACAAGGTTCAACGCGGTCCCTGCGACGCCGACCAGCCAAGGCTTCCTCAGCTTTGAGCAAGGGTAGTTTTCCAGCCAAGCCTGCCAGACCGCGACGAGAAGCCCCCACCCACCTAGAAGCGACGCAACCTCAGGATACCAGCCGAACACGAAGTGCTGGAGCGCAAACCTGACGTCAGCGAAAACCCACCATGTTGCAAGCGCAACGAGCAAACCTAAAATCAAGGCGCAGAACCCTGAGAGTGGCTGCCGCCATCGGGGAACCATCACAACCTCTATCTCTGCCTCCTCCAATCTTCCATCCTCCTTCCTCAAAACAAGCAACCTCTCCTCTATTCCAGGATTTAACTGTTGCGCCTTTCATGTGCATCAGTGTGTCTATTACACCGGTTAACGCTGCTTCTAACTCCTCCTCTTCCACGATTTTCCGGTTTAAATGTTTTAAAATTAAATAAAATTTGAAGGAGCTTTAACGCCTCTAAGCCGGCGTCTAAGCGGAGAAAGTCTATTAAATGGAAGAAGGTTGTTGGGGGTTTAACGGCGCCTTCACCGTTTGATCATCTCACCCTCGCTTTAGGGGGTGAGGCTCATTTCACCCCTCTTTTAACAGGCTCCTCTAAGGTAGACCGGGGAATAATTGGTGACACGTACTCCTTGTACCATTTTCCCGCGTAGTCGACGTACACCTTCTCCGGGAGGTATTTATAGGTGTCCTCGTGGACGTACACCGGTAATCCGTCGCCGTCTAATACGGCCTCCTTCTTGAAGCCTTCCACCCGTAGAACTTCCTTTTCAGGGTAGACGCCTACTTGAACCTCCACCCTGCTGCCCCTTCACGAATGAATCCTCTCGGCCCAAACAGCCAGCACAGGCTTCTCGTTACTCTCTAGGATCCTCTCAGCCGCCGTGGCGATGTATTTCCGCGCCCTCTCAGTTAAACTAATCTTCATTTCATAACCCCTCACGGGTTCCTGCTACCACAAGGAAACGGCGCCTAATTGTCTTTCCATGACGAGGAGACGCCGTTGCTATTAAGGGAAAAAAGAGGGGGAGGATACGTTTTCCTTCACAGCTAGGTGGCGGCGAACGCTGCTAAGCCTGGTAGGAGCGCAGGTATGTTGCGGCTCCTTGAACGGAGCGGACTGAAGCTGAGGCTTGCCGCTGAAAGCCAGAGTTCCATGGTTAAAGGGCGTGACCGTTAAGGCGGCGACGCGGCCGCGTGTGCGAAGGCCGAAGGCGCCTCGCTCGGAAGCTTCGCCTCTGGGCGCCACCACCAAGTGAAGCTACCACCCTCTTAAGCCCCCCAAATACGGTTTTTCGCGAAGAGGTCTGCCTAGGGGAACCTGCAGGGACCCGTCTGTTACCCCTCTAAGCACGGCTGAGATGAGGGGTGAGGCCACTATACCCCATTAACTTGACCGCCGTCACAAGCCTCCCATAGGAAACCCAGTACGCCTCGCCGAGAATCCATGACGGAGGAGAAAACGAAAAATCCAGAGTGCGTCCATGTCTCCCTTCCTGACAGCATAGAGGAGCGTGACGGTCAACGCGGCCGCAAGCATCAACCCATTGTAAAAGTAGACGTTAACCGTCCTAACAATGTATATATATTTGGCCGGCTAAGAGGTCAGCCACCGCCCATTAATTCCTCCCTCTAAATACCTGAAGCGAAACTTTCCACTAACCAATTTAAAATTCCAACTTAAAATCCCTTTCACCTAGAGGCTGGAAGATGAGGGGTGGCGGGAACCCGGATGGTTTACGGCTCTAGGAGGGGAGGAGGGGTTGAAGTTGTAGAATACGCGTCTCACCTGCTTGGAAAAAACCTTTATCTTTATCCGTATTACAATGTTTCCTTCTGGTGGTGTTTCTTGCCTTTCGTGGAAGTGGATGGAGTAAGCATTGCATACGAGGAGGCTGGCTCCGGGGAGCCTGTAATCTTCATTCATGGACTCTGGGTTGATAGGAGGTGCTGGCTCCACCAGAAAAAGCACTTTTCAAGGAGCTTCAGGGTCTTGCTTTACGATCTTAGGGGGCATGGCGAGTCGAGTAAGCCCTCTAAGCAGTATAGCGTCTGGACCCACGGGGAGGACCTCTACAGGCTGATGCAGCGGTTGGGCATCACCAAAGCTAGCTTGGTTGGCCACTCAATGGGGGGCATGGTTGCCTGCGTGGTAGCTGTGAAGCACCCTGAGGTTGTGAGGCGGCTGGTGCTCGCGGACACCATGTGCAACGTTATACCCGAGGCCGTGGCTGAGAGGGTGGCGTGGGTTAAGAAGATGAGCATGGAGGAAATAGGTCTCCTGATAGCGAGGAGGGGGATAAAGATCGCAGGCGAGGAAGCCATAAGCTTGGTGGTGGACATGGTTAAGGAGCAGACGCCCGAGGTTTACGTGAGGAACGCCCTCGCAACGTCAGGATTCAACATATGCGGCGAGCTCAAAAAGATGGAGAAGCCAACCCTAATCATAGTTGGGGAGAAGGACGAGGCAACCCCCATCTGGATGGCTGAAACACTACACGGACTGATCCCAAACTCCGAACTCTACGTTGTGAAAGGTGCAGGACACATAACGTGCCTTGACAAACCCGAAGAATTCAACAAGGTCGTAATGGACTTCCTCTCAGAAAAGGAGGAATAGGCGCGTCATACAGGAGCCTTCTCTAAGGGATCTCTCTAGTCAGGAATCATCAGGAATCAAAGGGATAGGCACGAGAAGGCACCTAGAAGCTTCCACCTCTAGATCACCGGTAAAAACTTAACGTTAAAGGCTTAAACCCGGCGTAAGCGGTCTTCCTCCTAAAAAAAGGAGGGAATGGTTTTTAGCGTTGGCTACTTCCATTTCTTCAAGGCTGCCGCCACTGCCAAGGCTATTATGATAGGTATTATGCCTGCTATGATTCCCCTTACAAACCCTGAGGCGAACGAGAGGGCGGTCGAGGAGAGCCATACCCCCATCGCTAGAGGGCCTAGTGTTAGGGCTGTTAGGGCGAGTGCGTGGGCAACCATTGACGCTTTTGAAACCTCCTCCTCGGGCAGCTCCACCACCCCTAGGGCTACCGGTATCGCCAAGAATGGCAGGTATATTCCAGCCACCTCTATGGTTACGTCGAAGACGTAGGCGATCACTGCTCTGAAAAAGTCGGCGGGGACGACTAGGCAAACAGGGATGACAAGGGGGTAAAATGACATGACTACTGGTATACCGTAGTTGATCAGCGCCAGTCTTAGTGCAGCCTCCACCGGGCTCAGCCAGGCTAGTGAAAGGGTGGCGGGGTCGAACCCTACAAACGGCATCAACACGCCAGCCCACCGTTTGAAGCCCAGCTGCTGCGACGACAGGGACGCGTATGCCGTATAGATTACAAGGTAGAGGAAGTAGTACGTTGTAAACTTCCAGAAGGGTCCATTTCTCCTCCAGGCGACTATTGCGAGCCCCACAACGGTCATTAAAAGTAGAGTGCCTACGGATGACGGCCTGAAAATCCACCTCACACTGTACGCTGCGTTCCACACGGGTACGCCGAGCAGGAGCAGCGACGGGTGGAGCACGCCCGCTGCGGCGCCGACCGCCTCGAAGGCGGCTTCCACCCCGAGGTAGAACACTAGGAACGCCAGAACCAGCAGGACGTTCCTGTAATTTCTCATATACAGGCTTTTCGCGAAGAGGTATGCTAGGAGGACCGGTAGGGCCCCGTCGGTCACCCCCCTAAACACGGCTGGGACAACCGGTGAAACCCATAAGCCGCCCATAAGCATAAGGGGGGTAACCATCCTTACGCCTGAAACAGCTATGTAGACTTCAACGTAGGTCCATGCAATCAACGAGACGAGGAAAACCCAGAATGCACCCCTCTCACCTTTCCTGAGAAGGTACGCTAAGAGGATTAACGTCATAGCAATGACTATTATAGATCCAGTGTAGAAGTAGCCGCTTCCAGTCCGCACAATGTAGATCTGGCCCATTAAAGCCTCAAACACCTCTTCCTCCCTCCAAACGTGTAATTTCCTCCCAAAGTTTTTTGGGGTTCAACTTAAAAATTTTTTCTTCCTCAGACGCACGGTAACAGGAGGGTGGCGTGACGGTGGACGTGGGTTCTCTGCGGCTGTGTAAGCTGAACGGCGGCCCGAGGGTTTAAACAGTTTATGGTTTTGCTTCCCGGGCTATTTTGCCAGCTTCAAGGATTTTCCCACTAGGATCACTACTATTGCCCCTATTTGGGGGCTAAGCCGCTAGTAGGCCCCGTGCGAAGGCAGGGCGGTTCATGGAGCTCGACGCCGGCAGACCGCCATGGATAAGGGGGCTAAGTGTTGAGGCTAGCAGGACTGCGACGTGCACTGAAGCTTATGTTGAGGCCTCACCCTCTGGAGGCCTCACCAGTTCGAGAGCGGCTAGAATGGTTAAAATGGTTAAGTATGGAACATATGCCCCTGCAATTCCTCGAATACGCGTTTCTCGCGAAGAGGTATGCCGGGAGGGCCGGCATCCCCGGTCAGCCGCCCCTTAAACACGGCTGGGATCAGCGGCGAGATCCATACCCCGCCTATCAGCGGGTTAACCACCCTTATGCTTGAAACAGCTATGTAACTCCACGGTTGTCCAGGCAATGGCGGACGCGAGGAACGCGTCCATAACGCTTCCCTTTTAACCCTTCTTAGCTAGATATGCCAGTTATGCCTGCTGTTAGAATTAGAATGACCACCATATCGAACCAGCGTAAAGTACCCGTTGCTGCTCCTTACATAATGTTGCTAAGAAAGCTCATGAATTTATTCATGGGATGAATTGGGGGAGGTGGGTGGGAAAGTTTAAATGCAAGTATTTGATATGGATGTTTAGGCGAGTCGCCTATGAAGGTTAAAAAGACTATTAAGGCTAAGATTCTTGAGCTTCGGAAAGGCAAAGAAGAGCTTTTAAAACGTGAATATGAGAATTTCCAGAGATACTTGCGTGGAGACAAATCAGTTCCGTTATACTCAGCGACTCGACAACAAGCTGATAGACTTCTCAGAAGGTTAAAAGGTGAACTTAAGCCGAACAAGGAGTATCCATTGATTCTCAGAAGGGATGTTTATAGGGCTGACACGAAGCTGACTCCATACTGGCTCAAGATACCTGTTTATGGAGTTAGGGGTGGAATAAACGTTCCAATCAAGGCGCATGAGCCTATAACTGATGGCATGGTTTGTAGGGAAGCTAAGATTATGAGGAAAGGTGATGAGTGGTTCGTTTATATTACGGTTGAAAAGGAGGTTGAGGGGAGAAGCCCTAAATCAGTCTTAGCTGTGGACTTGGGAATTAGGTGGATAGCTACAACGGTTAACTCAAATAATCCTAAACCGAAATTCTACGGAAAGGGATTGAGAAAAGTTAAGGGACATTATTTCTGGCTCAGAAGAACTTTAGCCTTGAAGAAAGCCTACAAAACCATAAAGAAAATTGGGTATAAGGAGAGAAGAGTAGTTAACGATATTCTTCACAAGATAAGCAGAGCGATCGTTAACGAAGCCTTAGAGAACGACTCCATGATTGTTCTCGGAAACCTCAAGGGAATAAGAAAAAATAACAAAGGTCGAAGATTCAACAGAAAACTCAATAATGGCTTCCCATACTACAGGCTAAGCCAGTTCATAGAATACAAAGCTAAATGGCTTGGAATAAAGTCATCAAAATAAACGAAAGAAACACATCAAAAACATGCCACAAATGCGGGCAGGAGGGGCTCCGAGTCGGAAGCTCCTTCAAATGCCCACATTGCCGATATCCTTGCCATGCAGACTTCAATGGAGCGATGAATCTGCTCAAGCGGGCTACGGGGCTTGTCTCCGTAGCAGGGGCTGCCTTGACACAGCCCGAACTGGGTAGGATGAAGCCCAAGCCGACAAACCCAGAATCCCCCGACTCTAGTCGTGGGGAGTGTCAAAATGTACATCTGGTTGGCTAAGGCGTAGGCTGCTAGGAGAAATGCTCGGCTGAGTCCACCACCACCCCTCCACCCCCTCCACCCTTCCGCCAGCCCTCTTCCTCATTATTTAATTTAATTAAATCTAGGTTTAAGCTTTTAGGTGTTCACAGGGATCACATATTTGCTTAGTTTGCTCTCATGGAAGGGTTGCATTCAGCTTTTGTGGCTTCACCTTTAAATGCGAAAGATTAATTTTGCCGTTTTGTTAGTGTCTGCCCAAGCTCTGCTTTTCCCTCATAGTGGAGGTGTTCCGGTGAGGTCAGGGTGCAGGTTCGAGGAGCTTCTGAACCCTGAAACCGTCGCCATTGTTGGAAGCTCAAACAGGAACAGGTTCTACTTCCTCAGATCCCTAGTTTCCGCAGGCTTTAAGGGGGCCGTTTACCCGGTGAACCCGAGCGTTAAGGCCGCCTTCGGACACAAGTTCTACCCGAGCCTCCTAGATGTGCCGGACAAGGTAGATCTCGTCATCTCAGCTGTTCCCGCAAGGGTGACGCCGAAGATAATAGAGGAATGCGTCAAGAAGGAGGTTAAAGGAGTCGTTATCTTCTCCTCTGGCTTCAGCGAGTCCGGGACCGAGGAAGGCGCCCAGCTCGAAAGGGAGATCGTCCGCATAGCTAGGGATGGAGGAGTCCGCGTGATAGGGCCAAACTGCGTTGGCATATATCATCCCGCGCACGGCTTAGCGTTCAGACCCGACCTGCCAAGGGAGCCCGGTCCGGTAGGCTTCGTGTCCCAGAGTGGAGGGCACGCGATAAACTTTTCCCTTATAGGTAAGATAACCGGGTTAAGGTTTAGCACGGTTGTCAGCTTTGGGAATGGGTGCGACGTCGACGCAGCTGAAATCCTCGACTATCTAGCCAATGACCCTAACACCCGTGTCATAGCAGCCTACGTTGAGGGGGTTAGGGATGGGAGGCGCTTCTTCAGCTCCCTGAAGCGTGCTGCGGCGAGGAAGCCCGTTGTTGTGTGGAAAGGGGGTAGGACCGAGGTAGGCAGCCGGGCTGCGGCATCGCACACCGGGTCACTCGCCGGCTCACCTAAAATATGGGGTGCCCTGATAAGGCAGTGCAACGCCGTACCTGTTAGCAGCTTCTACGAGCTGGTGGACACCATCCTAGCGTTCACCTTCTGCCCTCGAATAGAGAGGAATAGGGTTGGGCTGGTGTCTATCAGCGGCGGTTCCAGCGTCGTCAATGCCGACTACTGCTTCGAGGTTGGACTCGAGGTTCCACAGTTAAGCGAGTCGGCTAAGGAGAAGATGGCTAGCGTGGTTCAAAACGTTGGGACGAGCGTGTCAAACCCCATAGACTTGGCAGGCTCCTTTATGAACATTAACGCTGTGAAAACCATCTTTGAAACGCTGAAGGACGAGGAGGGCGTCGACGCCGTCCTGTTCGAGCTGGCCGTCCAGTACCCTTCATTCTACGCGGACTTCACAGACCAGCCAGAGCTTTCAACCCGATTCTACAGCATGATCGTTGAATACTGCCAGGACGTCATGTCGCGGAAGCCCACCCTGATCGCTATACCGCAGGTTGCATACGAGGAAGCCCAAAGGTACGTGCGAGACCTGTTTGTCGACGCTAAGCTGCCAGTCTTCCCAAGCGTTGAGAGGGCAGCTAAAGCTTTAACCAACATCATATCATACTATTCTAGGGCGAGCAGGATGCAGCAGAGGGGAGCGGGGGAGGGAGACGTTTAAACCTTTAAGCTTCGGTTAGCTCAAAGTATATTTTCCCTTCCTCCAGCGTGAACGACACCTTTCCCTCCTTGATCAGCTTGCTTAAGTATCCTAGGGTTGAGCCCCGGAGTATGTACTTGTCCGCTACTTGCCCGTAAAGTTTCTCTATTATCGAGTCCAAGTCCGTCCTTCCTTTCCTCAGTATCCTCAGCAGTTTTCTCTCCCTGAACAGCTTCCTCTTCAGTGTCTCGTTTATCCTCTTGTATGGGTCGCTAACTACTCCTCCGTGGGCTGGCAGGATCGTCTTTACCTCCAAGTTTAAGAGCTTCTTTAGGGATTCTATGTAGAGTGCAAGGTCTCCTTCAAACCATCCTCTGAACCTAAGCCTTTCCATGCCTAACCCGTAGAACGCTCCTCCAAACCCTGCCCCAACGAACGGCGTCCCCTCTCCTAGGACGTGGTCGCCCGTGAAGAGCACCTTGTCTGCTTCATCGTAGAAGCAGACGTGCCCCATGGAGTGGCCGGGCGTATGGATGACCCTCAGCTCCCTCGAGCCAAGGTTTACGGTGTCTCCATCCTCCAGCCTGCGGTCCACCTTAACAGTTTTAACCATGATGTTGGCTCTGATGGCCATCTTTAACATTTCCTTTTCCACTCTGGGTATCTCCATTTTCTCCACGAGCCTCCCGAGTTCAAGCACCGACTCGTGGAAGTGTTCTATCGAGTCAGCCGCCGCCGAGTGGGCGCACACTTCAGCCCCCGTCTTCTCCTTAATCTCCCTGTTTCCTCCGAAGTGTTCTATGTGTTCATGGGTGGTGAGAATGTATTCAACATCCTCTAATCCTACCCCTGCATCCTTGATGCCCTGCAGCACCTTCTCGATTGAGAGCTGGTCTCCAAGCCCCGTGTCGATGATTGCCGGCTTCTCCTCCTTGAGAAGGTAAACGTTAAGGGTGTTCACCCCTCTAAAGGGTAAGGGCAAAATCACCCTGTAAACCCTATCGAAAACACGTTCCAAGACAACCACCTTAAAGCCGTGAGGGCGACCCACCGTGGGCTACGACCCCAACCGCCGAATAATCCTTCAACCAGCCTCCTTTTTAAGCTTCCTAGCCTCGGCGAGGAGAAAAAGGGGGGTATGGCCGCTAACCCTCACCTCTCCGGCTTTCAAGCAGCTCCGCCGCCGTCAGGATTTCCTACTGTAGGCTGGCCAGTACGTTCATCATTTCCTCTCTTGGTGGAAGCTTCGCCAACAGCTCCCTCAGCTTCGGCCCTATTTCCTCTGGGGTCCAGAAGCCTTTCTTCGAGACCGGCCCTATGGAAGTCCAGCTCTGCAGCACCCACATGTTCCCTCCAACCACCCTGATCACCTGCCCCGTTATGTCCTTCGCCTCGTCTGAGGCAAGGTAGGCTACTAGGGGCGCTATGCTTCCAGGGTCTAGAACGTCATACCCGTACTTTTTGGTCATTTCCTCCGGCGTGCTCATGAGCGGTTTAAGAGAGGGGGTTGCATCGGTTGTCAGCCTAGTCCTCGCCATGGGGACTATCACGTTGGCTGTGACGCCGTACTTAGCCATCTCCTTAGCCACTATTAGGGTGAAAGCTACTATTCCCGCTTTCGCGGCGCCATAGTTGCTCTGCCCCGGGTTGTATAGGAGCCCCGCGTCCGAGGCCGTGT
>JAUQZD010000084.1 GCA_030587405.1 Candidatus Freyrarchaeum guaymasense | reverse complement strand
CTTCGAAGCGCTTAGCAAGGTCGTAGAAGAGCATTGAAACAGCTATCAGTATTATTATTCCAGCTATCACATTGGTTACTAAAGCTATGTTCAGTAGCGGGGTGACCACCACGGTTAACTGTACCTGGAGCAGTCCGAGCAGCTGGTAGATTAACGATAGGGAGTAGGTCCCAGCCGCCATACCTGCGAAAATGTAACGTAGGTCTACCCGTTCCTCGGGTACGAACACCATTAAAAGCAGCCCTACGCCTAATATGATTAAGGCTGCTCCCTCGATCTGCGAGGCACCCATGAAGAGCGACTCTGGCAGTATGGACGTTGCAAACTGGAAGATCATCAGAGTGGATGTGATCGTCATTAGGGGGATCTTCGTCCACTCAGTGTATGCTAAGAGCCAAACCGCCAACGTTGCCAACGGGTACACCGACCTCCTGAATGTGGCTTCCAGCTTGGGGAACACTAACGTAACAATTGTGAGGAGCAGGAGGAGGAATCCTGCTACTAGAAGCGTGTACATCCAATGGCCCGGGCTAAGCTTAAGGGTTAGAAGTGTAGCCCAGTCTTGTGTTGTGACCGCGTTCTGGAGCGTTATGAAGTTATCGTAAATCCAGCTCTGCGAGAGTTGAAGCCCAGCAAACGATAATGTCAGGATGTATATTGAGCCGAAGAGCATCCCTACTACCACTGAGAAATGGCGTAGCCACCCCTTCCAGCTAGCAGGAGGAATGTAGCTTAAGACACCGTATATAATCATCATTACGCCGGCGATGGAAAACGAGAGGAAAGCCACCCTAGCAAGAGGGACGGCTGACGTCACAACGTTGTAGTGTACTATGGTTGAGAAAGTTGTAATTGTGAGGAGGGCTGGGTTCGCCACGAGGCTAATGAGTGTTGGAAGCTTATCCATCACGTCCAGTGCCAGCGCGAAGTCCCTTGTCACTTGGAATGCTATTCCACCTAAGGTAAACCCGATGCCTAAAAGTATGATAGCTACCGGAGCTATTTTAGGGGAGACCGCCCTCACCCTCTCCAAAACCCCCTGTCCTCCAGGTGAAACTGCTTCACTCATGATATTTTCCTCCCAACTTCTTTCAGTTAAAATAAGAAATAAGTATATTTTAAAGTATTTAAAACTATGCTTTCTTTTTATTTTTGAAATTTTTGAAATGAGAAAGAAAGGAAGAGAAAATATTTTAAAAGGAGAAACCTTGCATTTGCTCCGTTAGAGGTTAAATCCTCACTTAACTTATTCCTAGGATCTTGTTTTCTTCTTTCATCAATCATTTTCTCCCATTTTCTCCTAATTTGAAGCCTCAGACTTTAAATCGAATTTTCATGGGTTGGAACCTTCGCCTTTTTACAATGGTTTTGCTTTAACTTCTTAAGGGGCTTTTAATCTTTAATCCATCAAGCTGGAGGATACGCTCAGAAGCCCTCGGAGCATAAAAAACGCTTGGCACCCTCACCTAAGCAATCAAAATAATAAAGCACTTAAAAGGGTAAGCGACGTAAAAGGGAAACTAAGGGTTAAGCCTTCGAAGCCCGCGCTTGGCAGGCCTTAAATGTTCGGTAACAGCGGCAAGCTTTACAATCACCTAAACAAGGAACCGCTTTATTTCAACCAAAATATTATTTTCATGTTTCCTTCACAAAACCGATAATTGAAAATTTCGGTGATGAACAAATGGTGGGAAGGGTGTGCGTGGTGGTGTGCTATGGTTGATGTGGTATGCTTAGGGGAGGTGATTGCAGACTTTATACCCGTAGGGGAGCGTGAGTTCAAGCTTTGCTTTGGCGGTGCGCCGATGAATACGGCTATTGCCTGCTCCCGTCTAGGGTTGAGCACCGCAACTATAGCATCCGTCGGCGACGACCCCTTCGGAAGCTTCCTCCTAGGCACCCTAAGGGGTAGCGGCGTAGACGTGAGAAGGGTTCGAGTTAAACCTTTAAGGACGACTCTGGCGTTCGTTTCTAGAGTTAAAGGGGAAAACGAGTTCTTCTTCTATAGGCGGCCATGGGTCATATCGGCTGACACCGAGATAGACCTCGGAGAAGAAGACTTAAAGCTTGCATTGAAAGCTAAGGTCTTCCACTTCACAGGCTTACCCCTCTCCCATGAACCTCTCAGGGAGTCCATCATGGAATTCGTCGGAAAGCTAAGAGGGAGTGTAATAGTCTCCTTCGACCCAACATACAGGCCTGACTCCTGGGTCAGCAAGGAGGAGGCAAGGGAGGCAACGATCAAGGCCATGTCCACTTCAGACGTTATCCTAGCAACAATTGAAGAGTTCAGACTGGTGTTGGGGGTGGAAGAAGCCGAAGACGCTGTTAGAGAATGCCTCCGTCTCGGAGCTAAAATGGTGGGTGTGAAAATGGGAGGGAGAGGAGCATGCCTCAGCGACGACTCAACTCTATGGGTGATGGACGCCTACCCTGTAAAAGTAGTCGATACTGTCGGGGCAGGGGACGCTTGGAACTCGGGGATCATATATGGGCTCGTGAAGGGGTTGCACGTAAGCGACACGTTAAAGCTCGCCAACGCCGTCGCAGCTCTAAGCTGCACCGCCCCCGGAGCTGTGGAAGGACTCCCAACGATCAGGGAGGTAAACGACCTCGTCAGTAAGTTCCCCCACTTGAAACCTAAACCCGTCCAAAGTTGAACCGTAAAAAAGTCTGCATTTCAACTCAGAATGCACCCTTAACCCTCTCGTAGCCCCACTCTTCAACCATGAAGATTATCACTTCCTCCCCGCCTTCCTGACGAAGGACGAATTCGCCTTCATCCCCCTATACCTCCAAGGTGTGAAGGTGAAACCGAAAGCTCCAAAGAAGAGAAACTTTGACACCCTCGTATATGCTTCAACATTTTCGGCTTTTGTCCGCCACCATGAAGACGCACCCGTCGCCTGCAACGGTATACTTGCTGGCATGGAGGCCGAAGAGGAACGCTAACCCTACAGGCAAACCTTGGCAAGCGTCACTGAACGCCCTCTTAGGATCTCTAAGAGGACCTCCTACGTACTCTGGACAATAAATCCTTATCGAATTCGGCGGTCTCCCCGAAGGCGATTAGCCTTCCTCCTCCTTAATAGACCTCGAATGGGCGTCAAAAGCATGTTAGAAACGCTGTGGCCAAACGCCTCGCACCTAGTCTTCTAGTAAACAGTCTTCCCCGCTGCCTACCAACTTGGAAGCCCACTTGTAGAATCATCCATCCAACTTCTCCGCGTTTTTCGGTGTTTTCTCGGTTGCTCATCCAGTCCACGTTAGCGATACCCTAAATATCTTTCAAGCAGCTGCTTAAGGGGGAATCACGCCACTATAATTCACCACCATAATAACATTTTGTGTGCTTAAATATGCCTGATGTTTCCTTTAAGTGCCCTTTCCACGGGAAGGCCGTGTAACGTTGTTAGCTCATTCCCATCACCTTCTCCTCCTCCACGTTACTCTGCGCCACCCTCCGCCTCCTTTTCAGACAACTTTTTATGGGTTTTAAGCTGGTTTCCTGTCTTGGGGTGTTTCCATGTACCGTTTCTTGATTGTTGAGCGTAGGGGCCCAGTCTGCATTGTCTACCTTAACCGTCCTGAAAGTAGAAATGCTCTATCTGCTGCGTTGAGAGCTGAGCTCGTCGAGTGCCTTAACAGGCTTAAGGAGGACGACGACGTTAAAGCCGTAGTACTGACAGGTAAGGGCCCTGCCTTCTGTGCAGGATTCGACCTCAAGGAGATGGCAGCCCTTAAACCTGAAGAGGTTCAAAGCTACTTTAGGGAAAGCGCAAGCTACCATGAGGAGGTCCTCAGCTTCCCAAAGCCTCTAATCGCCGCCGTCAATGGCCCCGCGGTTGCGGGAGGCTTCGACCTAGCTCTCATGTGCGACATAAGGATAGCCTGCGGCGAAGCATATTTCTCCCATCCCGAAGTCAAACTGGGGGTTGCACCCCTCTACTCTCTTCTAAGGATGGTTGCAGGCGACAGTGTTGCCAGGGAGCTGTGCTTAACGGGTAAAAGGATCAGCGCAGAAGAGGCTGCCAAGCTCAGGATGGTGAGTAAGGTCGTCCCACGTGAGAAGCTACTGGAAGAAGCCGTAAAATTAGCAGAGCAGATATGCGAAGCCCCCATCCAATCGATAATGGCAGCCAAGAAAGTAATCATAGAAGCGACGATTGAAGAGCTTAAAAAGTCCATGCACAGCGCCCCCGAATGAAACGACCCCATTCACCCTACACCATAACCCGGCACGCCGCTCTTATGCGTCATCCGTAAGCGGCTGTGGTTAACGCCATCTCTGCGTGGCTTCGCTCACCCTTCGTCTATTATTGTGAGTTTGGTTTTTTATGACGTCAGCCTTCTATGCTTTTACCTCTGTTTTTCCACATGGTGCTGATGTTGATCCACTGTTATTTGGAAGAGGCTTGCATCTGGAAAATGGAAAATCGGAGCTTCTGGTTACCATACTGAGTCGCCGATTAATAGGTTTGTGACTGCTGCCGTAGCTTTCGGAGCAATGTCCACATCCTAGCCAATCTTGGATTTCGCTTTTCTATGTCTGCTTTTACCAAAAGCGAGTAAGAAATAATATAATAGCCCGAAAAGTAGGGAAGTGGCCGTACACTCATCCCAGAAGGCGGCCTCTCTGGAGGAGTGGAAACCCCCGTCCAAAGAATGAAAGCTGTAAGCATCACCGCAAAACCAAGAAAGGCAACACACTTCCAACTACACCGAACATGACCAACATGGTCAGTTAACCTATCGCTTCTACCAGTGAAAAGCTCACCCTAACCGTATCCGGTATAAGTAATAAGTAAGATGGGAAGAAGAGACAGCCACCAATTAATGTTGAGGCATCCCTCTGTCAGCGCTGCTGGCGGACTAGTGGTTGTCCTACGCATGATAATGTTCGCAGAACCAAACAGAATGAAAATAACACCAAGCAAGCCGATTCCAACAGGAAAAGTTGGTAAGCTTCCTAGGATAATGAGCGGAGCCCCGAGCAACGCCTACTACACCAGAGATGAAGCCCATAAGCTCACTGCTCCTCCGCCACCATCATAGAACCCGTAGAAGCCTGCATCAGAGAGAATAAAACTCACAGCAAAAGAACAGCCAGCACAAGCGAGAAAAAAGGTAAGAAACTATTAACCAGAGCTAGCAGGGGAAAAATTGAAATGTGTTTGTATCGATATTGTGTTTAACGTGTTGGAGTTATGTGGGGGCTGAGTGGCTTGGGCGAGTACGTTTACGATGTAGGCTTCGTTGACAGTGTTGAGGCTGAAGACATTTCGGTCGGGGAGAAGCTTAAGGTGAGGGTTTCCGGCGGCTGGCCTTCTCCGGCTTGGGAGTTAGATCACGATGAAGTAGAAGTGGTAGGGGATAAGGTTACGGTGAAGGTTGTAGGTAGGATGAATCCCAAGGTCATAGCCCCCACGGTTATCGAGCCTTTCGAACACGTCGTCGAGGTTGAAGGGCTGAGCGCCGGAGTCTACACCGTTGAAGCTGTGGGTAGGGGTGAGAATCAAACGGTGCAGGTGACCGTTCATCCGGTTAAAGAGAAACGGGAGAGCCCAGAACAGTTTTAGCGGACGACAAATTAAAAA
>JAUQZD010000054.1 GCA_030587405.1 Candidatus Freyrarchaeum guaymasense | reverse complement strand
GCTTGGGCTGCCTGTAAAGTACGTTAACCCGTCCTATTCTTCCAGGACCTGTCCTCTCTGCTCTGGCCGCATGGCGGCCTATGAGGGCAGACTAATGCGATGCAAAAAATGCTGTTTAATCCTTGATAGGGATGTTGTTGCTGTCCTGAACCTTCAGGTGTGGGGCTCCGGGGTTACCCCGAAAGCCCTAATAGAGGCGTACGCCTCGATGACGGGGAAACGCCTGACAGACCAAAACCATTTACCCATAAAAACCTATCAAGCGTGAACCCCGAGAGCGACCTGCTAGTTTACGTTAACGTAACGTTCACCCCTATGAACGGGGGTTGGAAGTCGGTCATGGTGGGCCTCGCCTCCTACGAGTCGATAAGCTGCCATCATAACCCAGAAGTCTTCGGCTGGAACATAATGGAACCTGAAAAGTCTGAAATGCACAGGATCCTGTGGAGGATGGGTGGCGTAGTGGAGAAGAACCTCAGGGTTTTCCAGGTTGAAACGGTCGTGGCGAACGTTCTCCAGCCAAGCCTATCAATAGTTAGCGGCGGCCGTCTCCGGTCGCCCTTAACCTTGAAGGCTTTCTCCCTCCTACCCGGAGGCCTGAGAAACTGGGCTAGGGGTAGGGTGAGGGCAGCCTACAGGATGGCATACGTTAAGGCTGGAAGCGTCGAGGGGGTTCACGGGGAAACCCTGAAAACCCTGAGGAGGCAGCTTGAACTAGAGGTTAGAGAACGGTTTGACGTGGTGGTCTTAGGCGTCCCTAACATGAGCCCATACAGCGCGTTCTCCATCCAAAACCCTATCCTCTCGGCCAACTTGGCCCTAGGGTACGCCTACGGGTTCCTCAGCGTTGGGAAGCCACTCCTCAGAAAAAGCGGGGTGGTGGTTTTCTTCAGCCCGATGGACGAGGTCTTCCATGAGGGCCACCACCCATCATACTTAGAGTTCTACAAGCTTCTGGGTGAGACACGTGACCCATGGGAGCTACGCGAAAGGTATGAAAGGAGGTTTGCCGAGGACGAGCGTTACGTCAAGCTGTACAGGTATGGATACGCGTATCACGGAGCGCACCCCTTCTTCGTGTGGTACGCTATCAGGCCAGCCTTAGAGCAAGCTTCAGCTGTAATAAACGTCAGCCCCGTGAACCCTAGGGTTCCGGAGAAGCTCGGCTTCGAATGGGCAAGGAGCTTGGACGAGGCACTGGAGAAAGCATACGGTTACGTTGGGAGGGATGCAAGCATAGCTTACCCCGCTATGCCACCCATCTTCTGTACTCGTGTCAAGTGAGCCCCCACTACTTCTCCCAGCAGCTTTTAGCCCAGTAGGCGTTCCAGTAGGCCGTGTAGAGTGCGCCGGCGGGGTTGTGTGAGAGCACCCTGTCCTTCGCTATGAGGGTCGTAACGGGCGCGTCGGAGAACTTTGTGAACACTGCGTCGTGGCCTACGCATAGCCCTACGATTATGTTTAAATCCGTCTTTTGCTCGTTGAGGTAGAGCGCTTGGGCGACTGGGTTGCACGCGACATCGCCTATGAAGTATCCTGTCTTCGACAAGCCACTATACTCCTCTGGAACCCCAATGTCCTTTTTGAGGAACCCCCCTGTTTTGCACATTATCGTAACGACTTCGAACCCGTGCTCCCTTAGAATCCTCGAAACGGCCTCAGCCTCGCTCTGTAAGCCTATGCAGAACGCCACTCCAAGCCTCTTGTATCCCATCAGCCTGGCGAACTCTATGGTGTCCTTGAGGCGGGGCCACTGCATGTACCCCGAAGCCTCGATGATGGCGGCGTTAACGGCGATCCTCCTAGCCTCCTCGTCTTCCTCATAGATCCTCCTAGCCTCCTCGTAGACAGCCTTACTGGTCACCATTGGGCAGTCACGGGGGTGGTCGGGGCTACCTGTAATGCACGAAATCTTCCTGCAGCTCGCACAGTTCAAGCAAACCACCACCAAAACGGGAAACTATGCAGCTTTTCCAAGCTACATCCTCAAAATCGGAGCAAGGTTTATTTAAACTTTTTTAACTTTTGCCGGTTTAAAAAGCCGGGTTGAAAGCCACCCCTCCACCCTTCCCCTTCCTCCACCCATTAATCCCGGATGTGAACGTTTCTTAAAGGGAGTGTTACGTCAACCCTTCCTTAGCGTAGAGTTCAAGAACCTCATCCACAGCCTCCTTAAGCCCCTCCTCCATAGACATTTTTTTGAGTTCTCTCAGTACGACAGCTGAAACGATCCCTTTTAGGGCATGTACCTTCACTACTTCCAGCACATCCCTTAATAACTTCCTGTCGGGGATCCTGAGGAGAGGGGCGATAGCCTTTAAAGCTTCCCTTGAAACGAACCCTCTGAACGAGTACTCCATTAGGGCTAGGGCTGCAGCCCTCTTAACCTCAACGCTTGGGTCGTTTAACGCCTCTATTAGCATCCTGAAAACCTCCTCTGAAACCACGTTTTTACCCGCGTAAGCGGCTAACGCCATCACAATGCTTCTCCTAGCCTGGCTATCCTCTTCCTCTCTAAGAGCGTCCTTCATCAGCTCAAAGGCAGAACGTGAAACATGCCCCTTCTCGGCGTAAGCCATAAGCATGCTTGCAGCGCTACTCCTAACGGTTGAACTACTTGCACGCAGTAGCAACTCTACATCCCTAAGGACGCCTACATCTAGGAGACCCCTATCGGCGTAGGCTGCAAGGGCCAACGCCACCCCGCCTCTAACCTCAAGGCTCCTATCATCTCTTAACAGCCTAAGAAGCTGCCTGAACGCTTCCTGCGAAACATAGCCATTCAGGGCGTAGACCATAGCAGCCAGCGCCGCGTTTCTCCTAACGTTAGAGTTTGAATCCCTCAGGAAGTCCTCTAGCTTTTCCAGCAGCTTCTCCGAGTGAACCCCTTCTACAAGGTGGTTCCTAATAGCTGCGATGGCATCACACTTAACATCAGGGTCCTCCTCCACGAGAAACCCTTCCAACAGGGGAACCGCCCCCTCGCTCATAAACCCCCGTTCAACGTAGGCCCTCACAGCCCTTAGGGCACTTCTCCTAACCCTCCCGTCGGGATCCTTTAAAAGCCCCACCAGCCTCTCGAATGCTTCGGGGGCTGTCACACCCTCAGACGCCTTCTTCACTATTGCCTCGATCGAACTCTTCCTAACCCAAGGGTTCCTATCATCAAGCAAACGTACTAAGCGCTCCAAACTCCCCCCAGCAAACATCCACGCTCCCCTTTAAACGTTTAAGGAGAGGAAACGTGTTAAAAGCGTTTCCTAAAAGCCCCCAAGCAGCTGCCATGAGGAGCATCATCTATGCTTAACGCGTTCAACCTCCCTAACCTCTCACCCTGATTTCACCCATTAGTCAAAGTAAAATTCTCCTGCTGTTCTTATTCTACTGGTATAAGCTTCGTTTTAATGTACTCTTCCGAGTCGTCCACCGTGAGCGCGTAAAGCATCGTTGAGGGGTTTTTCCCTTGAACTATCGTCACCCCGTTGACGTTCTCCATCTTAAAGTGTACGTCTGCCATGTGGAGAAAGTTGCTTACGCCGCTTTGCCCGTGCTTCATGACCAGTATTACACTGTGCTGAAGCCTCCTCAATGCTATGACAAGCCTAGAAACGATGTTTAACATTTCCTCACCGCCATAAACGTACTCCAAGATGTCTGTTGCTATGAAATCCACGCTCCCCCTTACACCCGCCCTCGTCGATATGACCTCCTTTATCCCCTCCAGATCCTTATCAGGGTCTTCCCCCTTAACAACGTGAACGTTCCCCGCCTCCTCCCCTTTACGCTCCGCAAACTGTATGGTGTGCACGTGGGTTCTTACACTCTGAACCCTCTCCTCGAACGGTTGAAAGGACTTCTTCACGTTGATCCACGAGTAACCACCTGATGGTATTATGAAAACGGTGTAGTCCTGCCTCACGGCGTTTAGGAAGAGTGGAACCGTCAGCCACCTATAATCGACTCCAACATCCTCGCCCACCTCTAAAGCCACAACCTGCCCCCTCCTAACTCCTCCGAGAACTCTGTCCAGCTCGTCTATGGTTGTCGGGATAACATCACCTCTCACTTCCTTAACTGGGGGAGGCTCCGCCACCTCAGGCATAACGTGCTGTTTCGGCTCTAACACCGTGAACCGTCCATTCCTCAGAGTGAACAGGCGGGAGGGGAAGCCTATCCTCTTCCCTCTAACCTTCTCAACAACAATTTCTCTGACGAGGAACCCGTCAACAAGCTTCCTGCCTAACGTGGCGACACAGTCTACGATGTACTCCAACCTGCTTTCACGCATCCCCTCCGACACTAAAACCATGCTCGAACCGGTCGCCTCAGCCATCTCAAGCAGCAACTTTTCAACCTGAAAGTCTTCAGGCGGAATCTTCAAGTTAAACTTCAACGCATCCAAGCTGTCCACTACAGCTACCCTAGGCTCCCTACCCCTCCTCAACCTAACGTAGAGCACCTCTACGAACTCGGGGGCACTAGAGTATTTAAGTGGAAGCCACTCGCCACCCCTCCCCGGTAACACTTGAGGGGCTCTAGCGTCGATGAACCCCTCCTCCGCCTTGCGAAGCAGTAACATTTTTCATAGGCATTGATAGGCGCTCTGCGGCCGCAACACATTTATACCTCTCCTTCCAGACATGCTTAATCGGAGCCCCGTCTGCTCAGGCAGCCTGGCTGCCCATCGGGGCAAGCACCTTCGGATGTGGGGCTCCCGGGGTTACCCGAAAGGGGACGAGCCCCTGAAGGATAAAACCAAACCTTCAAGGGTGATGCGTCCCAAAGCGGACATACGTCTATAAAAGACTATATCCGCTGAACCCCACACCCACCTTCCAACTTAGCATAAATAAGATGATGGATGGCAGCCCTCATTAAAAGGGTAGACTCCACCCCTCTGGGACTCGCCGTTCCCCGTTCCCCGTTCCATAACATTCTTATTTGTGAATTAAAATATTTGTTTTTCACTCTAATTTTTCTGGGTGGTGGACTTGACCAAGGCTGTAGCCGTAATTGGGATAGGACAGGTGGAAAGCAAACCGCTTACTCCCGACAGAGACTTCAGAGAACTCATTTACACCTCTGCGAAGAAGGCCTACGAGGACGCAGGGGTGGCACCGGACGACGTAGACGCCCTATTAACCAACGAGTACGACTTCTACGCTGGTATCAGCATTGCCGACGAGTACACTCCTGACCAGGTGGGGTGCCGGTTAAAGTTTGACAACTTGGTGTGCAACGACGGCACCATAGCCTTCATAAACGCCTACATGCTCATTCTGAGCGGCATTGCAGACGTGGTTGTAGTTGAATCTCACTCTAAGGTAGCCACGGACGTTAAGAACTACCCTGAAGTCCTCCTCTTCGCCCTAGACCCCATCTACAACAGGCCTCTCGGAGGACATCCTTACTACTTGGCAGGGATGGACATGACACGTTACATATGCGACGCCGGAGCGACAAGGGAGCAGATAGCCGAGGTGGTCGTTAAAAACAAGGGTAACGCGCTCCTTAACCCATCAGCAGGCTTCGGAGCCAGACTGACAGTGGATGACGTGATATGTTCCCGTCCAGCGTTCTGGCCCATTAACGAGCTAGACATAGCCCCCCTAGCTGACTACTCGGCAGTAGTTATCTTGGCGTCCGAAGACGTGGCGAGGGCTGTAACAGACACCCCAGTATGGGTAATTGGAGTGGGGCATGCAACGGACTCAAGCTACCCTGAAAGCTGGTCTTGGGGTGAAGCCATCTGGGTTAAAAATGCCAGCAAGGAAGCGTTCACTATGGCTGGCATAAGGGATCCCAAAAAGCAAGTGAACATTGTAGAGGTAACAGAGGCTTTCTCCTATCAAGAACCACAGTACCTAGAGGCGATGGGCATATGCAAAAAAGGGGAGGCGCCATCAATGGTGGAGGAATTCTACATAGGCGGGAGGCTTCCAGTAAACGCTTCTGGAGGATGTCTAGGCATGGGGTACGCCCCGCAGGCGGCAGGGCTGCAGAGGATTGTTGAGGTTGTTCAGCAGTTGAGGCAGCAGGCAGGTAGAAGGCAAGTTGACAACGCTGAAGTGGGGGTCGCGGTTGGAAGCGACTCTGAAATAGTGAAGTGTGGAGGAGTGGTTGTGCTCGCGAGGTGAAATAAGATGGCTCAAACGTACACGCCAAAACTTCCCCGCGTCTTGCCTAGGAAAAAGAGGGTGGCCGTGATAGGGGCTGGGATGACCGATTTCAGATCCATAAACCCCCATACAACACGTGAACTTGTTTACGAGGCGACTAGGCGCGCGTTCGACTCATGCGGGTTAACACCTGCAGACGTGGACGCCGTAGTCGGCGCGTCCGCTCCTGACGCGTTCGACGGAATCCACATGAAGGGGTGGAACCCTGTTGACGCCATGGGGGCATGCGGTAAACCCTACATAAGAGAGTTTGTAGGAGGAGGGACGGGTGTCGGATGCGTGGTAACGGGATGGTACTACGTCGCATCTGGATTGTATGACATGGTCCAGGTTTCAGCGTGGGAGAAGATGTCCCCTCCGGTGCCTCACGCTCAAAAGCTCTTCCAAACGATCTTCGAGCCCATACTAGAGTGGCCTCTCGGCCCGAACCTCGTCTGGATCTTCGCCCTCGAAATGAACCGGTACATGCACGCTCACAACCTTAAAAAGGAAACCATCGCCCTTTCAGCCGTTAAAAATAAACGTAACGCGCTTGACCACCCCCACTCCCAGCTAGGAATGAAAATAACGGTTGAAGACGTCCTTAACTCCCCCGTACTAGCCTGGCCCGTGCAGAGGCTGGACATAAGCCCCTCAACGGACGGCGCCGTCACCCTCATACTTGCATCAGAAGATGTGGCGAAGAAGTTCACGGACACCCCGGTTTGGATAGATGGGGTTGGAATGTGCATAGACAGTCAGTACTGGATGAACAGGGACTTAGCCTTCCCATACTACGTTTACCTCGCAGCACAGCAAGCCTACAAGATGGCAGGGATCTCAAACCCGTTAAAGGACTTAGACATCCTTGAACCGTACGACCCATTCGACTACAAGGAGCTACATCACCTGGACGGACTGCTAGGAAAGCAGGGGTTAGCTCCCAGGCTCTTAGAGGAGGGGGAGCTTGAGAGGGACGGAAAGCATCCTTCCTGCCCATCAGGTGGCCTTCAGGGAGTTGGTAACCCGATTGCTGCAGCGGGGGCTATGAAGGTTGCCGAACTTTACTGGCAGTTAAGCAATCAGGCTGGGAAGAGGCAGGTTGACAACGCTAAGGTTGGTGTTGCTCAGGCGTGGGGGGACCTGATGCAGGTGGCCACGGTGGTCGTGATGAGAAGTTAGGAGGGTTTAAAAATGGCTGGTAAGAAGGTTGAGGTTCACGCTATGATCGACGACGTCGATAAATTCTTCAAGCATCTTCCACCAGACCTGAAAAAGCTTTACGAGAAATTTGAATTAAAAAGTGCTCCGACGAAGAAGGACTTCCTGCGTGAAAGCATAGAGAAAAGAGGGTTAATGACTCATATTCCCGAGTGGAACTTGGAGCACGTCTATCTCGTAACGTGGAGGGCGATGTTTGAGTATTCCAGAACCGCTGGCTACGCTTTAGGGACGTTCCTTGAAGGGTTGAAGAACGGTAAGATCTTGGGTCGCCGCTGCTATGGCTGTGGGAGAGTGCTCGTCCCTCCGAGGCTCTTCTGTGAATGGTGCTTCAAAGACACCGACGAGTGGGTTGAAGTGGCGGACACAGGAATAGTGTCAACGTTCTCCATATCCTACATTGGAACAGACCCGAAAGTTAGACTGGAAAAACCCGTTATCAACGCTGTGATATGGCTTGACGGAACAAGGCTTGAAACCCCATCCTCAAAAACGGTAAGGCACTGGGGCGGCTTCATGCATAAGCTCGGCGAGGTAAGCCCGGACGACGTAAGGATCGGCATGAGAGTTAAAGCCGTCTGGGAGCCCCCTGAGAAGCGTAGAGGCTCGATCCTCGACATAAAGTACTTTAAGCCGGTGTAGGAGGGGTTGTGATGGCTGAACCATATAAGCCCCCATACGTCGGGTCTATCACCCGACACTGGGATGAAAGCAACATAGACAACTACTACGAGTACCCTGCTGGCTTCGCTGCGTCAAGGTTCTTCCACGAGCTTAAGGAGAACGGGAGAATAGTGGCTAGTGTGTGCAAGGCATGCGGGTGCAAAACCCTCCCTCCGAAAGCCTTCTGTCCGCGCTGCTTTAAAAGCGACGTCGACTATGTTGACGTGGGGTTGAGAGGGGTTGTCTACACGTTCACCGTATCCTATGTTGACTTAGATGGTTCAAGGCTTGAGAAACCAATAATATGGGCGTTAATAGTTTTCGACGGTGTCGAGGGGGGAATGATCCACAGACTGGACGAGGTTGACCCTGAAAGCGTCCAAGTGGGCATGACGGTTGAAGCTGTTCTAAGACCGAAAGAAGACAGGATAGGCAGCATACTAGACATAAAATACTTTAAACCCCTCTAACTCCTTTTTCTTTAAGAGTTTTCGGGAAGAAGCTTTAATGATGGAAGTGTAACGCTCAAATCATCCTTTGCGGGCATACGTCAATTTTTGCTTTTCCGATGTTTCGCCTAAAGTGTTAAAGTGCCTCTTGCCATGCTGAGGGCTCTAGAGGATGGTTTGATGAGGTTTGAGGTTCTATTCTTCGACGAGCTTCCAGGCGAGGATATAAACGAAATATGTAGGGTTTTTAATGAGGCCTTCTTCCTGGCTGGGGGGAGCTTTGCCTCGTTACTTAGAAGTCGGGGAGAGTGGATGGGCAGATATGGGATTTGGAGGCGAGTGGCCGCTGTCTTAGGCAAGGATCATGGACGTATTGTTTCAACGGCCATCATCACATTTAAGAACGTTTACCTTGAAGGGGAGCTTACTCCGGCAGCCTTCATAGATGACGTCGCTGTTCTCCCAGAGCGTCAAGGAGAAGGGATTGGTAAGAAGACGCTCAGTAAGGCGCTTAGGCTCTGCGTAGAGGAGGGGGGAGAGCTCGTCGCTCTTTACGCTGACAAGCTGAGCAAGGCATGGAGGATGTATCGCCGCTTAGGTTTCAGGGACGAGCACTTTGTCGACTTGATGCTCCGCGTGGTGGATGGCAGGCAGCTAGCTGATGCGTTGGGGGTAAGAGGAGCTGAACTTGCTTTAAAGCTGCTCTCCCCACTTCAGAGGAGGCCATCTGGGCCTTTAGATTCGGAGGCGTTGAGTCCTGACCGGGCGGAACACGTGTTCAACGAGATAGGGCGAACAATGGATCTTTATAGTAAACTTGACAGGAGTTTTTTCTCGAGAACCGATCTTATAGCTTTTAATGAAGGAGCTGCGGCGACAGCCTCGGTAAGGCTGATGAGGGGTAGAAGAAAGACTTTTAAGGTAGGGCTTATTGGCACGGTAGTATACTTAAACCCTCAACGTGTGGGGGCCGTCGTAGTTTCCCTTACCGAAAAGCTGGAATCTTTGAGAGTACCGTTAATTCTTACTGCAGTAACGTCAACGGTTAAAATGCAGGTTAGGAGGGCAGGCTTCCTCCCTCTGGGAGGTCGTACCACAGCCATGATCCTTCCCGTAAGGAAAAGTGTATTTATGAGGAAGGAAAGGATTTACGTACCCGTGGAGCATGTGATTGGGGAATGGTAGCACTCTAACCCACATATAGGGTTCCCGGTTTGGTGTGAAGGATGAATGATGAGGAAGAGCTCGTTGCGTGCGTTAAGCTGGAAGGTGGAAACGTTATAATTTACCCTTTAAGTAGGGGGGAAGCTCACAGGTTCAATGTCCCCCACATTGTCGTGAGGGTGCTGGGTTTTAACAGGGACGGCTTACTCCTCGTTCAGAAAAGATCTAAACTTAAGAAGAGTAATCCTGGAAAGTATACTGATACGGCTTCAGGCCACGTTTCTCCTCATGAAGCGTCAAGCCTAACCGGGTTGGCTTCGGCTGCAAGGAGGGAACTTCTAGAGGAAATGGGCGTAGACGGGGAAATCTCCTTTTTCACAGGCCCCATCTACGACGAGGAAGACAATGAAGTGAACTACGCCTTCTTAGCACTTATAAATGGCACCCCTGCCTTCGGGAGCGAGGTGGACCCGGAGGGAAGCGGCTTCAAGACACCAAGCGAGTTAAGGGAGATGTTGTCATCCCAGCCATTTGTTCACATTGCCAAGTTTCTTTGGGAAATGTTCTTGGAGAAGTATCCCTGCTTAGACGACGTTAAACGGTTGGCGTCTGGTTTTAGGTCTGCTGTTCCGGGAAAAGACCTCAGGAAGGATCTAGCATCCCTCCTAACACCCCGCCGATCCGGGTAACCCTTAAATTTAAAGGCTCTCTTGTTCTTCTAGTCTTTTAGAATAAACCTGCTAGAAACAACTTGTAGGGAGGATTTCCACTTGGTTAGTGATGTTCTCATCGATGAGCCCGGAAGGAAGGTTTTGCTTCTTGGAAACGAGGCCGTTGCGAGAGGAGCTCTGGAGGCTGGTGTTGGTTTTGCTTCAACTTACCCGGGGACTCCTGCCAGCGAGGTTGGCGACACACTGGCTGAAGTAGCCAAGGAGCTTCCTGGACTTGTGTTTCAGTACTCGACGAATGAGTACGTTGCACTGGAAAACGCGATCGGGGCTAGCTGGAGTGGCGTCCGCTCCCTTTGCGCCATGAAGATGGTTGGCATGAACGTGGCTTCAGACCCCCTCTTCACGCTGTGCTACTGTGGAGTAGGGGCGGAGGGTGGACTCGTAATAGTTAATGGTGGGGACCCAAGCTGCATTTCAAGCACAAACGAACAGGATAATAGGTACTATGGGCTGCACGCTCACATGCCGGTGGTGGAACCATCTAACCCGCAGGAGTGTAAGGACTTCACCATTACAGCCTTCGACATATCAGAGGAGTTCGACGTGCCCGTTATGCTTAACATGACAGCTAGGACAAGTCATTCTCTCGGAGCCGTAACCCTTGGAAAGCTTAAGCCACCGAAGGAGGAAGGGTACTTCGTAAAGAACTGGGCTAAGTACTTCAGCGCCTTGGTTATAGCCGTTACAAACAAGCAAAAGCTCCTCAGGAACATGAACAGGATTGCAGAGGAGTACGCCTACAACACCCCCCTTAACAAGATCCTTGAAGGGAAGGGAAGAATAGGTATAGTTACCTCGGGCGTCTCGTACAACTACACGCTCGAAGCCTTAGACATGCTAAAAATATACGATGTTCCAATCCTTAAGCTGGGTTTAGCATACCCTCTCTCCCGTAAGCTTATAGCAGAGTTCGCAGGGGACCTTGACACGATAGTTGTGATGGAGGAGCTTGAAGGCTTCCTTGAAGACGAGCTGAAGAAGATAGCGTATGATGAGGGTTTAAGTGTCAAAATAGTTGGAAAGGCACTTTTCTCCCCTGCAGGAGAGCTGAGCGTCGACGACGCCGTAATGGCGTACAGCAAAGTTTTCGGTGTAGAGTCCCCGGTAAACCCTCAAGAACTAGCCATGAAGACGCTAGGCTTCACCAACCTCTTGCTTATGAGGACCCCGGGCTTCTGCCCCGGATGCCCTCACAGGGCGACCCTTTATGCCATTAAAAAGGCCATAGAGGGTAAAGGGTACGACGTGGTGTGGGGAGGCGACATAGGATGCTACGCTAACGCGACGCTTCCGCCATTTAACATGAGCGACTTCATGGTTTGCATGTCAGCTGGAATAAGCATCGCCTCAGGCATAAGCTTCAAGAGTAAAAAACAGAAAGTGGTCGCGTTCATAGGCGACTCCACGTTCTTCCACACAGGCATGCCAGCCGTCCTCAACTGTGTCTGGAACAACGCAGACATACTGATAGTGGTCATGGATAACAGGTGGACTGCCATGACAGGACACCAGCCCCACCCCGGAACCGGCCTCTCAGCCACAGGGAAGGCCAAGGCGATAGATATAGCCGAGGTTTGCAAGGCACTTGGGGTAGACTACGTGAGGGTGATTGATCCCTTTAACCTTAACCATGCCATCTCCGTCTTCGACGAGGCCTTTAAGCAGAGCGGAGTCCGCGTCGTCGTCTCCCGTCAGGAGTGCATACTCCAAACTAAGAGACGTATGAAGGAGATAGAAGAAGAAAAGCTGAGGAAGGGAATTGAAGAGTACTACGAGGTCGCAGAGCACATCTGCATATTCTGTGAGGAGTGTGTGAAGGAGTTCGGCTGCCCAGCCATAACGGTAGACGAGTTTGAAGGAAATAAAGTTTCAAAGATAGACCTTGCAAGATGTGTGAACTGCGGCGTCTGCAAGGAGCTCTGTAAGGGGTGCGCCATAACAAGGACTAAGATCTGGAGGAACGCTTCAATCCTTGAGGAGGCTAAAGCATGAAGAAGTATAACATCCTCATAGCTGGAGTCGGCGGTCAAGGGGTAGTAACCCTAGGGCTTTTACTCAAGTACGCTGCGATAAAGGAAGGCATCATGGTGGCTGGGACGGAGACGCGCGGAGCATCCCAAAGGGAAGGATCAGTAAACAGCCATGTAAGGTTCGCCGTCCTAGACCCCGGAGAGGAGTACGATGAAAGACGCGGGATACACTCCTCCCTGATCCCGTCTGGAACAGCCGACCTGATCATGGGAATGGAACCCATGGAAACACTAAGAAACATAAAGTACGTTTCAAGCTCTGGCATAGTAATAATGAACACCTATGAAATATGGCCAATCCCCGTTAGAACAGGGGAAGCCACCTATCCCCCAATAGAGCAGTACGTCGAAGCCGCTAAAACATTCACGCCAAACGTCTACCAAGTTAACGTCAACAAGATGGCCGATGAAAAGTATGGAGGATACACCCTGGCAGGAACTATAATGCTTGGTATAGGATTCGCAACAGGTAAAATCCCCCTCCAAATGGAGTCGATCGAAGACGTCATAATGGAACGCCTAAGCAATCCTGAAGGAAACATAGACGCCCTACACTACGGATACGAAGAAGGGAAAAAACTAATCGGCTCCAAAACGTAAAACTTGCTAAAAAAGGACGCCCCTTAAAGCCGCATTCCCCTTGAAGCTCAAGTGTAAACAGATTTTTAAGCCCCTTCCCACCCCTTTCTCCCTTAGTAGCATGCGTCATCCCGCATCACCCGTAGCAGACGCTAAAACAGCATTCTACCTCTAAGCCGGTGAAGGTAGGTTAGCATCCTGAACGTGCCTAGGAACCCATAAAACGTGGTTGCTAGAAGAATGGGTAAAGCCAGAACCCGCACGTCCCACGGGAATGTACACATGCTCGTTGGTGCGGCGAGAATGTACGAGACCGTTGCAGCTGGTACGGTATAAAGGGCCAGGTGTCCCACCTCGCTTAGCACGATTTCACCCCATCCAGCCCTCCTAACCGCTTTAACCATTAGCTCGAAGTACTTTTCTTCTCCCACACCCTTAACAAACCATGCACCCTGAACGTTCCCCGCCGCAAGAAGCAACGACAAGATGAAGACGAAGACCGCTAAGGAAACGTGAAGCGATGCCAAGAAGACTACTGGCAGCTGCAGGAGGATAGCCCCCTTCCAGCCCAGCCTTCCGATAATCCGCCCAGTTTCAAGTTTAAGCCTTGGAGTAACATACCATGTTGAAAGCAGGTCAAGCCCTCTCCCAGCGGAAGCGACAGCCATGTTAAAAATTGGAACCCACCATTCCTGAAACATAATGACACCTCAAACCTTTATCTTGCTCAGCCACCTCGACCTTTTAACCGCTTCAGGGCTAACCTCAACAACTCTCCCACCTACAATCACAAGATGCACTATGGAAATAGTAGACCCAGAAATCTTCGCCGCCTCCTGTACAGCGTAGTGAAGTTGAACGCAATGAGGCGACCCGTCAATAGTGAGAACGGTCACGCTCTTCGGCGGCCGCCTCAGCCTGAACATGTACGCCAACTTGTAAACAAGCATGTTAACATGCTCCTCCTCCAGACACACCGAAAGTGCCGTACGCCCCTTCGAAACATCGCCGAAAACCTCAGGATACTCCACCGGAACACACGAACCGTAAATAAGAATGTCCCTACCCTGAACTAAGCGGCTCCCCGCATTAGTATCAATAAGCCTCCAAGACAAGCATAACCCCTCCTAACCCAAAAATTAACCCAACAACTATAAAACTATTAAATGGGAAAAACCCTCACCTACTATAAAAATCATCAGCATGAAAGGCGCTCACCTAAAAAGAAGCATTCACGTGGCAAGCAGCAACACGGCAAAACCCCGACTCGACCACAAGTTCATGCTGCATTTCCCCTCAAGTCAACCTACCTCCCATTTTGGGATGAGCCATCGCTTAAAATTATCATGTGAAAAGCCCCCAACACCAAACCGACGATAAAAGAAAAATCAAAAAGAAGAGGGGGGAGAATCTCTCCATCCGTTTCAACGTTTTCCAGTTCTATTCTTTTGCGAACACGTAGGCTAACACTCCGCCAATAAGTGCAAGCATTGCTCCAACGTTGAAGAGCACCAAGAAGCCTATTAATCCGAAGATTAGGCAGAGGGCGGCGCCTGCCTTCATCCCCTTCCAGCTTAGCAGGCCGCCAATGATTATTAGTATCCCGATTATTATCAGGAGTATGCTGTAGGCGTATATGCCGCTGCCTAGGGTGCCCATCATGCTGGGAAGGAGACCGACGAAGATCGTGAGGTTGCTTAGAATTAACTGGAGAAGTGGAAGCGCTGTTATAACGGGGGCAAACGTCTCGGGGCTGATTGCGTAGGCGGCAAGCGCTGACATTATCGTGTTGTTTATAGCGCTGGGTATTGGCATTAGGAGTGCGCCTACCCCTAACGCGTAGATTCCGCCAATTACTGATAGTATTGCCCATGCTGATAGCATTTCCTTTTCAGAAACAGTTTCAGCCATTTCTCTCCCTCACTTTCTCTTTCACTCCTAGCAAGACCTCCCACCAGCATTTATAAATTTTTTCTAGCCGTGTGCTTTCCCATTCGACAATCAACTTAACACCTGCGCCATGGCTTCAATAAGGTTTATATACTTTTTTAGGTCATCCTAAAACAGGTGTAGGTGTTGACGCAGGAGCACGAACTTTCCATTTCAGAGGAAGAATACATAGAGGCGCTTTACAATCTTATGGAGGAAGGGAAGACTCACGTTCGGACGAGTGAACTAGCCGAAAGACTCGGCGTCTCCCCTCCATCTGTAACCGAGATGGTGAAGGGTCCCCTTGCAAGGAAGAAGCTGGTCGTGTACACCCCGTATAAGGGTGTCCGTTTGACGGCTAAGGGGCGTGAAGCGGCTGCACGGGTTGTGAGACGGCACAGGATTGCTGAGCGCCTCTTAGCGGACATTGTAGGGGTCGAATGGGAGAAATGCCATGAAGAGGCCTGTAAGCTCGAGCATGCTTTAAGCGATGAGGTAGCTGATAAGCTGGCAGCCACCTTAAAGAACCCTGCCACGTGCCCTCACGGGAACGTGATACCCCCACCTACAGGGGAAATAAGGGATGACGGGAGCAAACCCCTCCTAGAATTCTCTCCTCCCTTAAGGGTTAGGGTTGTGAAGATAGTTCGGGAAAGCCGCAACCTGCTAAGGCGGCTAGCCGCTATGGGCATTCTGCCAGGGGTCGAACTTAAAATAGTTAAAAGGGCTCCATTTAACGGGCCGATCTTGGTCGATTTAGATGGCTTCCAAGTGGCGCTTAGCGGTGACATCGCTAAGTCCATCATGGTTATTCCGGTGGTGGACGGCGCTTAGGCGGTGCCATCATGGATGGAAGGAAGGCTGAAAAGCCTAAGATGCGTGGTAGAAGGTTAACTATTTTTCTAGCTGGTGTGCCGAACGTTGGTAAGAGTGTGTTCTTTAACAGGCTCACAGGGATAAATGCCATAGTCTCCAATTACCCTGGAACCACGGTTGAAGTCATGAGAGGCGTAGCTGGCGTTGATGGGGAAGAGGTTGAGATTACGGATCTCCCCGGCACGTACGGTTTGGGGGCCCTCTCGGAGGACCAAGAAGTAGCTGTAAGGGCGATACTTGAGGAGAACCCTGACGCCATAATAAACATTGTTGACGCAAGCAGGCTTGAGCGAAGCCTCGTCTTAACCCTTCAACTCTTAGAGCTTGGAATCCCTGTTGTTGTCGCCTTAAACCAGGTTGACTTCGCCGAGAAACGCGGGATCATGGTAGACCATGCCGCTCTTTCGAGAATGCTAGGAGTACCCGTAATTCCTACAGTCGCAACCAAGGGCGTTAACGTGAAAAGGGTGTTGGACTCCGCCGTTAAGGTGGCGGAACGGAGAAAACAGGAGTATTTCACGCTTCTCCGCGAGGTTCCCCCTCCTCCGAGGAGGGGACGCGGTTTCGGGTACGCGTGGGGGAGGCGTATCCCACCACTAAACGTTCATGGCTCCCGTAGGGGAATAGGGTACTCGCCCCCAATTGAACACTACATAGGAAGAGTTGAACGGGCAATTATGCGGTGCTACGTAGGTGGGAGGGTGGCTCCGAGAGTTATAGCGAAGTGGCTTTTAGAGGGCGACTTGAAAGCCGCCGAAATAGCGATGGGAGGCAGGATTCCAGGATGGCTCCTCGCCGAGGCTGAAGCCGTAAGGCGTGAAATGGAGTGGAGCTTCGGCGAGCCGTCCTCAATCAAAATGGCCAAGGAGCGCCTTTCCCTTGCAGGGTGGATCTCACGCCAGGTAGTCAGGGAAAAGGTTAGGAGGAAGCCTACTTTACAGGAAAGGCTCGACTCGCTTCTTCTCTCCTACTCAACAGGCATACCCTTCCTACTACTCGTCTTAGCGGGAATTTTCGCCATCATCTTTCTTGGTGGCGGCTGGCTTGAGTCCCTGATCGCATCAGCCTTCGAAGACCATATAGAGCCTCTCCTAGAATCGTTGATAGGATATACCACCGTTGACTACCTTCTAAGTGCCACATCTAACCTAGCGTCGCTCTACGGTGAAGCATACGCTTACCTCCTTAAGCTAGTAGTTGAAAACTCCTTCTCCTACCAGATACTGGCAAAGTTCTTCTTGATTGACGGGTTAATGACTGGTGTTGAGGCAGCGTTCTCCATAGCGTTCCCATACGTGGTCACGTTCTACATAGCCTTAGCCATCCTCGAGGATACAGGGTACCTTTCGAGGATAGCCTACCTCATGGATCTCGTCCTCCACAAGTTTGGGCTTCATGGAAAATCGATAATTCCCTTAATATCAGCTTTGGGATGCAGCGTGCCAGCCATAATGTCTACGAGGATACTGGAAAGCCGGAAGCAAAGGCTGATGGTCACATTCCTAATAGTACTCCTTCCATGCTCGGCGAGAACGGCGATAATACTGGGGTCCGTAGGCTACTACGGGGGGATCCAGTATGCGCTGGCAATATACGCCCTAGTCATTGGAATAGTGGCTTTGCTCTCCGTGGCGCTGAGCAAAGTTCTCCCGGGTGTTTCCCCCAGTATGCTTATGGAGATGCCGCCATACCGTGTGCCAGCGCTTTCATCACTTGCCTCAAAAACTTGGATAAGGACTAGAGAGTTCTTCAAGATAGCATTTCCCTTAATAATAGTTGGAAGCCTAATTTTAGCTCTCTTAGAAGTCTTAAACCTTATTGACCCTATCCTCTATGCTTCAGCAGGCTTCATGGAGAATGTCCTCGGCTTGCCATCCATAACAAGCGTAACATTGATCTACGGGCTTCTCAGAAAGGAAATGGCTCTTGAAACGCTTCTCGTCATAGCAAAGCTTAAACTCGGCGTCAGCGACATGTTCTATTTCATGACCCCAATGCAAATGTTCATCTACGCCCTTGTGGTAACCCTTTACTTCCCCTGCATAGCAACCTTTGCCGTAATATTCAGAGAAATGAACTTGAAGACAGCCCTCGCAATCAGCGCTTTAGCAATCATGTTAGCCATCTTGACGGGTGCAACGGTATACCATGTCTACCTCCTGCTTAACCCTACAGCCCCAGAACCACTAATAACAAATTTAATCAACACGTTAACCTTCATGAACCAGTCGTAGAAAGAAAAACAGCGTTGTCCATTTTAGCTCCGCCACTTAAACGGTTAGAGGCTCCTCCCTCCACGATGCCGACTCTTCCGTTGAAAGAGAGCCTTCGCTACCTCCCCTGCGTAATCCATCATTCTTTCACTCATCTACCGAGGGGAAAAAGAAAATTCTAATAGGGAAGTTTAATGATGATATTCCCTATGATTCCTTTTCCCTTTAAACCGTTTTTAGAATGGAGGGTTTAAAGTGAAGTATGAAACATTGAGTGTTAGGGTCGAGGATGGTGTAGCAATCATAACGCTAAGTCGACCTGATAAGCTTAACGCTCTCGACGAACAGGCAGCACGCGAACTTCTCCAAAGCCTTAAGGAGTGCGAAAAAGACGAAAACGTTAAAGTTGTTGTGATCACAGGGGAGGGAAAGGCTTTCAGCGCTGGGGGAGATATAAAGGGAATGATGAAGTCAATAGAGGAGGGGAATCCGGGAGAGTTCATGGACTCCCTAACTAAACCCCTCTACGAGGTTGCCTTGCACATAAGAAGAATGAGCAAGCTGGTGATAGCGTCGGTTAACGGGTACGCCATGGGCGCCGGTTTCAACCTTGCAATCGCATGCGACATAGTCTTGGCATCAGAAAAAGCCATGTTCGCCCAAAGCTTCATCAAGCTAGGCTTAATACCTGGCATGGGGGGAACATACCTCCTAACACGCTTAATAGGCCCGTTAAGAGCCGGCGAGCTCTTTTACACTGGAAGGACAATAGACGCCCAAGAAGCCCTTTCACTGGGAATAGTTAACCGCGTCGTCCCCCACGAGAAACTCCACGAGGAGACCATGAAGCTGGCATCGTCTTTAGCTAGGGGGCCAACTCTCGCCCTAGCCAGAACAAAAATGCTCCTAGAAAAAGCCATGCACGCCCCCGAAATGAGCAGCCACCTGACGGAAGAACGATTAATGCAAATAGAATCAGCCAAAACCAGAGACTATGAGGAGGGGGTAAGATCCTTCATAGAAAAAAGGAGTCCGGACTTCCAGGGAGAATAGGAGGGGAAACGCTTAACCTAATATTTTCCTGTATATTTCACGTTGTACCAGGTATCTTAGGATCTCCGAGCTTCCAGCTCCTATCTGCGCCATCTTAGAATCCCTTAAATATCTTTCTAGCGGATATTCGCGGGTCATGCCGATGCCACCTGCAACTTGTATGGCGTCTAAGCATATTTTCACTGTTAGATCTGCTGAGAAGAACTTTGCCGCTGCAACCTCCTTAGTGGCTTTGAGTCCGCTGTCAATCATCCTTGCAGCACGCAGTACCATTAGGCGTGAGGCCTCTATGGCGGCGTACATCTCGGCTATTTTAAAGCTTACTCCTTCAAACTCTCTGATGGGTCTTTTGAACTGTATTCTTTCGGCGGCGTACTTTGCTGCTATTTCGAATGCTGAGCGTGCGATTCCTATGTACTGGCTCGAGGTGAACGTTCTCTCGCTGTCTAACCCTTCCATAAGCACTTTTAAGCCTCCGTTCTCTTCGCCTAAGAGGTTTTCCTCCGGTATCTTGCAGTCCTTGAAGACAAGGTGGCTGTTGACGGATCCCCACCTGCCGATGAGCTCATAATCTTTGACTGCCTTAAATCCTTCGGTGTCCGTTGGGAATATAAACGCACTTATACCCTGATGCCTTTTCACGTAGGGGTTAGTTACGGCGTAAAGTAGCAGGTACTTGGCCCTGCTGCCGTTCGTGATGAACCGTTTCTCTCCGTTAATCACATAGTAGGATCCTTTCTTTTCCGCTCTCGTCCGCATTCCTCCTATCGCGTCGCTTCCCCCCGTCGGCTCTGTTATGGCTATTGCCCCGAGCTCTTCTCCGGTCATGATCGGCTTGAGGAACCTCTCCTTCTGCTCTTTTGTGCCGAACCTGACAATGGGCATGGCGTAGAGTACCGCTGATGCGCCGTAGGTTACGGCGACCGCATAGCTTGCGGCTGAAAGCTCCTCTCCAAGTATCACCTGGTAGACCAGCCCTTTCCCCATGCCCCCCAGCTCTTTTGGGAAGGATACTCCGATGTATCCCTCTTCCCCCATCTTCTTAATGATGTCACGTATCAAGTCGAAGTTTTTCTCCCTGTCTATCCTATCGGCGAGAGGGAGGACTTCCCTCTTAACGAAATCCCGGAACTCCACCCTAAACCTGTTCTCCTCCTCCGTGAAAAAGTGAAGGGATCCCTCATCCAAGCTATAGCCAAACTCGACGTTTAAGTCCTCAAAACCTATGTGTCCTTCACGCGGCAACAAGGAAACCTCCATCTTTTTGAGTTAACGTAACATTGCAACCTCCTACTAAAAATTTCTCATTTAAAACGTCTCCTCCACTTTACCTGTTGCGCGTCGCCGCGCTCACCGCAGGCTAGCAAAGGTTTAAGTCGCTTTCCTCAACAATAAACAGTGGTAGGCCTCGGAGAGGAGGAAGAATCGGTTGAGAGCTGAGGAAGTGAAGAGGATAGGTGTGCTGGGAGCGGGAACGATGGGTCACGGCATAGCGCAGGTTTGTGCTAGGAGTGGATACGAGGTTGTGCTCGTCGACGTGAAAGATGAGATCCTTAAGAAAGCTCTAAGCCTGATAAGGTCTGGCCCCTTCGGCCTAGAGAAGCTAGTTCAAAAGGGGAAGATGAGCGAGGACGAGCTGGAAGCCACCATGGGTAGAATTAAGCCCTCAACGTCACGTGACGACCTTGAAGACGTAGACTTCCTAATCGAGGCGATCCCGGAAAACGTGGAGCTTAAAAAGAAGGTTTTTTCAGAGCTTGACGCCCTCTGCAAGGAGAAAACAGTTTTCGCGTCAAACACTTCGGGAATACTCATAAGCGACCTTGCATCCGCGGTGGAGAGGAAGGACAGGTTCATAGGCATGCACTGGTTTAATCCAGCACCGGTGATGAGGCTAATAGAAGTTGTCAGGGGGCCTTTAACCTCCGATGAAACCTTTAACTTAACAGTCGAGCTTTCAAGAAGACTTGGAAAGGTTCCCATAGAAGCAAAGGACTCCCCAGGATTTTTTACGACACGCTTTGTGGATTGCTGGCTTATGGAGGCGGTCAGACTTTTTGAGGCGGGCATAGCGGGGATAAAGGAAATAGACGATATGTGCAAAATGGCCTTCGGCTTCCCTATGGGCCCCTTCGAGCTCATGGACCTGATAGGCTTAGACACCATATACCATGTTGGAGAATACCTCTACAGTGAAACCCATGAAGCACGCTACGCACCCCCCATCACACTGAAGAAACTTGTCCTCTCAGGGTACATAGGCGACAAGAGAACCAAGCCCGGGAGCAGGGGAGGATGGTACGATTTCTTCAAGATAGAAGGTGGAGGTTGAGTCTGGGATGAAAGTTAAGCTTGAAAGGGACTCTGACGAGAGAATCGCTTGGGTAAAGCTAAATTACCCTGAAAGAATGAACGTCCTACACTTAGGCATGCTTAAGGATCTTTACAGTGCTCTTACTAAAGCAGACAGGGATGACAAGGTTTCCGCCATAATCATAACTGGCGAAGGAGGGGTGTTCAGCGCTGGAGCGGATTTAAGGGAAATAATGAAGCAAGACTTCAAGGAGGGGGTTAGGTGGCTTAAAGCATACTGGGACGTTCTAGAATTGGTGAGAGAGACTGGAAAGCTGGTTATTGCGGCTGTAAAGGGAGCTTGCGTTGCGGGAGGACACGAACTAGTCATAATGTGCGATTTAGTGGTTGCCGGTAAGTCCGCTAGGTTCGGACAGCCCGAAATCTTAGTTGGCTCGACGGCTATGGGTGGAGGAGTGCAAATGCTACCACTAATCATCGGCGAGAAAAGGGCTAGAGAACTCGTCTTCACAGCCCGTCTCCTAAGCGCGGAGGAAGCATACCAACTGGGCTTGGTTAACAGGGTGGTCGAGGATGAAGAGGTTGAAAACGAGGCTCGTAAACTAGCGCTGGAAGTGGTGGATAGGGTAAGCCCCCAAGCTTTCCGGGTGATTAAGTCATGCCTCAAGTACTGGACGGATCTTGCAATGCTCAACTGGCAGCTGGCAAGAGACTTAACGGCAATGGTTTGGACATCGGAGGAGTTCAGGGAGAGAGGTAAAAATTTCCTTGAAAAGAGGAAACCTACTCCGAGGAGGTTTCTAGGCATAACACCCTACTGAAGGGGGGAAAGAAGTGCTCTTCTCCTCAAAGCTTTCTTTTCCACCCGAGAAAAGAGCTAATCACCGGTAAACCTTGAAGTTTCCGCTTCCCGTCCAGCTTTTCACCTTTCCTTTTTAATTGCTTCCAGTATTTGCTCTGCATGCGACTCCTTAAGCTCGAAGACTGGTGTTTCCCTAAGGACGTTTTCTACCGTGGCCGCGTCTGGGGTGAACTCGTCTAAGTTTCTTATGGGGTAAGACGTCAGCCACGTCTCGTAGTGTATCGAGTAGGGTGCCCGAACCGTCCCATTCGGTTTGAGAGGCGACGGGTCTATAAGGATCTGGTCTGCCCTCTCAGCTTTCTTAGCAACCTGTGTTGTTGTTACAGGCTTCCCTCTACGCGTTACCCTGTAGAAGACTTCCTTCTCGTCCCCTGGCATGTCCTGTATTTTCTCCTCCACTTTTTTCTGGATGAAAGCGACGATGTCCTTGTAGAGGGAAAAGTAGTCCTTGTATCCCTCAGGCAGCCCATGCTCCCCGAGCCTAGCCCACACCTGCAACTCTCTTGAACCTGAAAACTTAACTGCCGGTTTAACACCGTACTCCTCTAGGCACTCGCAGGCAAGCCTGCAAACAACCTTAACTGGCTCAAGTTTATCTCCAAACATCTTCCCAGCACTTACGTCGAACACAAGCCAGTCGGGTCTTCTCTCCTCAAACCTGTGGATTACGGGGAGGAAGTCGACGGCGTGCTGGTCAACTAGGTCAAGCAGGTCTTCTTCGCTCCTAATGACTATGGGCTGCTTCCTCGGCTTATACTTTGCATACCTCACGAAGGACGGATTAAGGCTGTTGATAGGATCCTTGTCATCGGAGAAAACCTTAACAACAGAGACAGCCCTCCCCTCAAGGTAGGGCATCATCAACTTCGCCACCCTCGGGTAATACTTCTTAGCTAGGTAAACAGCCCGGTAAGACCTATTTACCTCGTCCCAAACATGGTTCAGCCTCTCTTCTAAGCGTTCAATCCCCCTTGGAAGTATCCTGAAGGCTCCATTCCTCTCCTCCACCATCCCGGCGTCTACAAGCCGTGAGAGAACGCTTCTAACCTCATCGTCAGACACCCCGGCATCCCTTGAAACCTTCTCGCAGATATGCCCCCCGTCGAAAAATTTTCCAGCCTTTTTAATGCTAAGAATCAGCAGGACGTGATCCTCCACCTCAGCCAAAAATCCACCCTCCTACTTCAACATAACACTCCTCTAAAGCAACCCGTCATCTAACATCATTTCCCCACAATCTCGCTAGAAAAAACAGCCACTTCACCGTTTTTAAACAATTCTAATATCTTTTCTTAATTTCTTAAGTCTCCCTTCCCTTAAGCCCTTTAAAAAATAGGGGAATGGCACGCCTCTCCCCTGCTTCCATTCCAATGGGCTCTCGCGCACCCTTTTCTGTCACTCGTTAAGCTCCCTGTACATTTTCTTAAGCTTCTTATATATGAGCTTAAACTTCGGATACAGCTCATCATATATCTCCTTGTTTTCAGGGTTCGGTTCAAACTCCTTTCTTACAGGCACAACTTTCTCCAGCTCGTCGAAGCTCTTATAGTATCCTAGTCCTACAGCCGCCGTGAGGGCTGCGCCCCGTGAGCCAGCCTCTATTGGATCCTTCATTTGCCTTATTTTCTTACCGGTAATGTCTGCCAGTATTTGACACCATACATCGCTCTGTGCTCCTCCTCCGATAAGATTAATCGAGGGAACCTGTCCTATAAGCTTCTGCACACCTTCAAGCATCCACTTTATATGGTATGCAACGCCTTCTAGAATCGCTCTCAACACGTGCTTGTCCTCGTGTATCAAGCTTAAGTTTATGAATCCGCCCCTAACAGTATGATCGTTTAACGGGCAGCGCTCCCCGAACATCCACGGTGTGAATATGAGTTTCCTAGACCCTGGCTCCGCCTCGGCTGCAATCCTGTCCATCACATTGTAAACGTCTACCCCCTCCTTCTCAGCCTCAACCATGTACCTGTAGCCTAGGTTGTTCTTGAGCCACTGATAGCAGACGCCTGAGCACTCTTGTTCTGCTACGAGAATGTACTTCGTCGGGTCGGCGCTGCAGATGCTACCGATATAATACGATATGCTGAGCTTTCTCTTCGTGACCGGGGCAACTACCCAGCTGCTCGTCCCTATGTAAGCGTGAACCTGGTTCTCCCTCACTGCTCCGCTGCCAACGGTTGCTGCGGGGATGTCGCCGCAGCCACAGACAACCTGCGTCCCCTTCTTAAGGCCAAGGTCTTTAGCAGCCTCGGCTGTGAGCTCTCCAACCACCGTCGGCGAGGGAACAGTGTCGCAAAGCTTCTCCATGGGTATACCCGCCTTCCTGCAGATGCTCTCCGACCACCTCATCCTCCCCTTCCTAGAGTCAAACATCCAGGTTACGCTGGCGCAGTCCCACGAGGTCACGTACTCCCCGGTGCACCTGTATATTAAGTAGTCTTTTGCATCCAGAAGCTTGTAGGCTTTCTCGAAAACGTGAGGCTCATTCTCCCTTAGCCACACTATTTTTGATATGACGTCCTTCGGGCCGGGAGCTCCACCAGTTATCCTCACAAACGTTATCAGCATTGAAAGTATGTTGCCCGCCAGCTTCCTAGCCTGATCGTGAGCCCTAGAGTCAAGCCATATTATCGCTGGCCTAAGCGGCTCGCCGTTCTTGTCGACCGGCACCAGCCCCGCCATCTGAGCAGATATCGATATAGCTTCAACGTCATCTGGCTTAATTTTAGCTGCCCTAAGGGCTTCTTTTGAGGACTTAGTTGTGGCAGCCCACCACTCCTTAGGGTTCTGCTCGGCCCAGTCAGGCTGCGGATGGTAAAGCTCGTAGCCTGCAATAGCGGAGCTAACCAGTTCACCTTTAACAGTACAGATGGTGGCCTTAACGCTGCTAGTACCAAAATCCCAAGCCATAATATAGCCGGGCATGATTCCTCCCTCCACAACAAATGTTAAATCCCCTAATACACTTTATAAAGATAGTTTTAGCTTTAACGGCTAAAAAACAGGATTGACCTTCCAATCCACCTTTACGCTTCTCTCTCGGCCGATCGTAACACCTTTATGAACCTTTCTTATCACTTAAAGTGGGGGATGATCGAAGTGGGAATGCTTATAGACACTGTCAAGGAGATTTGCAGCTCCATCGGTCCCCGCCCTGCTGGCAGCGAAGCAGAGGCTAGGGCTGCTGAACTAATAAGGTCTCGCTTAGAGTCGCTCTGCGATGAGGTGGTTGTTGAAGAGTTTAGGGTTCACCCTAGAGTCCTTCAGGGACTGATAGTCTTCATGGCTTTCATGTACCTTGCAGCCTTCATAGTGTACTTTCTCATGCCTCCAGTAGCGTTCCTCCTAGGCATAACAAGCCTTCTCACACTGTACCTGTCTAGGATGAGGGGGAAAGCCGTCCTCGACTGGATGTTTCCCGAAGCGACCTCCCAGAACGTGATAGGCAAAATAAAACCGCGGGGGGAAGCAAAGAGGATCTTGGTCTTCTCTGGCCATCACGACTCAGCATACCTCATGCCTTTATTCTGGAAGCACAAGCCTAAGCTAGCCATGATACAGAACATAGCTGTTGGATGCCTAGCCCTCCTAACAGTGCTATCAGCCGTTAAGTCTGCTTGGATCTTCCTTTACGGTGGAAGCAGCATCCTAGAAGGCCCGTTAGGCTTCATAACTAGAGGGTTAACGGACTACGTTCTATCATTCAACCTCTTCGACTACTTCATGGTGGTGCCCTTAGTAGGCCTCATCGTCACATTTTACTTCATGCGGAACATGGTTACGAGCACCCCCTGCATGGGAGCTAACGATAACCTCTCAGCAGTAGCCGTAATCCTCTCCCTAGCAGAGGAGGTCTCTAAGAGAAAGCCCAAGAACACCGAGGTTTGGATCGTCAGCTTTGGATCTGAGGAGCCAAGCACCAAGGGCTCCAAGTTCTTCGCTGAAACCCATAAGGAAATAGCGGACAAGGCTCTCGTCGTCAACTTGGAAACGGTCGGGCAAGGTGAAATCGGCATTATCTCGAAGGAGAAGTCGGTCGGCGTAACACTGTCAAAGGAAGTTGTAAACTTGATCTTGGAGGCAGGAGAAAGAGCGAAAATACCCGTCAGAACCGTTGAAATAGGGTACGGTAACACCGACGCATCGTCGCTTGTGAGAGGGGGAATTAAAGCAGCAACCATATTTGGCATGGACGAAAACGAGCTTTTCACCCTCTGGCATACGCCAGAAGACGTTCCCGAAAACTTAGACGAGGAAAACCTTCAAAAGGTTAAGAAGTTGTGCATGGAAATTCTCCGCATTGTAGACTCTTCCAGCTAAACACCTCCCCTTTCTCCCATTTATTTCAAACGTTTACTTCTCTAAGTTTTTCTCTGTAGCGTCTAGCCAAGCTAACATAGATCTCCTTATACCTAGTCCAAAGCTTTACGTGTTCTTCCGTCACGTCACCTATCACCTTCGCCGGGATGCCTACAGCTATTTTTCTATCAGGAACCTCCTGCTTAGACTTAACAAGGCATCCCTCTCCTACTATCGCCCATGTTCCTACCGTCGCGTAATCGCTTACAATAGCCCCCATTCCTATTACAGCGTAGTCCCTTATAGTACAGTTATGGACGATCGCCCCGTGCCCAATGCTAACCCAGTCTCCTATGACGCATATTTCACCAGGTCTAGCATGGACGACGCAGTTCTCCTGAATGTTCGTTTTATTTCCTATTCTGACGCTTCCATAGTCACCCTTTATCCTAGCTCCAGGACCTATAAAGCACTCTCTTCCTATGACAACATCTCCTATTACATCTGCACTATGAGAAATGTACGTTCCTTCCCCTATCCTTGGACGCCTACCCTCAAACTCATAAACACCCAAAACCTCCACCTCACGTTAAGGGTTACCGAAGCATCACATTTTCCCTCACGTTACTGTTTAAACCTTTCGAAATTTGACATTCAGTCGCAATTTAGACGTCACAGTTACCTCAGACGTGAATAAACACTTAAAGTTAGATAAAGTTAGAGGTGTAGTTTAGAGAACAACTAATTATTAAGAAAAGAAGCCAAATGACACCCAAATAAATAGCAAGAACGTTTCCCCCACTTGAGGGGAGCTAAAAGAAGGGTATTGATTTTAATTCAACAAATCGCTTTTTAACAACCCTTGTCTTCCAGTTTTTGATGGACGTTGACGGCGTTCTTTCTAGGTAGCAGCACTCTTTTTCATATTCGTTTTTTCTCGAAGATTATTCTATGACGTTATTGTAGCCTCGTTAGGAAGCGTTTTAACTATAAGCTTTCCTAGCGCTCCTAGCGACGCGAAAAACTTTTTCCATTTTTCATTTTTCATTAGTTCATTTAATGCTTCGCCATATATTAAGGTGAGAAACGTTTCACCATCTAGGTCTGTCTCTTTTCCTTCGTATTTCCTACTAACAGCAACTATGTTCTTCACCATTTCCTCCGCTAACTCCTCCATGAGGTCTGATGAAACCTGTAAGTACCTGCCCCGCCCAACTTCAACCATCTGGAAAAGGCTTATAATCCCCCTTAACCTTTCAAGCTGAACCTCAATGTACTGTTTTTTAATCTTTAAGGGGGCTTTATCGTAATCGACCACGAAGAGGGTTGCGGTGGGCTCATAGTACTTTTGCAGTATGCCGTGCTCCCCCACCACGCTTCTCTGGACGCTTATTATCCCATACTCCCTCAAGATCTTAAGATGGTATCCTACAGAGGACTTGTTTATCCCTAACGCCTCTGAAAGCTCAGTCTCCGTCATAGGCTTCTTCAAAAGGAGCCTTAGGATCTCTTTACGCATTGGATCAGACATAATGTGTATGCTCTCTGGGTCGCTGAGCACGACTACCGCCCGTCTAGGCATAAGGCTCCCTACCCTTCCGCTCAAATCTTTTAGAAGGAAAACATTTATAACTTACCATTCCCTGATTAGTATTACGAATTGTATCGTTTTCAACTATAATACCGATAAGATAACTTAATTAAATTTGCCTTCCCTCCAATCGCCTAACTTCTCCCTTCAGCTACCATAGATCCAAATAGGCCGATGGATGGTGGGAGGAATGAAAGCAGTTATAGTTGCAGCTGGTAACGGGTCAAGGCTTCGCCCCCTCACGTTGAAAACTCCGAAGCCCCTCCTGCCAGTCCTAGGCAAACCCCTAATAGTCCACGTGCTTGACGCTTTAGCTAAAGTGCAGGTGGACGAGGTGGCAGTAGTTACAGGATACTTGGGAAGTAAGGTTAGACGATACCTGAAACCATGGGTGGAGCAGTTAGGTGTTAAGGTTCATTTCGTCCATAACCACGAGTACGAGAGAGGCAACGGCGTCTCCCTCAAGGTGGCGAGAAAACTCATCAAGCGAGAACCTTTCCTCCTGCTGATGTCCGACCACATAGTTGATGCTGAAGCGATACGCCTCCTACTCGATGAAGGAGAGGGCACAAGCCTATGCGTAGACAGAACTCCACGTTTCCCTCCACAGGTTAATGACGCCACCAAGGTGCTGGTGGACAAGGAAAACTACATAATTGACATAGGTAAGGAGATCCCAGAGTGGAACGGTGTCGACACCGGGGTATTCCTCTGCGACCCGGTGGTGTTTGATGTTGCAAGCCTCCTCGCTAGGGAGAGGTTCACCGTCACCATAACGGACTGTATGAGGTGGCTCATAAGAAATGGAAGACCTATAAGGGCCGTCGACGTGTCAGGCTTCCTGTGGCTTGACGTCGACACGCCTGAAGATATGGAGTTCGCAGAGAGGATACTGGGAGGAGTGGAAGGTGCCTCAGAGCTGGGATGGGATAGTGTCACGCTCCCTCAACCGGAGAATTTCTAGGCCTATTGCAAGATTCCTCTCCAAGCACCGTGTGGTTACCCCGAACCAAGTCACCGTTTTAAGCTTTTTAGTAAGCCTTCTCTCTCCGATAGCATTCTACTTTGGAATTCAACTCTTAGGAGGTATCCTAGCCCAGCTGTCATCGATCTTAGATGGCGTAGACGGGGACCTAGCTAAAATGACGGGGAAGACGACTCCCTTCGGCGGATTCCTAGACTCGGTTCTCGACCGGTATGCTGACGTAGCGATCTTAGCTGGAATGGGCTTGTATGGTTTCTTCTTTGAAGGCTTAAAGTACTCTCCTGCCTTCTGCTTACTTGCAATACTGGGAGCCCTCATGGTAAGCTATAGCCGCGCTGCATCAGAAAGGATCCCCGGCTTCTCTTTCCAGTCGCCAATAAGCAACTACCTCGCAAACCGTGACGTTAGGCTCTTCATCATCTTCATAGCGTCGATCCTCTCCTTTGTCTCCGTCGCTTTCTCAATCATGATCCCAGTCATCTCGTACTCTCTAATCGTAATAGCGGCGATCACGAACCTCACCGTTGCAAGGCGGCTGCTAGAAGTTCGCACCTGGCAATCTTCCAATGCGAGGAGTCAGCTGCAAGGGATGGTTAGCCTATCTAGCAGGTTTAACCACCCAACTTAGATGGTGTCCTTCTTGAAGCGTCTCAAAGTTTTCGTCTGCGGCTCGGTCGGATACGGCGGAAAAGAGGAAGTAACGTCCCTTCAGCGCTTCCTTAGATCCGTTGGCTTTGACGTCATAGACCAGTTTGAAAACGGAGACTATGGTGGCGTGGAGGACTTTAGAGGGAAACACGACCTGTGTAGAAAAATAGTTTTAAGCGACCTTCAGAAGTGCATGAAGGCAGACGTGGTGGTGCTAGTGGCTTCCAGGCCGAGCTTCGGAGCAGCCATCGAATCATTCACAGCAGCGACTAGGGGGAAACCCGTTATAGCATACTGCCCCGAGAAGGCTCGCTCTCCATGGCCACTGCACATAGCCCAGTACGTGGCGAGGAGCAAGGAGGAGCTCGCCTCTCTGCTCCAGAAGATTAAAAGTCCATCTCCCAAGTTCAAGATCAGGGTGATACCCAACGTTCACAGCGGTCACAAAGCCAAGTTCACCTATGATGGCTTCACATGCCTATGCCCGGTCACGGGAAAACCGGACAAAGCAAAAATAGAAGTAGAATACATCCCCCACAATAAACTCATAGAGTACGAGTCCCTCAGCGACTACTTCAAATTCTTTAGGGGGAAACCTCTTCACCATGAGGAAGTAGTATCCATCATTCTAAAGGACCTAATGGAACGTGTAGAACCAGAGTACATTAAGGTCACAGCAGAGTTCAAGGAGCGGAGCGGGGTAAAGGCCACGGTATCAAAGCAAGCAGGGAAGATTCGCCCTTCCCGCTGCTAGGGGTCAAGGAAAAATTAAGAGGGGAGAAGCCCTATTTTTACTTTTTTACCTTCTAAAGTTTGGTTAGCGCCTCCTCCGCTGCCTCGGTTATCTGGTACGTTATAGGCGAACTGGTTAAAGCTGGATGCGTGCCAAATTGAAACGTTGCAACCTCCTCAGCTGTCATGCACTTCTCTATCATCGAGACGAGTATGTTTGTTACCTCCGCCGTCGTCGCTCCTCCAGCCACCTGTCCACCTATAAGTATACCTGACCCCTTCTCGAATAGGAGTTTAACTTTCATTTCCCGCGTGTTGGGCATGGATCCCGGATGCTTGTCCGGTGCCTTGAACTCCCCGGTGATATACTCAAATGACTCCTCCCTTGCAGCCCTCTCCGTTAACCCTGCGACGCCGAGGGCAAGGTCTCCTATAATCGTTGAAAAGCTGCCTATACAGCCGATGTTCACCCTTTTCAAGGAGAAGAGGTTTGCCCCTGCAATTCTCGCCTCCTTCGTGGATATCGACGCAAGCCTGAGAGCCGTCGGCTTATTGGTGAAGAACGAATACTTCTCAGCGCAGTCGCCGACAGCGAAAATGTCCTCGTCACTCGTCCTCATGTACTTGTCAACCCATATGCCCTTTCTCTCTCCGATCTTCAAATCAGCCTTCTCTGCGAGCTCGGTGTTTGGCTTCACACCTATTCCTATTAATACTAAATCTGCCTTAAGCGCCTCCCCGCTGCTAAGCTTCACCTTCTCAACTTTTCCGTCGCCTATTATTTCCTCGGCTCTCTCGTTTGTCCTGAGCGTTACCCCCCTCTCAGCCAGCTTCTGCTCCGCCATTAAACAATAGTCCTCATCGAATGCCAACTGAAGGCAATGGGGCAGTAACTCTACTATCGTAACATTCAACCCTCTCTTAGCAAACTCGTCCGCAAACTCTACACCTATAAATCCGCCTCCTATGATGACAACGTCCCTAGCCTTCTCGAGGGCAGCCATCAGCCTACTTAAGTACTCCACGTCCTTCCTTACGACAAACACATTTTCTAGGTTCACTCCAGGTATAGGCGGAACCACTGGAGAGGAGCCAACCGCAAGAATGAGTTTTTCATACTCCAGCTTGTCCCCTTTCGAAAGAGTAAGCGACTTTTCATCCCTGTTTATCGACGTGACCTCGTCAACTATTATTTCAATGTTCCTATTTAAAAGAACAGCGTCCGGTATCAGGTTTTTCCTAACATCCTTTAGAGTTCCGTAAATATATGGAACCCCGCAGGGAACAACGACTTCCTTCTCCCTTCTAACAACGGCTATACTTGCATTTCTATAATGTCTTCTCGCAGTGATAGCAGCTGTAACACCAGCAGCACTGCCTCCAATAACGACTACATCCTTCTTCACACTCTTCACCATCCGTTGAAATGCCAGTATACGTTGTAACAGCAAATGTAACAGCAATTTAAAGCTTCCATTAGTAAAAAATAGCAAAAGTTAACATAGTTAATTAGTAATCTATATGCATCAAATACTGTTAAGTCATAAAATATTCGAACGGTCGCGTTAAGCAGAACAGACGCAAGAAAGTTCTAACCTTAAATGTTAAACCCTGTTTCTTACCCGTCCAGTTTACCTCTTAGCGAAGTAAAATCCCAGTAAGATCGCAGCACTAAGGAAAATTAAACTCGGGAGACTGCGCCATCTTTACCAAGTTTGTTAGTTTTTAGGTTAGTTCAAGCATAAAGTTAAAGTGAAGCCGGCGTTTATCACTTTAGATTATAAAAAAGAAGCGTTTTTCAATTCTGAAGCTTATCTAACGAGTTCCTCGATTATTTCATTGGCAACCTTCCTACCTGACAGAAGCATTCCGCTGAAGATGGGCCCCATTCTGGGTCCACCATAGAGGGCGCAGACGGCCATCCCCGAGGCGTAGAGTCCCGGGCATACCTCACCTGTTTTTTCAACGACAAATTTTTCTCCTGAAGGAGCATTCATCGACTTCTCTCCCTTTATTTCTATGTTAAACTCGGGGATCTTCCTTGAGGCAACGGACACCACCTCGGCGTCATGTCCCGTGCAGTCAACTACTGCACGCGCTCTCACGGAAACAGGGTCGACGTGAAGCCCTGACAGGGTGACGGCGCTCCATTGAATCACAACGCCTGTTATCCTCAGCGGGTTTAAAGAGTACATCAGGTCTTCAACCGTTACCCCAAAAACGACTTTTGCACCGGCGTCTATGGCTGCAACCGCAAGCTTCGCCATCATCTCAGCTGCATCAACTACGTAGACGCCGTCTTCCACTTCAACCAAGTTGCACCCTGTGTCTCTTAATATTTCATCAGCTGGCTTGGAGACGATAACCTTATGCCAGAGCATCCCGCCTCCGCCTATCCCGCCTCCGTAGGAAAGCCTTCTCTCGAAAACCACCGTTTTCAGTCCGGCGACTGCAAGATACTTGGCTGCTGTTAACCCTGATGGCCCCGCTCCAACGATGACCACGTCCGAATCCGCTATCTTACTCCAATCTTCAGCGGCAGCCTTAACTATTTCCCTAGTAATCGTGACCTCGTCAACCTCTTTGGGCGCCATCTCCATAACCTTCATCTTATGGAACCCCCAATTTAGCTATTTTCAAAATAACGTAGTCTAAATTAATTCTTTCGCTAAGTCAGCGTCAAAGGTGGTCATTCCCCCTTATCTTTTCATCAACCCAACGGAAACTTAAACACCTACTCCCCAGCCTCTTCGTGAACCCCCTTAACCGAAACTTCATCATAGTGATTCCTAAACTTTATTAAGGGTGTTTTCTGCCTCTGTTTGCGGTGGTGTGGCTAATGGTGGTAGGGGAAGTTAAGGTTATTCCTCTAGGTGAGGGAGTTAGTGTGAGCAGGTTTGTGAGGGCAGCCATAGAAGCATTGAGACAGGCAGGAGTCAAGGTCATTCCAGGCGCCATGTCGACGGTCATTGAAGCCGGCAGCATCGAAGAAGTTTTCCAAGCAGTAAAGTTAGCCCATGAAGCCGTCTTCAAGGAAGGTGCTAAACGCGTGGTTACATCAGTTGTGGTGGACGACCGGAGAGATAAGCCTGCAACGGTGGAAAGCAAGCTTAAAGCCATCAGGGAAAATTAAGAAACCAGTTTAGAGAGCTAACTGCAGTCTTACCCAAGCAACCTAGCAGCTTAAATCTTTCCCGAGCGGATAGTGTTGAAGGGCAGGAGGAGCGCCATCTACCATAAGCCATCGCTGTTCCTCTGTTTACCCCAATAGTTCCCGACTTCATCCCTGTCATCTACCTCGCTCAGCTTAACCCTCCACACTTCATTATATATTTTTTTTAGAAGACTTTAATCATAGCGGCTGGGAGTCACCCTTTCGCTCTCCCATTGAAGACTTCCTCCTGTTCATCCACCCTCCAGACCTAGAAGCAGCTCATCTCAACTTCATGGACTCCACCATCTGGAGGTGGTTTGTCTCCATCCTCCTAATAAGTCCTAACCGTGGAAGACCAGTCCCAGAAACAGCACGCCACTGTTCACACTGCGGCGGGGGAAGAGTGTTAGAAAAGAAGAAGTAAGGTTAGTTTTTCCATCCGCCAAAAGAACATTAACTGTTAGGAAGCCTAAAGTTTTGCCAACACTCTAACTATTTCCGGGAAAATCCTTTCGGCGACGTCTCTCCTGCTACCTCCATGGGTTATCACCAAGTAGCGCCCGTCGCACACTTCCTCGGCGCACTCCAAAACAATCCTTGCAAGTTTAGGGTAAACTTCTTCTGTCAACCCTCTGTCACCATAATCCCCCTGGCACGTGTCGTGCCCGAATAGATGTATTATCATCACCGGCCTGAACTTTCTCACTCTTGGTATGAACTCCTCCTCGACGAGGCGTAAATATTCCTCATCGGCCACCTTCCACCCCACGTTCACATCGACCTTCGTTCCTTCATCCTCCACGGTATCCATGCTGCAGAAGCAGACGTGAAGCACGTCTCGATCTCCCATGAAGATCGACCTTGTACCATCCCCGTGATGGCTATCCGTGTCAATGATCGCGTACCTCCCCCTGCCATAGGTCTCCCTCATGTACGCTACGACCGGGCCAGTGCAGGAGACGTATGTTCCACCCCATGCGCTGGATGGCCCTGCATGGTGTCCTGCCGCCACGTCGAACACAAGTGCGTTCTCCAGCTCACCTATCCTTATTTTCTCAGCTGCTTCGATGCATCCCCCAACGGAAAGCATAGCTCCCTTACGGTACCACGACCTTTTCAAGTTTTCAACCAGCTCTCTGCTGTGAACTTTAAGTAAAATTTCTTCGGAAACCTCCTTCGGCTCGATAAGCACGACGTTGGGGTTGTGTAGGAGGTCGCCGAGCACCTCGGGAAAGCTGGCGAACTTGTCTCCTATCACAGGCCAGTCTTTACCCTTAAACTCTTCGTGGAAGAATACTCCGGTAACCATCCTCCACCCTCCGGTGAGGAAACATCCACGCATCCCTTCTTGAAACCTCTTCATAGAGGAAATACTTTTTTAAGTTTATTTTCGGTATTTTTCCTTAACTACCGAACTTAAAGGGAGGGTTTCTTTTGGGCGATATAAAACCTGTTGTTTTAGACGAAGAAGAGATAGTTTCCCTTCTGACCACGCTGACGGAGGAGGAGATCTCCTTAGCCGGCTCTAGAGCTCTTGTCCCTATTAAGAAGCCTGTTTTCTTCGAAGGGGTACCTGCCAGCGCAAGGGTAAAGGACTTAGATGGGAAGGAGTATATCGACTTCACTTCTCAGGCTTGGACCCTCAGCGTCGGGTTTTGCCATCCAGATGTGTGCTTCGCAGCGATAGAGCAGGTAAAACACTTAACCCACATCAGAAATCACTTCTTCACCGTGCCACGTGTCAAACTTATCAATAAGCTTGTGGAGATCGCACCGGGAGACCTTGAGAAGGTCGTTTTAAACACTCAAGGAGGCTCCGTCGCCATAGAGGCAGCCCTTAAACTGGCAATGATCAATAAGCCTAGAGCCCACCTCTTCGTGACGGCTTGGGGGGGCTACCACGGCAACACTCTTGCCACGTTCGCGGCTACCCACTACATGAGAGAATTGGTCAGGTTCACCCCCTTCGGCTTAGACAGGTTCGTCAAGATCCCCTACCCTTACTGCTACCGTTGCCCGTTTAACCTTGAATACCCAGACTGCAGCTTGGAGTGCTTAGAGTTCTCGAAGAAGATGCTTGATAAGGGTGTCGGCGCCCCACTAATAGGAATCCTGATAGAACCCATTCTAGGGTCGGGCGGCGACGTCCCCCCGCCTCCAGAGTACCTTAAAGAGTTGAGGAAGTTCTGTGATGAAGCCCGCCTTCTCCTGATCTTCGACGAGTCACAGACAGCCTTTGGAAGGGTTGGGAGAATGTTCGCGTCCGAACTATACGACGTTGTTCCGGATATAATGGCTCTAACAAAAGCCATCGGCGGCGGCTTCCCTGTAGGAGCCACCTTAGCAAGGAAGAAGCTTAAAAGTTTCAGTCCAGCGGAACAGCACAGCACGTTCTCAGCGAACCCTGTCGCATTCGCAGCGGCACTGATAAACATCCACGTCATACAGAAGCTGAACTTGCCTAGGAGAGCCGAGGAAATGGGGAAGTACGTTAGGAAACGGTTAGAGGAGCTTCAGGAGAAGTACGAGGTTATAGGTGATATACGTGGACCAGGACTCTTCATAGGCGTAGAACTTGTTAAGGACAGGAAGACGAAGGAGCCGGCAAACAAGGTGACAGAACTTCTCCAGCAAGAGGCGTTGCAACGAGGACTAATCCTAGGGTTAAGGGAGCCTGACATAACGCTGAAAGGAGATATCATAAGGAACCTCGTACACGTTAAACCTCCCCTAGTTATAACGCAGGAAGAAGTTGACAGGGGAATTGAAATATTCGAGGAATCCCTCAAAGCAGCCCTAAGCCAAGCAGGATAAGCGATTTTCACACCTTTCATTTTCCCATTTAAAATATGGCTGCGAAGTTTATGTTAAACTTGAGGATAGTTCGTCTTCTAGTTGATTTTCCATGGGAGGACTTCCGTTAAAACATCGCTTCCAACAACAGTAGTTTAAAATTACCTTTGGTTTTTAGCCTTTAATGGAGGATCTCTGATGCGAATTGCGGCCACCGGCGACTTCCACCTAGGCATTAAGGGCAAGTTTAAAATCGTCTTTACCCTTGAAAACGTTAGGTACTGTCTGAGCAGGTTAGAGTACTTGATGGTAGACGTGTTCCTCTTCTGCGGAGACCTCTCCATGGAGAAGAAGTATAACGATAACGTTAAAAGCGCCCTCCTTCTCTTAGCATCGACCCCAGCCAAGTACCGGTTCATGGTTATTGGGAACCATGATTGGTGGTATACCCCAAAACTGAAAAAACGTTTCTTCGACCCCTCAGACCTGAAGATCTTGGACGGTGAAGGGTGCTACTTGGAGGATTTAAATTTGGGTGTAGCGGGCGTGAGGGGATGGTACGACTACTCATTTAACATAGGAGTTAATGTTGAAAGGGAGAAGTATGAGTCGGCGCTGAAAGTCACCAGCAGAGAACTCCGGAAGCTTGAGAAGGCCTTAAGGGAAATCGAAGATGCCCGAACAAAAATAGTTTTAATGCACTTTTCACCAACAGCCGAAACGGTTAAAGGAGACCCATGCATGGAGCTATGCGGTGCAAGCGTATTCATGGACGTCATCGAATCGTACGAGGTAAACTACGTCTTCCATGGTCACAGCCACAGGTGTAGAGACGACGTCCTCGAACGCGTAGTTAACGGGGTGAAAATTTTTAATGTGGCATGCGATAAAAGAGGGTTCACCCCTCTAATCATAGAGCTAAACCCTTCCCCCTAGAAGGGGGCGGGTAAAAGCGAGGCTTTAACAGGTTCCTTGGAGGCTTCTTCTTGAGCGGTGAATGGGACACCCGGCGTGAGAGAATTGTAAGTCTCCTACGGGAGAGTGAAGGGCCTCTCAGCGTAGACCAGATATCCCAGATCTTAGAATTGGACCCCAAGGACGTTCTAGAAGACCTGCGCCACATTGCACGGTCACTGCAAAGGTCGAGGGAGCAGCTCGTCGCCCTCCCTCCCAAATGCCTAAAATGCGGCTACGTCTTCAACCTTGACAAGCCGAAGTCTCCATCAAAATGCCCGAAATGTAAAAGCGAATGGATTGCGAAGCCTCTTTTCAAGGTGGTTCCCCGCTAATCCTCAGTTTGTGATGTCTCCACGTGGATCCACAAACTTGTTAGAGTCTGCGACCCTCCCTCTAACGCTGCAATCTCCACCTACCGATACTACAGGGTTACCCCCATCACCGCACATGATGAACACGTTTCCCTCTATCGTAGCGGTCGAGTAACGTGTTAGGAGGATTCCGCAGCGGCAATCGTAGAACATGTTCCCCCTCAACTCCGCATCAGACTTCTCCATCACAACCACAGCTGGATCCACTACGTGGCTTACAAACTCGTTGTCAACAACTTTAATCCTAGAACCCCACGCTGCACCTATCCCAAGCATATTCGCTTGGAAGACGCACCTTTCAACCTTTAAGTCTCCTCCCTTAACCCACAGTGCTGCAACTTCATTCCTTGAGAATTCACACCTCTCAACTGAAATCACGCTTCCCTCACAAAGCAGCGCTCCGTAACCATTACCGTGGAAGCGGCAGCCAACAATCCTTGCCAACCCCATCTCCACGCGGAGCGATGCCTGCAAGCATCCTGTAAACTCACAGTTGGTTGCCTCCACCCTGCCATACTTAACGTTGAGGACCTCCGCCTCTCCTAGGCTAACCATTGAAACGCCTTCAACCCTAAACCTTCTAACTCCCTCGCAGATGAAGCCGTACCCGTCAAATACCAGCTTCGTAGCTCCTACTCCTCCCCCCTTAAGGGTTACATCCACCTCAACCTCTAACCCGTCAACCCTATACTCTCCCTTATCTAGGATTATTTCGTCTCCGGGTGACGCTCTGCGAAGCGCGCTGCTCAGCTCTGTTCCGCCACCTTTCACAGCAACCCTCACATTGTGCTCCTCCTAAATCAAAACTATTAATGTTACTAGCAACACCACCTTAATGTTCCGTCCCTTAGGGGGTTAACCTTATCAGGTCTATGTCGTTTCAACCATTTATCTTCCAAAATTTGCATGATAAAGTTGTGTTCTTTTCAAATATAAGCTTTTATCTGGGATTCTTTAACTCCCTAAAAATTTGAATCGACTTAAAGTTACCATGGAAGCAGGAGTTCTATTGTGAAATTCGCAGTGAAAACGCTACCCTTTAAATTCCAGCTCCCTTCTAAGCCTCTTAATAAATCGTATGCTCCATTTAACCTTCACCTTGGCAAGCTTCTTCGTCTCCTTAAAGTGCATGGTACGAGCAAAATTTTCAGTGTCCTTTTCCAAGTGTCCTATAGCATCCTGTATGGTCTCCCCCTTCCATCCTGCCTCCTTTAGACACCTGGCGAGTCCTAGGAGCCCTAAGGCGTCCACCTTGTCGGCATCCCAAAGTATCTTTTCTTCCAGGCTTGTTAATTTTTCGGGATGGTCGGTGTGATGGCTTAAAATCGCCTTAATGACCTTTTCAAGCCTCTCTTCTGGAATCCTCCCTTCCAGCAAGGATCTAGCAACACTCACCCCAATCTCGGCGTGTCTCGCCTCGTCTTTCCCCCTACCCGCGTCGTGGAGTATGCTTGCAAGCCTGACCGCCTCAACGTCTGCATCATACTTCAAAGCTAGGCGAGTTGAACACGTTAAAACTCTTTTCATATGATCCCACCCGTGGGCTGGGTCTGTTCTCCCTAGAAGGTCTCTGGCCACCATTAAGCACTTCCTCTCAAGCAAATATCTCCTAACGATCCTTGAAACGTCCATTATTGACGTTTCACCTTTAACGACGTCCCCATATTCAGGCTTGCTGATTATAAGGGGGACATACATTTCTTCTCGTGAGACGCCGCCGTGACTGCCTCTGAGCCTTTGCTCGCTCAGCTCGTAGCCGGGCTGGGCTGCCACCATCAAGTCTCCGCTTCTCTTATTTAAAAGAGAAATTTTGTCTGCCTCCTCCCGTGAAACGATCAGGTTAAACCTTCCATCCTCTCTGAGTGCCTTCCTAGCTTCCTCCACTCCTCCATCCAAGTATATGTGGGCGAACCTGTGGGAAGCGCAAACCACGGGGTTAAAGTCAGCTAAAACCTCGTAAACCCTAATGTTCTCTCTAACCTCGGTCATCCCGTGGTCAGCGGTCACCACTATAAGGTAATCCTCGTACGACTCCTCCAGCACCTCCCTGATCCTCCCTATCAGCCTGTCGTCTTTTTCTAAGAGCCTGATTTCCTCGCTGCTCAGGGGTCCAAACTTCTCCCCGACTACGTCGACTCCAGGGAAGTTTACGGCGATAACCTCAGGCTGGTGGGCTTCGATCATCTCTAAAACCTTTGCCGTAGCATACTCGTCCTGACGCCAAACATCCCTAGCCTGAACTTCCCCTTTAGAGACGACGAGCTTAGCCCCTTTCGTGATTGGCTCACCCACACATCCCCCACAAGCCACCTCCTCGAAAATCGTTGACGTTTCGACGTAGAGGTTAACGTCGTCAACGTCAAAATCGATCACTCTCCCCTCCTCTGCGTCATAGTAAAAGTTTCCGACGACGCCATGCTCTCCCGGAGTGCGCCCGGTAACTATGGAGCAGTGGGCTGTATAAGTCGCCGTGGGAACAACGGACTTACATTTAAAGGTCCAGGCTCCCTCGGTCATGACTTCATCCAGCACCGGCGTGTCAGCCTTTTTAAACGCTTTAACGTTGCATCCATCCAAAACAACTATTACGGCGCAGCTTCCACCCATAGCTTCCCATATTCCTCCGTGTTCCATTTTAAGCATCGCTTATGCAGTACCGGGGGTTAACGGTGCCGCATCTGGAAAAGCTTCCCCTCACTTTCCCTTAAAACCTCTCTTGCAACCTCACCTAGTTCCTCCTTGTCTTTTGGGAGGGATGTAAGAAGTTGCTTAATGAAGTCCTCTGAAAAAACTATCGTTAACACATCCTTGTCCGAGTGGAACGTAGCCTTCGCCTCCTCCCTCCTCTTCGTCGCCGTCACGGTCAGCCTTCCATTTCCAACGGTGCAGCCGGACGAAACCTGAAGTCCATCTAAAATGCAGCTCGTAGGAGGCTCTAGGAAAACGGCTGCTTCAACTCTCGACACGCCTCCTAACAGCTTTCTCGCCGTTAACCCCGCCCTTAAACCCAAAACAAGGAATGGGCCTAGATGCCCGTGGAGGCGGACGGCAAGCTTCAGCATTTCCTCAACCTCTCCTTCCTCCATCCCAGCCACCTCGCAGTCACCCGCCGCCCTCTCCAGCGCCTTCACATTGAAACACCAAAGTTAAAGGGAAATGCCCTGTCGGCGGCCGTGATCCTTGTTTAACATTATTTCGTTTAAATGTTGCATTTGGCTAGCCCTGTGCTGTATATGCATTCGCTGCAGCTAGGCGTGTTCCCATAGCAGTCGAGCTCGTTCGACCTCGTGAACCAGCAGTCCATTGTTGAGTATGGGCAGTCACCACACCAAGGAGTCGACTCTACTATGTTCTTCGTCCTCTCCCTAAACTCCACATATTCCTCTTCATTCCAGATCTCTTCCAAGCTCCTCTCCTTGATGTTTCCGAAAGAGCATCTTATAACTTTCTTGTAGTGTTTGTTTACGTAGCATCGGTGTTCGTGGAGGTATTCCTGGCATGGGGCCACTCCCCCATCCCACCTGATCGTCGTGGCGTTCTTCTCCACGTAGGGACACTTCCTCGCGTTCACGCTGAAGACGGCTGGCGGCAGCGTAAGCTTTAAACCGTACTGTGAAGCCACCTTACTAGCCTCTCCGAAAACCCTCTTAACCTTTTCTAGAATGTTAACGTCTACCTCTCCGCTGAGAATTAACGGAGCGTTGATTTCAGCGTTCATTTCCCTAGCCTTACGCCAGGCATCCATTAAAAGTTCTGCTTTATCAGACTTGATAGGCACCCCCGCGTAAACCATCGAGAGGAGGCTCTGCGCTGCCTCCAATATGACTTCCCATCCTTTCCCGAAAAGGTTTCTCCCAGCGTTGATCCCCTCCTCGCTGATGGTCGTATAAGCAGCCTGCCTCGCCGCCTCCTCAGAGTAGGGAACCACATGGGACACTAGAACGTGCTCTACACCCATCTCCGCAACGTCTGCTACGAAGCTGGGTAGCTCGTCTAGGTTTCCTCTCATCACGACATATTCCACCCCAACCTCCACGTCGGAGCTGAACTTTCCAGCTAGGTAGCGTAGGTTTTCCAAAACTGCCCTGCTGTCTATCCCGTAGCGTATCTTCCTCAACCTCTCCTCGTTCAAACTGTCAAGTGACACGTAGATCGACGTTACACCAGCGCTAACCAGTTTACCTGCAAGACCCCGGGTGAGAAGCGTCCCGTTAGTCGTCAGGGTTAAGTCTGCCTCACTCTCCCTCTTAACGAACTCAGCCATCTTCACAATGTCAGGGTTCATTAGAGGCTCTCCCAAACCGTAGAGGACGACCTTGTCAGCCTCCCTCACAGCATCCCTAAGCCTTTTAAAAAGGGAAAAACCCATCACACCCTCCTCTGATGGGTTCCAGGTTCGTCTTTGGCACATGAAACAGTTCAAGTTGCACAGGGACGAAACCTCAACCTGAATAACAGAGGGCGAACCATCCATCATAATAAGAAACCACCATTACCGCCTGTGGTAACGACCACTGAACACGTTAAAAGGTTTACCTTCACAGCAAGCAAGACGGGAAAAGCCGGTCAGGGCCTAAAGCGATGTTTGCAGCAGCCCAATTCAAACCTTCTAGCCGCCGGCTATCGGCGGAAAGATCGCCACCTGGTCTCCGTCACTAAAGCTAATCTTCGCCTTATCCATCGTCTTCACGTTAACACCATTTATGAGGAACAACACATCACCCTTAACATCACCCTCTTTCTCGTCAAAAATATCCTCTTTAACGCCCTTAACCTTCTCGTTTAAGGCCTCCACGAGGCTTTTAAGGCCTCCATCACAGTCAACTTCAACCTCTTTAACTCCGTATTTACGCCTGAAATTAGCGTAAAACTTCACTTTAACCTTAGCCAAGCAAGGCACCCCGAGAGAAAAGGAAGAAAGGGAAGTATAAAAAATTGCTGGTTTTAGGCTAGCTCAAGCTCCTTAAGCTTCTCATCCCTTGGGATCCCTTCCTCCGTCCATCCGCGCAGCTCGTAGTACTCTGGCAGCATCTCGCTAAGCTTGTTAACCTTGCCCTTGGACGGCCCATCAGGCATCTTCTCCTTCAGCAGCCTCTTAGGCAGCGTATCCTGTCCCCTGACACCTATCATGTTCATTACCTGTCTTTCGAGGTTGTAGATCCTCTCTCCGATCTTTAAGATGTCCTCTTCCGTCATGTCCCATCCAGTTATGGCTGACAGAAGGACGGCGAAGTCTGCTGGTCCAAGGGCGAAGGTTACGAACAGGCACACCGTTGCGGAGTTAACCACAGACGTGAAGTCTTGGAATGTCTTGACCAGCTGGGCCTTCCCCTCTGTTGCAAACCTGTCGACCGGCTCCGGAGCTAGGATCTCTGAGGCGATGGTGTATCCCGTCACGTGGCAGCCGCCACGGTTAGCTGTGGCGTAGTTAAGCCCGATCCCCTGCGCTCCTCTTGGATCGTAGGCGGGTAGTTCAAGCCCCTTAACGCTCATGCTAAGGTCAGGCATCCCATACTTCTCGGCAAGCTTCCTGGAGCCCATCGCTAAGTCCGCCCCTATGCCAACCTTGTAAGCGGTTCTCCACACCGCCTCAACCATCGCCGCGGCATTGCCGAACTCCAGCTTTAACCCTTGAAGCTGCTCCTGCTTAATCTTCTTCCTTTGCACGAGCTCCATTGCACAAGCGATCGTTGCACCCATACTTATGGTGTCTAAGCCGAGCTCGTCGCAGAAGTGGTTTGCTTTAACTATCGCATCTAACTCTTTCACCCCGCAGTCAGCCCCTAACGCCCAAATGCTCTCATACTCTGGCCCTTCACTATACTCCACGGTGAATGCCCCCTCAGGAACCCTCGTAACCCTCCCGCATCCAATCGGGCATCCCCAGCATGCCCTCCTCTTAGTTAGGTACTTTTCCGCTAGTGTTTCACCACTTATCATCTCGGCCTCAGGGAACACTCCTCTCTGGAAGTTTCTCGTTGGGAACATCCCATGGGCGTTTATTATGTTGACAAGCACGGCTGTTCCATATGTTGGCAATCCTTGACCTGTAACGCTGTTCTCCTTTATCTTCTTCAGGGCCTCCCTCTGTGCTTTCTTGAACTCCCTTGGCTTCGCAACCTCAACCTTCTGCTTTCCGCCCACGGCGATCGCCTTAAGCTTCTTGCTTCCCATAACGGCTCCTACACCGGTCCTTCCAGCTGCCCTGTGTTCATCATTAATTATGCATGATATCAAAACTTGGTTTTCCCCTGCAGGCCCTATACAAGCCACACTAACATTTTTTCCCAGCTCGCTCTTCAGGGTTCTACAGGTGTCGAAGGTGTTCATCCCCCAGAGGTGGCTTGCGCTCCTAAGCTCTGCCTTTCCATCTATTATGGTCAGGTAGACTGGTTCTTTAGCTGCCCCCCTGATTATTACACCATCATACCCGGCGAACTTTAAGTGTGGTCCCCATTCCCCACCTGAGTTGGCGCTCGCCACCGACCCGGTGAGAGGAGACTTAAGCGCCATAACGTGGTATCTCCCACTCGACGGGAATCCTGTCCCCGTTGCAGGGCCTGTTGCGAAAACCAGTATGTTGTCTGGTCCAAGAGGGTCCAACTCTGCTAGGTTAACCTTCTTCTTCGAAAGAGCTCTTGCGTGCTCCATTATTATTCTAAGAGCTAAGCCTTTCCCTCCTAGGAACATTTTCAGGTCTTTCTCTTTAAACGTGTAGTCCCCTATTTTACCTGTAGTCAAGTCGACGTCCAGAAATTTCCCCATGTATCCTCCTGGAATAATTCATCCCCCCATCTAGTCCGAACCAAAAACATTTTGTCTTTTTCGTAAATATGCTTTTCGTAACGTCCGATATGTCCCATTATACCATTCGGCGATCTCGTAACTAGGAAGCACTTCAACACACGCTAAAACCGAAAGATATCTTTCAGGAACAGTATTCCCCTTTCTGCAGGTAAGCTTACCTGCTACTTAGGATCTCACGGCCAATCATCGTGTAAATCTTATGGGACTGGTATAGTGAATCTACTAGTACCCCCTCATCTACTCCGTGAATGTTTCGCCCGATAGGGCCTATCTCAACCAGGTTTCGTATTCCCTTCTGGAAGAAGAATCGCCCGTCTGAGGCTCCTCCTCCCGCATCATAGGATGGAACCAAGCCAAGCTCCTTGTAAACCTTTTCTGCCACTTGGATTATTCTCGAATCTTTAACAATGTATGGGGTGGCTCCCTCCCTCACATCCAACTCATATCTAAATCTTCCATATTTTCCCCTGAGCTTTTCAAGCTCCCTCCTAATAACTTCCTCGACATTTGCCCTTGTAACTTTAGGCGTGTTTCTAACGTCTATGCACATGTTGGTTACTCTAGGCAGGACATTCTCCTTGACTCCCGCCTCGAAGATCGTCACTGCAAACGTGGTTCTGGGCATAATATCCATTTCATCCCCCGGGTCAAGCCGCTTCAAAAGGAGAGTGAGCTCCGAGCATATTTCTATGGAACTCGTGTAGTCCATGTAAACCCTTGAAGAATGCATTTCATCACCATAAACCTTAAGTCTGACAAGTATTATCCCCCTCCTCCCAACCTTTAACTTGAGGTTTGTGGACTCACCTATCAAAACGTAGTCAGGCTTCTTCACTTTGGATAGCACGTACGCTGTTCCTTTAAGCCCTCCAGTTTCCTCGTCTCCAACAGCCATAAGGACTACTTTCCCCTCTAACCCTTCATGCCTTGAGAGCTCCTCGAAGGCTGTGAGCAGTGCAGCTAACCCCCCCTTCATGTCGGCTGCCCCTCTCCCATATAGCCAACCATCATGGACAACTGGCTTAA
>JAUQZD010000028.1 GCA_030587405.1 Candidatus Freyrarchaeum guaymasense | reverse complement strand
CCCCACCTTCACCCGTCCAGCAAGGTGGCGGTGATATGCGACCTCTGCGGCGGAGACCCAAAATGCGTTAAAGCCTGCAGTGAAGGGGGCTGGAACGCCTTAAAGCTCATACCGAGGGAAGAGAGAGGCAGGTACGGAGTCTACCCTCGTAAGCCCTTAGACATCGCTAGGAGCGTTGCCGTTAAGCTCTTCGGCAGCGAGGTTGGAGGGAGACTGGTGTGAGAGGCTATGCCGGCCGCCTCCTAAGAATAGACTTGGACACTTGGAACATAAAGGAGGAGAGGGTTAGAGAGGAGGTTTTAAGGGATTACATTGGTGGTAGAGGGTTAGCTGCGAAAATCCTGTGGGACGAGCTGGGGGGAAGATGGGAGGAGGTCGACCCGTTAGGGCCGGAGAACCTCTTACTGTTTTTGACCGGGCCGCTCACAGGCTTCTTCCCGGGAGCCAAGATCTGCGTGTCAGGCAAGTCTCCTCAAAGCAATGGAATAATAGGGTCAACGGTCTCAGGGGAGGCGGGAGTTGAACTTAAATGTGCAGGGTATGACGGATTGATCCTTGAAGGCGAATCCGAAAAGCCAGTCTACCTTTTCGTATGCGATGACGAGGTGGAGCTCAGAGATGCACGGCACGTCTGGGGGATGGAGGGGAGCAGAACTCTAAGAGCCCTTGTGAAGGAGGGGAGGGAGCTTGTTAAAAGGGTGCACCCGGACGTGGGGGAGCTTAAGGAGCCAGCAGTACTATACATTGGACCAGCCGGCGAGAGAAAGGTTAGGGTTTCAGTTGTAATGGAGAAGAGAAGCCACGCTGCAGGGTATGGTGGCTACGGCGCAGTCATGGGCTCGAAGAAAGTGAAGGCCGTAGTGGTTAAGGGAACCGGCCCCCTCCCAGACGTACACGACCCGGAAAGGGTGTGGGAGCTCATCAGCTCGGTATGCGACAGCTGCTACCACAACGTGGACTTCAGGAGGAATGGAACCGCCAGCGGAGGATACAATGTCGCCGCCAAAATGAGCGCTGAGCCAATCAGAAACTGGCAGGAGGAATGGCACGACGACAAAAGCTACACGGTTGAAGAGTTCGCCAAGTACTGGGTTAAACCATACTGGGGCGACTTCAACTGCCCCACAACCTGCATGAAGCTCTCAGCGCTCAGAGAAGGCGAGTTTAAAGGCGCAGTATGCGACCCACCGGACTACGAGCACCAAGCGTACAACGGCACAAACCTAGGAGTGTTCACCCCCGAGGGAAACATATACCTCTCCCACCTCATCAACGAGCTCGGCCTCTGCGCCATACAAGCGGGAAACCTGCTGGGGTTCGCCGCCGAGCTATACGAGAAAGGAATCATAGGAGAAGAAGACCTAGGGTTCAAGCTTAAATGGGGCGACGTGAAAGCCTTCGCAGAAACCGCCAAGATAACCGCCTACAGGGAGGGGTTCGGCGACGTGCTCGCAGAGGGAACATACAGGGCTGCCATAAAAATAAGCCAGCTAAAGGGGTTAAAAGCAGAGGACGTGCTCAAATACGCCGTCCAGGAGAAGGGCGTAGCCATAGGAGCCCACGGCGTGAGAAGCGGAGCAGACCCCCTCACCGAGGAAGTATCCTACGCGTGCTCCGTCCAGTGCGGAGACCACACGTCCGTCGCCAGGCTACCCCCCAACCACAGGTTCGGCGAGCTACTAGCCATATTCCACGACTCAGCAGTCTACTGCTCCTTCAACACCTTCACCCTCGGAGAAAAGGAAATATTCAACTTCTACGAAGCCGTAACAGGGTGGACCCTAAAACCCGAAGACTGGTACCGGGAAAAAGCCCTCCGAATACTCCACATACAAAGAGCAGCCCTCCTCCTCTCAGGGCCAGACGTGAAGTGGACAGGGAAAGACGACGACAACCCCCCCAGATTCTACGAGCCGCTGCCATCAGGCCCCCACAAAGGAAAAGCGGTCAACAGGCAAACATTCGAAGAGAAAAAAAGAAAATACTACGAAGCCGTAGGATGGGACGAAAAAGGCATCCCGAAAAAAGAAACCCTAAGAAAACTCGGACTCCAAGACGTAGAAGCAAAACTAGCAAAAACAGGAATCCTCAACCACTAAACACAACCTAAACAGAAACAAAACCAACAGAAAAACACGTTTAAAACCCAAACGCAACCACCAACCCTTCAACACCCTCACTATGACGTTTCCAAAAATTTTCTAAAGGTGGAAAGTATTTCAAAACATCTATATAAACGAAATTAAAAAAGAAAAAATAAATAATAAATTAACTAATAGGAAAAAATGATTCTCAAAATGTATCTCAACAAAAGTAGGAAAAACTTGATGGGGGAGTAAATAATGAGAAAAATAGTGCTGACAGGATTAATAATAGCCACAATAATAGGACTAGCCAGTATATCATCAAACATCCCCCTCAGCCCCCATCAAAACTACATCCTGTCAGCCCTAGCCACAAACAACCCCACCCCACCACTCAGCACCCCCACGCTAAAAGACGGAAACCAGTCAAGCGACGCGGGAGGAGACCCGGGAAGCGCAATGATCCTCACAACCCCAGGAACATACAGTGGAGACATAGGTTACTTTCTGGACAGCGTAGACTGCTACAATATATCAGTTCCAGGGCCGGGGTACACCATATACGTATCTTTGGATCTGGAAAGCGTGACTCCCTGGGGTGGCGAGGATTACATGAGCACACTAGTCCTGTCGTTGCTCGCTCCAAATGGGACAATGGTCGTCAACAACACCGCCGCGTATTACCATGTGGAGCATAGGCTCGGGCTGGTCTACACCCTGACCAACGGTGACCCTTCAAACAAGTACTGGACCATAAGGATCGCGGAGTCAGGCTTTGCCTACTGCGACTACCGGCTCCGCTTCAACATGTCAGCAAATGACACAATGACCAGAACCACAGCAGACTGGACGTTCATAGCATACCTAGACGCAGACTGCAACATTGGAATGTTTGCGATGAATGTTCTTGCAGCCATGGCGGGAGCAGGAAGCACAAGCAACGTGAGCATAATAGCGATGATAGACCACCCAGACCCCTCATCAGACTACAACTACACTTTGCAGGAGGGAACATGGGTTTACTACGTCTACAAGGAGGGGCTTGTCTGGCTCAGCGACTATGGTTGCAGCGAGCTGAACATGGGCGACCCTGACACGCTCAAAAGCTTCATAGGATACGTTAAGAGTCACTTCCCAGCCCAACACTACGCGTTGAACACGTGGGATCACGGTGGAGGCATTTTCGGCGTCTGCTGGGATGAGAGTAGCAATGGAGATAACCTGGAGTATGATGAAATCCTTCAAGCCCTTAATGAGAGTGGCGGGGTTGACGTCCTCTTCTACTTCTCATGCCTAACAGGGACGTTTGAAAACTTCTACACCATTTCAAGCGTCGCAAATGTTGCAGTAGCCTCAGAAGAAGTAATCTATTTGTCAGATGACTACCACGTTTTCTATACGGACTTTCTTGAGGATTTGATTCAGAATCCTTCGGCTATGCCTTCACAGCTCGGAGAGTGGATAGTAAACGCCTACGACCAACACTATACTTTTCCAAATAAGACTATGGCTGCTGTGGATTTGTCGAGGATGGATGAGTTGTATGTGGCGTTGAACGAGACAGCGAAACTCCTGGACATACAAACACTCGACACAACATGGAAAGAAAAAATGCTACAAGCAGTAAACGACACGGAAAAATACTACGGTTATAGCGATTATGGCCTTGTGGACCTATACGACCTTATGAGTCAATTGGCGTCGAAGATTAATGATCAGCGGCTTCAAACCCTTACATCTAATGTTAAAAACAACGTTACAGCATCGATCATAAAGGAGGTTCATGGAGCAAGCCACCTAAACTCCCATGGAATAGCAATATACCATCCAAATGAAAGCAGCAGTTTATACAGCTACTATGACAATATGAGCTTCGCTTCCAGCATAATGTGGGACGAATACCTGCACCACTTCTTCAACCCTCAGGAGCATAACTACTTGGACTACGATAATGATGGGTTAAACAACACTAGGGAATGGGAGCTGGGGACGGACGCGTCCTCCAGCGACACCGACGGGGACGGCATGCCTGACGGCTGGGAAGCTCAACATGGTTTTAACCCGCTGAGCGAGGACTCGGGGCAAGACCCTGACAATGACGGCCTCAGCAACCTGCAGGAGTATCAGCATGGCACCGACCCGCAGAGCGACGACACCGACGGGGACGGCGTGCCTGACGGCTGGGAGGTGCAATATGGTCTTAATCCGACGAGTTTCGACCCATTTGATGATCCGGACAATGACGGTCTCAACAATCTACAGGAGTACCAGTATGGTACTGACCCACGGTCTAGTGATACCGATGGAGACGGTTTACCTGACGGGTGGGAAATAGAGCATGGTTTTAACCCCGCTAGCAACGACTTCCCGCTTTTAGCTTTGATGTTGCTTGCTTCGCTTAAGCCGAACTCTTCCCTTATACTTGTATTGGTTGCGGGAGTTGCTGCTGTTGCTGCAGTGGTAGGGATTATAGTTGGTAAGCGTATAATCAGTAAGCGTCGGTTAAGCGATGAGACATCGGGTGAACCGCCTATGGAATGGTCTCCATCTGAACAAGGTTAGAGAGGCACATTTAATTCCTTTATTTTTCTTTATAGTTTTCTGAGCTCTAATGAATTAAACATTGATGAGTTTGGGCATTTCATTTTTAATGAATGTGCGTCAGTTTGGTTTTTAGGTTTTAGATGTTTTGTTTGCGAGGCTTCAAGATTGTCTAATAACTTGAATAAATTACGATAAGTTTGTGTTGGTGTTTTCTTTTTGATAGTTCATAATTGCTTAAATTTCAGTTTGGTGTGCTTTCTGGTGGTGTTTAATGTTAAATCCATTTTGTTTGTTTTACTTTTCTTCAGCATCTTGACGGCTGGGAGGTTCAGCACAGCCTGGACTCGACGAGCGACGGCTCAGGGCAGAACTCGGATGGCGACGGCTTCTCTAACTTGGAGGAGTTCAATAGCGGAACTGATCCTACGAGTTCCGCTTCGGCTCCCGCTCAGCCAGCCTCCTGCTGCCGTTGGTTCTGATGTTGCTTGTTCAGCTTCAGTCTCAGGAGGAAGGGCTGATTCTTCTTAGTATGGGGTCGGCTGGGGGCGTTGTTGCCGGTGTTCTGGTGGGAGTCGTTGCTGGCAGGAAGTGGGTGAGCTAGGCTGGAAGGTGGAACTTTCCTTCCTCTCTTTTGTTTCTTAGCTGTTCCTGTTTTGGTTGGGTTTGCCGTTTTGAAGGGTTGCGGGTGGCTTGGATGGTGGAGAGTAGGGTGGGGGTGAGGGTGTGGACTGCTTGTTGGTTTGTGTTTTGTTGCTTTCTTGCCTTTTGTTTGGGGGGAAGTTTTATGTTTTCTTTTTTGCCTAGTTGTTGATGGGTGTTTTGTTTGGTTGGCGGTTTTAACGTGGCTGTTGAGTTGCTTAAGCGGAGGATTGGGGGCAGACTTTTAGGGGTTGCTCTTTTTGGGAGTGTTGCTAGGGGGGACTGTGACGATAGGAGTGACGTGGACGTTTTCGTTGTGACTAGGGGTTTGGATGCGCCTCCGGGGGAGAGGCTGAGGCTGATATACGAGGCTGTCTCTCCGTTGAGGAGGGTGGTTGGGAGAGATGTAAGCGTGGTCACCGTTGAGGCGGACGAGCTGGTTGATGTGACGCCGCTTCTAGTCAACATCGCCTATGACGCCGTCATACTATACGACCCGGAAGGTTTTCTGAGGCGCTTCTTCGAGCGTGTCAGGGCTGCCGTGGAGAAGGCTGGCCTCACACCCTACACCACCAAGGACGGTAAGAGGGGTTGGAAGCCTCTCCGGAAGCTCAGGAGAGGGGAAGTGGTCGAGGTGAGGCTTTGAACTTCAAGGATGAGGCCTACTACCGTTTGGAGCTGGCTCAAGGCTACCTTGAAAGGGCTAGGAAAGCCCTTCAAAGAGGCGACAACGACGAATGCATCTCAAACTCGCAGCTCTCGGTGGAAAACTCTGCCAAGGCAGTTATATCTTGCTTCAGGATGCCAAGCTGGAGCCATGACCCAAGCGGCGAGCTAATAGCACTCGTAGAGGAGAACATCGAGGAAATACGTGAAACACGGGAGGTGGATGGGCTCCTTAAGCTGGCCGACTACGCACACAACCTTGCACCCGAGCACGGGAGAATGTCCTACGGCGACCCGGTGAGGAGGATACCGCCCTGGAGGCTTGCAACCCCTGAAAGAGCGAGGGAAGCCCTTAACTACGCCGAGGAATCCTTTACCATAGCTAAAAGATTCCTGTCAAAATGGTTTTTAGACGGTGGGAGCCCGGCCGCTGACGGTGCAACGTAAGGGAAGGCGGCTTAAGCTGTCCGTTTTCGCTTCCCACGTAGGAAAATTGTATTTTAGCAGACATCTTAGCGGGCTTGGGAGGAGGCGGTGGAGGATGGTGGAAAGGGGGGGTGGGCGACCGGTAAACGTGGCCGTGTAAAGGTCTTATGGGTGGAGGAGGCAGCGATTAACCAAGAAATTAAGGGGTTAAGGGAGGGGTCACGGGGGACGGGCTCATCAGGCGTTTTCAGCCTCGAAACCTAAGGGTTCAGGTTTCATGTGCTTCCCCCTCTTTGCCATGCTAATGTAGAGTACGCTGTTTATGAGTCCTATGTGACTGTATGCCTGCGGGAAGTTGCCTAGCTGCTCACCCGTCCTCGGGTCAACCTCCTCAGAGAACAGGCCCAGAGGGCTTGCATACCTTAGAACGCTTCTGAACACCCTTTCAGCCTCCTCTATTCTCCCTGAGAGAGCTAAAGCGTACACGAGCCAGAAGGAGCAGAGGATGAAAGCGCCCTCGTCCCGGTAGAACTCGTCGGAGGCCTCAAACCGGTACACGAGGCCCTCCTTGGGCATAAGCCTCCTCATCACAGCGTTGATCGTGCCCTGAACCCTGTAGTCGCTGAAGGGGAGGAGCCCCATGACCGGTACTAGGAGGCATGAAGCGTCCAGCACGTCAGAGTCGAAGTGCTGGACGAAGCTGCCGAGCCTCCTGTTGAACCCCCTCTCAAGTATTGCGTTCTTAACCTCGTCCCTAGCCTCTATCCACCTTTCCAGCCTAGAGTGGTCTCCCAAACGCTTCGCTATCTTAATTCCTCTGTCAAGGGCAACCCAGCACATGAGCTTCGAGTAAACGTGGTGTCGTGGCTCCCCCCTGAACTCCCATATTCCAGCGTCAGGCGTGTTCCACACCTTACACACGTAGTCGACGGTTCTCTTGACGAACTCCCAGGCATCCTTTGAGATCTCCTCGCCGTAGCGTGTAACCTCGTACACCGCGTTAACGAGTTCACCGTAGATGTCGAGCTGCCTCTGCCTCGCCGCCTCGTTCCCTATCCTCACGGGCTTGGAGCCCCTGTAGCCTGAAAGGTGGCTTAGCACCGTCTCCTTAAGGTCGAGTTCCCCGTACAAGCCGTAGAGGGGCTGGATCTCTGACGGGTCCTCGCATTCCTCGCAGATGCGTATAAGCCATTTAAGATGCCTCTTAGCCTCCTCAACGTAGCCAAGGTTGTAGAATGCCTGCACGGTGAAGGAGGCATCCCTGATCCAGGCAAACCTGTAATCCCAGTTAAGGGATGCACCGACCCTCTCCGGGAGAGATGTTGTTGGGGCTGCGTAGATCGCACCGCTGGGATGGGTGAGAAGCTTCAGGACGAGCGCCGAACGGCGGACCAGGCTCCTCCAGTCCTCGTCGACAACCCATTCAGGAAGGCGGCCACCCCTAACCCACTCACGCCAGTACCGAATGGTGTTTTCCAGCATGGCGGCGCAGGACTCCAGGTCAACAGGCTTATCCCCCCTGTAATGTAGGGCGAACCACAACTCCTCCCCCTGCTTAACCGTGAACCTTCCTCTAGCTTCGCCATCAGCAACATCCACCGGAACTTGGGAGGTGAGAAAAACCCACTCTCCTCCCCCCCTAGCCAAGACTCCGCCTTCAACCCGTTCAATGCTCGTCCTCACACGTGCGTAGTTGAAGCGCGGCTTAAACTTAACTTCGAGTTCAACCACCCCCTCCTCGCACGTCACCCTCCTAAATATTCCCTGTGGGGCGCCCTCCATTTCAGCAACCGACATGAAATCCGTTAGGACAACCACACCCGTACGCGTTCTGAAAACCGTCTGCAGAACGTTGGTGTCCTCAACGTACCGTTGCTCTGACTCGAACGAGCCTGACGGGTGGATGGCGAAGCATCCCCCCTTCACGGGGTCCAGGATGGCGGCGAAGACGCTTGGGGATTCAACGTAGGGAAGACAGCACCAGTCTATGGACCCGTCCACGCCCACGAGGACGCACGTTCTCAGGTCCCCTATAACCCCGTACTCGCCTATGCGCTTCACACCCTTCCCCATCTCCCTCAACGCCCCTGAAGCCCTCTCCCTCACCCCTGAGTCCTCGTCTCTAAGGGCGTGCATGAGCGGTTCAACAGCTCTTTCATCGCCTATCTTCCCCAGCGCTATGGCGGCACCCTCCCTAACCGACGGGTTCTCGTCCTCTAGGGCTTGGATGAGGTGCTTCACGGCGGGCTTGCCTATCTTTCTTAGGGCGTCTGCAGCGTTCCTCCTCACCTCCCACTCCTCGTCTCCCAGCGCACCCACGAGCGCTTCGACAGCCCTCCTCCCGCCTAGCTCCCCCAGCGCCCACGTCGCCCTCTCCCTAACCTCCCACTCCTCGTCCTTCAGCGCTTCCACTAGGGCGTCAACAGCCCTCCTATCCCCTATCTCACCGAGGCTCTCGGCGGCTTCAACCCTTACAAGCCAGTGCTCGTCCTTCAAGGCGTTCACCAACGGTCCGATAGCCCTCCTATCGCCTATCTTGCCAAGGCTCTCAGCAGCCTCCTCCCTAACTTCGGCATCCTCGTCCCCTAAACGTTCTATTAGGGGCTCGACGGCCCGCCTACTACCCAGTTTGCCGAGCGCCCACGCAGCCTCCCTCCTCACCCCTGAGTCCTCGTCCTTCAAGCATCTTATTAAGGGTTTAACTGCCCTTCTATCCATCAGCACGCCCAGCGAGTGGGCTGCCATCCTCCTCACACGTGGATCCCTGTCCTCCAACGCCCCTATTAGGGGTTCGACGGCCCTCCTGTCCCCTATCTCCCCTAGGGCTCTGGCGGCACCCTCCCTAATCCTAGGATCCGCATTTCCAAGTTCCCGGATTAGATGGTCGACGCCCCGCCTCCCCAGCCTGCCCAGTGCCTTCACGGCGCTCTCCCTTACAGCCCAGCCGCCGTCTCTTAACGCCTCTACGAGGTGCCTGACGGCTCTCCTGTCCCCTATCTCCCCTAGGGCTCTGGCCGCGCTCTCCCTAACCCTGGAGTCCTCGTCCCTCAAAGCGTCTATTAGGGGTTCGACGGCTCTCCTGTCGCCGATGCTTCCTAAGGCTTTGGCAGCCTCCTCACGTATGTTGCTGTCTTCGTCCCTTAGAAGCCATATTAGGGGTTCGACGGCCCTCCTGTCCCCTATCTCCCCTAGGGCTCTGGCCGCGCTCTCCCTAACCCTGGAGTCCTCGTC
>JAUQZD010000049.1 GCA_030587405.1 Candidatus Freyrarchaeum guaymasense | reverse complement strand
TCCGTCCTTGCAACCAACATGTCACAGTTAAACACAAGTATCCCCTTTTCCAAGTGAACAGCCGCAGCATCGTCTCCAAACGGCAAAGCCACGCCTTCACACTCCGCTAGTATGCTCAAAATCCTCTTCACCAGCTCCTTCTCGCCTAAATCCCCAACCTTCACAAGCAACCCCTCCGCTTAAAGGCTCAATCTAAAAACAAACATGCACCACAACCATCTACAAAAGAGGAATGCTCAATAAATTAACTCAACTCCTCAACACCACCATCAGTCAACCAATAAGGGATTCCTACGAAAAGGAATTACGCCCACCATAAGTCCAATGAAGATCAATTCCCATCCAACTCAGGCAAACACAAGAAAACTCCATCTAACCACACGTCGCCAGATGCCTCCTAGATCCCCCTAAAGTTGCCACCCACCCCAACAGGAAAAGAACAGGTGGAAGCCCCGGGCGGGTATTCCGACTTGCTTCGAACCCGCGACCTGCGGCTCACCCGAACACTTACGAGGCCGCCGCTCTACCACTGAGCTACCGGGGCTCCGCTCTCCCATATTAAAAGTTCAAAATATAAACCTTTTCTATCTGCCTTGCGAAGCAGTTAGGTATTTGGTGGGTATTTGTGGGTGTTGGTGAGTGAACAGGTGGAGGCTGCCCCGGATGCTCAGCCGCCTAGCGGCCTAGAGGGCGGAACCCTCAGATGAGGAGCTCCTAGGCTCCCCCGATAGCCCACGAGACCACCCAAGCCGATGCGTGGAAAGGAGTAGACATCCACAAAAGCCCATCTACCCCAAAACCCGCTCCGTTACATAATGTTTTTCCTCTCTTCATTTACAGACTATGTTGTAAAATGAACTTCGTAAAATGAACTCTTCACGTGCCCCATTCTGCCTACAACCCTCCGCTGCCACGTGGATAAAGGTAGCTTTTGAAAAAGAAGTCTGGCTGCATTAAACCACTTCTTATCCTGACCCTCATACACGAAAGATTTGCCTTCCCTCTTCTAAATCAGTTCATTATATTTCTAGGTTGCTAAAAAGTTAATTGCCTCTAGCTTAAAGTTATTTACCGTCTATAAGTACCAGTAGAGTTTAAATTAATTAAGGATCCTCTATGGAAGAAGGGGAAGGGAGCCTAAATACCTCAAATAATTGCTGATAACAACGAATATTTTTTCTAGAAAATTTATTTTCAATTCTTCTTAATATCTTTATCTTGAATTATTTTTTATTGAATATGGAATTTTTTATTGAATATTTTATTGAATACGGAAGCCGTCTTCGTTGGAGGTGTGTTGCAGAAGCTAGGAGGATGAGTGGGGAAGATGTGGAAGAAATGGTTTGTGAGAAAGCCGGCAGGAACGTCCTCTAACGTTTCTGACGAGGCAAAGGAGGTAGCGATACGTCACTACGAGCTTCTACAGAAAGGAGATTATGAAGGGTGGGTTAGCACGTTATGCTTGTGGCTTCAGGAAGTAGCAGGCAGGTCGGGTAGCAGTCCGTATTTCTGGTGGAAGACTGGACGCCACTATGTTGAAGACTATGGTGTATACTACGAGTATTATAAGGAGGGTAAGTCGTCATTTCCTAATACTAGAAAATTCTTTTTTAAGCGTAAGAACCCTGATGGAAGCGACAGAGGGATGCCTGTTCCCATAACAGTTAAACTGGATGAGGATGGAGTTTGGAGAGTAGATCAAGCCAGTTACTAACCCAATTTTTTCCTTCTTCACTTTATCCAGTTGGAACGGAACCTTTCCCTTCTCTGGTCATTCTTCGGAGAAGTGGAATGATAGTGAAATTACGCAACTTAACCGGCCTATCCGTAGCTCTAAGTGCTTAGGGGGCATTTATTGTAGTGTGGAGTCGGGTGGAAGAAGCTATGGGGCATGTGCCAGCAAGAGCAGGAATCAGATTCGATGTTAAATTTTTGAAGCTGCGTAAACATCTGTTCAGAGAAAGCGTTAATTTTAATGTTAACTGGCAAGTGTTAAATGCAAGGGTTAATGTGGTCCCTAATAGATTGCATGCGTAGCTATTAACAATGGATTAATAGTTTTAACTGGAAAAGGGGAAACGTGGTCGGATAGTTGGAGGGTTTACGTGTGGCTGCTCTAGGGTGCTCCATTTACATGGCGGTGGAGAGGGGCATGGAGGAAGAAGGACCACTATGTGACAAGGAGAACACAGGGAAATGAAGGACCTAAAAGGTAAATTTTGAAAGCAAAAGGTTAATAGGTTTCAATTTTCTCTCATTAAACGGTCACAGTCCTCTTCTAAGTTTTTAAGGTGTTCTGTAATGGTTCTGGAAGCTCTTGGTGAAGGCTTAAGGAGCGCTATAAATAAGCTTCTCCGGTCAACGGTTGCTGACCGGGCGGCTGTAAAAGAGCTTGTAAAGGAGATACAGCGCGCCCTCCTTTCCTCCGACGTCAACGTTGAACTAGTCCTTAAATTGTCTGAGAGGATAGAGAAGAGAGCCCTCGAGGAGAAGCTCCCTCCAGGGGTAAGCAGGAGGGAGCACATAGTTAAGATCGTGTATGAGGAGCTTGCTAACATAATCGGCAGCAGGGCGCGTGGCTTGAAGATCAAGCCTAGCCAGCCGAACGTTATAATGCTCGTCGGGATTCAGGGTTCAGGTAAAACAACTACGGCGGCGAAGCTTGCAAGGTATCTGTTCAAGAGAGGGTTCAAAACCGCCCTTGTATGCGCCGACACGTTCCGGCTTGGAGCATACGAGCAGCTCAAGCAGCTGGCCGAGATGGCTGGCATACCATTCTACGGTGAGCTAGGCGCTAAGAACAGCGTGGCAGTCGCTAAGAGGGGGATCAAGCACTTTCAGGAGAAGGGGTACGAGGTCATAATCGTTGACACAGCAGGCAGACACAAGGAGGAAAGCGAGCTAATGGCTGAAATGAAGGAGATAGCTAGGGCTATAAAGCCAACCGAGATAATGCTTGTCGTGGATGGGACATTAGGGCAGCAGGCGATGTCCCAGGCTAAAGCCTTCAAGGAAGCCACAGACATAGGATCCATAATTGTAACAAAGCTTGACGGCTCAGCTAGAGGTGGAGGCGCCCTTTCCGCGGTAGCCGCAACGGGAGCTCCGGTCAAGTTCATAGGCACAGGGGAGAAAATAGATGATATAGAGGCCTTCGATCCGGTCAGGTTTGTCAGCCGGCTCCTAGGGATGGGCGACCTTCAAGCCCTCCTCGAAAAGGTAAGGGAGGCGGAGATACGACCTGAAAAGGAGGATGCCGTCGTCCTCCTAACAGGCCGTTTTACATTAAAGGACTTCTATAAGTGGATGGAGCAAGCTAGGAAAATGGGTCCCATAGGGAAAATTTTCGAGCTCATGGGGATTTCCAGCATCCCCAAAGAGCTTAAGGATATGGCTGAGACTAAGCTGGACAGGTGGAAGGTCATAATGCAGTCCATGACGGAGGAGGAACTCGAAGACCCTAAGATCCTTAATAGGTCGAGAGTTAACAGGATCGCTAGGGGCTCTGGTACGACGCCTAAGGAGGTTAAGGAGCTCATAGACCAGTACTTTACGGCGAAGAAGATGGTGAAAGCCCTAGGGAAAAGAAGGCTGAGAGGGAAAGGCCTTCCCATACGGGGCATACCTCTTGAGCAGCTTGAAAAGCTTGTGGGCCGCCTATGAGGAGCTTCTACCTGCTATCTCGCACTTTCCCGTCTCCGCTGAAGCCCCAAATAGATAGGGGCATTGTGGACGAGGAGACCGCAGAAATCTGTTCGTGTGTAAGAGCCGCCCTCTTCCTCTCCCACGACATAAGAAGAGACGTTCAAGTACACCTAATAGCTTCAGATGAAAACAGGGAGATAGTGATTGACGGGAGCAAGGTCAGGTACCTCTCCCCTGACGAGCGTTCCATCTGCATGTTACTCATAAAAATGAATGAGAAGAAGAGCTCTAGAAGGCCGTGGCGGGGAGTAACAGCTAAACCGTTCACCTCCCTTCAGGACTCCATCCCTCCGGGAACGGTGCTCGTCGCCCTTAGCGGCCATGGAAGAGACGTGCGGCAACTGAAAAGCTTAAAGGATGTAAGCGTAGTAGTTCCATTATACCCTCCTTCAAGGGACGAGGAACAGTCCTTGAAGCAGCTCAGAGCGATTCCCGTTAAACGGAGGAAAACCCTCCCAAGTCACTTCATAGTGCTTCTAAACAATTATTTAGACCTCTTGGAGGCTCAGCCATGTACCCCATAGTGAAAGCTCTTGAAATACTAAAGAAAATCCCCCTCTGCAATAGTTGCCTAGGTAGGCAGTTCGCCCTCCTAGGCATGGGATCAAATAACCCGAGCAGAGGGCATGCCTTAAAGCTAACCCTAACAATGACCGCACACTACATGCTCAGGGAAAATCCCGAGGAGGCCGTCAAGATCCTCAAGGTTCTCGCCTCCAACGGAATGTTCCAGCCCGCAGTGGAAACCCTACAGAAGGAAGGAATTCCGATAGAGGTCAGCGAGAATAAATGCTACATCTGCGGTGGATTAATGCTCAGAAAAAGGGAAATCGCCCAGAAGATAGCTTCCCTCCTAGAAAACTATGACTACAGAACACTTCTGATAGGATGTCATGTACCAATAGACCTCACCGAGAGGGACGATGAGGTTAAAGCCGCACACCAAGTGGATACGGGAGAGTCGCTTAAGGCAGAGTTCAACAGGGAGGTTGGGAAAATAGTCTCAGCTCTTACCGGTAAACCAGTAGACTTCAAAAACCCTGACATAGTAGCCGTCGTAAACCTTGAAAACCTAGAAGTAACGATCAACTCAAACCCGATTTACATTGGAGGACGCTACCTAAAATACGTAAGAGGAATTCCGCAAACCAAATGGCCATGTAAAGCATGCAAAGGGCAAGGATGTCCCCGATGTGGAGGAACAGGAAAGATGTACCCTGAATCCGTGGAAGAACTCGTAACAGCCCCAATCCTCGAGGAAACCGGAGGGGAAGAAGCAAAGTTCCACGGGGCAGGAAGAGAAGACATAGACGCGAGAATGCTCGGCACAGGCCGCCCCTTCATAGTAGAAGTGAAAAACCCAAAGAAACGCAACATAGACCTCCAAAAACTACAGGACAAAATAAACCAGTACGCCCAGGGGAAAGTCGAAGTCCACTCCCTCCACTTCGCAGTAAAAGAACAGGTAAGACAGCTGAAAGCCCTATCCCAGTTCGCCCCTAAAACCTATAAAGCCATAGTCAAAGTCGACAGGGAGATAACCTCAGAAGAGCTTAAAGCACTTGAACAAAAACTCACAGGACAAACAGTAAGACAGAAAACGCCAAGAAGGGTAGCCCACAGACGGGCCGTGAAAACAAGGCTCAAAAAGGTCTACGAGGCACACGTAAACCAAGTAGACCCTCACACCTTCGAGCTAATTGTAAAATGTCAAGGTGGACTTTACGTCAAAGAACTAGTAACAGGGGACAGAAGAAGAACACGGCCAAGTGTATCAGAAATACTAAATGCGAAAGCAGAGTGCACCCAACTAGACGTAATAGACGTAGGAGCAACAATACCCCCACAGGAAGAACAAAACCAAAAAGTTTATTTATCACCCACCTACTCACTCGATCACGAGGGCCCGTAGCTCAGCCAGGTAGAGCGACAGGCTCATATCAGCCTACAACTGTTGAGAAACCTGTTGGTCCAGGGTTCGAAAGCATGGAGCTCCTCCAGCCGGAAATCCCTGCGGGCCCATCAACCCTCAACATACAAAGAACTTATAATTCCTCTTTTTCATTCTCCTTGACAACCCTCACTGGGAAGCCACTGAAGGTTAAGGGTTTCTAGGTAAAGGCATTTTTCGGGTATGTCAGGATGTAAAAAGGCAGTCAGCCAGAAACCCCAGCAATACCTATAAGCTTCAAGCTTGATCTGTTACATTTCCTCTCAGCATATGGAAAAAGCGCTTAAAACTGTCGTGAAAACGTTCCTCAGCTATAGGTCTGAATAAACGCATAAAGTTTTTAAAATGCTTGACTTCTATTCTACTCTGAGTGCCTCGGTGGTGTAGCCCGGCCAAGGTTACGCTGATAGCATAAGGGGCTTAGAGGCTGCGTCCTCGCCCAATCGACCCCTTGACCCGGGAACCACATGTTCGGGACTTCAAATCCCGGCCGAGGCACCACACCACATCCTCCACCCCGAGTAAAAACGAAAAACCTCGGTTACCAACAAGAAGCCGGTTAAGACTTTTAGGTTTTAATGGTGGTGCTGGCTTAGAAGGAGTTTTGTGGCGCCGGGGGCAGGATTTCCGTTTGCATCTCGAACTTTCGCTCCCTTGGCTGCTGTTTCTAGCCCAGGGATCTGCGACCACCAGGTCGCTGCGTACATGTACATAACAGCCTGGCGCTGACGGCCCGGCGCGCACGTGGCGCCTTACACCGTCTACCTGAACTGAGCTACCCCGGCACCTAGTGAATGAGTAGGTTAGTCTTTCTTCTTAAATTTTTCGTGTGTTTACGTGAGAGCTAGTTGTTGGGGATGGTGCAAGCCGGCTGTAAAGCTTAGAGGCTGCTAGAGAGGGTTTAAGATTGCTGGGGTGCTAATGGGCTCATTGGCTGGATGTGTCATGTCGCGTGGCTTTATTGGTTTTTCAGCATGTTTATAAGGGAATGTTCTACTATTGTTCATTTGAGTTCATTTGAGTCGTTGCGTGGAGGGTTTAGTGTGGCTAAGAAGAGGCGTCGAAGTGAGGAGGCTCCTTTACCTGCAACTAGTGCGGGTCTTATAAGGTTCTTTGAGGATGAGAGTGTCGGGGTTAAGGTGAGCCCCTTCTTGGTGGTTGCTGTAGCTGCCTCGATCATTGCAGCTGTCATGTTGGCTCTCTACCTAAGCAGTAGTGGTAGCTGGCTTACTCAGTTTGCCGGCCAGTCTCCCTATGCTGGTTTATCCTTCTAGCTTTTTCTTTATTCTTCATCAGGCTTGATGCTTCTTGCTTCAAGTATCATGTATGGCCCGGTCTTCAGTTCTTTGACTTCTTCTTTTGTGAGTTCCTCTACTTTTACTCTTTTCTGGTCTCTTAGCAGTATCATACCGTTCCCTAGGGGGTCTTCGAGTATTATCGTGAATTTTAGCTGTCCACTTATCGCCTTATTTATGGCGTTGATCGCTTGTTCGCATCTTTGCGTCTCCTGTGGAGTGGTGGACCAGTTCTTGAGTGTTTGGGCTATGTCCAGAAAGCGATGTAGCACCCCCTCCACGTTTGTTATGAATGGCTGGGCTGCCGGCCCAGGTTCCATGGATGCCCCAAGCTCGGGGATTCTTATAGTGCTCGTCGATGACCTAACAACTTTAGCGTTAAGGTCTTCTAAGCTCTGAACGTGAAATGTGCACCTTATTGGTCTGCCAAATCTCATATTTATCACGTCACTTACCTTTAAACCGCATTTTTCACATTTAACCGTTATTAAGAAGAGGTCATGGAAGAAGGGGACGTTCACCTGTGTCTGAATAACCGTCGCTTTGCTTCCACATGAGGGACAGATGGCTTCGTCGGTCTCCATTGTTCCCCCCTCTTTCATGCTTGCTTCTTCATGGCCTCCAGCTGTGACAGGAGGTGTTCCGCCTCCTCCTTAGGATCCGCTTCCCTGAAGGAGATAACCTTCAGCCTCCTCCTTCCAGTTACAGGGTTTACCACATGCTTAACGGCGAGAACGACCTCTTTCCCCTCTACTTCCCCTGCTTTATCCCTTATGGGTGCGTCGACGCTTCCCGTTTTCTCTACAGTCATGTATGCTTCTCTAGGCGTCACTTTTAAGAGCTTCTCCGCCTGCACCCCTGTGAAGACTGCCTCCGCCGTGTCTGTTCCATCGTCAACTACGGCGTTAACTAAAAGTTTTAGTGTCGGCTCGATTCTTCCGCAACCTGGGCAAACCCACCTCTCATCTCTAACCGCAACCTTACCGCAGAACGGGCATACCTCGTAGACCGTCTTTTTGCGCAGGAGCCGTCGAATGGTTACTCTTACCTCCGCCTCCTCCCCGTCCTCCAGCTGGAAGAGGAATTTACGCGTCAGCCCCCCTTTCACTTCCTCTTCCTCGCTGAAATCTTCTGTTGACGCGACCTCTACGTTCGAGAAGCGTCCCACATGAACTTCCACGTCACCACTCAACCCTATCCTCGTGTATCCCCTCCTAACCTTTAAGGTGTCCCCTACCTCGGCGTCGGCCACCATGTCTGCCTGCTCCCCCCAAGCGACAACTCGAACAGTCCCGGTCTCGTCTTTGATCACCAAAGAAGCCATATTCCCCGTTGTACCGTCACTTCTCGTAAACTCCTTGACGGACGCGTCTTCTACGACTTCCCCCTCCACGTCCACAGCAGCCATATCCGGCTCCAAAACGGCTATGTTCACCTTCCTCCCCACGGTTGCCGCCGTGTGCTCCACCGTTACCTGAGCTAGCTTACCTACGTGTAGCTCCACGTCCCCCTGAAGACCAATCTTGGTATATGCGTTTTCTATCTTCAACCTATCTCCCTCCTTGACGTCTTCGACTAGGAGGGCGTTTTCATCCCAGAAGACCGCTCTAACACTCCCTGTATCATCAGCTATTATCATTGCTTTTCTCCGTCCCTCGCCTCCTCCCTCTCTAGCGAAAACAGTCGCCGGGTAGACTCTCTGAACTACCACCTCCACGTCCACGTCCCGCATTTCAGGAGTCAGCTCGCTTAACTTAACCGTTCTACGTTCAACAATAGGGTATTCTTCCTCATCCACGCCTTCAGGTCTCAGCTCCACGCCGCCTCCCCTTCCAACATGCACCTCGACCTCCCCCTTCAACCCCTCTCTGATATAACCCCTAACCACTCTAATTATGTCTCCCTCTCCGATAGAGCCGTTCTCCACCAGTTCAGCGTGTTCCCCCCACAGGACAACCCTAACGCTTCCAGTAGCATCGTTCAAGAGTATGCTGGCGATTTTTCCTCGAACACCCCTTCTCTCAAACTCTCTCACAGGGTACACCCTGCTAACCCTGCCAGTAATAGTCACGCTCCGCATGTCCATTTTCAAGTCTTTTATGCGCAGTTTAACGGGCTTATACTCGTCGACCTCTGAAAGGTCTACCCCAAGGTCCTTAGCTACGAGGTGGGCTGCTCCCTCGTCGCTTATCAGCCCATCCATCTCCCTCTTCTTGTCCTCTATAAGGTGTTGGATGTCGCTTCTGGTCAGCCCAGACCTTTCAGCTATAAAGCTTATCTTCTCCTCCAAACTCAACCAGCTCACCTGTCCATGGAATCCCACTATAACATGCTTCGGAGAAGCTTTTAAGGTTCACCACCCACATCTAGTCCGATCATGTAGGGAAACGCCTTCGTTCCCCCCTCTAAGCTACTGTTTCGAGGTGTCCGCCTTGCGGTGGGCTGAAAATTTTGAAGAGGCAGTCGTCGAGCTTCTGAGACGCTCCGTCTCAACCCTTCCACCAGACGTTAAAAGCGCTCTCGAAGCAGCGTTGAAAAGGGAGTCTGAGGAGATCGCCAGAATCCAGCTGGAGGCCATGCTGGAAAACATAAGAATGGCCGAGGAGAAGCGCTTACCCATCTGCCAAGATACGGGTATCCTCCACTTCCGCGTTCGACTCGGCTCCTCCGCGAACGCGAGAACTGTTAGGGACGTGATCCTCAGAGCTACGGCTAAGGCAACCCGTGAGATACCCTTAAGGCCGAATGCCGTCGACCCCGTGACAGGGATAAACTCCGGCGATAATACGGGCTTACATGTGCCATGGATCGACTTTGAACACTCCGAAGACGACTGGATCGAAGTAACAGTTCTCCCCAAGGGGGGTGGGAGCGACAACGTGAGCACGATAAGGTTTGTTCCTCCCAGTGAGGGGTTGCGCGGCGTCAAGGAGGCAGTCGTGGACGCTGTCTTAAGGGCTGGAGGCGCACCGTGTCCCCCCGTCGTATTGGGGGTAGGAGTTGGGGGAGGGGCTTCGGTCGTCATGCAACTCGCAAAAAAAGCCCTTATGCGTCCGATCTCCGAGAGAAACCCCAACAGGGAGATAGCCAAGCTAGAGCTCGAAATACTCGAAGCCGTCAACGGAACGGGCGTGGGGCCCATGGGTCTCGGGGGTAAAACAACAGCTATAGGTGTAAACGTTGAGGTGGCTCACAGGCACCCTGCCTCGTACCCCGTCGCCATACTCTTTAACTGCTACGTTGCGAGGAGAGCCAAAATTAGGATGTACCCTAATGGTGAATGGCTCTTTTGCTAGTTTGTGGAGGAGGATGTCAATGAACGTTAAACTAGCTACTCCCTTATCTGAAAGCGACGTGAGGTCTCTACACGTAGGAGACATAGTGTTTCTCTCGGGCACGATTGTGACGGCTAGGGATGCAGCCCATAAGAGAATGATTGAAAGCATTCGGAGTTCCCGCCCCTTACCCATCAACTTGAAGGGAGGAGTAATCTATCACTGCGGACCCATAGTGAAGAGGGAGAAGGACCGCTTAACCATCGTCTCGGCTGGGCCAACGACGAGCATGAGAATGGAACCCTTCGAACCATTCATTATAGAACGTCTCGGTGTGAGGATGGTGATCGGCAAGGGGGGGATGGGCAAGGAGACCGTTAAGGCCATGAAGCGTCACGGTGCTGTTTACGCAGCGTTCCCGGGTGGGGCGGGCGTCTTGGCTGCGTCGAAGGTTAGCTGCGTCCTACGGGTTGAATGGGAGGACTTGGGAATGCCTGAAGCCTTATGGGTCTTAAAGGTGGAATCGTTCGGCCCCTTAGTGATCGCCATAGATTCCCATGGGGAGACCTTGTACCGGGGTTAAAGATACTCTGTGAGCCTTCTTGAAGCAGGCTCTCTAAGCATCTCAGCACACTTTTGAGGGGTCAATTGCTTAAACTCGAGTCCATGCTTCTCTAAAACTAAGAGTGCTTTCTTGGATGCTGAAGGGGCTGCTAGGATCCCCCTCACACCACGCCCCCCACTTCTCCTCTTAACATCCTCAACATACCTAACTAGTTGCATGGCGTCCTCCCCCGTCGCGCTCCTCCTTTTAAGCTCTATAACCACGATGTTCCCTGCACGGTCAATGGCGTAAACATCTATGAATCCTGGCTCAACGCTCTTCTCCTTCATTATCGGCTTTAAGCCCTCCTCTACGAGCTCCGGGTTAGCCATCACCACCCTCTGCATGTCCTTCTCGCTGGCATACATTGCAAACTCTGCCTTGTCCACTAGGTTTGCCACAACCAAGCCGTACACCCTCTCAAACTCGACTTCTAGCGTTTCCTTAGGTTTAAGCCTAATACTCCTAAGAACCATTCTTCCGTTTCGAAGGGAGGCTTGGATAACAGACCCTGGAGGCTGCCAGTTTACTGGCTGGACGTCCCAAGCTCTGTGTACGAGCACGCTTCCATCCCCCTTAACCACCACAACTCTTTCACCCAAACCCAGCGTTGAACTAGCCCGCCCCCTATAGTCAACTCTACAGGAGCCCACAACAAGCAGAAACCTCTCTTTCCTCAAAGCATCCTTAACGGTGCGTATCGCCTCCTCTAGGGATGGTTGATCCAGAAAAAGGACGCTACCTTCATGCAATGGATGCACCACCTTTTTATCCTCGCCTCCTCTTAATGTAACGTATGGGTCGAGGCGAAATCAGGAGGAAAGCTGAACTCTACGATGAAACAGCTTGGATGTACGATAAACGTTACGGCTACCAGCAAAGCCTAAAGCATGCGGCTGCCTTATCCGAGCTACCGGTAGGGAAGAAAGATGTTGTAGCAGACCTAGGATGCGGAACCGGGGATCTACTTAAGAAGATAAGAAACCTAGGTGGATTAGGGGTGGGGTTCGACTTCTCCCTGAAAATGCTCTTGGAAGCCAGAAGGAAGCATCCTGACCTTGACTTCGTACTAGCCGACGTGCATCGCCTCCCCTTAAAACCCTCCTCCTGCAGTAAGGTCTTCGCTGTAACTCTCCTTCAAAACGTCAACGTTAACGTTTTTCTCGAAGAGCTTGCTAGGATCTGTCGTCCCCACGGCCAAGCCTTGTTGTCGTCTTTAGCGAAGGTTGCCGAGCCCTTCATCCAATCCATCCTCAAGTTAAGACCTCGAAAGATCTTTAGCGTTGATGAAGACATAATGGCCGTAATGGAGCTTCAGGGTTAAGCTATTTTATATGCCTCCACTTGGAAGAATTATTATCCCGTTATCGCCTATCTCGAAAGGCATGACCTTCAAGGAGTGCTTCGAAAACCTTAATTTGCGAACCACTAGGGACCTCTTAAGCTCCCCTCTCTCCTCGTTTAGGTAAAGGATGATTATTCCTTGGGCTATAAACTCCTCCACCCCAAATCTTGAAAACTCGTGCTTCGACGTTATCTCCGACGTTAGCAAGCTCGTGGTGTTAAGGTCATTAAGCAGAGAAGCAATCTTAAAAATCGCTGTTCTGATCGCGGTTAACGATTCAAACCGTATTCCGAGGCTTGAAAGAGAGTCGATCACCACACGCTCAGCGTTTATCTCCTTGGTTGCCTTATAAATTTCCTGGGCTAGAGTGCTTATGTCGAACCCTCGCCTTAGAGTGTACGGCTCAGAGGTTGGAAGTCCTGCTCTACTCGAAGCTGCATCGATGATGATAAGCTTCCCCTCTCTCTCCATTTTCTCAATGTCCCAGCCAAACTGCCTAGCTTCACGCCTTAAGTCGTTAGGTCTCTCCTCAAGTGTTACGAACACTCCCGGCTCATCGTACTCGCTTGCCCCATAGTAAAGAAACTGCATACAAAAGATTGTCTTCCCGGTTCCGGCAGCCCCTGTAACGAGGACGTTAGTTCCTTTAACGAACCCACCATTAGTTATTTCATCAAGGCCTGGAATGCCCGTCTTCACCCTCTCAATCATGTTCCCCCTCACCTCTCTTCTTCGGCTATTTCAGGTATTAACCCTATTATCTCCTCTCCCTTAAGAAGTTCATTCATATACCAAACGTTAACCTCTTGAACGTCAGGGCTTCTTCTGAAACCAGAAATAATCCTCTCCAACTCCTCATTAGTCCTTGCAATAGCTATTAAATATACCTCGTTTCCCTCGTCTCCTATCCCGATGAGCCTTATGTAGTCGTTCTTGATAAGGTTTTCAGCGATCTCCCGTGTCCTCTTAACGGTTAAGTCCTTAACGATATGTCCTCCCACCATCAACCTTACCATCGCCAAAGCATTATACCCTAGCTTCTCGGCTGAAACCGCCACAGTAAATTTACGAATAATCCCCTTCTCAACAAGTTTGCGGACGCGAAAATGTATGGTTGTGTCTGGTACGTTTAAGGTTTTAGCTATTTGCGTAAACGGGATTCTTGAATCCTTCTGAAGGATCTTCAAAATTTCAACGTCAAGGGTATCTATTTCCATTAATTTGGCACCTCTTTTCCAGCTAAATTCAACCTAGTTATCACCTTTTTTGTTAAAAATTTAACTATTAATTAAATTAAAATGTTTCTATTATTCCTCATATCTCCTTCTTGTTAAAGGAAATCCAATTAACCTTTGTCCCTTAGGAGCCCTTCCTTCATTCGCCGTCTGTTTTCCAGAGGCTTGATATCATAGCCGCCAGTCTGGGCTTTCCGAATTGCTCCATTACCTCCTTATCCTTTTCTCCCGGGAAAACTCCTATGAATGGGCTCACCGTTCCTTCCTCCACCTGTGCAACCCAAACCGCAATATTGCTTTCAAGGATTTTATTGGCCTTCCTCCTGTAAAACTCGTAGAATGGCTCAAGCCTTGATCCTGTTGGGACAACGAGTATCTTCCCCTTGAACTCGTCTATTCTGTCATCGACCTCCCTGTGGGCGTCCTCGACCGACTTAAAAAACACTATCGTCATTTCCCGCTGGTTTTTAATAGCCTTTAATGTTTCATTCTCTCTCATGACGAGGTATCCTGCCTTTTCGAGTACTTCCTGCACTATTTGGATGGACCTTTCAAGCCTGAATGTACGTAGTTTTTCTAGGAGCTTTTCGAAGTCTACTCTTTCCCTGTCGACCGTATGGCTAAAGTAGAACGTTTCCCCCCTGTAAACTCCTCTCTCGCTCAGGTGAGGCGCGTGTATTGAGAGGGGCACTGGACCCGTTACTGCCTTCATGAAGAAAGCTGTAGGTTCACCTCTTTCTTTTGCAAACTCCTCAAGCTCGTCCTTCGAGAAGTGCTTCTTTAATGCACTTTTTATTTTGCAGAGGAGTTCTGGCTGTGAGACAATCTTCTCCCTGTTTACCCACTCCTTCAACTCCCCGAAAACAAGCTTTATCTTCTTCTCCATCTCACTCACACACCACACCTTCCTATATTTTTCCTAGAAGCATTCCTTCAATCTGAACCGGGACGAGCTCCGCAGCTAGGGCCGCTGCTTTAGAAAGCCTACTCTCCCTTTCAGAGTAAATTTCCATTAACGTATCCCCCCTAGAAACCTTGTAACCCCTCTTAAACCTTAAGATCACCCCTGCTCCCTTATCAACCGGGGCTCCCGCCGCCCTTGCAACCAACTTTATCGCTTCATTATCAACCCTCACCACGTACCCGTCGCTTTCAGCATTTACCGTTGTAACGTGGCTGCCTAGTGGTATGTCACTTGGCTTAACCCTTGAATCCCCTCCTTGAGCCTCTATTATCTCTCTCATTTTAGAGAGAGCCCTCCCACTTCTAAGTATTTCTCTTGCAACCTCTTGTCCTCGCCCAGCCATGGCGGCTTCTCCCATCTCAAGGATCATTCCTGCGAGAGCCGTTGACTTCTCGACTAGGCTCAAAGGCCCTTTGCCTGCTAGAGCCTCTAGGGCTTCCTTCGCCTCCAAGGCCGGCCCGATGGTGTGCCCAACCGGTTGCCCACCATAAGTTATACCACACTGCATTTTAATCCCTAGCTTCCTAGCTATCTTAATGAACTTAACAGCTAGGTTTCTCGCCTCCTCCTCATCCCGCGTCTTGCATCCTTCCCCTATGGGTATATCTAGAACCATGTTATCTATTCCAACGGCTACTTTTTTCGCTAAAATGCTAGCTATCATCTGCGGGACGGGGTCTATCATCAACGGATGCTCTACTCTAATTATCAAGTCGTCGGTGGGAACTATGTTTAAGCTTCCTCCCCACGCTATTATCCCCCTGGTCCTTTCGGCTATCTCCTTAAACTCCTCCGCCTTGAAGTTCACGGGGGCTAAGACCTCCATAGTGTCGGCTGTTCCGCTGGGACTCGTGATAGCCTTGCTGCTCGTCTTAGGTATCAGAAGCCCCGACGCTGCCACTATAGGAACTATGAGTAAGCTCACCTTGTTTCCCGGGACTCCTCCTATGGAGTGCTTGTCAAAAGCCCTTTCCTTAAACTCGATCCTTTCACCACTCTCGATCATAGCGAGGGTTAAGCTTTCTATTTCCGAGTCAGTCATTCCCTTAAATTGTTCTGCTAGAACGAATGCGGCGACCTCGACACGGCTCAGCTCTCTTCTCGCAATATCCCTAATTATTGAACGTATTTCACCTGCTGAAAGCTCTTCTCCCCTCATCTTTTTATGTATGTACTCTGAAGAACGCGGGAACATTACTGGCTCAAGTACTATCCGCTCTCCCTCGGTCAACCCAAGAACATCCCTTAACCCCCTACAAACCCCTACTTCCCCTTTCCCAACGTACGTCCTTGACAGCGAGACTCTTGCATTCGCCTCCTTCTGGCCAAATCTAATTTTAACCCTGTCTCCCACATTAACCCTAAGAGCGGCAGCATCGTTCACGTTCAAAATGACTGTTAACTCGTCAAAGTCTACGTCGAAGAGACGCACTTCGAAAGAGTCCACCTTTGCTCCTCCCTTTAACATTTGTTGCCATCCAGCCTTTTTAGGTAACTAGCACTTCACAACAGAAAAACATAGTGGATTCGGTGTCGGCGCTTCTCCCTTTTGACGCCAAAAATATTACCAAACTTTTTAGGTGTTGAAAGAAGAATATTTTCATGATGGAAAGGGGGCTTCCTCAACATGATGTTCTCTAAGATAGCGGATTTCTATGAGAAGATAGAGGCTACAACTAAAAGGCTGGAAATGATAGACCTGCTAGTTCAGCTCTTCTCTGAGACACCCAAAGACATAATCGACAAAGTCGTATACCTAACTACGGGTCGTCTTTACCCGCTCTTTGTGCCGATAGAGCTTGGAATGTCTGAGAAATTGGCGATGAGAAGCATAGCCATGGTTGCAGGGGTTCCCGTCGAGGAAGTAGAGGGACTTCTTAAGGAGACGGGCGACTTAGGCCTAGTGGCTGAGACATTTGTGAAGAAAAAGAAGCAAGCATCTCTCTTCCAGCAGCCTTTAACCGTAGAGGAAGTATATGAAACACTAGATAAGATAGCAAGGGCGACCGGTGAAGGATCCGTCGAAACCAAGCTTAAACATCTGTCAAAGCTGCTTCTTAACGGCACACCTAAAGAGGCGAAGTACATAATGAGGATGGTTGTGGGGGCGTTACGCCTCGGAATAGCCGACTACACGATCCTTGACGCGTTAGCGGTTGCCTTTACTGGCTCTAGGGAAAACAGGCCGGTGCTTGAAAGGGCGTATAACATAACATCCGACCTTGGACTCGTAGCGAAGGTTGCTGCAACGAAAGGACTGGAAGCCCTTCAAAAGTTTAAGGTGACTGTTGGGAGACCGGTTAGGATGATGCTCGCCCAAAGGGTTTCCTCTCCCGAGGAGCTCCTAGAGCGCATGGGTGGCTGCTTCTCAGCCGAGTACAAGCTTGACGGGGAAAGAATGCAGATCCACAAAGACAACGGAGCCGTCAACATATTTTCAAGACGGCTAGAAAACATCACCCACCAGTACCCTGACATAGTTAAACTGGTGTTAGACCACTTAAAAGTGGAAAAGGCAATCGTTGAGGGCGAATGTGTTGCCATAAACCCCCAGACTGGAGAGCTGCTACCGTTCCAGCAGCTTATGAGGCGTAGACGTGTTTATGGCATCGAGGAAGCGATGGAAAAGTATCCTGCTGCAATACACCTCTTTGACGTACTCCTAGTAGAAGACGAGGACTACACGGGGAAGCCATATCCTGAACGGAGGAAGAAGCTTGCAGAGATCGTCTCCGAAAACGACAGAATAAAACTTGTCAGAGCCGAACTAGTTGACAACGTGGAGTCGGTAGAACGCTTCTTCGAAACAGCGATAGAAGAAGGATGTGAAGGAATAATGGCGAAATCAGTCCAGCCAGACTCGATATACGAGGCAGGAAGCAGAGGGTTCAAATGGATCAAGTATAAGCGAGAGTACAAGACTGAAATGACCGATACCATAGACGTAGTAATAGTGGGGGCGTATATGGGTAGAGGGAAACGGGCGGGAGCATATGGAGCCCTCCTTGTCGCAGTTTATGACGAAGAAGAAGACTCCTTCAAGACCATCTGCAAGGTTGGTACAGGGTTCAGCGACGAGGAACTCGAAAACCTTCCGAAAATGTTGGAACCATATAAAATCCCTCACAGACACCCTCGAGTTGACTCGAAGCTCGATGCTGACGTCTGGTTTACCCCCGCTAAAGTCGTCGAGATAATAGGGGCCGAGTTAACGATAAGTCAGGTTCATACATGCGCTCTTGGATACGCTAAAGAAGATAGCGGCATAGCTGTAAGGTTTCCAAGGTTTACTGGAAGATGGCGAGATGACAAGAGTCCAGAGGAAGCCACAACAGTCAAGGAGATTATTGAAATGTATGAGCAACAAAAAAGGTAATTATACTTGAACTTTTTAGTCGGTTGAATGATACCTAACCTTATCCTTTTTAGATTTTCCCTCTCTGCAAAAGTTTTTAATATCTTTAAGAAATATATCTCTGAAGAGATCGCTTTTTGTTAAAGCTTGGATGAGAGGTCGTTGAGTTTGTCTGTAGACCAAATAGTCGCAATTGTAAATGAACTTCTCTCGTCAAATGAAAATATAACTGCAGCAGCAGTTTTAACAAACGATGGACGAGTGATATATCAAACAGATAATTGGGACGTCACAGGAGACGTCGCAGGATTGCTCTCTGCTTGGAGGGAAAAAGCACCCTCGATATCCATTCAAGGAATCAAGTATTCCGTCCTTCAGGCCACGGAGGAAAGACTCATAGCAACCAATGTTAGCGGCCTAGGACACATTATACTTTCAACGGCACAATACCGTGGCATTCTATTGGTCTACGTTGCACCCCAAGGCGATACCGGAGGATCTTATGTAGACGTTAGCAGGGCTGCTGTAAAGCTAGGCCAAGTGCTTCAGGCTATGAGCTACTAAACTCGCAGCTTCAATATTTGATAAGTGAATAACTTAAGGCCCCCTCTTTCTTTCTCTCTTAATATATCCTCCTGACGAGTTTTACCTCGTCCTTCTCCATATCATATTCTACCAGTTTAGCGTTAGCCAAGTCATGTATGCTTTTGAGAATTACTGCCGGTTGGAATCCCGCCGTCTTTGTAAGCTCATTTCGCTTTAGGCTGCTTTTCGCCCCATGCAGTATGTAAAGGACCTTTGCATGTGGCTGCCCTGCAAAAACCTCCTCAAGTAATGTAATGTAAATAGAGAGAAGCTGTCTAACATCCTCCACTCTCTCCCTCTCTTTCGTGATCTCCCTATACATTTTTGAGATCCTTAAGAGCTGCTCTTGTATGGCCTCCATTTCCGCTTTAACCCTCTCGTTCTCCTCTCTAAGCATGGTTAACTCTTCATCTTTAGACTTAACATCTTCCATAATTTCCCCCATTTTCTCCTTTAGCCTTGCAACCTCGCCTGTTTTTTCCTCCAATAGTCTCCTAAGCCTCTCAGCTTCCAACTTGAGCTTTTCAGTCTCCTCCTCTTTACTTTTAACCATCTCCTCTAAGCTAATTATTTTCCCGTCCCTCTCCTTGATTTCTTTCTCTTTAAATGCTAAAGTCTCTCTCATTTTTTCAACTATCAACTTAGCATCCTCTACCTCCTTACTGAGCTCCCTCAGCGACTGACTGACTCTTCCTAATGCTTCAACGGCATCCAACACACCCTCCTCCTGAGATCTTATCATCATTCCCCCCTTAAAACACGCCTAGAATATGGTTTACCTTGTTACTCATATTGCTTTCTCTTAAATTTTCCTCATCACTTTCATTATCATTATCTCTTTTTTCTTCCTTTAATTCTAACTTTTAACCTCTTTCGATAGTTTTAAAGCGTATTCCAACCTTTAACTTTATTTAGAAGCACTCATGTCATGGTTGGGGGCTCATGGAAGAAGCGGCTAAGGATGTAATAGCCAAGGTTGTAGGTGAAAGTATCCAGAAAAGCATAGAACCTTTCGTACGAGCTCTCCTTAGAAGCATAAAGTTAATCAAGGACGATGTGGCATCCGTCGCAGGCGAGCTTGAAGCGTACTCTCGTGAATCAGCAAGCCGGCTAGACGCGCTTTCCTCCATCCTTCAAGACCTTTCTAATCGCGTTCAGCAGCTAGAATCCGTGCAGAGTGAAAGATCATTACAACCCTCCATAGTTCACTCGCCTGAATTAGACTCAGAGCACTTAAGTGATGTAATCAGAGAAAAGGTCAGAGAACTTGTTGAGCCCCTCGAGAAATCCACTCAGAGAATCCTAGATCAGCAACTTACCCTTTCAAAAGGAATAACTAAGGTAATAGACCTCTTAGAAGACCTAGTGAACCTAGTCATGGAAGTTAAATCAACCATTTCAAAGCCAACGCTGCAGTTCCCTGCTGTCAGCCAGCAACCATCTGAATCCCCTGAAAACCTCGAGAGTGTTAGCGCTCCATCAGAAGAAATTGAAGAGGAGCAGCCATCCGAAAAACTCTTTTCTCAGCTAAGCGAGGCAATAAGCTCCCTAACAAAAGCCGATTACGAAGAACCAGAGGAGGCCGCATCAGAACCCGTCGAAGCTGAAGAAGGAGAAGTAGAAGAGAACATAGCTACTGGAGAACCCCAACTTGGAGAGCAGTTGACGCCTCCCTTAACCCCATTAGCATCATCGCAAGAGAGTTCGTCTCCTCCTCTAACAACCCTCGAGGAGATAACTGATGAGATTAACAGGTTAGAGAATCGATTAGCAGAGATAGATAGAGACATTACGGATTTGACGTTTGATAGAATGCGTGGTATTCTAACAGAGGAAGAATACCAGGAAAAGAAAGCTGCTTTGATAAAGGAGAAAGAAGAGCTGAGAAAGAGAATCGAACAGTTAATCTCTGAAATGGAAAAGTAGGCCTTTTAGAAAGCCATCATCATCCTTGGCGGAGGTTTTACCTTGAAGTTTCTTAAAGATGTCTGGGAGTATTATTTTACTACTTCAACAGGTAGGAATGGGAAACGTATCATAGTCATCCATGCTGTCGCCCCCTTAAAAAGGCTTAAGGATCTAGGCTTGGATGACGAGTCAAAGATTAAACAGTTATGGCTTTCAGCTCTCTCTGAAGTCCCCTTCCTAAGCAAGAAATCACTTGACAACTCCTTATTCGAAATAGACTTTGGAAGCGAGGAAGTTGAAGTACGAATAACCCTCTCCCAAGAAGACATCTCCTAAGAAATACATTCTATTTTAACGGAGTGGGAAAGGTGATCTTGTTGATTCACGGGGTTTACCTTATAGACGAGAAAAGTGGCACAAACTTGCTGTTTAGAAAGTATGGTGAACTCGACATGGACGAAACGCTTATATCTGGCTTCCTAACAGCAATAAGGCACTTTTCCTCTGAGTTGAAGAGGGAAAAGGAACCAAACCGTGTTCAAGAAATAGAAATGGAAACCTATAAAATCGTTTACGCGTTTGAAGGGGAAGTACTCGCGGTTGCAATAGTTGACAGGGGCGACAGCACCCCCCTAGTCAGATCCGCTCTAAAAAAGTTGGCTGCATCATTCTCTAATGATTACGCTGTTATTTTGAGGGAATGGAATGGCGACGTGTCGATCTTTAAAGATTTTCTTCCAAAACTGGATGAAATATTAATGGATGGGAAGATTGGGGAGCAGGTTAAGAAGCCAAAGTTAAAGAGAAAACTGATGAAAAGCATGGTTCGCATAGGCTTCATTAGCGAGGTAGCATTTTTGGTTGGTGAACTATGTGACGGAAAGAAATCTAGAGATTTTATTGCAAGCGAACTCGGCATGCCCCTAGAGAAGGTGATTGAAGCCTTAGGGGAATTAGAAAAGAAAGATTTAATAGAGTGGGTTTAACTCTTATTCTGCTTCATACTGTACACCTGCTGTTATCAGTATTAGCGAGAGGAACACTATCATAGGTGCTAGAAAGATAACCCATTCCCCAAGCATCGCCTTTATGATCGCTGCTTGGACAGCCCGGCCTATGTAGTACGTTGTGAAGCCAAACCCCATGAGCAACGCCTTCCTCCTTATCACCCCAACTCCTTGCCAAGCTATGTAAAAGAAAAGTAGTGGGACAAATATTGAGTAAAGAGAAGCCAATACATAGTTTATAGTCAAGTATATTGTTCCACTTGGCTGGTAAGCAATAACACACTTCAAGGGGAAATATGGGCTGAACGGGTCGAATCCAAGCCATACCAAAAACTTTTCATATGGCTCCGCTGAGAAAGGAGGCATATATAAGTTTATCGTGTCGATACCGTACCCGAAGAGCATGTTTTCAGGAAGCAGAATTAACAATGCTGCAATGATGAATGGGGGGATGTGAAGGGTTCTTCTGACCCATTTGTTCTCAAACCAAACATAAGATGTTCCTAATACTATGAAAGCGACACTAACCCATTGCCAGAAGGATCCTAAACGCCAACTCCAAGGACTATACGTGAATACTGCGGGGACAAATTGGGGATATGGCACTGTCATGGAGGAGAAAGCGCCGAGGGTAAGGGGTATTATCCACGGTCTAGCGTAAAAATCGTATACTATGAAGAATCCTCTTCCTATAGCGAGGGTGATGAAGAAAACAGCGAGAGATAGGTGGAACAGGTTTCTATCCTTTCTCCACTTAAAAAAGGTTAAGTAAAAGAAGAGCAAGAAGTAGTAACCCACAACGGTGAACCATAACCCTATAATAAGCGTACTTGAAACGTACTGTTCGGGGATCATGTTTTCCCCTCCCTTACATGTTTTACAGGCACTTTTTATATAAGCGTTGCTTTTCATGTTGAGTTGCCACTTAATTTGCTGCGATGCTAAGAGTTAATGGCTCATCATCTTGGAGGCCTTGTATGAAGCGTATCTTGGGCGTGTCGTCAGGATGCTTCCTTCATCGAGGAAACGGATACGTTGCCCCCCTACCGATACCGGAAGAATTAAAGTCATGCTGGTTCGAACTTCAGGTTGAACGGGGTTATTCTTTCGAAGATTTTGAGAAAATAGTCTCCATTCATTTGCCATTTCGCGAGTACCATCCTGTAATTAGGGATGGCAATAGGATCTTTTTGGAGGGAAGGAGCATAAACATTGCCACACTGGATTCATCCTTAAGAAGAAGGTGGCTGAGTAGTTTCAAGAACGTTCTTTCCGATGCCGCCTCTAGAGGTGTCTTAGCTGCAGTACTACACTATGGGGGGTGCGACTGCAATGGTTCTGCTCGTCTCGATGAAAAACATAGGCTCCTCCACTGGGAGGCGGAGAAATCGTTTCTTAAGGAGTTATCAAGGCACTGCGAGAACCTAGGCGTCCTACTCTTGGTGGAGAATCATCCCTACGACGACTCGATCTTTCTAAGTCATTTTAAGCACGTAGTGAGCATAATCAATGAGGGCCTTGCGGCATTCTGCCTCGACCTACCTCACGCATACTACCGTGAGGTTAAGATGGGAGACGTCAGCTTAAAAGAATATGTTCGGCGCTTAAAAAACCACATACTTGAAGTACACTTAGCTGATAATAATGGAGTAGATCACGCCCCTCTCCCACTAGGGGAGGGACACATCGACTTTAACTTTGTATTTAACTCCCTTACAAAAACACGCTTCTTCATAGTGGAGCTGAGAGAAAACCCTGCGTACTCCATTAAAGTAGCCGAAAAATACATGAAGAAAGCTAAAGAAGGATGACCCACTGTTCATTACACGTTTTGAGCGTTTCTTTCGCTTTTTCACATAACCCTAGCTTCCAAATCCATGATTGCCTCTTGGAACAGCCTGTAGGCTATGTCCGAGAACGTAAACAGCACCCTCCCTATCTTATCCTTTAATGGTGCTTTCTCAGGATACCCCCAGTCGTAAAGAGGCTTTCCTAAGAGCATTTCAAGTCCAAGGGGAATCGTTACCTTTGCCATGAGTGAAAGGTTTGAAAGCTCTCTAATACCTCTGCTTTCAAGGTACTTTTCCGGGTTCATCACGCTCTCCCTTTTAAGGTCTTGAACCCTCTTAAGGGATGAGTCAAGGTAAAGCTGGATCTCCTTAACTTCCCGAACAATCTCATCATCAAGAACGCTGGAAAATTCTCTCAGGATGCTATCCGCTTCATTAGATATTTCCTTTATAGGGGTGCGCCATAAGAAATCTGAAATCTTGTTTAGTACTCTCCTCAGCTCAGAGTCCACACCCCCTCTCTTCATCTCCTCGATCTTCCTGTCCAACTCCACCACAGCATTTAGAAACCCATCTAGGTTCACCCCAAGCTTATCTCTGATCTCCTCGTGTTCCAGCAAGTAAAACTTGTGCATTTCCTGCTCTAGAGTAAAGCCTACGGCAGCTGAAGCCCCCATGAGCATGTCAAGAATAACGTCCAAAATCCTTTTGAAACCAATTTTCTCTAGTAGCATGTTAAGCCTATCCCAGAACATCCTAAAGATCATTGTTCTCTCCTTTTTCATCAAGCCTAAAGCATGATCTCCCGGCTTAAAGTAAAAGCAATATCCTTTAAGAGCCTCTCTAAGGCTACCCTTCACCCCAAGACTCCCCAAGAACAGGGATGGAAAACCGTGAGCTGCAGTGTTAAGGTAATAGTAAGCTCGCTTTCCATCGCTTGGGTAGCTAAAGATTATGACCCTCTCCAAGTCGCCAGGGTGATGCGCCATGTCAGGGGCAACGGTAAACCCTTTACTGTATGCCATGAGGACGTATATTACATACCTCTCCTCCCCCTCCCTCAATCCTGGAAGCTTCATTGTGAACCCGATCTTTTCGAAGACGCTTTCCTCCTCTTTAGCCCACTCTGACGCTACAAGGTAGAAGCTCTTCCTCTCAAACTCGTCTGAAAGCATTTTAAGGATGCCGAGCGTGTCACGTTTTTTAATGTACTCGTCAAGTCTCTCGAAGACAGCACTGATAACCTTTAAGCTCCTCTTAAGCACATACTGTCGGCTCCGATCCTCATAGATGACCACTCTCTTAGGTAGGTAAACATCAACTTCCATCCTTTCCCCTCCAGCCGCCGCACTTAAACTTCTGTAATACTAAGATCACTTCGCGCAACCCTCAGCTATTCTTTCTCATCCTTACCTCTTATAGTCTTCGGAAAATGTACTTTTCCTCTTAACTCTAAAGAAAACGATAATCACCGCTACTACGTAAAAGAAGGATACGAGAAGTAGTAACCGTGAGAGCTCAATGAACCGAGTGAACCCTATTCCAAACCCAAGCAGACACCCCGTAGCAACCCTCAACCAGTTTTTACTCTCCCTTCCAAGAACACTCTGCGTTCCCCAATCGACTAGAGCTGGTGTCAGAAACAAGGTAACTATAAGCATCGCTAGAGGCTCTGGAACGTAAAGCCACTTCCAAACATAAAACTGAACTATAATTCCCAAGATGAACCCGATTGTCAATCCACTGCAACGAGCACACAGCCGCAATTCACGCCCACGAAACCTAACCTTTAAAGTTCTATGTGCATACTCCTCTGTGTGATGTGAAAGAAGGAAAAGCAGGAACTTCTTAACTCTCTCCCTAGAAACATTCATTAATCCACCTCACATGTACTTTAGGAAAAAAATATTTAGTTAATTAGTTAAAAAGAGGGGTCAGGTGGCTGCTCCACTACTCTCTAACTATCAAGTAAATTATTAGCCCTATAATGCCTGTTAAAAGCACTATTATTAGCCAGAGGGCGCCTTCCATTCCTCTCTCCTCAGCATCCCTGTAGACCCAGACCGCTAAGATAATAGCGACAATGCACCATAACGCAATTACCAAGTATGTTACTCCCATTATAAACTGAAGCGGCAGCAACATCCATTTTCCCTCCTAAAACTCCATTAAGCTAAGATAAAACACATTATTGCCTATAAAAATGTTAAGTAGTCCATCGCCTCTCTCTTAAGTAAGATCATTATTCTCCTCAACCTTTTTATTGAGAAATTTGCATGTTTATACGTATACGAAAAACCGTGGGCGAAAAACCGTGGGTGGTGCGTTTTCTTTTGAAGGTTGAAACCGTGCTCTTCAACGCACCCGGTCCAAAGAACACCGATGAAACGCTAAAGATCGCCAAATCGTTCGCAGAAGCAAATCAGGTGAAAGACGTAGTTATAGCATCCACAACAGGTGCCACGGCTCTAAAGGCAGTTGAGTTATTCCCTCCAGAAGAATTTAACCTCGTCGTCGTCACCCATAGCTATGGTTTCGTTAAATCAGGCGAGCAAGAGTTTAGCAGTGAAGCTAGGGAAACACTTGAAAAGAGAGGAGTAAAGGTTCTAACATGTATCCATGCACTTTCGGGTGTTGAACGCGCATTTAGAAATAAGCTCGGAGTATGGATGCCCGTAGACTTGATCGCACGAACGTTCAGATCTGTAATTTGCGATGGATTTAAAGTATGCATAGAGATCTCCCTCATGGCCGCGGACGCCGGCCTAATACCAGTAGACAAGGATGTAATAGCAATTGGAGGGACAGGGAGAGGAGCCGATACGGCAGTTGTCCTTAAACCCGCAGAATCATCTCATTTCCTAGACCTACGGGTCCACGCCATACTCTGCAAACCCATCTAAATGAAATATTTTTTTATCGGCATCTTACACTTTGGACATTTCTCCTCCTTCTCAAAGTAATCATGCAAGTGCTCTTTACACGCCTTTCCGAAGCAAAACGGACAAATCAAATGTTCGTCATCCACCCCAAGCTTCTTCCCACATATTATACACTTATTTTCTTCCTCCTCTTCGCGTATCGCCCTTTCGAGCCATTCCGCCTCCTCAGGGGAGCCTACCTCGTAAACTCCTCCCTCTATCAGCATATCCCTAATCTGCATTCTGATCTCCCTTGGCGCGTCCTCTGATATTAAAAGAAGCTTTTCGGCCTCCTCCACTAGACTCTTACCTTGCAGTCTAGACGAAACAATCTGCCACACGTGCCTAAGAAGTGGAGGATTCCTGAGGAACGCGCCGTAAAGAAAGTTTGCGCACTCATAACTTCTTCCCTCATCAAAATAAAGGTCTACAGCCTCTTTGAATAGGCCAACCCTGAGTAGTTGTAGTACCGGGTGTCCCCCCCCCTCCTTATCATACTTTTCTAGAATCCTTATGGCTTGCCTTGTCCTTAAAACAGAGTAAATAGTGCAGGTCGATATGCATGCTAGGAAAACGATGCTTAGTACGGGGAAGGTAGCCGGGTACTGAACGGGCGCCATGTTCATACTTAAAGCAATCACGTTGTATATTAACCATCTGAATAAGTCCTCGAATCGACCATAAGTGTAATACGAGTATATGTCGGCGGCGCAATAAGCAGCAAAACCCCCTGAGAATAAAAGGAGCCACATTAACCTTCGCCTTAACTTCGTCTTGGCTATTTCAGTCAACGCCATCACCGGAATGCTATTTATAATTTTATTTTCCAGTAACATTAATTTTTTCGTTGTTACTTCGTTTTTGTCATGACGCTTCCTTACAGCCTTCCATATTTTTCATTTATCATCCGTTTTATTCCTGGTAATCATAATTAACCGAAAAAATTATATACTTTTAAGCATTAATTTTCCTACCCACTAGGAGGTGTTTCCTTGAAAGTCAGAACGCCCCATGAGAAACTTGAAAAAATCGATGATAAACCGATAAGAAGCTACGATGAAATCAACGAGAAAATAAGGCGAGGGGACGCGGTGGTAGTTACCGCAGAAGAAATGGTAAAGATCGTTGAAGAATCAGGTGTAGCGAAGGCGGCCAAAGAGGTAGACGTTGTGACAACAGGCACCTTCGGTTGCATGTGTAGTAGCGGTGCATTCCTTAACTTTGGCCATGCCGATCCGCCAATAAAAATGGAGCGTGTTTGGCTTAACGACGTTGAAGCCTATCATGGTGGAGCAGCCGTCGACTGTTACATAGGTGTAACGAAGATGAGTGAGACTAAGCCGTTTAAGTATGGCGGCGGACACGTAATAGAGGATCTAGTTGCCGGCAAAGAAATAGAAGTCAGAGCTACAGCGTACGGAACAGATTGTTATCCTAGAACACGTGTCGAAACAATCATAACCATTAATGATTTAAACCAAGCGATCCTGTGCAACCCTCGAAACGCGTATCAACGATACAACGCCGCCACTAATAGCCGTGATGAAACCATTTATACTTACATGGGAAAGCTGCTCCCACATTATGGTAACGTGACCTTCTCAGGGGCAGGATGTCTAAATCCTCTCTGCAACGACCCAGACTATGAGACCATCGGCGTTGGAACACGCATATTCCTAGGAGGCGGCGTCGGCTACGTGATAGGGGAGGGAACACAGCATGATCCGACAAACCAGTTTGGGACGTTGATGGTTAAAGGAGACCTCAAAAAGATGAGTCCGAGATATTTAAGAGGTGCCGTACTTACAAAGTATGGCACTACAATGTTTGTCGGCGTGGGCGTTCCCATACCTATACTCAATCAGAGGTTAGCCTTGAAAACTGCTGTAAGTGATGAAGAAATATTGACTCGTGTTATTGATTATGGCGTTCCAAGACGGCAAAGGCCTGCTGTCAGAGAAGTTACATATAGTGAACTGAAATCCGGCAAGATCGAACTTAACGGGGAAACCGTTAAAGTTTCCCCTCTTTCAAGCATAAGCATGGCCAGAGAAATCGCTGAGACCCTGAAAAAATGGATTGAAGAGGGAACCTTCCTCCTTTCAGCACCTGTGGAACGGTTACCGAGAGACACGGAGTTTAAACCTATGAAGATGACTAAAGAGATAAAGTATGTCAGCTCGATAATGCGTCCCGCAGTAACCTGTAGACTCGAGGACAGCATAGAAGCGGTAGCAGAAACCATAGTGTCAAAAAACGTGAATCATATAGTGGTTGTGGACGACGATGGGCGGCTAAGCGGAATAGTAACATCCTTTGACGTGACGAAGGCTGTAGCTCAAAAGAAAAGAAGCTTACCAGAAATAATAACGCAAAATGTTATCTCCGTGGGGCCAGATGAGCCAGTCGACGTGGCTGCAAAGCGGATGAGAGATCATGACATATCCGCGCTTCCAGTAATCGATGCTCACCGAAAGGTTTTGGGGATAGTTACCAGCGAGGATCTATCAAGGCTCGTCGCTGGAGGGTGAAAAGTTGAAGCTACTGGTAAGATTTAATACGGAAAGGGTCAGGGAGGCAATTACATCAGATGTCATCTTAGAGACAGGGATAAGTATAAACATTTTGAGTGCTTCCCTCAACGAGAAAGGCGGGGAAATGCTGCTAGAAGTTCCAGACGAAAGAGCAGACGAAATACGTAATGCATTTGAACGGAGAGGAGTTGAAGTTGAAGCAAGGAAATACGTTGAAATTCTTGAAAACATGTGCGTACATTGCGGAGCTTGTTACTCTATATGCCCCACGGACGCTATACAACTTGATACCTACACATTCAGAATAAGCTTGGTAAAGGATTCTTGCATCGGATGTCTAAGGTGTATAGATGTATGCCCAGTAGAAGCCATTGTAAAGGTTAAGTGAACCTTCTTCCCATTTTTGCCATCCTGCCGCCTTCTTAACATGAGAATTCTCCTTTTGTTCTCCTTTAAGTAAGGCTTTATAAAGGCTTACATGGTCTCTTGGTAATGCGTGGATTTTAAAATGTAATGTTTTCCCGGGGGACTGAGAGGTGGTGGAATCGTGGATGTCAGTAAGCATCTTTCCCTAAAGCATATTACTTTCTTTTACCATGGTGGAGCTCTCCTAGAATATCAGGGTATGATACCCGTAAAGGATGGAAACACTACTTACATGATGGCTATTGACCCAGACGAAGCTGAGCAAGTCCTATCCACATTAACCGTAATTGACTTGGATGGAGGCGCCGTAACGAAGATGATCTATCAACCTCCAAAAGGGGTTTTCTCTGACGGCGTTGATCCCCGCTCATTCTTTCAGAGTCTCCTCTCAGGTCTAGTGGGGAAGAACATCAGCGTAGTTATGGACGATGAAAACTCTATTTCAGGTGTTCTCGTCGGTCTTGACGTGGAAGAAAGCAGCGCTAGGAGAGACCTGTACTTAAACCTCCTTTCATCGGATCAAATACACCGCGTTAAATCATCCGATATAAAGTCCCTCTCTATAGGGAAAAACGACTCACTTGAACTCAAAAGTGTTATTAGAGGCGAGGTTAAGGCCTACGTTGGATGGGAAATTGATCCCGGATTACCGGGTAAGGATAAGCACAGGGTGAGCGTTAGATACCTGCAACCCGTAGAGAGATGGAACGTACTGTATCACCTTTACATGCTAGATAACACTTGGATCCTTCTTGTATGGTGCAGCGTAAGCAATCCAACATCTAAGGACTGGAAGAACGTATCTATAACCATCACGACCAATAATTTATCGACTACTAGCAAAAACGAGCAACCTCAAGGTGATGGAGAAACTATAACATATAATGTTAGTGATCCCGTGACTATACCTAAGTTTTCAAAGATATTAATCCCTGTCTCTAGGCTTGAAGTTGAAGGCGAGCTTAAAGCAATACGTGGCATGGAAGGAGACCAGCTGTCCCTAACTATTAGAAATAAGAGTGGTCGGCTATGGCTCCCCGGTAAGTTAGTAGTGTGGAAGGATAACGGGTCGCTTGTGGGGACGGGGGAAATCCCCTTAACAAGGAATGGAGAAGCCGCCTCCATAGTTTTAAACCCCTTATGAAAAACCTTGAGATGCCTTGCGAAGCAGTTAAATTTTGGTGAGTGTTTGTGGGTGCTGGCTTGGCCATAGGGTGGCTTATGGGTGGAGTCTTCGGATGTGGGGCTCCGGGGTTACCCCGAAAGCCCCATCAGAGGCGCATGCTTCGATGACGGGGAGACGCCTGATAGACCAAAACCACATTACCCATAAAAACCTATCAAGCGTGAACCCCACATGAAACATTTTCAATCGTCCAGAAAAACTTAATTAATCTCCCTTTTTCCTTAATTCTTGAGTCCTTTAAGCATAACTGCTAGCTTTAATCAATGAATGACTCTTTAGGGCTTTAAAGAAGAATGTAAGCCCCCGTTGAATTAGGCGGTTTTAGAATGAGAGGAATGCGTGGTAGATATGTGAAATACTCAGAAAAGGTTCTGGACTGTTTTTCTAGCGGTGAAGACGTTTCGCTTTTCCTTCCACTAGTGAAGCTTCTCTCCGAGTACATGGAGAAGCTTTGCGAGGAGTGCATGGAGAATAAGATGATCTGTACCCTTCGGCCGATGTGTCCTGACAGAAGATGGTTGAGTCTTCTCATAAAGATAGGAGCAGACGAGAGAGATCTGCCTAAGTACTGCTATAAGGTACGGTTAAACGAGGTGAAGGCGCTTCTAGGTAAGGTTGGCCATATACACTTTGGTGATGCAGTACTTCAAATTGAAGTTTTTCTAAACCTTCTTTCAGGTGGCCGCTCGCGCCTCATAGACCCCCTCAGAAGCGGCGACATTGAACGGTTCGTGGAGGGCCTCGTAGCAGAGTTTAAACGGCACCTGCTCAACGTTACCCTCCTAACCGGGGATGGATATATACTCCTCCTATCAGACGGAAACGTTTTCTTTTTCAATTTACTGGAAAACATTGTTTTGATTAATCCTGAAGAGAAGAGGTTCACGTCGGTCCGCGAATTCGTAGACCTAGTGTTAGCAGTACGAGAGCATTACGCTCTACCTCTCGAGGTTGAAGAAGACTTTAAAGGTTTTCCTAGGGTAACATTGAGGCTCCCCCACCGACCCGACCTAGAATCCATCTTAGAAAAGTTCGTGGGTAGGGTAATGGGCGTGGTAGAGTACGTGGACTACTTCTGCAGTGATGATTGTTTCACCGTGGAAATAGAGTTTAACCCTGTCTCCGGAAACCCCCCATTAAGGTTTAAGGATGCACTCTATGTGTTGGAACGTATGAAGGCTCTCTACCAAGAATTCCGCAAGGAACCCCTTTCTTAGTTCACTTTCAGCTTAATTAACTTAAAAAGGAGGATGTAGTGATTTGTCTGGGGACCTAGCTTCAATAGTTGCTGAAAAATTTGGACTTAGGGAAGATGAGTCTAAGATTTACGGGTTACTCTTACTTTACAGAGTACTTACAATTGGAGAGCTAAGTTATCATTCGTCATTTCCAACATCTAAAATAGAGCCGATCCTCAGGTCGCTAGAGGAAAAGGGCTTGGTCTCTAGGGTTCCCGGGGTAGTTACTAGGTATGTTCCCTCAACACCATTCGGTTTGCTGTTTGATGTTGTAGGAGAATTCCTAAGTAAGGCTGAGAGCGCAGAGAAGGGTTTACGTACCAGCTCGGAGATGCTCGAAGCGGAGCTTAACAGGGCAGTAGATTCCCTTAAAGCAGACTTAAAGGTCGCTGTATCAAGTGAAATGCAAAGCTTAGAAAAAGAAGTCGACAGGTCAAGCAAACTATTAGAGAAAATTACTGAGCGCGAACAGGCTGAAATGGTGAACTTGGTAAAAGTCATAGACGAACAATCAATGGAACAAGTTAAACAGCACAGCGTTTTCTGCGAGGAAGCCTCGTCTAAGCTTAAAAATGCAGTCAGCAATGAAATTACACAAAGCTTAAGCCGTGCGGAAGAAACCATAAGGCAAAACGCTTCAGCCCTTTCAAATACCCTCTCATCAGCATTAAGCAACATTGAACTGTCTTCTAGGAAGCTGGAGGAGGAAGTGAGAGAAGGCATAAACAATAGCTCTACCAAGGTTGAGTCGTCTACTAGTGAAGCAGTTAAAAAACTGTCAGAAATGGTGGAGGAGGAACATTCCACCATAGAAAAATCGTTTTCTTCAGCAAAGGAAGATGTGTCAAAGACTGTGGAATCGATTAGGAGCGTTCTGGATAATTATGCTGCCTCCGTGAAGAAAACGTCCGAGAGTATTCTTCAAAGGGCAATGGATGAGCGTAGAGGGCAAGCTGAAAAATTAGCGAAAAACATGAGAAAGTCTATCGAAGATAACACGTCAAACATTGCCAAAAGTATCTCCTCTTTCTACACTTCAACCATGAAAATGCTTGGATCTTTGAGTAGAGAGCATGAAAAGAAAGTTAGCGAGCTGTCGGAACGCATGGAACGCCTTGTCGATGCAAGCGCCCTTCGCCTTTCCGAAATGACCGAGAGCGTAAAGGAGAAACTCGCAGAAAGACTTAGCGATTATGCCGAATTCCAAGAAAAAGAGTTGGAATCCGCTTGCTCAAGTCTCGAGAAGAACCTATCCTCAATATTTAACGAACTTAACAGTTCATCCTCCCTAATAAGGGAGGATGCGTCATCTGCACTTAGTGAAAGCGCCCATGCCGTAAAAGACGTTCTTAAGCAGGTAGAAAGCAGGTTTGACTCCTTACTCTCAAAACACGTTGAGGACTTAAAGTCGATGATTGGTAATGTTGAGAAAACGATTTCCACGTCCTTTTCCACGGATAGAGAAGTCGAAGGTAAAAACTTGCTAGAGTTAAAGAAGAATGTTTCTTCTTTAATGGACCTTTCGAGACACGATATCGTCGAGGTAGCGTCGACTCTTTCCGAAGCAGCTTTTAAGGATGCACATGTTCAAACGCAAGCATTTATTAATGAACTGAGAAAGCTGAGAGAGGACTTTTCTAAGCGCATTGAAGTAAGCTTAAGGCAAGCTAGAAAGGAGTCCGAGGAGCTTAAGAGCACGGTGTCGTCTCTTCTAAGTCAGCGCATCTTCGACATGGAGGAATATGCGGAGTCCCTGAAGGAGCGCGTTCAGAGGATGGTCAGCGATAGGCTGGAAGAAATGTCCCTAGGAATAGAGGCTCTTCAATCGCATTTCACAGAAGTAATGGATATGATAATCGTTCGCTTCACCGACTTAATAAATGAAGCCAAAGACAGTTTCTCTCGTTCCCTTAACTTACAGTTATCATTTTTCAAGGAAAATCTTAGCGAGCTTAACACTACGTTCATCGATGAAATAGATAAGCAGATGGAAGGGGTTAAAAGTGAAGCAAACGAGATCCTATCTGAATTCTCTGAAAGTTTAGATAGGAGAATCCTGCAAGCTGAAGAATTAGCCTCACGGATAAAAGAAACTACGGATGCAGCGTTACAACACCAGGAAAGGTTCAGCAGGAAACTTAGGAATGACCTTGTTGCCCTCCTTCTACAAGGTATAAAACGCCATGTTGACTCCCTTAATAACATAGCAGAATCTCTTAACGAACGGTTGGACGCCCTCATAGAGTCAAGAATGAACTCCTTAGAGAAGCTTAGGGAAGACCTCCAAAAGAAGATTTCATCTGCTCTAAACTCTGAATTATCCTCTATCGAAGACTCCACGTCTAACCTGAGGAAGGAGGCTGCATCCCACCTCTCAAAGAGCGGTAAGGAATGTGCTGAAACCTTAGAAATCGCTACTAAGAAAATAGAGGAGGCGCTTTCTGAATACGTCACTCTCTACAAGAATTCTTTAGATAATTTTAAGAGAGACCTTTCCGCATTCCTCAAGGAGTCACTGGAAAGGCTATCTCAGTCCTCTCAGAAAACGTTAGACGAAATTACCTCACATTTAGACATGGAACGCGAAACTATAGTGAACGAGGCGAGGGTTCTAAGTGATTCATCTAAAAAAGCTTTGGAAAACTATGTTAAGACGTTAAAAAGCCACCTTAACGAGTCGCTAAATGCTCTGTTAAAGGCGGTGTCTGACCAAATCGAGTATTTGAAGAATGAGAAGAACACGTTTACGTCGCTTGTAAGAAGCAACGTTGACGAAAACATAAAGGAGTTTGAGAGTCATGTTAAATCGTTACAGTCCTCGTTGTCGTCCCTTCTGGAAGAAGGGAACGAGAAGGTGTCAGTGAACCTTTCACAACTGGAATCTAGGCTCTTCGACACCCTAGAAAGCGTAAACGAAGTTGTAGGGGAAGCATCACACAGTATTAAGGACGGAAGCGTAGAACTTCTAAAGGAATACTCTAAGGAGGTAATGGACGTGCTGTCACTAATAGGAGAAACTATTAGCAGATATGTCGAGGAGAACAGGAACCTTTTCGGCTCAAGGATAGGCGAATCAAAGTCGCTTATAAACGACCTTGTAAACTCTCTTTCAACCGAATTAGTAAGCTTAACTAGCGAGGTTGAGGGGGAGATCTCGTCGTTAACAGAGTCATACACCAGAGAGTCCCTTAACATCGTTCAGGAACTTAGGAACAGGATGGTCAGCACGGTTAAATCGCAGATTAGTAAGTATGATAAGGAACTTTCTAATTTCGGTAAGGAGACCCTTAAAATGCTATCCGGAGTGGAAGAAAAATATAAGCGCGTCCTTGGAGAATTAGCTAGCCAGATATCAATCCGCCTAAGTGAATTCTACGAAAAAGCAGTCACCCGGATAAAAGAAGTCACAATAAACATGGTCGAGACACTAAAATCATTAGTTGAATCTTCTAAGTCAACGGAGGAACTAGCCCGGATCGCATGGGAGGAATTCGGGAAAAAGCCTCTGAGTATAGAGAAAACGTGTTTTGTTGCAACTAAGGAGGCTGTCCTCCTAAAAATAAAGGACATGATTACACGCACAAAAAAGATCTTAATATTAGCAATGCCACACATAAAAGACGTTCCAATCGAAGAGGTACTACGGCTGGAGCCCCCAGCAAGGATCTACGTCTTCACAGACTTCCACCTTCCCTCTGACTTGGATATTGTTAAAAGACTAATTGGAAGGAGCAATTTACGCCTCTGGAAAACCGAGGAGAAGTCCTTCTATCTGTGTTTAAGAGATGAAGAGGAGGTTTTGGCTGCCCCGGTAGCCGAGGAGGAACCGGTAATAGCGATAGCAAGCGAGGATCCAAGCTACGTCCAAGCTTACCGGCTGACGATCACCCCTTACCTAAGATGGAAAGCTAAAGAGTTAAGGAGGAAAGACATAAATAGCCTGTCCTCACCGTAGAAATGTAGCTCATAAAGAGAAACAACTAAGGGGCTTTGCTTCCTGTTTAAACGCGGAGAGAATTTAGATGATTTACGCTATATGGGTGCTCAAGAGCAGCGGTGAACCACTAATCTACAAATTTTACAGAAAGGATAGATTAACTAGTCAAGCCCCATCGCTTACAGGTGGCTTCCTAACAGCTATATTCGACTCAATGCGCGTCAACACAGGCGAACAATTAAATATTATAAAAATAGGCGAAATAAACGTTGCATACAAGCCATTTAAGACCTTCACAGTGGTTGTGGCAAGTGACGACCCCGAGGAAGCAAGAAGGTTTGCAGCTAAGGTTGGGTCAGAATTTAAAATGCAGTACTCACAACTTTTAGATTCCTGGACGGGTGAAACATCCATATTCCAACCATTCATAAAAAAGCTAGACTTTCTGGTCAAGGATGCGAAACGCAATCTCAGAGACAACTTGGGCCGTCTTCTCAACTCCTTAGGTTCCCAAGGTTAAAACCACGCAGCCTCTTTTTTCAATAAAGCCTTTTCACGACGAAGTCTGCTAGCTCAACAAAGTACCTTTCAGCATCCCTGCTTAGAGGAGGGTCGAGAGATCTTATTTTCTCCTTCGCCTCCTCCTTTAACGCTAATGCTTTTTTACGTGCCTTCTCAAGCGCTCCAACCCTTAAGAATATCTCCTTAACCCTTTCAACTTCCTCTACCTTGGCTTCCCTTTTCCCCAGCACCTCCCTAAGAACCCTTAACTCCTCAGGGTTTACCGCCTCCATCGCATTAACAACCAAGATCGTCTTTTTCCCCTCCCTTATGTCGCTGTCGACAGGCTTACCCGTCACTCCTTCGTCTCCGAAAGTTCCAAGTATATCATCCTGTATCTGGAATGCTTGCCCTACGAGGATGGCGTACTCCTTCAATGCCTGAATTTGACTCGCCGTCCCTCCTCCAAGTGTCGCCCCAATCTCAATGGATTTTTCGAGGAGGGACGCGGTCTTCATCTTCACCATGTACATGTACTCATCCATAGTGACCCTCTCCTTCATGGAGAGAACCGTTTCAAACATAACACCATCTATTAGCTCTTCAAACACTTCTTGGTAAAGGCTTATTGCCTTACAGATAAGATCAGAAGAAAAACCAGACTCGATTAAAGCCTCCAGCCCCAAGTTATACGTCGTATTCCCTCCTAGAATTGCCATAGTCATCCCAAAATCATCCTCTTTCCCCGCCTCAAAATTATCTAGGTACCAGTTACGGTACTTTACATGAAACGTTTCTCCTCCCCTACGAGTTTCATCATGGTCTATGAGGTCGTCATGGATAAGTGTTGCATTATGGAGCAGCTCTACGGAAATAGACGCCTTATATATGTCTCCTTGATTTTTTCCTCCAACGCCGAAGTAGGCGTTAATTAGCGAAATTGGTCTAAGCCTTTTCCCTCCTCTCATGATAAACTCCTTAATGTTCGAGTAGTACTCAGCGTGATATGGGGAAACAGCCCGGGCAATTTTCCTCTCAAAAAAGGCTTCAATACTAGCGTTAACACGTTCAAGATACTTGCCAACCTGCTCCTGAAAGCTCAATCCTTCCTTCCTCCACACTAACTTCACCCAAGTCTAGGAAAAACCTTCCCTTTTAACTTCTTCCCCCCACACAACTTCTAGTTCGACACTCCCAAAAGTTTAGGTGAAAATAAAGTAGAAACGTGTAGCCTGTCCAGCCTCCTCTGAAATTCCCTCAAACATTCACGTTGGCTTCACATGTTTTACGTGTAAATGTTAAGTTAAAGCCGAAACCTCTGCGTTTTTGAGTGTAAAAACAGTAACCCTTAAAATCGTCGAAACCTCACCTTATTACTGCGTAACCTTTAAATACCATCTTTAACCCCTCTCCTATTCCAAAGAGGCACAGGGGAACATGGAAGGAACTTCTTCTAACGAACCTAACGCTCGCTAGTAGCTTGGAGGATCTAAACCTTGATGAGGCCGAAAGTGCGGGTTGGAATCGAAGGATGGGGATGCTACATTCCCCAGTATAGGATAACAGTTGAAGCAATAGCATCCGTTTGGGGCGTGCCATCAGAGCGCTACAAGGAAGGCCTTCTCATACGGGAGAAAGCCGTGGCCGGCCCCGACGAAGACACGATAACCCTGTCCGCTGAAGCAGCCATGAATGCCGTTAAAAGAGCGCAGATAGACCCGTTGGAGATAGGCGCCGTCCTCTGCGGGTCAGAGTCTCACCCCTACGCTGTGAAGCCGACCGGGTGCACGGTCGCCGAGATAGTAGGTGCGACTCCAAACACCCTCGCAGCAGACCTTGAGTTCGCATGTAAAGCTGGAACCGAAGCTGTCCAGATGTGTATGGCTCTCGCCGCCTCAGGAATGGTAAAGTATGGATTAGCTGTAGGTGCCGATGTAGCTCAAAGTGCTCCCGGAGACGACTTAGAGTATTCCGCCGCCGCAGGAGCGGCTGCCCTAATAATTGGAAAGTTAAACTCTTCATCAGCTGCGTCGATCGAAGCAACGTGCTCTTACGTCACCGACACACCCGACTTCTGGAGGCGGGCTGAGCAACCATATCCAAAGCATGGTGGACCATTCACAGCGTTATCTTATTTCCATCATGTCACGTTTGCGGCCGAGCAGCTTATTGAAGAGCTTGGAATGAGGCCAAGTGACTTCGACTACGTTGTTTTCCATCAGCCGAACGGGAAGTTCCCCCTCAGAGCTGCCAGCCAGCTTGGCTTCACTAGAGATCAGGTATTAAAAGGCCTACTTGTCCCGTACATTGGAAACACGTATTCCGCATCCGCGCTTCTAGGGCTGGCAGCAGTGCTGGATGACGCTTCACCTGGAGAGCAAATCCTCTTAGTATCCTACGGTTCCGGTGCTGGCAGCGACGCAATGTACATTGTTGTCCAGGATGGCGTGGAGGAGAAGCGCCACCTCGCCCCTAAGGTTTGGGACTACGTTAAGAGGAAGAAGTACATAGACTACGCCTGCTACGCTAAGTGGCGTAGGATGATCATAGGCTTGGAGTCTAAGTAGGGGGAGTATGTTTGAAACGTAAGGTTGCTGTGATCGGTGTAGGAATGGTTAAGGTTGACCACCACTGGAGTGAGTCGCTTCGCTCCCTCTTCACTAAAGCAGCCTTAAACGCGTTGGAGGATGCGGGGATACCGAAAGTTGAAGCTCTTTATGTAGGCAACATGTCTGCAGGGCAATTTAACAATCAGGAGAACATTGCTCCCCTACTTGCGGATTCTCTGGGCTTTAACTCTATACCTTCAATACGCGTTGAGGAGGGCTGCAGCTCTGGGGCTGCAGCTCTCTACATGGGGCTTAAGGACGTTGCGTCCGGAATGCATGACATTGTGATGGTTGGCGGCGTAGAAAAGATGATGGACACCACAACTAACGATGCTACGTTCATAATCTCCACGGTAACTGATCAGGAGTATGAAGCCTTCACTGGCTTATCACTTGCAGGGATAAATGCTATGGTTATGCGCTTATATATGAAAAGGTTCGGCGTTAAAAGGGAGAGCTTTGCCAAGTTTGTCGTTCAGATGCATGATAATGCTTCGAAGAACCCGTACGCTCAGTTCCCCTTTAAAATATCTCTTGAAAAAGCCCTTAACTCCGTCCCCGTAGCAGACCCAATCCATCTTATGGACTGCGCCCCAATAGGAGATGGCGCGGCAGCTTTAATCCTTTGCCCTGCGGATAAAGCTAAGGAATTCGTATCCGACTGCGTTGAAATCGCAGGGGCTTGGAAGGCCAATGACACTTTCCTTTTCCATATGAGAAAAGATTTCCTGACGCTAAAGGCGACGGTTGAAGCTAGCAGAAACGCCTATGAAATGGCTAAGATAACCCCCGAGGACATTGACGTAGCAGAAGTCCATGACTCCTTCTCCATTGCGGGTTTCCTCGCCATAGAAGATTTAGGCTTCGCCCGTAAGGGGGAGGCTTGGAAGGCCGTGGAGGAAGGTCTCATAAGTTTAGAAGGGGAAATCCCGATAAACCCTTCCGGCGGCTTGAAGGCTCGAGGTCATCCTATAGGGGCAACCGGCATATACCAAGCAGCCGAAATAGTTCTCCAGCTTCGTGGCGAAGCCGGTAAGCGTCAAGTTCCTGACGCTCAAGTAGGCATAACTCACAATACGAGCGGATTTGGAACCTCAGCAATCGTCCATGTTTTTAAGGCTAAATGAGGTGAAAGGGGAGTTGCCATCCAGACATTGGAGAGAACTGCCTCAAAGGTACAGGCTGGAAGCATCTTTTTGTCCTAAATGCTCGATAACGTACTTTCCTCCAAGAGAGTTCTGCCCCGAGTGCGGGTCGAGGGAGCTGGAACGAAGGAAGCTTCCTCACAGAGGAAAACTGGTAACCTACACGGTGATGTATACTCCTCCAAAAGGCTTCGAGCTCTATGTTCCATACATTGTAGGGTTAGTTAGGCTTGAAGATGGAACCTACATAACCGCCCAGATAACAGATGTTGACCCCCAAGAACTCGACTTAGACATAGACGTTGAAGCTGTAATAAGGAAAATTGGTGAGAAAGGACGGGATGGACCCATATACTACAGTTACAAGTTTAGGCCCGCCGTTCTGAACGGTGGCTCAACGGAAACTTAGCCTCCCTCCTAGAAACGCGGGGTCTTTGAAGCATGAGGGAATTTCTCTCTCAACTAGAAAAAGAAAATCTCCTCCTAAAGATCAAAAGAAAGGTCTCTGTTAAGTATGAGATTCCCGCCATCATGAAAAAACTAGACGGGAAACCCTTACTTTTCGAGAACGTTGCAGAAAGCAGGTTTAAAGTGGCTGCTAACCTTTGCTCAAACAAAAATCTCATAGCTAAAGCATTAAACGTTCCCCCCGAACACCTTCTCCCCAAGCTCGCTGAAGCGTTAAAGAAGCGTAGTGAACCAGAAGTTGTAAGTCACGGCCGCTGCCTAGAAGTCGTCGAAAATGTAAACCTCACCAAGCTTCCGATCTTAACACATACCGAGAAGGACGGAGGCCCCTACGTAACCTCCGCCATAGTCGTAGTGAGAGACCCAGATTATGGACGTAACCTGAGCTTTCACAGGCTTATGCTCCTAGACGAGAGAAGGTTTGCAATAAGGGTCGTGGAGGACAGGGACACGTACACGTACCTTAAAAGGGCTGGAGGCGAACTTGACGCGGCGATCGTGATCGGTAATCATCCCTCAGTTATGATCGCCGCTGCAACTTCTCTCCCAGTGGACGTTGACGAGTACGAGGTGGCGAATGCCCTGAAACCTGTGAAGCTGGTTAAGTGCAAGACCGTAGACTTGGAAGTCCCCGCTGACTCCGAAATACTCTTAGAAGCTAAGATAACTAGCGAGACGGTTGAGGAGGGCCCCTTCCCTGACATAACAGGAACGTACGACATCGTTAGGGAACAACCAGTGGTTGAAGTCAACCGGTTCTCCCATGCAAAGGACGCGGTGTACCAAGCGATACTTCCCGGCGGAGCCGAGCACAGGCTCCTAATGGGGATGCCCCGGGAGCCTGTGATATACAATGAAGTTAGCAAGGTTTGTGAGTGCCTTGACGTCGCTTTAACTCATGGAGGCTGCTCTTGGTTGCACTGCATAATTAAAATAAAGAAGAAACATGCCGATGACGGTGTAAGGGCTATAGAAGCAGCATTCAGAGCGCACAAGTCCTTAAAGCACGTAGTGGTAGTTGATGAGGACGTGGATATTTACGACCTAAACTCGGTCGAGTACGCTATAGCAACTAGGTTCCAAGCCAGCAAGGATCTGATCATAATGCAAGGTAAGGGGTCCTCCCTTGATCCCTCAGCGAACCAGGTAACGAGGGAGACTTCTAAAGTCGGGGTCGACGCGACAATTCCCTTCGACAAGGAAAGGGAAAACTTCCTTCCCGCCCGTATCCCCGGGTACGACGAGGTGAGGGTTGAAGACTATGTATCTGACTAGGGAGGAGGAAAAGGTCTTAGATGGCGAGTATGGCGAGGGGCAAAGGCTAGCTATGAAAATCCTCTGCGCCTTAGGGGACTTTTTCGAAGCAGAACGCCTTATAAGTGTTCAAAGCGCCCACGTGTCGGGTGTTTCCTACAAGACCGGCGGCGACGCCCTCATATCAACCCTAGAAAAGTTTGCAGGTTCGGGCGCGAAAACCTCTATTCTTACCACCCTTAACCCTGGAGGGGTAGACCTGGAGCGATGGCGGGACCTTAGGGTGGATGAAAACTTCCTTGAAAAACAAAAGAAGATAATATCCCTTTACGCCGAGATGGGTGTCCTGCCAACCTGCAGTTGCACACCATACGAAGTAGGCAACATCCCCGCTGAGGGGGTGCATGTAGCCTTCGCCGAATCCTCGGCTGTTACGCTCGTTAACTCCTACTTCAAAGCGAAAACTAATAGGGAAAGCGGCATCTCAGCCTTAGCGTCCGCAGTAACAGGTAAAACCCCCCTTTACGGCCTCCACCTAGACGAGAACAGGCACCCCACAGTCAAGGTAAGCGTGCATGCCCCCCTTAAGTCTCCGACCCATTACGGCGTACTAGGATACCTGCTTGGGAAAACGCTGAAGAACAGCATTCCCCTCATTCAGAGCCGCCATACATTGTCCCTTACCGCGGCAAAGCAGCTCTCAGCGGCTATAGCTGCTTCAGGCGCGGTCTCCCTCTACTACTGGGAGAGGGATCACATCAAGTCCCCAACCATAGAGGAAACAGTGGAAATCGACGACCACCAGCTCAACGAAGTATTTAACTCATTTAGCTTAACTGATAAACCAGACCTCATCGTGTTGGGCTGCCCCCACTATTCCATCTACGAGCTGAAAATGGTTTCCGAGATGCTAAATGGGAAGGTGTCGAAGCGCTTATCCTTCTGGGTTTTCACGTCCCGCCAAGTTAAGCTACTAGGTGAACGGATGGGCTTCGTCCAGAAAATCGAAAAAGCAGGCGGTAAAGTTCTTTGTGACACTTGCCCAATAGTTGCGCCCTTAAAAGGATTCAAAACAATGCTGACAGACTCGGTTAAGGCAGCCCATTATGCCCCATCAATGAACAAGGTTTCCTCCGCGCTTCTTCCAATAGAAGAATGTGTGAAAACCGCTCTGGAGGCCTAAGCCGTGGGGAAGCTTGTCTTAAAGGGGCTCGGCCTAAAAGGGTTGAAGTCGCCTGTCGCCGAGGGTGAAGCCCTGGTCTCCACAGACCCCATATCCTTCTTGGGAAACGTGAACCCAAACACTGGAATAATTCAAAACCACGCTTTAGAGGGAGCCAGCATATCAGGCAAAGTCCTAGTTTTCCCGGTGGGAGTCGGGTCAACCGTCGGGACATACGTCCTGATAAACCTTGCAGAGAAGGGCCTCGCGCCCAAAGCCATAATCCAAAGGGAAGCAGACACTGTAACCCTGATAGGAGCAGTCGTAGCCGAAATCCCCTTAATACATAAAGCAATCCCCGACCCCCTCACAGTCATAGAGACTGGGGACTGGGTTAGGGTGAACTCTGAAAAGGGAATAATTGAGGTTGAAAAAAGGAAAGGAGCATGAAAAAATGTCACTCACAAAAGAAGAATTTTCGGAAGAAGAACTTGTTGAAAAATTGGTCAAAGGCGAAATAAAACTCCACCAGATTGAAAAATACGTCGGAAGCGTCGACGCAGCAGCAAAAATCAGAAGAAAAGCCATAGAGAAGGTAATTGGCAGAGAGCTCAAACACATAGGAAGCTACTCAATAAACCTTGAAGAAACAGCCTCGAGAAACATAGAAAACCCAATAGGTGCACAGCAAATCCCATTAGGAGTTGCAGGCCCCCTCAAAGTTAAAGGAGAAGTGGCAGACGGCGAGTACTACATTCCACTAGCAACAACCGAGGGCGCATTGGTCGCCAGCGTCAACAGAGGATGCACCGCCATAACCGCCAGCGGAGGGGCTAAAGCAAAGGTCTTAAAGTCAGGTATAACAAGAGCCCCATGCATAGTAGTCCCAGACACGGAACACGCTGTAAAACTCGTAAACTGGGTAAAAGAAAACTATGATGAAATAAGGAAAGTCTTTGAAGGGGACGATCCATTCTTAAAACTCACCGGCATCCAACACTGGATTATAGGACGAAACGTTTACCTGCGATTCACCGCCGAGACAGGAGATGCTATGGGGATGAACATGGCGACTAGCGCAAGCGATAAAGCTTGCCGCTTCATAGAAGAACAATTTCCATGGGCTAAGACCGTAGCCCTCAGCGGGAACATGTGTGTTGACAAGAAGCCGTCAGCCCTTAACTACATACTAGGCAGAGGGAAAACGGTTCAGGCGGAAGCTGTACTTAAAAGAGAGTACATTGAAAAAGTTTTAAAGACGACTCCTGAAGACATGGTTGAAGTAGTCTACAGGAAGCTTTACCTTGGAACAGGGCAGGCGGCGGCCTACGGGTTAAACGCCCACGTAGCAAACATAATAGCCGCCATGTGGCTCGCCACCGGGCAAGACGCTGCACACATAGGAGAAAGCTCCATGGGCATAGTAACAGCTGAAGTGCTTGGAGACGGAAACCTATACATTTCACTCACCATTCCATCAATGATCTGTGGAACAATCGGTGGAGGCATGTGGCTACCCCAATACCAAGAGGCATTATCTATTATGGGTTGTGGAGGCGGTTTTGTGAAAGGTGCCCCTCCAGGAACGCTTGCCAAAAAGTTCGCTGAGATAGCTTGCTCAGCCGCGCTGGCTGGGGAGGTGTCCCTCATAGCGGCATTGGCTGCAGGTCATCTGGCAGAAGCACACGAAAGACTAGGAAGAGGGAAAACGGCCCGTAAAAAAGCAGAGTCGATCTAATCAACTCTACTTATTAAAACCTCAAGAAGAACCTGTTCTTTTAGGGAGGTAGTGGATGGTGGACCCCGCGGGACTTGTCCACCCTTCAGGTTTTGAATTCGCGACCCTCCAAGGGTTCCCGCGGCCTCCCGGGTGCGAACCGGGTGCTCTCAGCGCCACAAGCTCTACCAAGCTGAGCTAGGGGCCCTATTTTCTCTGGATGAAATCCAGCTATTTTAAGGTTTCTCTTTGTAGTTAAAATGGTGGTATCAGCCGGAACTCTTTATGCTGCACCCTTTTACTCGGCGGTTGCGCTCAGTTTCTCTGGAAAAACTCTTTTTTAGGGTTTCCATTTGTTTTAGGTGAAGGTTTAGGTTGGCGGTGGGATGGGTTGGTTGAGTTTGACGCGGAGAAGTGTAGTGAATGTATGCTTTGTATGTTGATCTGCTCTTTCATTCATTCGGGTTCTTTCAATGTTTTTAAGGCTAAGCTGAGGATTGTACGTGAGAAGGGAGTGCTTAGGGCTGCTTTCTCGAGGGATTGTGAAGGGTGCGGCAAATGTGTTGAGGTGTGCTGTTATGGTGCCTTGAGGTGAGAACGGGTTGTACGGTTATGCTGGAAAACTCCTTTTTGTGGATCTTTCCTCGGGAACAGTGAAGGTTGTTGACCTAGATAAGTCCATCATTAACGATTTCATAGGGGGTTTTGGGGGGAATGTTAAGCTCGTGGCGGAGTTGTCTGAACCATGGGTTAATCCATTCTCGCCTAGAAGCTACGTGGCCTTGGGGGTCGGCCCCCTAGTGGGGACGCTTGCCCCTGGCTCCTCTAAGATATCGGTTGTATGCCGTTTTCCTCTTACTGAGACTTTTGGCTTTGCTTCCAGTGGCGGCTTCTTTAGCGTGATGATGAAGGCTGCGGGATACGACCATGTAGTCATTACGGGGAGAGCTAGGAAGCCCGTTTATCTCGGGATCCTTGACGGCAACGTCGACTTGTATGATGCATCAGACCTCTGGGGGATGGACGTTTACCAAACTACCAATGCGCTCCGTAGGATGCATGGTTCATGTGGTGTTCTAGCTATTGGCAAGGCCGGGGAGAAGCTTGTACGTTTCTCTGTTGCGGTCATGGATAGTTGCTCGAGCCTTGGGAGAGGGGGGCTTGGCGCCGTCTTAGGGGCGAAAAACCTTAAAGCCATCGTTGCGAGGGGAGAGAAAGGCGTAGAAGTGGCTGATCGAAGGTTCCTCGAGAAGGCCCTTTCTCTTATCGACCGGATACGTAGTGGACGCATGTACAAGTCATGGATTAAGTTTGGCTCCATGCTTGGATGGGAATTTAGAACTGGAATGATTGGTGGCTTGCCTTATGATAATTGGAGAAGGCTTATGTCCGAGAAGGAGGCGGAGTCCAAGTTTGGACCCAAGGTTTTCATTGAAAGGGTGAGGAAGCGTGTTTTTGCATGTCCATCATGCCCGGTTGGTGACAGGCTCACCGTTAACGTTGAGGAGTGCGGAGAAATCTGCATGCACCAGTTTCTTGGGCCTGCCTACGCGTTTGGAGTACGCTGTCAGGTTGGAGGAGGCAAGGAGATTTCCTATTGCTACTACCTTGCAAACAAGTATGGTTTAGATTATGTTACACTGGCTTCCACCGTTGAACTGGTTAGGCTTCTAAGGGAGAGACACGTGCTTAAAGTGGACGTTGATGGAAGTAGTGGCTTCGAGGAAACTGTGAGCTTGATTAAGATGATCTCTTCAAGGGAAGGGTTAGGTGATGTTTTAGCGGAGGGACCGGTTTTCGCGGCGAGAAAACTCGGCGGCGGCCTCGTGGAGAGGGTGATCCACGTTAAGGGTATGGATCCGCAGATAGATGGCCGCTTTATCTTTGGAACCGAGGCTTTCGAGGAAGTCGTCAGCCCTATGGGGGGACACTACATATCCGGCCTTTCACCAACCTTAGCGTTTGGCTCCAGCGTAAGCAAGCTTAGAAAATTCTGTGTTAAGATAGGCGTTCCCCCTGAAGCATTGAACCGTATTTTTATGCCATCGTTTAACGTTGCTAGGATGACCAGATACGTGGAGGACTGGTATGCAACCCTCACCTCCCTGGGGGTGTGCTGCCGGCAACAGGTGGCTCAAAGCTACTCGGTAATGGACTTGGCTGACCTCTACACGTTAGCTACGGGGGTTAAGCGGTCTTCAAGGGAGCTACTAAGGGCCGGGGAGAGAAGCTGGAACCTTTTAAAGCTGCTTAACGTGCGGGAGGGCTTCTCTAGAAAAGACGATATTTTCCCTGAACGATGGCTTAAAGAGCCGCTTACGGGATGTGGAACCCAGTTAGTGCTAACCGACTACTATAAAGTTAGGCGTATAGGGCTTAAGGACGCCGAGAAACTGCTCGACGATTACTACTTAGAGAGAGGATGGGATCCTGAGACTGGAACTCCAACCGAAGAGAAAATTAGGGAGCTGAAGCTAACACGGATTGCGAGGAAGATGGGGGCTATAGGGTGAAGGAGTTCGCCAGGAGAGTGGAGGGAGAGGGGCGGCGAAGGGTGTGGTGTATCCCCGTATGGATCGGGGATGATATAATCCTATGTATAGGCGGGGGGGATAAGCCTCACATAGGTGCGGTTTCAATATCCCTACCTTACAGGAAAGAAGGGGGAAGGTGGGCGGTATCCACTTCAACGTTTACTATCCCCTCCCACAGAGATAATGTTCTAACTAGGCTACTGGCCGAGAAGGTGTCTAAGAAAACAGGTAAAAGGGTTGTTGTGGTAGGTGGCGTCCACATAGATGGTGCCTCCAGAGAGGACATAGAGGAAGTCATTAGAAACACGTGTAAGCTTGCCGAAGGGATAGCCGCCGAGTTAGGAAGACGCGAAGCATAGCTCTCACTACTCCCACATTCCCCGTCGCGTACTCATTAAGGAAACCTGTCTAACAGCATGTTGACGAGTTGCTTAACGGAGCTAGGCGGCTTTCCTTCCACCTCAATCCTATCGTAGTACTCAACTCTCCGCTCCGTTAATCGGGAGAGAACTGCGGCTACCGAGAGTGGGAGAGCGAGAAGGTTATATCCCCCTTCTAAAATGAAGGCGACCCGCCCTTTGCAGTATTCCTCCGCCACGGAAACTATCTGTCCAGCAATCTCGTTGTAGTCTAAAGCCTGCAGGCGCATGTTCCCAACAGGATCAGCATAGTGTGCATCCAGTCCGAGGGAAACCACTATGAACTCCGGCTTAAAGAAGTCTGCCACGTTGAAGAAAACCCTTTCAAAGGCCCAAATGTAGGTTCGACCGTTGGTCCCCGGCGGTAACGGGACATTCAACGTGGCCCCTCGTCCATTTCCACTCCCTTCCTCGCCAATCCACCCTCTACCTGCAACCTCCAAGTCGTACTCATGGAAGGATAGTACGAAAACGTCCGGGTCAGAGTAGAATATTTGAGCTGTTCCATCGCCCGGGTGGCTATCAACATCCAAAATTAGCACTCTCCTGACGTCCATGTCTTGTAGCCTTCTCACGGCTACTGCCACATTATTGAAGAAGCACAGGCCTGAAGCACACCCCCAACCAGCATGATGGCCAGGAGGGCGAACCAATGCAATGGACTGACGGCATTTTCCCTCGGCGACAACTTCCACCGCCTTCACGGCTCCCCCAGCTGCTAAGCATGCAAGCTTAAACGTGTCCTTAGAGGTGAGGCTTGAGGAGCCCACTTCCCCCCTCTCAAACTTGGATAGCTCCTTAACTACATCGTAAAGGTATGGGCTATGAACTTTTAGCAAATCCCCTTTAGAAGCCTGATGTGGCGTAAACCTTTCAACCTCACTTAGGAGGCCTACCTCTTCAAGGCGGCGCATGGTTAAGGAGGCCCTTTCGGGGCATTCAAACCCCTCCATCCAAGGCTTAGGGAAAAAGGGCACATGGAGAGACCCGTAATCCTCATGATAGATCAACCCTACACTCATAAAAATCACCTGAAAGAAGAAGACAGTTCCACCCGTTTAAATAAAGGTTGATGGCGGGCCCCGCGGGATTTATTCTGGAACCCCATTTGAACCCTTAGCCAGAGGAGGGTCTCCCTCTCCTCTTGCGACCACTAGCTCCGCAGGCTTACGCACCTTACCGTTAGCGCCCTTTCAGGAATAATCCTGGCTGGGCGAGGGGCCCTCAAATCTTAAGATTACCCCGTTTATCTATAAACTTTTCTTTCATTTCATCGCTTGCAACGTCCTTTTGCGTGTTAGTCTACATTTTTGGGGGGATTTCTATTCCAAGCAGTTTCAATGCGTTTTTTAGCGTTTGAAGGGTGACTTGGACTAGGGCGAGGCGGGCTTCCCTTGTTTCAGGGTCTTCTGCGGTTAGGACGGGGCATTCTTCATAGAATTTGCTAAACTTGTTAGCTAGCTGGTAGGTATATTCCGCAAGGATGTTTGGCTTTAACTGCTCAGCTGACGATTTAACAGCTTCAGGGAACTTTGCTATGTGTTTAATCAGCTCTACCTCCCTCTGGCTTTTAAGCTTCGCAGGGTTGATGTCTGGCTTAGGCGTCTCCCCCGCTTTCTCAAGTATGCTCTTCGCCCTTACAGCTGCATACTGGATGTAAGGCCCGGTTTCACCGTCAAAGTTGGTTACCTTCCCGTAGTCAAAAATTATAGTTTGCTCTGTGCTAAATTTTGTAAGCCAGTATCTTACGGCTCCGACTGCTATAATCTCTGCTATTTGTCTTTTCTCGATCTCAGGGAGGCCGGGGAAGTTCTTGTCAACTTGCTCGTAGGCGCAAAGCAGGGTTTGGTTGATGACCGCGTCTGCATGGTAGCCAACCCAGTTCCCCTCCCGGCCCGAGAAGCGTTCCCCTAAAAGCTGCACGTGCTTATATGATAGGTGGATAGAGTTCTTCGCTTGCTCCAAGTGCCCTAGAAGCTTTAAGCATACCTTGATGGTTTTCTGTAGGTATTCCTGCTCGTAGCCTATAACGTTTATCACTCTATCCGCTTTTGCAAAGCTATCTGATGAAACACCTAAGATAGGAGTCGTAGTCCAGAGGACTCTGCCATTAAACTGCTTATGCCACGGCCTGTAACTCATGTCCACTTCTAGAAGGCCGAACTTCCAGAGCTGGTATGCTATATCGTGAGCCACGTAGGTTGGAACCATGTTCGAACGTACGAGAACCTTGTCAGGGTTCTTCTTGTCTTTAAATTCTTCAAGATGGCTCAGCTTAGCTACAAAGCAGCCTTTATACTCCCCCTCTGTCTCCCATACGAAATGTTCTGACTTTTCAAGGATCTTCATGGTGTTCTCCCAGAGCCGCGCCCTTGCCACGTCGCTCTCCCAGACCAGCAAGTCATAGGTGATGCCAACCCTAGAAGTCGTTTCTAGGTTTGACTCAACACATTTCTCCGCAAGCTGCCTGCTAAAAAGGGAGGCTTCCCCTTCGCCAGCAGCCATCTCCCTCATTACCCTGTCAACATCCCCTTCCAGTTCAGGCTTATCCTTCAATATCTGAGCTGCCTTAGCGTAGACTAGCCCGTACCAGAAGTCAAGCTTCATATCCTTCTCCCTTGGAACATCCAAGTGTACGTTGTTCATAAAAGCCCAGACTAAAACTCCCATCTGGCGTCCTAAGTCGTCAATGTAGTTTTGAACCTCAACGTCCCAGCCACACGCCCTATAAAGGTTCGCCACAACATCGCCTAGAACGGCGTTTCTGAGATGTCCTATGTGAAGAGGCTTAGTCGGATTAACCGCCGTGTGCTCCACTATCACTTTCCTACCTCTCCCTAAATCAGAGGATCCGTAGCTTTCCCCTTCCTCCATAACATGCTTTATCAGCTCAGCTGTAAGCCTCTCATCATCTAGGAAAAAGTTTACGTAGCCTGGCGCTGCAGCCTCAACCCTCCTAACCAATGGAGGCATCTTTATACATGCAACTATGCTTTCAGCTATCTCCATGGGTTTCCTACTGAGAGGCTTCGCAAGCTTAAGCGGGATCGAGGAGGCAATATCACCTAACTTAGGATCAGGCGTCTCCGAAAGCTGCGAAACCTCGCTTTTCGATGTTGCAGAAGCGAAATCTAAGGCCTCTAAGGCGCACCAAAGCGCATCCGCTATTTCCGATTTAACCTTTAAGATCATAGCCGCTCACCTGTATCACCAGAAAAGAAAAAGACGGAAATACAAATTAAGTGTGGCGGGTCTGGAGGGACTTTCCCCAACCAACGGTTTTGAACCTTACCGGCGCACAAGCGCTCTCGACTATCGGCTCCGGAGGCCGACGCCCTATCCTGGCTAGGCCACAGACCCGCCACTTAAATAGATTAAAGCTCAAACAAATAAATTTTATCAATCTTCACGTTTCTTCACGTCACTGTAAGGAATTCGGCCAAGAAGACGGATTCCGCTTGTTCAACGGGTCAAGGTACTGGATACCGAAAGAATAGCTTCCATAAGGAGAGCCATGCCACCTTCATTTTCTATTTAATGCCCGTCCTTCAACCACCACGCCTGTCTCTTACCTTTAACTCGTGAACGTATATACCTTAAAGTGCCTCTTCCAAGCTCCTTCTCGGCCTTTTCTGAAAGATATTTCATTCGGTTCAAGATCTGCCTTCTCTTTAATCCCACCACTTTTTCTAGCTCCTTAGTGGTAGCTCCCCCCTCCCTAAGTAAGTATTCAACTATCTTCCTGTCGTTTTCATCTCTACATATCCTATATAGTGGGTGCTGCTTTCTCCCTCCTTCCCCCAGCTTATGCACACGGAGTATTCTTTCCAACTCCTCCACTTTCCTCTTCAAACTGTCTATTTCTTTGATGATAGGGTCTCTAGCGTCCCCATTGCTCATTTTAAGTTTCTCTATTATGGCTTGCCTTATGAACTCAGACCTTCTCCCTTGCCCAACTTTCTCGTCTAGGAAGTGCAATATTTCCCTTGGCACCTTAAGAGATATGGTTACATCCGTCAAAACTAGAACCTCTTCTGAATGATGTTTCTCGGTTTAGATTGAGGGACTTTATAATTCTTAATGTTATCTTCATATTACACAGCTACTTTTCTGGGGAAATGACTTAAAGTTCTAAAGTGTTTGCTTCACTTACCCGTGTGAGGACATCTTTTTATATGCCTTTTAAGGGTTTAAAGTTTAAGTGTTATTGGCGGGGTGGCCGCTTTGCGGAGTATCTCCACGAGGATCGAGAAGGTTTATGGTCTTATGAGAAGCGTGGAGGTTGACGCCATTTTAACGTTCAATCCTAAAAACATCTACTATTTAACCGGTTTCGTTAAGCCTCGCTTAAGTGAAGTTAGCGCGTTTCTCACCCCTCTAGACGATGATCCCGTTTTGATAGTTCCCCGGTATGAATTCGATAGGGCAGCAGAGTTTTCGTGGATTAAGGACATAAGGTACTACAGTCCGTATCCAATCCGTATGGATGGGGAGAGAATTGGCGGAATCATAGACGTGCTGAGGAAGCTTCTTGAAGAGAAGAACCTGCTTGATAAGCTTATTGGCGTCGAGTTTTACGATATGAAAGTCTACCTTTTTGAGGAAATGAAGAAGGAGCTACCCAAAACAGGGTTTAAAGATGTTTCATCTGGTTTCTGGAGGATCCGGTCTATAAAGGATATGGCTGAAATCGATAACATCCAAAAAGCCGCTGAAATAGCTGAAAAGGGGCTTAGAACTGCTCTTGAAATGATTAACCCTGGAGTCTCTGAGGTGGAGGTGCTCTCCGAAGTCGAAAGCACCATGATGAAGGCTGGCTCTCAAGGCGAGGACGTTGAAAGCAGCATCGTCTCGGGGGAGAGGTCGGCTTACCCATACGAGAAAGCAAGCAACAAAAAGATAGGGGAAAACGAAATCGTAGTTATAGTTGTAAGCGCCGCATATAATGGGTATCATGCACGTCTCTCAAGAACCCTTTACACGGGCAAGCCTAAGGAGAAGCATAAGGAAATATTCGGCATTGTTAATCGTGCTTTTCAAAGCGCGGTCAGCGAGTTGAAACCCGGATCCCCGCTGGGAAACGTGGATCAAGCAGCAAGGAAGACGGTCAAGGAAGGGGGGTACGAAGAGTTCTTCATATATCCTACGGGTCACGGCGTCGGCCTCGACATTAAGGAGCCCCCTATAATATCGCTAAATAACAATGAGCCGGTTAGGGCTGGCATGGTTTTCAGCATTAAACCGGCAATTTACATTCCTAGGTTTGGCGGTATACGTGTTGAAAACACCGTCGTGGTGAGGGAGGAAGGGGGAAAGAGCATAAATAAGATACCCTTAGAAACAATGTAAAAGGGGCGTCCAAGATGAAAATTAAGCCGATCTGCATTGTTTGCTTGATATCGAGAGCTTATAAAGAAGTTGAGCGGTTGACCGGCGACGTCGACGCTAGGATGAAAGCTGTCAAGGCAGTAGTTGAAGCCATCAACAGGGAGATTAACCATGAAGACCACCCGTTCCACCTTGTACCAGCTTACCTTGGGACGGTAAGAGAGCGCGTGATACGTGAAGTCATCGGAGTTGATGACCCGTTCGCTGAGATTAAGGCTGAGTCCAACAGAGTTGCGTTAAACGTTCTTTCAAACGTGTCTAAAAGTTTGAAGGGCAAAGACGGGTTTGAAAAATTTAGGCAAGCCTGCCTCTTGGCGGTGGCAGGCAACATAATAGAGTTCGACGTGTTAGGGCACGAGTTTAGACTTGAAGATGTTACGGAAGCCGTCGTGAAAGCGGAGGACGAGTTAGTGATAGACGACACAGAGAAATTGTATAAAGCAGTTAAAGGGGGCTCCGTCCTTTACTTAACGGATAACGCTGGGGAAATCGTTTTTGATACGGTCTTGGTTAGAGAGTTAAAGCGTGTGGGCGCGAGGGTCACTGTTGCGGTTAAAGGAGGCCCTGTAATGAATGATGCAACCATGGCGGACGCCTTAGAAGCAGAAATGCACAAGGTGGCTGATAACGTCGTGACGACGGGTACGGACTGCATAGGCTTGTTCCTCCACGAGTGCTCCAGCGAGTTCCTTGAGGAGTACCGGAAGGCTGACGTAATAGTTGCTAAGGGGATGGGAAACTTCGAGTCCATGACGGAAGTCGAGCATCCATGCGACGTCTACTTTCTCTTAAGGACGAAATGTACGCCCGTAGCCGAGTGTATAGGGGTTCCAAAGGGCGGAAACGTGGTTCTCCGTCTTCCAAAAGGGGAAAAGTTGAAATGCTGAATGGTGAGGGTTTAGTTGGTGGTGCACATGGAGGTTAAGACCCCGATAATACTCGTAAATTATAAGACATACTCTGAAAGTGTGGGTGGGAAAGGATTGGAAATAGCTAAGGCTGCGGAGGAGGTAAGCAAGGAGACAGGTGTCTGTATAGCAGTAGCCCCCCAACATTCAGACTTAAGGATGATAGCTGAATCAGTGGAAATACCGGTATTTGCACAGCACATAGACCCCATAAAGCCTGGCTCACACACCGGTTACGTTCTCCCCGAAGCAGTAGCCGAGTCTGGGGCTGTAGGAACCCTGATAAATCACAGTGAGCACAGGCTAGTCCTAGCAGACATAGACGAAGCTGTTAGAAGAGCAAGGGAGGTTGGGCTGAAAACAGTGGTTTGCTCAAACAACATCGAGGTAAGCGCCGCCGTAGCAGCTCTAAACCCTGACTTCTGCGCGTACGAGCCCCCACGCCTCATAGGAACCGGTATAAGCGTCTCGACGGCTGAGCCTGAAGTGGTAACGCGAGCGGTGGAAGTCATAAGAAGAGTCAACCCAAAGGTTATACCTTTATGTGGCGCTGGAATAACTACCGGGGATGATGTGCTGGCAGCGCTCAAACTCGGAACTGAAGGTGTGCTACTAGCATCAGGGGTCGTTAAGGCAAAGGACCCTAAAAACGTACTAGAAAACATGGCTAACTCGGCATTGAAGAAGTAACTTTCTTCGCCTCCTCATTTGTTACTACGCGGCCCCATTTAAGTGGCTTGTATGGCAGGTCCTTTAACGAAGTAGTCTGGGGAGGCGATGGTTAAGGGGTCCGGTCCAAGCTGTTCCTCAATGATCTTGAATGCCTCGCTTTCTTTTTGTATTGGCGTCCCTCTTATCGCTTTCGCAGCACGATGAGACTTACATCCAAAAATAAGAATGTCATCCACGTAATCTAAGATGAACGATGCAGGGTATAAGGTGAAAAACTGGTAGAGTGGATGGGATGCCTCTCCCTCCCTATACGCCTTAATTAAGGCCGGTTTCCTCTGAAGTTCATGGTGCTTTCTGAGCTCTTCGATGGATTCTACCTTAAGTAGCATTTTAAACGCTTCAGCGGCGCCGCCCCTTCCCACCGGCTCACTGCATTCTGCCGCCGTCAACACGATCCCATCCCTCAGGATGGAAGGCTTATTCCTGTAATTTCTGAAAGCGTAAGTTAAAGCGTGAAGCAGTGCAATGGGATCCCTCCCCGTCTCCCCGAGAAACGTCACCTCTGGAACACCTAGGACTAAAAGCCCCCCTCTCTCTCTAACTCTTGCAAGGTACTGCCTATCTGCTTCACGCCAGCATGTTTTCTCCACCTCGCTCTGCCTTCCCGCCTTAGCCGCCAGTAGTGCCCCCTTGATCGAGGAGACTATTTCAACGAAGAATAAGGGAGAACCTTTCTCGTCCTCCACAATGTTAACCGTTTTCCAGCATGCCCTCTGAAGTGGGTTCCGGTAAGGATCGCCATTGCATGCGGCATTACTGACAACGTCAAAGTCATAGTACTGCTCTGCCGTTCTTATGGAAGTCAGGTCAAGAGATAAAACCCTTGAACCTGAATTGTAACCACCCCAGAAACTCCAAGGAATCACTTTAGCTAAGATAATGGTTAGGTCCGATTCAACCACCCACTTGTTAACCTCTAAAGGGCCTCCAAAGGGCGTCTCTCCAATCCTCACCATAGTTTTTTGATTCTCACAGTCATGAATGATTAGGGTATGCCTGCCAGCCACATCCGCACCGATCATTCTACTTAACTCCTTGAAGCTTGGCTTCCTGTAAACCCCCGTGGCAGCCACCAGAGTTACATCTTCTTTCCTAACGCCAGCCCTTTGCAGCTCTTGGAGGAGAATTCTTAGGACATGCCTCCTATAACCGCCAGGAACATGTACACCCTCAAAGCATATGGTAACCTTACTTCCCTTCTTAACTAATCCTGAAAGCTCATCCAAGCCTAAAGGTTGCCGTAAACAATCCCTAATAACCACCTCAGGATCCCTAACTCCTTCCACCGGGTTAACGCTCACTTCAAACATGGGGTAAGGAATCCTAATCCTCACGGTTAATCCACCGTAAGGAAGCTTCATCTCAGACTCACCCACTCTTCAACACCCTCATCACTAATGCTGCAATTCAGGCTCATCGTGCCAACTAGTTAGCCTTCCGACGGGCTTCTTACAAATTAAACCACTTACTACCTCCTCTCTGTTGAACATGGATCTCTATTACGTTCGCCTCTCCTAAAATTTATTCACGTATAACCATGCAAAAAATTTAAACGTTAAAGGAGGCTGGTGCTTGTCAAAGCTCGTTCAAACATATTCTCGAAAAAGTTTATTAGAGTTGAGGGTAAAGTATCCTTTAAGCTCACAGGAGACGGTGCCTTTGAGCGATGAAATAGAGTTTATGATAGATTTTGGGGAAAGTAAGAAACTCAAGCAGCTTGCAGAGATAATAACAGGGCTAGTGAGTATAATCTTAAATGCCGTAGGGATGCTTGAAGAGAGAATAAATCAACTCGACAATGAAATAAAATCTTTAAGTAGGAGAGTTAACGCGCTGGAAAGCAAGCCTGCTATAACACCAACCGCAACACCAGCCTCACCATTATCTCAAGAACGCGAAGCCGATCTTGCTCCGAGATATGAACCAGTAACAAGTAAGGCTCCCACGGTGGAAGCTAAACCCACAGCACCTAAGCCAGCCACACCTCCAAGTCCTGCAAGCGCAAGAATGCAGCTTCAGAGCGAGTTAAAAGCGCTTTTCAGCAAGCTCAGAAGGACAGAGTAGCAAAAATAGTAGGAAATAATTAAACTTTCAAGAGAATTATCACTTTCCTAGTTTTTAGAGAATGAATTATCCCTTATTCTCTTACTTCTTAATCTTCCTGACCTCATCTAAGATCATTTCAAGTATTTCTTTGTCCGGTAGGCATCCCTCTGGAGGATCAACCACCTTCCTCAGTCGAAGAGGTACGTGATCCATCCTATAGGCAGTGCCTTCTGCCTCTATCCCAGCGATAGCTGGGGGGATCACTATTTTTGAGATCTCCGTGGTTGGTGTCGGATGAGGCTCAATGGTTGCGACCGGTATCCTTGCTAGGTGCTTCACGGCGGCTGCCGGGAAGTGTGAAACGGGGTCAGAGGCGACGATCAATGCAGCGTCAACCTCCTCTCTGAGAAGCACGTCGATGGCTGTGGTTTCCCCTGGGTTGTAGTATGGGAACCCTCTCTGGAAGTCTATCCCAAACGGGTATCCAGTCACCCACGTGAATGTCTCACCGGTTCCAGTCACATTATAGTGGCCCCGCATTGGAGCAATAATCCATTTCGAATATGAGTTAAGGTCCGCCACTAGCTTTATCGCATTGTCTACGTTGCGGTGTTTCCCTCTACTCATCGTTAACCCCATGCCGAAGAAAAGAGCTCCAAACCCGGCGTTCTTCATAACGTTTACTACTTCCTTTATTTTGGAAACAGGGACGCCTCCGATCTCGCCCGTGTTAACCGGCTTCTCCTTTAAAATGGCGCGCATGGCAGCTAGTACTTCATAATCGTGCCCCGGTTTAACTTGGATGAAGTAGTCGGCAAGCTTTGCAGCGTCCGTTTTCCTTACGTCTACCACGATAAGTGTCCTGTCCTTTTCACCCTTATCCCTGAAGAACCCTCTCGGGAATATCGTATAGCGTGACATGTGGCGTGGATGTGCATGGATCGGGTTACTACCCCAGTAAACTACAACGTCAGCTCTGTTTTTAACTTCTCCAAGAGTACAAGTGGAGCACCCGACTTCTTGGACGGCTATCACCGTTGGCCCATGACACGTGGTCGTGGTGCTGTCTATAATCCCTCCAACCTCCTCCGCCAACTCTAGCCCAACCCTGTGGGCGTCACACTCAGCGTTACTCCACCCGTAAAGAAGAGGGCGTTCAGCATTAGCTAGTATGTTTGCGACCTCCTTAACTGCCTCCTCTAAGCTCACCTCTTCAAATTTACCATTCTTCCTCATTAAGGGCTTTTTAAGTCTGTGCTCGCTTTGAGCATTAAGAAACTTGCTAGCACCTACAGAGCAGAAATTTTCAACTTCAACAATTCGTCCTCCATCGCCAAGCACAACTATGCCATCGTCGCATAAGGAGCCGCAAACAGGGCAGACAACGTCTCGTACCACTTCCCGTGGCATCCTATTAGACCTCCACTTCATGTTAAGGATGAATTACTTAGCGTTTAAAGGATTCTGTGTTTAATATAACGGTTTTGGTGAACCTCTTATTTTTGTAAGCCACTTATCAGGGCTTTTATGTCTGGAACGCGCTCTTCGGGTGCCGGCTCTACGGTTACCGGTATAGCCTTAAGTGACGGCATCCCTGTCGAGTCCGTCTCGGGATCCACTATTTGGTTGGCCCATGGTCCCAACGGAACAAACACAACCCCTCTATGCGGTGCATCGGGTGATCTCTCCACGCTCAACACAACTTCGCCATGCCTCGTCCTTAACCTAACGGTGTCTCCTGGAAGAAGACCTAATGCTTTCATGTCCTCGTAATCCATGTAACACTTTCCGCAAGCCCTCATGTACTTATAACCCATTTTTTCTCCTTCTCTCGCAGCACCTTGCTCCACGGTCCTACAAGTTATAAGGGTCATTTCAAGCTTCCCACTCATCTTTTCACCCTCCAACTACACGGGTAGAGTTTCCTCCTCTACTTTAATAACTTTTAGGGCTCCGCTGGGGCACGCTTCCTCGCATATTCTGCATCTAGGAAGCAGCTCGTAACAAGCATCACTTACCACGCGGGATACGCCATTTACCAGCCGTAAAATCGGTGCGCGCTTCATCCACATTAGAGGCACCTTCCTGTGTTCAGGATTAAACGGGCATGCTTGAACACAGTTGCCACAGCCCCAGCACACATCCGTGTTGATAATTATCCTTTTCCTTTTCACAAATACCACCAGATACCTTCACGCAACGATTCTCCAAGTGATATTTAAAGTTTGGGCTGTCAGCTAGGCGTTCATCTACCTGTAAAAGAATCCTTCTATGGTTCACTTACAATGTTGTTTTTCCATACATACACACGTTTTCCGTCCGCTTTTTAAGGAGGATAAAGGATATTTTTTTAAGGATGGTTGTTCCCGTAAATAGCGAGTCATTGCTGAACGTTGGCAATATTAAGGCTGGGAGGAATATTTAATGATGGAGTACAACCTTCAAAACGTGTACGAGCTTCACATAAATCCCTCCCTCTGTGTTGGGTGTGGCGACTGCGCGACCGCTTGCCCCCATAATGCCAGTTTGCCCCCGGAGAAGAGAGGAGAAGAGGAAAACTACACGATAATCGTGAGGAACGGAAAGGCGTTTGTGGTGAATCAGAGCTTCTGCGACGGATGCGGCGTTTGCATATCCGCATGCGGCCCAAAAGCCATAACTTTGAAAATAGCTAGGTAAGGTGGTGGTTTAGTGTATCCATACTTTGCATCTGAAATTAAAGAGGACAAGGTCGTTACTAGGATGAAAACGCTTGATGTTGACATCACGTTGACACTAGACTTAAACAAATGTGTCGGATGTGGAACATGTACACTTGTTTGCCCGAAGGAAGCCATCCGTAGAGGGCCTGTAGGAGCTATTGAGAAAGGATACGCTAATTTACCACCGGTGCTGGTAGACGAGAAAAAGTGTAGCTTCTGTGGAGTTTGCTCTTACATGTGTCCCTTTGAAGCCTTAGAGCTCAGGATCAACGGTGAACCCCGACTGATCCTGGTCGAGGAAGGCGCTTTACCCCCTCTCCAATATAAGGAAATTATAACAGCCAAAAAAGGGAAGAAAGCTAAGAAGTACGCTGAAGGCGAGGTAATCGCTCACTGGGAGCTTTGCCCAGCTGGCTGCTCCACCTGCGCTGAAGTATGCCCTAATGAGGCGATTATCATACCTAAGCCAGAGAAGCCATGGGAAAAAGCTCCTAGAGTCCAGATCGACCAGGATAAATGCATTCTGTGCGGCCTTTGCGTTAATGCATGCCCGGCTCCCGGGGCACTGGAAATCAACAGGACAAAGATCTTCTATGACGAAGAGGCAGAGCACACAGAGATCTGGGACAGAATAGTCGAGAAGCTCACAACAAAACTTGTTTCGTAATTTTAAATCATCAGCTTAATACACTTTTACGTGTAAAACCTTTCTCATTCTTTTTCGTAACTTTGTGAAGCCGTGTTTTCAGTTGTAAAAACCATTTAATAGGCTTTTCTCCTAAGGGTAGTTGATTACTTAAGTCTAAGGCCTCCTAGAGGCAGGTCGAGGTTTCCCGTTTGTGATTCTCGTTTTTAGACGGGGAATATGTTGAAAAAGACTGAGTAAATACTCGGTAAGAACAGCAACGCTATATCATATGAAATAAGAGTAACATACTATATTCCTAGCCTAAACAATGAGAGGTTAAGTTCTGCTCGATTATAGGTATATACCATCACTTCTGCTTTACTCTCATTTTTGGCATAAAAAAGCAGAGGTTGAGTGGAAGGAATAAATAGGCGAAACTAAACATGTGGAGAGGCGTGATCATTCTCTTTTAGCAGAATCCTCCAAAAATAAATGAATAAGGAAGGTTTACGGTCACAATTGTTTACTTGCAAACGAAAAATTGCTAAACCAGAAAATAGTAGCGTGTTCGTCTCACCGCCACTCTTCAATCACTTCTTCTTTTTTGAAGGATTTTAGCTGTCTCTTTAATTTTTCAGCTAAGATAAAGGTTTCTACTTCTAACTTTTCTCCAGAGATCTTCATCGTCATAAAACTGGGCGTCGTCCAATCCGATGATCCACCCCATGCCCCCGTCGCGCTTCCAGGGTTAATGAGCAGCCTGCCATTCCTTAGGGATATGGCTGGGCGGTGTGTGTGGCCTGAAATCAGAATGTCCACGTCCATTCTTTCAGCTATCTTCACGAGTTGCCTTTCATCTCCCCGAGGCCATACGCCTGTCCCATGGGTCAGCCCTATCTTTAACCGGTGGACTTCGATTTTCTCCTCCTTTGGAAGAGGAAGGTAGTCCATGTTTCCCATAACCACTTTCAAGGGGGCCTGCCTCTTTAGCCATTCTAAAACTTTTTCTGAAGTTAAGTCCCCGGTTGAAAGGATGATGTTGAAGCTGTTGGATTCAACAAACCTCTTAACCTGTTGCGGCACCTCCGGAACCCTGTCGGGAACGTGAAAGTCTCCTATAACCAATATTAGTGTCTCCACCCGACCACCCCTCTGATCCTATTCATTGTTTCTGGATGTTCCGCTAAGTTTTAAAGGTGTCTTTGTGGAAGAGTTTCTCACGGAGGATGTTAAGGTGAAGCTCAGCGACGTGGAGGGTGTGGGGGAGCGTATTAAACGCAGGCTCATTGATTTTTTCGGCTCAGAGGAGGAGGCGTTGAACGCGATCTTGGAGGGTAGAATTGCTGAAATTGGAAACGTGCCGGGGATTGGTATAGGTAAGGCTTATACCATAGTTAGAAGAGCGCGGGAACTCGTGGAGGGGGTTAGATGGGATGAAGTCTTGAAAACCGAGGGAATTAAACGAATTTATGAAGACACATTAAAGCTTATTCAGGAATATGCACAGACAGATTACGCTAAATACAAACTCCGCCTCCTCTGGCCTTACCCAGCCTCGAAGATTGAGAAGGCACTAGAGAGGCTTAGAGCCTTCTCGGAAGCTAAGAACATGATTGAAGGATCCGACGACGCCGCCATCAACCGTGTGCTGTCTGCCCTCCGAAGAGTTAGACCTCTCAGGAAAGGGGAATTGAAGGGGAAAATTAAGGGTAGAGCCGTGATTACCCGTGACGAAGACGAATATAAACGGTTAAAGGATGCAGGCGTAGACCGTTACTGCACAACCTTCCTCATAAGTGAAGGGGAACGTCTCATCGACTATGCTGAGGGGTACGACCTAGTTATTTACGTCGGCGAGGGAGTAGACGAGTACGCCGAAAATTTAGTTACGGCTCCACGTAAATGGAGTGTTGAGGATGTCGTCCCGGAGGCTGCCATATGGTTTTACTCGGCAAACTATGATGTTATAAATGCCGTCTGCGAGCTGTCGTCCGCCATCTCGCTTCTTCCTGAAGTAGAAAGCTTGAAGGATCTAGTTGAGAAGCTGGATAGGAACACTCTGGACAGAGTTAGGGAGCTGCTTAGCTATATTACGGAGAAGGGGGAGGTAGCTGAGGGGGTTAACCAGGAACTGGACAGGTACAGGGTTGCTTTAAGAGGGCTTAACGAGGCGGTGGCTGAAGTAGAAGCTTGGGTTAATGAGGAAATAAGAGGGAGGCTCGCTGAGAGCGAGGCAAGGCTGAGAGGGGAGCAAATCATAAGAATACTCGAAGAAGCCAGCAGCTCGGCTTTTGAGGCGGGAAGGCTTAGAAGCTATCTTCCCCCAGAGGTTAACGATGTTATTTTTAGCACGATAAATGAAGCCGAGAAAAAGTTTTACCAGTCCCTAGGCCTTTCTGAAAAGGAGGTTTTATGGCTTGAAGGCCTTTTCCCCGACGAGCCAGCCTTACCTGTCTCGATGAACCCGAGGAAGATATCTGAGCTTGAAACGTGGCTGAGAAGGCAGCAGGCCTTAAGGTCGTACCGTGTCCTGCGTGAAGTAGCCCGTGAACTCTCAGGATACCGAAGGAAGGTTGAGGAAGCGGTTTACACAGCCTTAGAATTCGACCTATACTTCGCAGTTGGTTGCTTTGCAAGAGACTACGAACTCAACACTCCCCGTATTGTTGAGGGAGCGGGTGTCTTCTTCAAAAAAGGAAAAAACCTTTTCCTTAAAAGGATGGAGCTAGAAGGAAAAGAAAGGGTCGTTCCCGTAAATTATGTCATAGGCGACGTGGGTGCGAGACCGGAGGGGACAAACGGGGAGAGAGTGGTAATTCTCTCCGGTGCAAACTCTGGCGGAAAAACAACGCTTATACAACTTATAGCTCAAGTATGCCTCCTTGCTCAGATGGGCCTCCCGGTTCCAGCTGAGGAGGCAATCGTAGGGCCATTCGAAGAAATATACTTTTTCGAGAAGGCGGCGGGCATGCTCTCCGCAGGGGCGCTCGAAACAACTCTTAAAAGATTCGCGGCAATAGCCTCCAATCCAACGCCTAAGCTTGCCCTCTTCGACGAGATAGAAGCTATGACTGAAAGCGGTGCAGCAGCCGTTATAATAGCCGGACTACTAGACCTCCTAGAGGCTCAGAAGGATACTTGCGTAGTTGTGATAAGCCATCTTGCAAAGGAAATTGTCTCCCTCACCGAGGGAAGGGTTAGAGTCGACGGGATAGCGGCAAGCGGCCTCGACGAAAACTTCAATTTGATAGTGGACAGGAACCCTAGGTTCAACTACCTTGCTAGGTCGACGCCTGAACTGATCCTAAAGAAATTATATCAGCTATCGGGTGGAGAGGAGAAAAAGGTGTTCGGTGAGATCCTTAAAAAGCTCGAATCCTCACCTTTCCGGTAGAACCGTGATCTTAACCACGTCGCCTCCTCCTAAACCCAGCTTCTTCGACGCGTCCCCCTGGTTAACAGCTAACTCTAGGAATTCGTAGCTGTCTAGAACGCAGACGCACTCTCCCTCCGGTACGTACCCGTAAGCCTTTTCAAATGGTACCTCGATGCCTCCTCCTTTAAACTTGAATCTAAGCCTAGCTCCCTCCTTGACGTTGACCGCTCGGAGAGTGTTCAAGTCTACGTTTGTCACGAGGTTTCCGAACTGGTCTACGTGTATTATCCTTGCCGTAATCTCCGACCCGGCTACTTCCGGTTTAGGAATACGTATCCTAACATACTCTTCTACGCGTGGCCCAACCAAGCTCGGAGGAACCCCTTTAGCTATATGTGCCGCAACAGAGGAAAAGACGGTTAATCCATGAAATGTTTCAAACGGCGCGTCTAAGGTAAGCTCTTTACGGCGTATCTCGTAAACCCCTTTTACATCCTCCTTCTCCGCTAAGAGGCTAAGTAGGCCATTGTCTGGCCCAACAGCTATATGTCTTTCAGTCTCAATAACTATTCCACGTCTTCTCGTTCCAACTCCTGGGTCAACTACTCCAACAAAAATTGTTCCCTCCGGAAAGTACCTCGCTGCCGAGGATAAAACTAGTGCACCGTGTAAAACGTCAAACCTGTTAACTTCATGTGTTACATCCACTATTTCCACATCAGAACATATGGACAGTATCAACCCTTTCATCGACGCAACGAAGGCGTCCCTCAATCCAAAGTCTGTTAAAAGAGCTATAATAGGCCTCATGATCAACCCCCTCAACTTTTAAATCGTTAAGGAGAGAGAAAAGGTTTAAGGCTGATGTGGCTAGTGGATTGTGAACTAGGTGGGAAGAGGTTGTCTTAGATGAAGCCTGGAAAGCTTAGAGGTCTTTTCATAGGGCGCTTCCAACCTTTCCATATAGGACATCTCCACGCAGTTAAATCCCTATTAAACGAGGTAGACGAGATCATAATAGGAGTCGGAAGCGCCCAGTATAGCCATACTCGTAAAGACCCGTTTAAGGCTGGGGAGCGAATCCTCATGATTCGCCTCTCCCTAGATGAAGCGGATATCCCCCCTTCCCGCTACTATCTTATTCCCATCCCCGACGTTAACGATAACCGCCTATGGGTGTCTCACGTCGTCTCCCTCGTTCCCCCTTTCAAAGTGGTATATTCCAATAATTCTCTAGTAAAGATTCTCTTTGAGGAGGCAGGCTACGAAGTTAAGCCGGTACCATTCTATGAAAGAGAGAAGTATTGTGCGACTAGGATAAGGGAGAAAATTATTAAGGGAGAGCCATGGGAGGACCTTGTTCCACCATCCGTAGCAAAGATCATAAAAGATGTTAATGGTGTTGAAAGAATTAGAAGAATAGTCGAGGCGGAACGTCATTAGCTGGAGGGTCCCTATTAAGGTCGCGTCGATAGTGGAGTCCAATGGGAAGTACGTTGCAGTGGCCAGAGGGGGGAAAGGCCTGCTAGCTTCAACTCTTCCCTGCCTAACTCGTGAGGAGGCTGAACGGAGAATTAGGATGCTAGTTCCAAACGTGGAATTCGGCGATGATCCAGTGTGTAAAAGGGTGGCTGAGAAAATATTCAAGGTGTTTGAAGGCGGAAACGTTGATTTCAACGAAGCAGTGGACCTTTCACAGCTATCCTGTTTCCAAAGGATGGTGCTTGAAGAAGTTAGAAGGATTCCGCGTGGAAAGAAGGTAACTTACGGTGAGATAGCGGAGAAGATAGGGCGCCCTAAGGCAGCTAGGGCGGTAGGGAACGCCTTAAAAAGGAATCCTCTCCCAATAATCATACCCTGCCACAGGGTCGTCGGGAGCAAGACGCTTGGAGGTTTCACAGGCGGCGTCAACGTAAAAAAATTCCTTCTGACCGTTGAAGGAGCCTTATAAGAGGTGATCGCTGTGATCGAGATCGATGGAAGCATAGGTGAAGGTGGAGGACAAGTTCTCCGTACAAGCATAGCCCTCTCAGCCCTCATAGGAAAGCCTGTAAAGGTGTTTAACATTAGGGCTAGAAGACCTAACCCCGGACTTAAAGCCCAGCACGCAACAGGAATAAAGGCAGTCGCTGAAATAGCAAGGGCAAAAACCGAGGGAGTCCATGTAGGCTCCAAAACTATAGTCTTCAGCCCAACCGGGTTAAGGGGGGGACGATACAGGTTTGACGTTGGGACAGCCGGATCCATAAGCCTAGTTTTACAATCGATAATGCCCGCCGCAGCCTTTGCCCCCGAAGCGATGGAGTTGGAGGTAAAAGGGGGGACGGACGTGGCTTGGAGTCCACCCATAGATTATCTTTCTAACGTGGCTCTCCCAAACCTGAGCATAATGGGCTATAAGGCAGAATTGAAAATGGAAAGGCGAGGACACTATCCTAAAGGGGGCGGCATCGTCAAAGCAACGATCCTTCCTGTTAAAAAACTCAAACCAGTCCGCTTATTAGAGCAAGGTGGCATAGGCTTGGTTGAAGGTATATCCCATGCTGTAAGGCTGCCTTCACACGTGGCTGAAAGACAGGCTAGAAGCGCGGAGAGGCTGCTTAGACGGGAAGGCTTCGACGTGAAAATACGCCTTGAAACCTACGGTAGGCACGACCCCCACCTCGGTCCAGGATCCGGAATAGTATTATGGGCTAAGACCGGAGCTGGAACCGTAATAGGCGCAGACAGCCTCGGGGAGCGGGGGAAGCCAGCAGAGAAGGTGGGTGAAGACGCAGCAAGTAAGTTCCTAGAGGAGGTGAGGAGCGGCGCTCCAATTGACAGGCACATGGGCGACATGATCATACCCTTCATAGCAGTGGCTGAAGGCACCTCAGAAGTTAAGGTGTCAAAGCTCACCCTCCACCTGCTAACAAACATCCAAATAACCGAAATGATACTTGGTGTAAAGTTCAATGTTGAAGGGGGAAAGGATGAGGCAGGAATAGTAGAAGTTGAAGGGTTGGGCCTGGAAAATAAAAACCTTTAACATAAGCTATTCTCCACACTTCAATTGCTTCTAATTTCTCGTTAACCTCCCCCTCTATCTACACTTTCCCCATTCTACTTCTCTATTTTTTCAACAGCTTTCCTGATGGCCTCTTTAACTCCGATGCCCTTAGCAGCTACCGTCTCCATAGCGTCGCTGAACAGCTCCTTTGCCTCCTTCAGCTCCTCTGGAGATGCCAAGTCAACCTTGTTAATCACCGTTATCACGGGAATGCCCGACATCAACTCCTTAATCTCCCTTAAAAGATTTAGCTGGTTCTCTAAGGGGAAGCCGCATGACTGGGTTGGGTCAACGATAAATATGACAACCTTAGCTAAATGCTTTAACGCCGCTATCGCTTGCTTTTCAATGGGGTTTCTATCCTTCATTGGACGATCCAAAATTCCAGGCGTATCCATTATTTGATACCTTTTATCGTTAACTGTGAAATGTCCTAGAATTACATGTTTTGTCGTAAAAGGGTATTCAGCTATCTCGGGCTTAGCCGAGGAAGCAGCACGCACAAAGGAACTTTTACCGGTGTTGGGGTACCCCGCCACAACTATAGTTGGCTCCTCCGGGTTTATAGAAGGAATCCTGGAAAGAGCCTTACGTGCTCGTTCTAGAAAAGCAAGCCTGTCATCAAGCTTTCTAACAACGGATGAAATTCGACCGTAGGCCTCGATCCTGCCCCTAGCAGCTTCCCTAGGTGTTTGAGCCCTCCTTATCTTCCTAATACCCTCAGCAGCGATACGCCTAATAATTCTGGCTGCTCCGTCAAGCGATGCTAAGTACATTTTAAGCGTCTGAACCCCCACAAGGACGTCCGCTAGCTCATAGTAGAACGGGTGAACCCTGTCCAAACTCGGGAAGCTATTAACCACCTTTTTTAGACGTGCGTTTAGAATGGACGAAGCAGACCTGACCCTCGCCGCCTCTCTTTTCCTAGCCTTATCAAGCGGTGTGTCCCCAGGAAGGAACCTCACGTTAACCTTAGATGCTCTGTGGAAGGCTATATCCAGCAGCTCCTTAGACCCATGGACCTTCTTCACAGAACTAAATGGTTGCATACTTCGTTCCTCTTATCCCTTAAAGCTTACAATTTGCTTACTCCCAAAAGTGGCAGCCATTATAAAAAAGGTTTTTATTTAGTTAGTTATCCTCTGAATAGTGGGAGGTTTTACCATGGCTGGTTACCCTGACTCAGCTACTTCCATAGGCATAACATGTAGCGACGGCGTCGTCCTAGCATCCGAGAAAAGAATAACTTGGGGAGACATTGTCCTAAGCCGTAAAGGCAAAAAAGTCTTTAAGATAACAGATAAGGTTGGAGTGGCGTGTGCTGGAATAGTCTCTAACATGCAAGTTTTAGCTAGACGGTTGGAGGCTATTTCAAACATTTACTTCATGGAGGAAAAAAAGCCCATATCGCCACGCACCGTCGCCAAAATAATGGCGAACATACTCTTCAACGTGAGAATGGCCCCCCTCCTAACCCAAACCATAGTCGGGGGGATAGGTAAGGACGGGCCAGCAGTATACGTCTTAGACCCTCTAGGTTCCATAATAAAGGAAAAGTATGCTGCTGTGGGTTCCGGAGCATACATCGCCTTCGGAATTCTCGAGAGGGCATACAAAGACGGTTTAACCGTCGAGGAGGGAAGAGAGATCGCTATTAGAGCCATAAAAGCCGCCGCAAAACGGGATATAGGATCCGGTGAAGGGATAGATATCCTAACAATAACCAATGAAGGTTTAAAGATGGAAACTATAAAACAAATTTAACATTAATTTTTGAAAATTTTAGGGAGTTTCAATTTCCTTATTTTCTCCTTCAATTTCCTATACAGGTGGACATGTTGCTTAAAAGATCTTTGGAGGCACTGGCGAAGGAAGCGAAGAAAGCGCTGGTTTTAGGGATTGGAGGAGGTGGAGACATCCTCGGAGCGCTGCCAACCGGCAGGTACCTTGAAACGTTAGGCGTCAACGTGGTCTTAGGAAGCGTTGGATGGGAACGAATAGTTTATGATCCTAAACCAGGACCTAGGAGCCTGGATGAAATAGTAGACTTTGAGAGGCTATCTGAAACCACGGGACTTGCGAATGAGAACACAAGGACAAACTACGGTGTCTTCTTCCAATGCAGCAACATGGCAAGGTTCCTCGGAAAGAAAACGGTTATCGTGGATATTTCTAAAGGTGTTAGGGGGGTTATAGAAGGACTTAATGAGACAGCGAAACGGTTAAACATAGATTTAATAGTTGGCGTTGACGTGGGAGGAGACGTGCTGGCACAGGGTGACGAGCCTGGGCTTAGAAGCCCCTTGTCCGACGTAACGATGCTAGCCTCCCTACACATGGTGAACGTCCCAACGGTCACGGCTGTTTTCGCTCCCTCATGTGACGGAGAGCTAACTATCGAGGAAATACTAAAACGTTTAACGGCGATAGCTGGAAAGGGCGGTTATCTTGGGGCTCGCGGCCTAACACCCGAAGACGCGAGCGTGATGTGCAGCGCATTAAGGTTTGTGAAGACCGAGGCCAGCCTCCTCCCCCTTCTGGCATGGATGGGGGTTGAAGGCACCGTGAAAATAAGGGGAGGGGAAAGAAGAGTAAACCTTTCGATTCTTTCAACTCTAACATTTTATTTAGATACGAAAATTGTCTTCTCTCTTAGCCCTCTTGCCAAAATGATAGTAGACACTGAGAGCTTGGAGGAGATAAATGAATGCTTCCACAAGTTAAACATTAAGACGGAATATGACTACGAGCTTGAACACGCTGAGAAATAACCATTCCGTCGCAAACCTTCACTTCACGTAAACCCTTCTTATTTCCTCCCCCTAAATGAGGGAATCAGGACTCCCCCTAAAGGGGGGCTCGTAGCCGTTTGGCACCTCGTAAGCATTTTATTTGTATACCCCCTGCTTTAACGTAAAGCATATTATTATAGTCATAGTTAGTGAAAGTGGCTGTGAACCCGAGGTTTGAGGAGGGTATTTTGTGTCAAGGGCATACGACATAGCTAGGCGTAACGTTGTGACCTGCAAGGTTGATGACACCCTGTGTGAAGTTGCTAGGAAAATGGTGGAGGAGGCGGTGGGCTCCGTTCTCGTAGAGGATGAAAACGGCGAGATTGTAGGGTTAATAACCGACAGGCAAATCTTCCAGTTCGTGGCTGAGGGAGGGAACCCGGCTGACACGATCGCCGAGGAAATAATGACCTCTCCCGTCTACATGGTCGATAAGGACGCACCCTTAGAAGAAGTTAGAAAAGTTTTCCTTAAAACGAACGCTAGCAGGTTAGCTGTCTGTCATGAAGGACGCGTCGTAGGTGTCATAAGTAGAAAGTTCATGGAGAAACTTTTCACCCTAAAACGCGACGTATTTTACGTGTAGCATTCTTTTCTGTTTCATACTTGTTTGTTATTCTTATTCATTTAAGCTTGTCTAGGGTGTTCCCAGTTGCCTAATAGCAGGTTAGAAAGTTTCTAAAGAAACCCTTCAGTTTATCTATCACATTTCCTTATGTGATAGAGTTAAGATTAAAGATTAAGCGGCCTCCTATATGCTCTTAGTAGGTTGAGAAAAACTAATATAAGAGTTAACTTTACTTTTTCAGTTAAGTCTTAAACAATGGATTTCAGTTTTATACGTGGAGGGTTTCTTAATGAAAACATATCATGAGTATGCCGATGAGGGGATGGGGGATTATGAAAGAGGTATAAACGCTCTTAAACGTTTTACTTCTAGAGTAGCGAGGATGCTACGTGACTCGGCTACTGCTGTAGGCCTATGTTTTCTAGATCTTAAAGGCCGTGTTATGTACGCAAACTCCTTTTTCAGTAAGATTGTAATGAAATCCGTGTCTTCCTACGTGAAGGAAAAATCTTCCTCTATCCCCGTCGGTAGCTATGTTATACCCGATGAGAGCGTTCCTGTAATCCTCTGGAAGATTTCGGATTCAGCTATTTTAGCAGCTCAGAGTAAGGGGACAGTCGCCCCCCTCATAACAAAGACCCCGCTTATCCTGCGTCTTGCTAGGAAAGTGGAGAAGATCCTTAACACTCTAAGCTCCATTTCCCTAGAAGGAGAATATATTCCATTTAGCGATAAGTTGGATGTTCAACCATGGGATGTTTTTTCACTCAAACAAGAGCTGCCAGAAGGTTTGAGGGAGGACGAGCTGAGAGTTCTAAATGAAATCGATGGAAATCGGTCTGTTCTGATCATAAGTGAATTGACCGGGATTCCTATTGAAAAATGCGTAAACATTTTAAGACGTTTCCTTGCACTTGAAATAGTTAAAAAAGTGGAGCTTTGCCCAATTATTAAGCGGGTTAATGCCGGTAAGCTCCTTCTATTCGGCCTCAGCGAGAAATATGTCCGTCTTTACAGGGAATTAAAGTTTCTCTGTGACGGTACCCGAAGCGTAAGGGAGGTGGCAGATGCCTTAGGACTAAGGTATGAGAGGCTACGCTACCTTTTAAGCATTCTCGGAGACGACGTCATCTGGGTTAAAAGAGAAAGTTAGGGTGGAGGCAGAGCGAAAGGTTGAACCATCCGAAGAGGCTACCGACCTTTAAAAAGAAAAAAAATAATAGCTTTCTTGCAAAAATAATCGTAGTAGTTATTGTGTTAGCGCCACTCTTAGGAGCCTTATTAACGCCTTCAGTAAAGTATGAAGTAGTGTTTCAAAAGCCGGTAGCTATAGAAAGCCAAATTAACAATGTGAGCATTTTCCTGCAACCCATAACAGATATACTCCCTTTAAAGGAGTTCTTCAAGTTGCACCCTCTCCTGGAACCCATAATAACTTTTCTCCTCTCAGCAGGCCTCCTACTATTTACCCTAGCGTTCATTCAAACATGGGGGTTAACGTCGCTTGTCGCCAAGGGGGAACTGTGGGAAGACTGGAAATACATAGCGTACGGCGTTGCCTCCCTTCTCTACGCTGGCTACGTCACCCTAATATGCTTCATATGGGGAAACCTTAACAGCAACTACTCAATATTCAACAGCCCAGTCTTCATAGTTCCAGTAATATCCGCCATAATGGCAACACCAATTTTCCTATTCCTCTCTTTCTACCGATTCAGAAAAAAGGCCGAATTATTCCTGAGAACAATGGAGTAAACCCGGGAAAGTCCATCAACAATAAAAATAAAAAACCTTCAATCAAAGACGATCGGAGACCCACAATGTACGTGTTGGAACTCCTCGACAAGTGGGCTGAACTCCACAAAAAAGAAAAGGAAAAGAAGCATTCCTCCCCATTCAGCACAACTAAAGAAAAGAAAGGGTAGCTACTTCTTCTTCGACCGTTTTAACTCCTCAGCCCTCCTCTCAAACTCTTCAGCGTAAACTTTCTCCCCGAGCTCTCGCGATATCACAGCTGCCTTTAAATACATAACAGCCGCATCATCAACATTACCTTCCCTTTCAAGGGTGTCCGCCTGCGCCAAAAAGACACTTCTTTTACCGTCAAGTTCAACCTCCACTTTCCTTCTTAACTCTGCCAGCTCGGGATGAACATAACCCAACGGAGCCTCCCCTGTAATCTCCTCCGCCGGAGACCAAGAAGCAACCTCCCTTGCAGGAGGAGGACTGCTCACCGAAGACACTATCCGTGAAGCCTTAGAGGCCAAATCCACCCAGAACAGCTTACGGAGATCGGCATCCCAGTCCATCCTAAGGGTAAAATCGTTAGGGGTTCCTGAAACCACGACCTGCCCCCAGCTCTTATCAACAGGGGTTTCCAAAGTTGCTTCAAGGGACATCCTCTTCCTATTTACCTTAACCTTAAAACCACTCTTACCCAGCTCATCGGCGAAAGCGTTAAGCAATCTCTCCAAATCAGTATTCTGTCCTCGAAAACGTTCCTCCCACCCAGGCAAACATAGAACCTCCATGTCTAAACCTTACAATAAAAATCAAGGATGCTAACTTAATTAAGTTACTCTTAAAAACCAGCTAAAACCAGCTAAAGAAAAGTGGTCCCCCCGCCCGGATTTGAACCGGGGACCACTCGGTGTCTGCCATGCTATCCTCTATTGTCCGAGCTACCCGCTGAGTTGCCACGCCTCATGGCGCAGCACTACAGCCGAGCGCTCTACCACTGAGCTACGGGGGGCTGTCATCTGCTAGATAACCAAAACCAAACTATGAGTAAAAATATTTATTCTTTTCGAAACTTGGTTCTGGTAACTCTTCGGGAGATACGTGGTTACCTTCCCTCTTTTGCTTACCCAGCTTTTCCTCATCGCCATAGGGCTTGTTAGGGCTGTTCACGGCTACACGTGAGGGGCGGTCGAGGGCGAACCAAGACACCCCCATCTGAGGAGGTTCAAGCAAGCCACCACATGCCTGTTCATCAAGCCATGCTCCTCACATCTCACCTGCCTATTCGGGTATTTCTTCGGTCTGAACCCACATATCGGGCAGGTGGGTGAGGAGCCTCTGGCGTGTTGGCTCTCTATGGTTTTAACACTCTCCAGAGGGCTTTGTACTCTATCTGGTTGAGGAACTTCCTAAACCACCAGTTGTTCAATCTCCTCCTGAGTCTCTTAGAGCGTTTGGAAATTCGCTGAACTTTACAGTTAAACTTTGTTGAACCTTTTAGCCTTCGCATTCACGGTTTTTCTTAAGCCCTTCAGGTTCTCATGGATTAAACCATAATTCTTCTCTCTACACCATTCTACTACGCGTTTTGAGGCTTGGTGAAACATGGTGGAAACCTTGTTACGGTAGTTCCTAGACAGCTTTGAAAGAGCCTTCCTCAACACTCTTTTCTATCTTTATGATATCTCCACTGAAGACTTCTCCTTCTTTCGAAGTGTCCGTACACGGCCTCCTTCAACTTGGAGAGGTCGAAGACCTTAACCTCACCGTCAGAGCTTACGGCTGCGATCCTCGTTCACGTCCATAGCGATCCAGCCTCTAGGCTCCTCCACTTGTACTCTTGGAGAAGTTAAAAACAGAACTGGAAGTCAGAGTTACCGAGCCAATCCTATGTTTTTCCTAGAAGTCTCTTGGCTCTCTTGTGAAGCTCCACGTAAAAAAGAACTCTCTAAGCCTTAAGGGTATTCCTAAGCCTCCCATCAACTATTTTGATTGCTTGCTTTCCGATTTTAGCCATAAGCCTTCTGGCTCTAGGAACCTTAACATCCGGATTTCTCCTCTTGGCTTTCCTGTAATTCTTGAGGATTGCCGTAGCCACCTCTATGGCTGAGAGAACGTACCAGCTATGATCATATTCCATCAGCCTGTGATAAACCTCTCTTGTAAGCCTAAACCTCGAGGTTACCCCCTTCTCCAACCCTACGTGGACGCAGTAGTTAACCATGCTCCTGAACACACTAAGTAACTCGATTACCTCTTCTGGAGGATTGCATGGAATCTCCACACACTTCAACGCCTTAACTGCTTCCATTCATCTAACACTCTTCTGATGACTTCGTTCATGCTTCTGGCTTTGAAGTCAGCTTTGAGTCTCACCAACTCAGCCCAAACTTCATCGGAAACTTGAATACTCTTCATTTAATTTTATAAATATCTCTCGAAGAGTTACCAGGATCCGAAACTTTAAGGGTGGTATAACCTTCCGCTTCATTCATTTTTAATTTTTCCTTAATTCTGACTATGTTGCATGGCTCTCTAACCATTTTATTTGGGATGTTAATAAATGAGATTAAAGCTGTTGAAATCGTCTATCTTTCATGTTTTGTTTACAGAATAAACCGTGTGAATGCCAAGAGAAAAGCTTTTATCTTCCTTACCATTTATAGGTAAGCTGGTGAGGTAAATATTAAGTAAATCCGATTAAATGCTTCCAGCCTCTTTCTTGTTCCCTTTCTCGGTTGTTCTGTGGGGTGTTCGGGTCCTAAAGAAGGAGGGTTTAAAGTTATGTGGGAAAAATTTTTGAAGTTTTTTACGCCCTTGAAGCAGATGTGGTTGTTCTTGATTGCAGGCTTAATAATTCAAGTTGATGGTTTTCACGTTTCTTACGAGTCCTTATTGGTCGTTGCCATAGGCGCTACCATCTCACTAGTTGGGTTAAGTTACGCCCTCAGGAAGGCGTGCCTCTTCGCCTTCATAGACATTCTTATTTATGGGTTAGCGGCTTTAATTATTGCATGCGGCTTGTTTCTAACATGGAACTTTATAATCGTAGCTATACCCAGCCTTATGGTTTCGTTTCTGTCGTTTTACATTTCATGTTCTGCCCTTCTTGAAGGGAAGCCTATAACCGAAACATTTAACGTTAAGGAGCAACTGCTTTACCAGCTTAACCGCGTCCAATTATACAACTTGGCTAAGCAGCGTATGGCTGAAGTGTCCATTAAGTGGAGGAAAAGCAGGATTGTTAAAGTATTATCTCAACGTCTTAACATGAAAGAAGTTGAAATATATGCTGCAAAACCCAGAAGGCGGCTTCAGGAGAAGAGTAGAGGTTCCAAGTTATCCATAACTCTTGGTGGAACATTGCTGTCCCTAAGCCTAGCCAACGTGTTGCCAAGCGCGATGGCTCTCCTCGGAGCATCCATGCTTGTTCAGGGATACCTTGCACATAAAGGAAAGATAAAATCCATCTAGGCGCCTAGGGAGGGAATTTTAGGGTGTTCATTCCACCATGGGGTGTACCTGCATGGGCTGGATACCTCCTGAGCATAATAGGGGTCATCGTAACAGCATGGTTTCTATTTGCCCTGAGGGACCCCGAGCAAAACATTAAGAAGCTGTTTTTAGCCGCATGTATAGCGTCGTTAACTTTGGGCCTTGGCATCCACATAATATTAACTTCAATGGGTATGTAGATGTAAATTACTTAACGGAGGAGCGAAGAAGGTTGAGGAACCACCTAAATCTGCCGCCAGAGCTGCTAGGCCTGTACAAGCGTCTAATTCAAGACGAAGTTGACGACGTACTCACATGCCTCGAAGAATACCCCGAGTTTTTCGTGAGAGTGAATACGCTTAAGAAAGGAGTGCATGATATCCGGCGGATAGCAAGGGAGAGAGGCGTTAAACTGAAACCATTAGGCTGGTTTCGATGCCGGCTTTAGAATCGTAGAGCCTAAGGTGAAGCCCTCGGACCTTTTCACACGTGAACACCTGCTAGGGTACGTTTACATGCAAGAAGGGGGAAGCATGATCCCCCCTCTCTTTCTCGAGCTGGGACAAGACGATTACGTTTTAGACGTGTGTGCAGCTCCCGGCTCAAAGACCACGCAGATGGCCCAAATTATGGAGAATAAAGGTGGAATAGTCGCTAACGACATCTCCCTTAAAAGAATAACGTCGCTTGGCCATAATCTGCAGCTGTGCGGCGTCCTGAACACCGTGGTGACGATGTTTGATGGTAGGAGAATGCCGTTGCTGGTGAAAGACCGGTTTGATAAGGTTCTCGTCGACGCTCCATGCTCTTCATCCGGCCATCTGCTAGGAAAGAAGCCTCCAAGGTTTACGGAGAGGCGGGTAAGACATCTCTCTATGCTTCAGAGAAGCCTTATACTCGCAGGTTTTAAGATGCTGAAACCCGACGGAATCCTTGTCTACTCAACATGCAGCATCCACCCTGAGGAAAACGAGGTCGTAGTAGATTTCCTCCTCTCAAAGGAAAGGGACGCGGTCGTAGAGCCATTCAATGTTAAAGGTCTTAAGACACGTCCTGGCATAGTTGAATGGGATGGAAGGAGGCTACATGACAGCGTTGAATGGTGCACGCGGATATACCCACATGACAACCGCACAGACGGATTTTTCATTGCAAGAATTAGAAAAGAGGGATCAAAATGAGCTTTGAAAACGAAGAAGAAATATGGCGTAAACTTGAGGAACAGTTTGGGGTCCGAAGAATCGAAGGGGTAAGGCTGCTTCTTTCAGGTAGGAAAAGGATACGTGCAGTCTCCGAAACGTTACTTGAAAAGACGCACATAGAGAACCCCTTAGCCATGGGAATATACTTTGCGACGATCATGCCTGACGGAATACGTCTATCCATCGAAGGGTCCCAAATGGTCGGAGCGGAAGCAAAAAAGAACATTGTCGAAGTAGACGATAGCCTAGCTGATAAGTGGCTTAAGGGCGAAACCATACCCGTAAATCCCTCCCTTAAAGGATACGTTATCGTGAAAAACAGGGGCGACTTCCTAGGATGTGGGAAGGCTGCAGGCGGCACACTCAGAAACTTCGTTCCAAAATCGAGGAGACTGAAGCAACAACCCCATCCCTAAAAAGCTTTATTACGTGCGGGCACTATACAGTTTCATGTGAGGCGACGGGCCAGAGGGCGGCTAACGGTGCTTACGAAAAGCACCGAGGAAATTCCACCCATCATGTGGGACCCGAGCGCCGCGAGGCGCAGGCTGAGAGGCCTGGCTCTGGAGCAGAAACCCTTACTGGGGCTGCAAACGACACGTCCACCTACGAGATGACGATGAGGCGGCTGAGGGCTTCCCGAGAAGGCGCTTGGCAACAAGCGCTGAGATAACCCGTTGAGGACGTAGGTGGGACCGTTGAAACGGCCATCCTCGGGGATGCAAGCCCGAATAGGCTGCCGATGACTCTCCCACGGGAGGCGGCGGGTAGGGCGCATAGCCGAATGCCGCCAGGGAGTCGCCGGCGACGGCGCCTCCTCAACAGAAGGTGGATTACTCCTGGCACGTCGCCTCACCCTCATACCTTAAAGGTAGTTGCTTTGTATCTCGATTATTTCTTCGCTGTTCTTCGCCGAGGAGTATTTTTCCAGTAGTTCACGGTTTAATTCTAAGAAGCTTGCTCCCCATTTAAAACATGCTAAAATCCTCTCAGCCTCCTTCTTGAAGCCGAGTATGTACAGCGTCGCCGCCACGGCCTCAGCTGTGCTGAGTTTTGTTGGCACTCCATAATTTATTGGGTTCGCGGCGACCAGAAATGGTAAAGCCCTGTGCACCCCTCTTATACACTTAAAGACTCTGCTTAGATTTTTCCAAGAGCAATCTACGGCTACTATCCCTCTCCTCTCGGCAGCTTCCCTATCTGCTGGTGACAAGGCGGTGGAAGAGACGGGGTTTAACACTATGCATCCGCGAGGGACGTCGCTTACACGCCACACAACTCTAACCTTCCCAAGGCGTGCAAGCCTTAAAGCGGTACACTTGAAAGGGTCACATGCTCTCTCATGATACACGAAAATTCTAGGATCCACATGTCCTCCTCCAGATCGTGAAAGCCAATGAAACGTTAGGGAAACAGCTATATAAAAGAAGTTTTAAAGGCTTCTTAGCAGGAAGTGCTTGTAAAGGTGAGTGTAGTGCCAACCGCCTTTGTTTTGATCAACACCGAGCCAGCGAATGAGGAAACAGTTTTAAAGGCTGTGTCAGAGATCGAGGGAGTTATTGAAGCGTACATCCTATATGGCGTCTACGACGTCCTGGCTAAGGTTCAAACCGACTCCATGGAAAGGCTAAAAGAAACCGTGATCTGGCAGATAAGGAGGATAAAGGGTGTAGTATCGACTTTAACGCTAATCGTGGCAGAGGGGAAAACTTAGCCCCCTAGCTTCACCGCTTCCTTTTAGACGGCGAAAAGCAACTACTCAACCACCAGCTTGCCATCTCTTAATTATTTTGAGGGATTTGATATAAGCTCTCCTATCACTTCACCGCATTTTTTCTTACCCATTAGAATTAATTGGATGCTTACAAGTTAAGATTTGAAAGGATAGAATTCACGTGTCACAACCCCTTTAAAAGACATTGCCAATGAACATTTAAGCCTCTCATGGTATTTTTCAGAGTGATGCTTTCAATTGGACTATTCGTTAAGTGGTTAAGATGAGCGGTCTGTGTGATGTGTGCGGCTCTCAGCTAGGTGAATTTACGTGCAGTCTGTGTGGGCGGCATGTCTGCAAGAACTGTTTTAGGGACGGCAAGTGCACTTACTGCATTGAAAGCCTATGCGAGCTATGTGGGAAAATGCTTGCAGACAGGTTTTGCAACTACTGCGGTTTGCTCGTCTGCGAGGATTGCAGCGTGAAGAAGGGAGAAGAAACAGTCTGTAAACGATGCTTGGAGGAGGGCTCTCATGCCTCTGATCCACATAGGGTTCGATGACACAGACTCCCCTAAAGGAGGATGTACAACGTACTTATGTGCGGTTCTAGTAGAGAAACTTTCAAGGTTTAACGTTGAATTTAAAGATTACCCTCTCCTAGTAAGGTTAAATCCTAACGTCCCGTTTAGAACTAGGGGTAATGGATGTATATGCTTACGTCTTAGAGTAGACGAGGAGGACATTGAAAAAGTTAAATCCCTTGTACTAGAAGAAGTGGAAAACTTTTCAGACCTATCTTTTTCCGGCACGAACCCTGGTGTAGCCTACTTCGTAGGTCAGGTTCCCGTAAAGCTCAGGCGCTTCTCTGAGAAAGCGTTATACGACATGATTAGCTTGGAGGAAGCTAGACGCGTCGCTGAAAAATGTGGCGTAGAAGTACATGCCTTCAAGAAGGGGAGAGGCATCATAGGGGCACTAGCTGCGGTGGGGGCGCTGTTAGAAGATGACTCCACTTATGAACTAATAGCATATAGGACTCGTGAAAACCGGGGGAAGCCTAGGAGAGTGGATCCCGGGTCTGTAAGGGAAATGGATCGCTTAACAGGGCATCGCACATTTAACAACATTGACGGGGAAAGAATTCTCATAACGCCTCATGGCCCAGACCCTGTGCTTTATGGGATAAGAGGCGAGACGCCGGAGGACGTGCTTTACGCGCACACTTTAGTTAGAGTTTACGAGCCGATAGAGAGATGGGTTATCTTCCGGTCAAACCAAGGTACGGATGCCCACTTACGGTTAAAACTTAAAATTGCCGAGCTCCGCCCTTACATGTCTGTAATAGTGGAGGGAAAGGTAACGTGTAATCCGACGATTATACCAGGTGGGCATGTGATCGTTAAAATAGGAGATGAAACAGGAGAAATAGACTGCGCAGCCTACGAGCCGACTAAAGCCTTCAGGTGGATTGTGAGTAAGCTCATACCAGGCGACGTGGTGCGTGTCTACGGTGGGGTCCGCCCTCCATCGTCAAAGCATCCTAAAACAGTAAATATAGAGAAACTGGAGGTCATCAAGCTTTCCCCTTTAATCAAGTGGGAAAACCCTCTATGTCCAAACTGTGGTAAAAAGATGACCTCGGCAGGAAGAGGAAAAGGTTTTAAATGTAAACGATGTGGTAAGCGGCTCCTGACAGGGAAGAGAGCCGTTCATTTCGCACGTAACATCAAGGAAGGCCTTTACATCCCTCCTCCACAGGCCCAACGCCACCTCACGAGGCCTTACGAACGACTTAACACAAGAAATAAGCCGCCCATAAAGCTCGTTCCACTATGGCACTTCCCATGAGAAATGTCAACTGTCTCCTTTTAAATTGCAGGAATGGAGGAGAATTTCTAAATGTCCGGAGAACTACCTTACTTTTTCAGGATTTCCTTCACTGCCGCCATCATTAACGGCAACGCTACTGTTACATCTGCGATGACGTCCACGGTCTCTGCATCCTTCTCTATCTTCCCCCATGACTTTGCCTCGCTCAGCGTTGCCCCGCTTAGTCCACCAGGTTCCGGTCGGTCGAGTGTCACTTGAACCGCGAAGTTGAACCCCTTACCCGTCAGCAGCATAGCCTGCAAAATATGGTTTTTCGGGACACCCCCTCCAAGAATGAACGCTCCCGTCTTCTCAGCATCGTAAGCAATAGTAACTATCTTGTGTAGATCTTCAAGAACATCTATTTTTAACTGGTTTCTCTGGGAGAAAAGCCACATTTGTAATCCTAAAATTGAATCTGTTATTGCAGGACAGAAAACCGGCACATCCATTTCCGCCGCCGCCCTAACAAAGGATGTCTTGCAGTCGATCTGTTCCCCTATCTCCTTAATTAACTGGTAAACAGGGATCCCCCTACTTCGCTTCTCACTACTTATATTGGACAACACCTCTTGGATTCTCTCTTCAAAAACGGTGAAAGCCTCGTTGGAAACATACGCATCAAATATCCTGTTGATTCCCTTCTCCCTTAGCTCCACATCGCTGCCCTTGATCCCCTTCTTGTGCTTTCCGCCAAATGCCTCAATTAGGTCGTGTGTTAGGTTCGCACCCGTAGTGACGATCACGTCTATAAACCCGTCATAGATCATTTCCGCGATGATCCCTCCCAGCCCGGCTGGGACTAAAGCCCCGGCTGCTCCAAGGAAGGTTGTGACTGCAGGATCGCTGAACATTTTCGAAAGAACCTGAACTGCTCTGGCAACACGCCCAGCTATAAAAACACCGGCATCACCCATCTCCCTAATAATCTCTAAGGCGGTCATGCCGCTGCGAATACGCATCTGCTTAACGTACATTGGGATCGGCCTCTCATCCTCCTAAGGTGGTATCAAGAACCTCTCCTTAAAAAAGTTAAGAAAACTAGCTTCGGAGACACCAATCTTTCATCTGGACTTGAGGATCACCTCAGCACACTTCATCGCTGAGTTATACGCTATGTCACCTCCAGCCCCTCTGCCGTTGCACGTGTCACTCGCCAAGTAAAGTCCTTTCAGGGGGGTTTCAGGGCTCGGCCTCTTATCCTGCGACTGCGTCACTGTTAGGGCTGCTCCATCCACCATGCGGAGTATTAGCGGCCTCCTCCACCTGACGCTTCCCTTAAATTTTGGAAACATTTCCCCAAGCTTCTCCTCTATACGACTTATCTCCGCTTTGGCCCTTTCCTTGTCTAAGACTACATCGGAGGGTAAAACTGAGAAGACCGTTAGGAGCTGTTCCCCTCGGGGCGCAACGCTTGGATCCATGTTAGAAGTTGCAGCGCCTGTCATCCATGGGTCAGAACACATGAACGTATCGTACTCGGAAATCCTTCCCGATAATCCATAGTCTATCGAAACACCCATCGTGGGTTTCATGCTGGAAAGCTTCTCAGCATAGTCGTCGGGAAATAGATTTCTGTCCACTACGCTGAAAAGGTGCTGAACGGGGATTGCCGCTACCACGGTGTCGGCTACCAGCTTCTCCCCACGTATGCTTACCCCCTTAACTCGTCCCTCCTTGACAAGGACGCCGTCGACCTTAGCTTTAGTCCTAACCTCACCGTTCTCCTCTATAATCTCGGTTAACCTATCCGTTATAGTTTTCCATCCGCCAACCACGTAGCCGGCTCCCTTACCCGACTTGACAAAAGCCTGAACTAAGTCGAAAAACTCGCCAGTCGAAGTTTCACTCATATCTACTGCTATCAATAAAAGCTTCGCCAAAAGCTCCTGAATAAACCAGCGTACATTTTCACTCTTAAAGGCCCCTTCGGCCCAATCCTTTAAGGGAACATCCCAGTACTCTTCTGGTTTAGCACCAAGAAGCTCGGTAAGTCCCTTCATCAACTCATCAAGGTCTTCCTTGCTGAAAAGAGGGCTAGACGTTATCGCGTTGACGCTAAGGGGTAGCTCGCTCCACTCTCCCTGGTGGTAAAGCCCGGACTCCTCGGGTTCAACCACTTCTAGGCTTTCACCTAGTTTCCTGAAAACGCTTGCAGCAGCTCCCTCATCAGCCATTCTGAGAGCGTGAATACCGTAATCCACGAGATATCCTTTCTTGTACTCGAAGCACTTTCCTCTACCACCAACCATGAAAGCCCTTTCAACAACCAACGTCCTAAGCCCCTCCCTAGCTAGAATAGCCCCCGTTGAAAGCCCAGCAACCCCGGCACCCACAATAATGACATCCCACATACCATACACCTCAAATTCCTCATCTTCCATTTAATAGTAAAAAAGGAGTAGCTTCAAGAAAAAGTTCTCTCTAAAAAAGCATTTTCAAGAAAATTAAGGGTAGATGGGAGAATACGACGGGGGACTGCCTGTCTCCCTAAAGGCTTATAGATCTCTTAACCAGCTCTACGTTTATTTGCCCAGCATAAAATGAGTTACCTGTTGTTATGTTGTTTACCATTATACTCGCCGGAGCAAAGAGTCCTGGGTCTATTTTATAGAAGTCAAACCCTGCTTCTTTAAATATTTCATAGAATGGTTTGCCGTAACTTTCAGAGGTGTTTGAAGGCGTCTTCTCCACGTACTTTTTCAGTTCCTCCTCATTCTCCACTTCAACGAAAAGGTTTACGTGTCCCGCAGCGATTATCATGTCATTTGTTCGACCCATAGCAACCATTGAGTCTGGGTGGATCGGAGCTATTGGTGCTACACCGCTCGCATACTTAATCTTTTTTGGGTCAAGTCCAACTTCAGAGATCTTATGAATTCCCGTTTCAACTACTCGCCCAGAGATCTGAACAGATCCCACAATGCTGCTGGTAGGCGCCACAACCATGTAGACGTTTGATGGCTCAACGCGGCAAGCTTCAGCCACAACCTCTACCGTCTCGTCTCCAGGAACATTATCTGCTTCGAGGAATAAGACCGCTACGTCAGCGTCATCCTTATAATCTATTTTCCCATACAGCTTCTTCGGTTTAAGCGCTAAGGCTCTAGCTGGGCCTGAACCCATACCGATAAACTTTCCATCCTTACTGGTGATCCTCCACCCTGCAAACTGTGATCCCAGCGTTGAAATGGCAGGATGATTCGTAGATACGCTTATCGCGGGAAGGATTAAATCCCCATACTGGAAAGAGGTAACAGTAGCTGATCCCAGTCCGCCAAGGCATATCTCAGTTACGTATTCTCCTGCTAGGATAGACCCGTCCACTTCTACTCCCGCATCAACTATTGTCGCACCGCTATCTAACGTTATGACGTTAATCTGCAATTCCTCAGCATAGTCCATCATGTCCTCAACTATTTCCTGTGCCAGCAAATTCACACTAACCATTTTTCTAAACCACCAACCCAGCTCTTAACAGCCAGATATCGGAGTCGTTAAATGGGGATTTTTCTCCTTTAATATGTAAATCATACCTTTCCCGTCCTCTGCAAGGTCTCCGGAGAAGGAGAGGAACGGTCCCGAAATTTTCTCGCCGTCAACCTCGACCTCAGATACCTCCCCTCTATATTCGAAGCTCGGCAGAAGCTCCTGTACACGCCCCATAACGACTATGGTTCCCCCCGTCATTTCGCCTCCAAGTCTCTCCCCGGCGTCGCCGTGAATCACTATTATTCCACCTGACATGTGCACCCCTGCGAACGCTCCCACATTCCCCTTAACTATTATTTTTCCGTTTGACATCCATGCTCCGACCTCGCTCCCCGCGTTCCCCTCAACGATTATGGTTCCATAAACTCCCTTCTTAAGGGCGCTCATCCCCGTTCCGCCCCTGTAGCCGCCACCAAGGTAATTCCCCGCATTACCCTTAATGTGAAGTATTCCCGCCTTCATCTCGGCTCCCGCCCAGTGGTCGGCGTCTCCCTCAACCACGATCCGTCCTCCCTTCATGCCCGCACCGACATGCATCCCGGCGCTTCCCTTAATTACTATCTCCCCAGACGACATGTTCTGGCCTATGCGCTTAGCGTAACTCACGTCTCCGTTTATAATTATTGTTGTCTCCTCGGAGGATCCCGCAGCATCACCTGAAATCCTAAATAAATCCTTAAGCTTCTTCTTCCTGTTCCCCCGCCAAACTTCCAACTCACCGATCTCCTCAACGCTTCTCCCCGAGAAAACGTCAGGGGATATCACCTCAGCTTCAACCGGAACCTTAGGCTTCTCAATAGGGGTAAGCTCCACCTTCATTAAATTTCACCTCTCCTCCACTAACCTCCAACTTCCACTACTTCGGGCTTTGGCAAGTACTCCATGCCAACCGGGTAATTGCTCAGTGACACGGTGTAGTACTTCGAAAACTTCTCCTTCAGGTCCTCCTCGATGAGCTCCTTCAACTCGTCAAGGTTCCTTACCTTAACCCATATGGTGCTTCCATCAGGTGTAGCTACAACCTGCCCGTCTTTAACAACTATTTCTCCATTCTTGAAGGTGTATGCCGCCGCGCTGAAAGCCTTCTCGACCACCTCAGGCGACGCTGAAATATCCACTTTTGTCGGGTCAAGGTCGTAAACAGCTACGTCAGCCCTCGCACCAGGGCCAAGATGTCCTCTATCTTTAAGCCCCAAAAGTTTAGCTTCCGTGGCTCTCGTCACAATAGCAATCTCATAAAGGCTGTACTCTCTGTCTAAGTCTTTCAATGTGGTTCTCTCCACAGCAGTCTTATGTACCTTCTCAAGCATCTCCTCTCTTGCTTTACGACTAACCAGCCAGGAAATGATCTTCGGGTAGAAGTAGAATGGCCCCCCGTTCGGGTGGTCGGTGGTAAGGCAAAGCCTGAAGGGATCCTTCACGGAAAGCATTACTTCTAAGCCTATTGCCCACTGAACAGCATTAACAGGGTTCTTCCTCCTGAACACGTAGGGGACTATCCCTGAACCCGTCTCGAGCTCTACGTCGCTGTTCACCCACTTGTTGCCTGTAATATGGTAAAGCCTAAACTCCCAAGGGCCATCAGCGGTCATAGTCGTCGTGTCCCCGAATATTACCTGCCCTATGTCAACCGTTACATGGTCATGCTTGTTCAAGTACTCTGCCACTTGTTGCCCTCCAGACGCAAAGTCCTTCCAGCTTGTACCAGCATAGGCGTTAAACTGTAAGTGGGTGAAGTGGAGCACGCTTTTCCTTTCTCTAAATGGTTTTACCTCCCTAACAGCATCGAACGTTTCAAGGGTGATTTCATAGTTTCCAGGATGACCTAGGTTGTTCCCGTGGACATGAATGGTGTGCGGTAACCCTAATTTCTCATTAGCTTGAGCTAATGCCGTCATAACCTCCCGAGGAGTCACGTCGAAATATGGAACTCTATCGTCAAGACTGTCAACGTCTTTACCCCACCCCCATGACTCTACTCCACCAGGATTAACTATTTTGACGGCATAACACTTAGTTGCCCAGAGAAGCCATGCAACATATGCAGCCAGCTTATCCATCTCGTTATTCCTGATGTATTCTAACACGAACCAGTTGTTCCCCATTAAGGCGAATCCTCCATTATCGAGAATGGGTGTGTCTTGGAATTCCTCGTGGGTGTGTCTAGCCTTAAGAGGAGGGACAGCTGGCTCGAAGACCGTAGTATATCCCATACGTGCAAACCTGTATCCTGTTGTGAACGTTGAGGGAACCGAGTGTCCCACTCCAGATCTTAACCCCGGTTTCTTAGGCTCAACATCCTTCCTATGATCCTCCGGACGGAGCTTACGGCCCGTGCAGACTTTCCCTCCTGCTATATGAGAATGAATGCAGACCCCTCCAGGCATCACGATTTTTCCTGAAACATCTATGGTTTTAGCACCTTTTGGAGGCTTTTCAACTATTTTTCCATTAGCTATGGCAATGTCCATCTTCTCCCCGTCAATGTTATTTAGTGGATCATAAACGTATCCGCCTTTCAGAACATACGCCTGTGCCACTCTACTCGCCTCCGATCTCCCTTGACCGAAAGACAACTGACTTAAGTTTGTATTTATGTTTTTTGTTGGCTTTAAAACCAAATCGGTGACGAATCAGCTGAAACCTAAGCTGCAAGTTTAAGAGGGCGAATTAAAACATAATTTCATAGTAATCACTCTAAGGACGGGAGAAATAGCCTCCTACTTAGTTTAAAAATTTCCTGTTGCCTTATTTTATCGGGGATGTGCTTATGCCCGTCAAAGCGCCCGTCTTAGTGCTGCCTGTGCTATTGGTTTTGTAGCTTCTGTTATTTTCTCGCTGGCGTCCAATATTATCTGGAGCATGAGGGTTTCCGAGATGGATGCTTGATCCAGCTTGTTCTCTATTTCCCTTTTTTCCATTAGCAGCTTTGAAATGCTCGTTAGGACCTCTATTGCATCTTGCTCCTTTTTGAACAGGAATGACCGTGTTGCCTCTTGAAGCAGCTCGTAGACTTTTTGTAGAATTTCTACAACTTCCTTCACGTATTCCTCGTTTTCCGGGTACCTGTGTCTCTGCATGGCTTTACTCATTACTTCAATGTTCCCCGCTATCTCGTTTAACGCCGTCACATAGGTGACCATGTCGATGGTGTCTTGGGCCGTTACCCCCATCTGAACTAGTAGGAGTGACTGCTGTATTCCCTTTCTGAGCTGCCTGACTATCCTCATATAATATTTATTTATGTTAATGCGCGACTGGATTATTGCCTCAGCAACCTTTAAATCTCCCCTCTGGAATGCGTCGATAAACTCCTCCATTAGTTCAAGAACGTTTCTGCTCAGGACACGTATTAGAAGCGTAATGTTCGTTTGTTGTATCGACATTACATCCTGCAATGTGACTTGGTTTGGCGTCTTACTTGTTATTTCAAAGCCAAGAAGTTGCTGCGCAACCTCCGAAATGTAAGCGTATTTTTCAGATGTAAACGGGTGCTTTGAGGATATGTTAATTACGTCGAAGCCGCTAAGGTATTTCGTCTGAATAACGTACTTTAAATGTTCAGGGTTAGGATACTTTTGAATGTCGATCGTGGAGGTGGATGTTTGCTCGGAGCCCGACTCAAACGGTATTATCAGGAGAGTGCCGTCAGGGTTCTCTATAACGTGTACCTCATCATCTGAAGTAAGCCTATTACGACGTACCCAATCCCGGGGCAAACTAATGATTAGCGTATTGCTGCTACCCCACTTCACCAGTTTACGCGTCTGCTTCTGGCTCAAAGAACCCCTCCACTCATAAACATAAGAGCAGTCAATTTAATCTTTTAACACGGCCTTCTTTTTATGTTTTTTCAAAAACTTCCCATTTCCTACTTAAACCTATGTTTCCCTCAGCTTCCTTTCAAGGAACATCAAGATGATTTTTATGTCTGTTTTCTCCGTTGGGCTCCTCTCTTCCAAGACCCTCCTGTCCAGCCTACTTATAAGCTCATCCATTGTGGACACGTTTTCAAGCTCACGTTCTAGCAGCTCCTTAACCTGTAACGGCTCGCACAGGTGCGGAAACGCCTCCATAAACGCCTCCCGAATTTTCTCCTTAAGACAATCCACGCCGCTCCCTTTAGAAGTCATATTTCACTCTTCCTTCCCTCTAACGCTAATCACCACGTAAACAAGTATGAAAATAACGATTAATGCCCCTAAGAGCAAAGTCAAACCCTGAATGAAAGGAAACTCAAACAGCATTACGGAAACCTCCTAAACGGGATTTAACTACGGTTAATCAGCACTCCCTTTCAAGGCTTTTCCACTCTTCTACTAGCGGCTCAAACTCCTCGTCTGACAGCATGTACGTCTCATATACTTTAAGGGCTTCAGCCAATCGTTTAGCCAGTAAATGATAACACATAAACGTTTTCCTTCGGACGACCACATTCAGGTAGAAATCCTCGCAACTACAGTAAAAATCTGATATTATCAGGTAATCCTTCCTTCTGCCGACCACAACCCATAGCCTCCTTCCACTAGGCTCGAAAACATACTTTTTCACTCTTCTCTCAGCAACGGCCCTAAGCGCCCTCCAGAACCTCTCCCCAAACTCCAAGGAGAGCTCCTCTAGGACTTTCCCCGAGAGACACCCTCGCTTCCCAACATCCCCTAACACCTTTAAGACCTCGTTCCTCTCGTCCACGTTACCTTTTTCCTCTACGCTCCCACCGCTGCTTACCACTTAATCCCCTCTTGTAAGTTCCTTCTCTTTATTTACTTTTGATGAGAAATATAAATTAGCTTGGATGTTCCCTGTTGATCTACTCACTGCACTTCAAAGGTGGATCCAATTGGTCTTAATTGTAAAGCCGGTGCTTAACGAGCCTGCCCTCCTTTTAAAGGGTAAGCATGACCAGATTTTATGTATCGCAGACATTCATGTGGGATACGAGTTTGCACTGCAACAAGCCGGCATACGGATCCCGCTTCAAACTAGGAAGCTCGCCGAGAAAATCCTCGATTTGGTGAGGAAGACTAAGGCTAAATCCTTAATAATTCTCGGTGACGTTAAACATGGTGTTCTATCCTCGTCTAGGAGGGAACTTCTAGAATGTAAATTTCTGCTAGAAGAGTTATCCTCATCGGTCACCGTAAAAATAGTTAAGGGCAATCATGACGTAAATCTTGAGAGGGTTATCCCAGGTAACGTGGTGTTGCACGATTCCAAGGGGGTGCTTATATCAGATAACGTAGCCTTGCTACACGGACATGCATGGCCAAGAGCCGAGCTTCTCAAGGCTGACCAAATAATAATAGGACACAACCACCCGGTTATAGAATTTAAGACCTCTACTGGCATCAGATGGACGAAGCCTGTCTGGATGGAAGTTCAGGTGGAGCGTGGAAAACTGGCCCTGTACGCTATGAAAAAAGCGGGGAGAGGGGACCTAGCGTCCTTTAACGGTTCGGTTAGCGTGATGGTGATGCCTGCCTTTAACCCGCTACTCGGGGGGTTACCCGTAAACTTAAACACGGAGCTTCTAGGCCCTCTCCTGTCAAGCAGGATAATCAATCACGATGATCTCTCGTTAACATTGCTTGATGGCACGTATCTTGGAAAAATAAGCCACTTAAAGGGAAAAAAGGAAGCCTCAGCTTTAAAGGGTTGACCCGTGATGAAGAACGCCTTCAGCCTTCTTAACCCTAGAATAAGGGAGTTAATAAGGAAGGAGGGGTACCTTCATCCGACTCCTCCTCAAGAAAAAGCAATTCCTGTAATACTCAAGGGAGGCAACGTACTTCTCATAGCTCCCACCGGATGGGGTAAGACGGAAGCAGTCTTCTTTCCGCTTTTCCATCTCCTCTTGGATGATCCTAGAGGAGATGGTATTAAAGCCATTTACGTAACCCCTCTTCGCGCCCTTAACAGAGACCTTTTCAGACGAATGCAAAGCCTCGCATCCTCGCTTGGAATAAGAATGGCTATGCGGCACGGCGACACGAGTGGATATGAAAGGAGGAAACAGTTGTTGTTTCCCCCCGACATTCTCATAACAACCCCTGAAACCCTCCAAGCAATACTACCAGCCCCAAAGATGAGGGAGCACCTTAGAAGAGTCCGGTTCGTTGTGGTTGACGAAATACATGAAATAGCTTCATCTAAAAGGGGGACACAGCTCTCACTAGCCTTGGAGAGGCTAGTAAACCTTACGGGGCGCGAGTTTCAAAGGGTAGGTCTCTCAGCAACGGTTGGAAGCCACGAGGTGATAGCTAACTTCCTCGGAGGAGTTGGAAGAAATGTTACAATTATTTCGATTGAAGGCTACAAGAACATGTCTGTTAACGTGAAGCCGGCGAGCTTCATGCAAGAGGACGAGCTGGAGCATGGTGTGGAGCGGTTAATCAGCCGTGTGATGCAGATCGCAAACCTTATTGAGGGGCGTAAAGCCACGCTTGTGTTCGTTAACACGAGGGAAATGGCCGAATCCCTCGGACTAGGCGCCGTCCTCTATGACCCGGAAATGAACGTTAGGGTTCATCATGGATCATTATCTAAAGATGTAAGAGTTGAAACTGAGCACGAATTTAAAGTGGGAAAGTTGAAGGGTGTCATATCTACGTCGTCCCTGGAGCTAGGCATCGACGTAGGCGCCGTCGATTTCGTAGTACAGTACCATTCACCTAGGCAAGTTGTACGTTTAGTGCAGAGGGTCGGTCGCAGTGGGCATAGCGTTGATAGGAACGCGGAAGGCGTAATCTTAGCCTGCGGGGTTGATGATCTATGCGAGGCAGCGGTCATAGCTAGAAGAGCTGCTAAAGGCGAACTTGAGCCAGTAACCCTATACGAGGACTCATACGATGTGCTGGCGCATCAGGTCGCAGGGTTGGTTTTGGATCTCGGAAAGGCTCACATGCCAGAAGTTCTTGAAGTGTTTAAACGCTCCTGGCCTTACAGGAACCTGACGATGAGTCTGCTACGTGAGGTTGCCTCTTTCCTAAGCCAGCTTAACATAATTCGCGTGAAAGATGACGTTTTAAGCAAGACAAGGATCACACGAAAATACTACTATGAAAACCTTTCTACGATACCTGACGTGAAATCTCTACCAGTTTACGACGTAGCGTCCAGGAAACAGATAGGTGAGCTTGACGAGTCTTTTATCCCTCGATTAGAAAGTGAAGGCGCATTCGTGATGAATGGTCGTCCATGGAGGGTTACAAGCATCGAAGACGACAAAATTAACGTTGAACCGTTAAGGAACACTACCGCTGCGCTTCCCTCTTGGGTGGGTGAGATGATCCCGGTTCCGTTTGAAGTAGCTCAGGAAGTCGGCTTGCTGAGATCAGAGGTTTCAAAGTGGCTTTCAGGCGAAGCCTCAGCCTGCCCGTTGGACATGTACCCTCTCAGCGACGATGCAAAAAGAATTGTTTTAAGCGTTATAGAGTCTCACATGAAGGAAGAGGTCGTTCCAACCCACGAGAAAATACTAGTGGAGAAGGTGAGAGACTCTCTAGTGGTAATTCACGCGTGCTTCGGTAGCCTAGTAAATGAAACCTTAGGAAGGCTGATCGCAACGTCTCTCTCCCTAAGGAAAGGTGTTGCTGTATCAGTTAAATCCACACCTTACCATATCCTCCTTGGCTCTGATGCTAGCATAGACGTGAAAGAACTAGTTGACTTCATCTTGGACTTGAAGGAAAGCGACGTACACCCATTAATCACGTATTCAATAAAGAACTCGTCGCTTTACCTCTGGCACCTTCTCCAAGTCGCTAGAAGGCTTGGCGTCCTAGAGAGAAACGCCGATTACAGACAAAGCAACCTTAGAAGGATCGCCCGCATCTTTGATGGTTCAATCCTAGAACGTGAAGCCGTAAAGGAGGTCTTAACTGAAAAGCTAGATCTCGAAAGGGCTGGCTACGTCATCTCAGCAATAAAAGCTGGAAAGATCAACATTTACTGCACCACTAGGATAACCCCCTCCCCCCTCGCTAAGGATGCGTTGGAACACGTCAGCAGAGACCTCATTCAGCCCCAAACACCCGCCGCAGCCATCACTGAAGCTGTAAGGAACCGCCTCCTCAAAGAGCGCGTTAAGCTGGTTTGCATGTGGCCGGGATGTCCAGGGTGGGAATCCGTTAGGACGGTTGAAACCTTGCCTGAAGTTATCTCATGCCCTAAGTGTAATGGTAGGCTTGTCGCGGTGACATATTACAGCGACGGCGGGTCCCTAAGCAAGGCGTTACGTCTCAAAAAGCTTGGGAAAAAACTTTCAAAGGATGATAAGAGGGTTTTTGAGAGAGGACTGGAATCCGCTAAGGTGGTTTCAGCCTACGGCAAAAGGGCTGTTATATGCATGGCAGCTAGAGGTGTGGGCCCGAGGGCAGCCCTCCGCATCCTCAACAGGACGTATAAGTCTGAAGGAGCATTCTACGAGGCGATCCTAGAAGAGGAAAAGAAGTATATGAGAACTAGAAAGTTCTGGGATAGGCGGGAGGCTAGCTGAGAAGGGCTTTAAGGATCGCCATCCTTACTATTACACCGTAATATGGCTGTTTAAAGTACTTTGCATAAGGTGTTGCGTCTACTTCTGGGGCTATTTCGTCGACTCTAGGGAGCGGATGCATTAAAATCATGTTTGGCTTTGCCTCCTCAAGCGTCTTAAGATCTATCTTATAGCTTCCCCGTAGCCGTTCGTACTCGGTTGGATCCGGAAACCTCTCCCTTTGAATCCTCGTAACATAGAGGACATCTATTTTCTTTATTATCTTCTCCAAGTTCCGGTGCTCCTCGACCGTCACACCCCTCTTTTCTAAGTACCTTATGACCTCCTCGCTCATCCTCAAGCTTTCGGGGGAAACAAGGTAGATTTCAACGTCAAAGTTGGCTAATCCATAGCTTAAAGACTTCACGGTTCTACCATATTTAAGATCTCCCATTAACGCCACTTTTAACCCATCTATCCTCCCTATTTCACGTTTTATCGTGAAAAGGTCTAAGAGGGCTTGGGTTGGGTGTTCCTCCGTTCCCGAGCCGGCATTTATAACCGGCACGTTAGCTATCTCCGACGCGAATTTCGCCGCTCCTTCAAGCCAGTGACGTAGTACTACGGCGTCACAGTAGTTTTCAACGGTCTTAATCGTATCATTAAGGTTCTCTCCCTTAGCAATTGAAGACGTCTCAACGCTCTCAAACCCTATGACGTTCCCTCCAAGCTTATACATCGCTGTTGCGAAGGACAGCTTTGTACGCGTACTCGGCTCCATGAAAAGGGTGGCGAGGATCTTGCCTTTAAGGATGTCAGAGCCTGTTCTGAAAACCTCTTCCATCTCCTCCGCTCTCTCGTGAAGCCACTCAATGTGCCGCCTAGAAAAGTCCTTTATCGAGACAACATCCTTTAACCCCAGAATCCCCCCAGGCAACACAGCATCCTCCACATTTCAACACTCTTCCCCATTCTAGCACTATATTTTTATGTCGCACCAAAGCTAATAGCTTTGATCATTCCTACATATTTCTCTCCTTTAAATTCTCCCGTTTCTATTAGAAAAAATTCGGGTGAAATTCTTGAGCATTGAAAATCTTGAAAGGGAACTTAGGGTTCGCAAAATTCGAGATGGAACGGTAATAGATCACATCTCCGATGGCATGGCGCTAAAAGTGTTGAAGATACTTGGAATATGCGGTGAAGAGGAGAACGTAGTCAGCATAGTAATGCACGTTCCAAGCGAAAAACTCGGAAAAAAAGACATAGTGAAAGTTGAGGGAAGAGAACTCGACCCCAAAGAAGCAGATAAAATAGCGCTGATAGCGCCTAACGCAACAATAAACATCGTACGGCAATACAGAATTGCGAGAAAGGAACGCGTCAAACTACCCGACACAATAAAGGGCTTCCCGAAATGCGTCAACCCAAACTGCATAACAAATAGTAGCGAACCAGTTGAACCAAGCTTCACGGTAGAGGAACGCGAACCAGTCATACTCAGATGTAACTACTGCAGCAAAACAATGACAATCGAAGACATACTGCGAAATCTGTAGCCTCCATTTGTAGAAGAGCAACAAAGGAAATTCGGGTAAAACAAGTTAAATCTTGATCTCTATCCCTACTGCTTTCTTTATTAATGCCTGAATCGGATCAGGTCCACCCTTAGGCCCTGTTTTATCCGGTACTTCTATGAGGATGGGTAAATCCGCAGATTCGGTTAACCTCTCAATAAACGCCCTTATCTGATCCGCCAGCTTCTCTGTTATTATTACGACACCTACATTTTGCATTTGAAAAACATCTCTCAAGATCCTTTTCGCACTTTCAGGATCATCAACCTCGAACGCAGATGAAACTCCCGCTAACTTAAACCCTATTACCGTGTCCCGGTCACCTATTGCTACAATCTCCATTCCTGCCACCACCAACCCCGCAAATTAATAACGCTCCAAAACTCTATTAAAAAGTTTGTCTACTACTTTAACTTCCTCTTACATTACCTTCTCGACCTCTATCGTCTCTAGTTTTTCGAAGACTAAATTTTTAGAATCGGCTGGCAAAAAGAAAAACTAAACATGTCTCTACGTTATTTTTTAGTATCTTCTTTCCTTAGTCACCAGTGTTTTTTATTTTTTTGAGGAATCTGCATTCTACTCTTATGTTTATTTCATAATTAATCGTAGCTGGCCTTCTTTTCCGAAAAAACTTTTAAAAGATCTTTAGATTCTAAGTTTTTCTACAGAAAAGGTTCTCTGGCATGTTAATATGGAGGTAACCCTTTGATCTGGGATTTGTACATACTCCTTTCGTCAGGTCTTTGTCTCTTTCATAAATCGTACCACAAAAATAGGTGGATAGATGAGAGTATCATTTCAGGCTTCCTAACCGCCTTTGCCGCTTTTATAAAGTCTTTCGACTCGGAAGAGGAAATTGAGTCGGTTGTGATGAGAAACATCAAGTTCGTCTACTCATCCTACAAGGACGTACTTTTTATACTGTGCGCTGACAAGAACGAGAAAGACGACATGTTAAAGGAGAAGCTAAGGCAAATAAAGAATACGTTCATAGACATGTTCTCCAAGAAACTGGAAAACTGGAATGGTGACATTTCTGTCTTTAGAAATTTTGAAAGGATTGCGGATGACATCCTAAGAACCCAAATTAAGGTAGCGATAATTGGAAAGCAAGGTGTTGGGAAAACATCCCTGCTAAACCTGATACTCGGAGAAAACATTGGAGAAGAATACTTGCCAACCATGGTAGTGGACATCAAAGAGTATAATATACCTGATGTTAACGCTAGGATAATCTTCTGGGACATTGGTGGGCAGGAAAGGTTTAGGCCCATGTGGGGGAGGCTAACTAGAGACACTGACGTAATACTGTTCGTGACAGACTCTACACCGAAGGGCGTGTACGAGTCACGGGAGCTATTCAAGTTAGTAACTGAAAGCTTAGACTCAGCAAAAATAATCTTGATCGCTAACAAGCAGGACCTACCCAACGCAATGCCTCCCGAAAAGGTTGGTGAAATATTCGGACTTAAAGCCTATGGAACGGTAGCTATAGACCCAGGCTACAGGGAACTCCTCCTCAAAATACTCTCTGCCGCCTTAAAGGATCTGGTGCAGAAAAAGGCTTTTACGGCCGTACAGAGTGCTTCATGAACACTAAGAAACCGGGAAGGGTTCTTTAGCGGCTTCATAGTGGTGTATATTCCGTTTCTAGCCTTGGCTCCTCCGTAGGATACTCCTCAACCACACCTATCTTAAATCCTCTCTTAGCTTTAGGAATTCTCTTCGCTATCTTATACGCCATCCTAACCGAAGTCTCAATTCTACATTTTTCCCTGTTAACCCTGATCATGCGGCTTGGTATCCTAAACTTCTCTTTTAAGGATGCTGCCAGCGAGTCTAGCTTTGAAGCGGGAACCCCGTGGATTACTCCCTTAACGAGCAAACCATCATTCGTAACTGCCTCGTATGGTCGAGCCACGTTACGCGCCCTTCTAGCAAGCCTGTTCCTGAGCTGGATGCTGTCCTTGAACCTAGCCGAGCAGTAATGGATGCTCATTGAGAGTTCTTCCCTAGCCCAATCTAGGAGCCTTTCAGCGGTTTCCCTACTTCCCGCTGCAGCGACAAAGCTCCCTTCTCTGAGAGAAAATCCCTTCTCCTTAAGCTTATCGGCGTTACCCTCCGAAAACTCTAACTCGTTAAGGTTTAAAAACTCGACTCCAAGCTCATCCAGCATGACAGCCATCCTCCTAAGCCTCCCCTCCGAACTAGGAAGAACAGGAACCTCCACCCCTACACTAATCGGGTATTCAAGGGCTTTTCTAATCGCTTCAACTCTTGGCAAGTGTATTCTTAACTCGTCGAGGCCTGCGTCAACAAGCCTCTTAATTGCCTTCTCCGAAAGCATCCTGCCCGAGGTATATAAGTGGATATGATGCCTTGAGCCGAAGTTGTCTTTTAAAACCCTTATAAACTCTAACGTACGGTTCAAAACCATGAGCGGTTCTCCTCCCGTAACCCCCGTCCCCTCAGCGTCTATGAGGCGAGCCTCCTCCAGAACATCAGCGACGTCCTTAATAAGCCGCTCGTTCGCATACATTTCATCTTTCCCCCTTCTAGAGAGCGATATCGGGCAATACCAGGAGCACTCAGGGGGGTTATCGCATAGTCCGGTAATGAACAACACTAGCTTCGCGCCACGTGCACACCTCCTGCATCCCTCTGGCAGCTTACCTAGAACCCATGATTCCCCGTCGGGAAGAACACGCAACCTCATCCCCTCCACCTCACCCTGTTCCTTACAACGGGGTCATGGTCGGCTAGCTTCTTCAAAGCCTCCTCGAAGCTTTCATCCATGGCAAGATGCTCCTTAAGGTACACGCCGGTTCTACCTATCTCGTCTCTCCTCGTTAGAACTCTAACCCTCTGCTGGACGGTTTCAACGTTCACCCCTAAAAGCCTTGCAACCACGCTTTCCCTCCCAATAACAGGGCTTTCAAAATGTCCATCTAACGTCGGCTCAATAAGCATTAATCGCTTATCCACTCCTAGGACACGTTTCCCAGCCCTAAGGTCCTTAAGCTCAACCAATCCTCCGAAGCTGTAAAACTCATACTCTAAACGGCTGAGTTTGGCGAGCGGAAACGTGACAGTCACTTTCTCGTTCAACTGTATGTGTGCTTTAGGCGCATGCTGAGGGGTCGCCTGAACGATCAGCTTCTCCATAAAAGTTTCAGATAGCTCCCTCAACGCCAGCTCAACCCTGAACGATGCAACCTCGTAGGGTATCACTACATCCACGTCGCTACTCTTAGTCACATCACCACGGGCCACGCTGCCATGAACGAAGGAGTAAAAACCGTACCTTTCAAGCACCTCCATGACCCGCCGGGCCTCAAACCTGAGCTCTTTTAGGGTTTCCCACCTTTCCTTGGAATAAACAACCTTAACTCTGTCCCCGTAACGAACAGGCTTCCTAGCCAACCTATTCACCGCTTCCAACACAAGTCTCCTTAACCCATTGTAAATAATCCTCCAAGCCGCCTACAACCTTCACCGCAATTATCTCTGGAACCGAGTAACTGTGAATCCTTTTAACGGTTTCAATCAATCTGTCAAGAACCTCCTCCTCAGACTTAACCACAAGCAAACTCTCCCTATCCCTCTCAACTTTACCCTGCCACCAGTAAATAGAGGAAACAGATGGAACAATGTTAACGCAAGCAGCCAAACGTTTACTAACAACCTCAAAGGCTATCTTCTCAGCTTCATCCTCCTTTGCAGTTATGAAGACAACCACAGTCACATACCAACCCTCCCTGAGCTAAAAACCACCTTAACGTAACCCATAATACATCAAACTTAAACCTTTCCAACAGTCAGCAACAGACTCCACCAACCAAACCTAGAAAATGATAGGTACCCACGAGAAAGCAACCATCAGCAGCCAACGCACCATTAAACCCAATAAGCATCCAACAGAAAAGTCAACTTAAAATGAAAGCGAAAACCCTGATTTCCACTTAGAAAATACGTCAGGAGGCTGAACCATTGCTCATAGACGTACACTGCCACCTTGACCTCTACGGCAACCCGGGTGAAATCGTGGCAAGAGCTAAGAAGGTAGGTGTATCCAAAATAGTAAGCGTATCCATGGAGTTCAACTCGATGACGAAAAACCTAGAGCTCGCAAACTCGTTTAGAAACATTGTTAAACCAGCCCTAGGAGTTCACCCAGCCGAAGTCGAATCCCTACCCCATAATGAATTAAAGAAAGCAATAGAATTCCTAAGGGAAAACGTAGGTAAGGCAGTTGCAATAGGAGAAGTAGGCCTCGACCACTACTTCTCGAAAAGCAAAGATACCTGGCGAAGACAGGAAGAAGTTTTTAGGGTGATGCTTGAAGTAGCCATTGACGCTAAGCTACCAGTAATAGTTCACTCTCTCAGAGCTGAAAAAGACGTTTTCCACATTCTAAGAGAGTACGAGGAACTACAAGTGATTATACACTGGTACACTGGGCCAGCCAGCCTTGTCAAGGAGGGTATCAGAAGAGGCTACTTCTTCTCGATAACCCCCGCAATAAGCTACTCGGCAAAGGTTAGACGGGTCGTTAAACAAGTTGAACTCGACCACATCCTAAGTGAGTCGGATGGCCCTGTAAAATACAGAGGGGTGGAAGGAGAGCCCGCCAACTGTAAGCTCGTCATCGAAAAGATAGCGGAGATCAAGAACTTAAGCGTTAGCACCGTTGAAGACTCCCTTTTTGAGAACGCCAAGCAACTATTCAAGTTATAGACATCCCACCTTGTCATGCGAAAAATTTATAAAGTATTTTACTTAAAGTAAAATACTGGGGATAAATTAGAGGAAGTGATCAACCAGGTAGTCCACCTCACCTAAAACCCTGAGGGGGTGGTGAGGATGGGGCTGGCCTGGTTGATGGGAGTGCCTTGGATATAATATGATCCTCGCTCTTTTTCCTCTAATTTATCCCTACTAACTAGTCATGCTTATGGGGGTGAATTCTTGTGAGTGAAGGAGAAGTTCTTCGCGTTGCTGAAGCTAAACCACAGGATGTTGGCAGAGGCATAGTTAGAATTGACCCTGAAGTAGCTGAGAAGATGGGCATTTCAACAGGAGACGCCGTTGAAATAATTGGTAAGAAAAGTACTGTCGCTCTCTCCTGGCCAGGGTATCATGAGGATAGGGGAAAGCGCATTATACGTATTGACGGTGCGACGCGGCGTAACGCTGGCGTGGGCCTAGATGATAAAGTTGTGATTAAGAAGACGGAGGTTAGAAGGGCGGCAAGCGTGGTTTTCGCTCCGACGGAGCCATTGAGGATAAGTGGTGGTGAATCCTACCTTAAGGACATACTTATGGGTAGGCCAGTTAGCATAGGCGACATCATAGAGTTGCCTGTGGTGGGCAGAAAGCTTACTCTCATGGTTGTTGATCATAGGCCTAAGGCTAAGGCAGTGCTCATGTCCCCTGAAACTGAGGTTTCGATAAGTGATAAGCCTGCTGAAGAGTTGATGAAGAGGCGTGTGCCGAAGGTCTCCTACGAGGACATAGGTGGCCTTCATGAGGAGATAAGGAAGGTCAGGGAAATGATAGAGTTGCCACTTAGATATCCCGAGATCTTTCAGCGGCTTGGCATAGAGCCGCCTAAGGGAGTGCTACTTTACGGCCCTCCCGGAACCGGTAAAACGCTTCTAGCGAAGGCTGTAGCTAACGAGACGGACGCTTACTTCATATCCATAAGCGGCCCTGAGATAATGAGTAAGTTTTATGGTGAAAGCGAAGAGCGGCTGAGGGAGATATTCGAGGAGGCAGAGAAGAACGCACCAAGCATCATATTCATAGACGAAATAGACAGCATTGCCCCTAAGAGGGAGGAGGTAACAGGGGAAGTTGAAAGGAGAGTCGTGGCCCAGCTCCTAGCATTAATGGATGGGCTGGAGTCCAGAGGGCAGGTGGTGGTGATAGGTGCAACGAACAGGCCTAACGCGCTTGACCCAGCTCTCAGAAGGCCAGGACGGTTTGACAGGGAGATCGAGATAGGAATACCAAACAAGGAAGGACGGCTTGAGATCCTTCAGATCCACACTAGAGGTATGCCGTTAGCTGAGGATGTCGACTTAAACTACTTAGCGGAGATTACCCACGGGTTTGTGGGGGCAGACTTAGCTGCCCTATGCAAGGAGGCTGCGATGTCTGCTCTTAGGCGCATTATTCCCGAGATAAACTTTGAGCAAGAAACCATACCTGCTGAGGTACTTAACAGGCTTGTTGTGACGCAGGACGACTTCATGAACGCTTTAAGGAGCATTGAGCCATCAGCTTTACGTGAGGTTGCGGTTGAGGTGCCCAATGTATCTTGGGATGACATAGGAGGCTTAAAGGAAGTTAAGCAGGAGCTCATAGAAACTGTTGAGTGGCCTTTGAAGTATGGTAGGTTCTACGCTTACATGGGGGCGAGGCCGCCTAAAGGAATACTACTTTACGGCCCTCCCGGAACCGGTAAAACGTTGCTTGTGAAGGCTGTGGCAACGCAGAGTCAGGCTAACTTTATACATGTTAAGGGACCTGAGTTCCTGAGTAAGTGGGTTGGTGAAAGCGAGAGGGCTGTTAGGGAGACCTTCAGGAAGGCTAGGCAAGCTGCGCCCTGCGTCGTTTTCATAGACGAGTTGGATGCTATAGCGCCTACTAGGGGTTCAGGAGCCGGCGACTCGCATGTAACGGAAAGAGTTATAAGCCAGCTTCTTACGGAGCTTGACGGCTTAGAGGAGCTTAGAGGAGTTGTGGTGATCGCTGCAACAAATAGGCCGGACATAATAGACCCTGCTTTGCTTAGGCCGGGACGGTTTGACAGGTTAATTTATGTGCCGCCGCCGGACTTGGAGGCTAGGAAGGAGATCTTTGCGATACATACTAGGGGTAAACCGTTAGACGGCGACGTGAACTTGGACGAGCTAGCGGAGCTTACTGAGGGATACACGGGTGCTGACATAGCTGCAGTATGTAACGAGGCTGTAATGCTGGCGATAAGGGAGTACATAGGTGAAGGGCGGGTCAACGAGAAAACGGAGGACTTCTCAGGGTACAAGATAAGGAAGGTTCACTTTGAGAAGGCTCTTGAAAGGGTTCGCCCAATATCCAAGAAGCAACTGGAATGGTACACTAAGATCGCTGAGGAGTTTGCTATGGCTTCCCGTTAAACCGATTACACTCTTCTTTCTCTCTTAGTTTGGAGGTGTTCTCCTTTGCGTGAACCATTAAATATTGAGGAGCTTTTTTACGTGCTTGGTAATCCTACAAGGCGCCTCTTGTTAAAGCTCTTATCTATGGGGCCTCACTATCCGTTTCAGCTGGCACGCCTTTTGAACGTCAGCCAGAAAGTTATAATGGATCACTTAAGAATTTTAGAGGAGAAAGGGCTTGTTGTGAAGGTCGGCAGCGAGAAATCCAGCATTGGACCCGAGAGGACGTACTATGCTGTCAATAACTTTTTTGTGATGAACTTCTCGCTTGGTCCCTCCCTCTACGAGTTAAAGGTCATGGAAGTGCGGAAGAGCGAAAGGAGGAAGGGGGCTGTGCTGGGGGAAGTTGGCGGCGTAGCGTCCGAAGTAAAAGAACTTGCTAAACGGCTTAAAGAAGTTAACAGTGAGATTAAAAAGCTGGATGAAAAGATGTTGAAGCTCTTAAACATTAAGCAGGAGCTTAGCTTTAGGATTAGTGAGCTGATAGACTTGCTTGAACTCAGCTATCCTGAGAAGGCCATCCTCCTTAGCCTAGTTAATAAGGGCTGCGCCAGCCTAGAAGACCTTTCTGAGGAGCTGGACATGAGAGAGAAATACGTGAAAGAATTTCTTAACCATTTAAGATCGTTGAAGCTGGTTGAGGAGGACGTGGAGAACCCTGGACTTTACATGGTTGCACTACCTTAACTTTCCATTTCCGTCTTGGTTTGGGTCGGGTGAAGTCGCCCTGCCTTCACTCTTAGCCCTAATTGCCTCTTAAGGGCTGCAACATTTTTTGATAGTCTGAAGTACTCGGCGAAGTAGTCTGTTGTTCGAAGGATCTTCGTTAAGCCAGCCCTCTCAGACCTGATGAACCCCTTAAACTCCAGCTCTTTAATGTGGCTGTAAGCAGCTTTCCCCCTCGCCCTCACTATGTGTGACTGCTTTACTGGCTGAAGGAACGCTATCACCGAGAGAGTTTTCATCACTTGCTCCGACAGAACGGCGTCAGGGGCAACCTTCTCAGCGTAAGGTGCTAACTTCTCGTGTAGCTGCATAACATACTTCTCTCCTGGGAGGCTTACTATAGTCAGGGCTGAGCCCCTTTCTTGGTACTCCTCTTTGAGCTCCCCTATAGCGTTCCTAACGGACGCTTTACCTTTAGCTTTAGCCGCCTCCGATATTTCCTCCAGCGTTAACGGCCTCCCCGCTATGTAGAGAACGGCTTCAACCCTCTGCTTTAGGGGGACATCATTCCCATCCCCTCTTTCACTCATCTCCCCACCCCTCCGTTAAAAGGTATATCTGGATTTCTCCCGTCTCTTTCTGCAACAACTCGACCTTCCTCTGGACTGTAAGGTGGAGGAGACAGAGAAGTATTCGGACAAGCCTAAGCTTCACCAACTCTACGGGTATAGCATCCCACTCATAGTTAAGTATTAACGTCCTAAACCTTACAGGTTTTTCGCGGCGGCTAAGGCGTTGAAGAGCCCGGTATACATCACCTATTAACTCCTCGACCCTCACCTCCTCCTCGTCTAAGAAGAACTTAACCTCCTTCCGCACGTCTTCACCCCTTCTCCGCCTCCTCCTAGGGTTAAGCTCTGATAGGGCATCGTGGAGCGCCCTCACTAGGTCGTCAAAGCTTACAGGATGCATCCCCCTTCTCAAGGCTAAGTCGAGCTGAGGCGCGTAAGCCTCCCCGTTCCTCTTCTCCCGCCGCGGCCTATACATGCTGAGGACAACATCCACCCTTCTACGGTGAAGGTAGGCGCTGTTATAAACAGCGATCCCGCACGCTTTAAGGTCTATGTACGAGCTTGACTTAACCTTCTCCGTGAACTGGGATACAATGCTTTTTAGATCCACTGTTAAGGGGTTTCTCATCCACTTATCCGGCGGATCCAGTAACGCAAGGTACTCCCTAAAGCCCTGTATGCCTTTCACATGTTTCCCCCTCAGCTTCCACGTACGGTAACACCCTTTCCAAGTCGACGCCGACGACCGTTGACACACCGTCGACGCTGGCGACCCCATACACCTTGTCCGCCTCGCTAACCATAAGGTCTCTTAAGCTTATAATTATGAACTGGGATTCCCTTGACAGCTTTTTTATCAGCTTTGCCACCCTCCTAACGTTTTCCTTGTCTAGGAAGGCGTCTATTTCATCTAGAAGGTAGAACGGCGCTGGCTTGTAACGATAGATGGCGAAGATGAAGGCGATCGTCGTTAAAGATTTTTCCCCGCCAGACATAGCTTCAAGGCTTTTAACCTCCTTCCCCCCTGGCTTAGCCCTTATGAGCACCCCCCCTTCAAACGGGTCGCCTTCATCCTCTAAGACCAGCTGAGCCCATCCTCCGGGGGATAGCTCAGAGAAGAACTCGTTAAAGTACCTGTTTATCACCTCAATAGCCTCCAAAAACACTTTCTTCTTACGCTGGCTTATCTCTTCTATGAGGCGTTCTATGGCCTTTCTTTCCTCAACTAGCTCCAGAATCTTCTCGCCGAATTCTGAGGACCTGCTCTTCACCTCCTCGTACTGTTCAGGTGCCTTAAGGTTAACAGGTTCAAGCTTCTCCTTCTCCGTTAGGAGCTGTGCAACCTCCCCTTCAAGCCTTTCCATATCCGAATCGCTTAGAGAAGAACGTGAGAGGGTAACCTGCTCGCCTTCAGCCTCCCTCACAACCCCCTCAACCTCCGCCTCCAACTTGCCTATCTCGCTTTTAATGCTTCCTTGAACCGAAAGCAGTTTTTCAAGTCTTCCTGTCAGCTCTCTTATCTCCTTGTCTACCTTCTTTAACTCCTCTCTCTTCTCCTCCAACACTTCTTGAGTGTGCCTTAACGCTTCATCAACTGCTTCTTTTTTTCTTTCACTCTCTGCCAGAACCCCCTCAACATCAACTAAGATCCTTCTTTTACTGTCTATTCGTTCCCTCCCCTCTCTCATCCTCGCCCTTGCGCTGTTCAACTCTAACGTTGCCCTCTCCCTCTCACCCTCCAACCCCTCCTTTTCGGCTTGAAGCTTAGCCAGCTTTAACTCAACCTTCTGAAGTTCCTCCTTTACCTTTCCAATCTTCTCCTCTTTCCGCCTGATTAACTCCTCGAACTCCCCCAAGATGGGGGTGGACAACTTATCTTCAAGATCCCTCCTCTTGGCAGCTACTTCTTCCAGCTTCCTTTCATACTCCTCCAGTTTACTCCTCGCCTCTGCAGCCTCTCTCCGCTGCGCCTCCTCCTTCAAGCGGAAATCGTTTATTAACGCCTGAAGCCGAACCACCGAGTTTTCTATGCCACTAAGCTCCTCATGCAGAATGGAAATTCTGGAGGCTGCCTCCTCCCTTTGACGCATAAGGGATGCTGCTTCCCTCTCTAGGATGAGTAAGGTGGTGGCTGCTTTCTCGGCTATTCGACTGTATTTTTCCACTTTCTCCCGTAGTACCTCGGATTCATCATGTAACCTCTCCAGAATTAATGAGTATCTTAAAACCGGAAGGTTCTCGGCGACAACCAGCCCTTTCCTAGTATATGTTATCCCATCCTCAGCAATGACCTCTGCATCCTCTTCGAACCCTTCCCCCTCAACCACGTCCCCTAAAAGGTAGCTGAAAACATCGCTGAACCCTCTGCTCCTCACATACCTTAAGACAGAGTTCACTTTAACACTACATGGCTTCACCATGCTCCTCGGGAAGACGGTGACTCTAGTAAGTCCCTCCTCTCGAGAGTGCCATATCACCTCTCTGACATCGTTTAAGTCCTCAACTAGGAAAACGGTGAGGAGCTCCCTTAGTGAGCCTAGAATATCCCTCTTTTCCTCGTCGACCTCACACAGGTCAATAAGGAATCCGTAAGCCTTCACCCCCTTCCTCCTTAAGCTTTCGGTAAACTCTCTTCTCTTCTGAGGGGCGAGAAGGTGCTGCGCCTCCATTAAGGCTTCTAGTCTCGCCTTTTCACCTTTAACCTCTTCCATTCTCCCCTTAAGCTCCTTCACCTTCCCGTTCAACTTTTTCTGCTCTTGGGCAAGCAGTGGCAAAATAGAACTCGCTCTACTTATAACCGAACTCCACTCCTCAACCCTTGCCTTCAGCTCCGAAATCTCCCGCATGAGCCTTTCTCTTTCCCTCTCTAAGAGGGAAAGCTCCCTCTCCTTTTCCCTTATTCCAGATGATATCAGCGCCAATGCGTTGAAAGCGTCGCCGGCCTTAATTCTTAAAGAGTTAACTTTCTCCTCAACCTCCTTCTCCTCCCTCCTTACCTTGTACAGTTGCTCACGGATCTCCTTAAGGCTCTCCTTCACGGAATCTCGCTTCCTCCTCGGCTCTTCAAGCTTCCTTTCCTCATCGGAAAGCATCCTTAAAAGCCTGCTCCTATCCTCCTCGGATTCCCGCATCCTTTCAGAGTTTTCAGCGATCAGCTCTTCTACTCTCCCGAGGAGAGCCATTAGCTTTTCTATGCTTCTTTCCGCATCCTCAAGTTTTCTCTCTTCATACTTAACTTCCGCCTGCATCTCAGCCACCTGGCTAGTCAACACGCGTATTTTCGAAGTCAATTCTTGGCTTTGCCTAGCCATCCTCTTCCTGTTCTCCTCTTCAAGCCGTATCTCCTCCTCTAATCTTCCCTGCCTTTCCACCAAGATGCTCCTCCTTACCGAAACCTCTCCTACCTCTTCCTCGACAACCCTCAGCTTCTCCCTCATCTCGTCCAGCTTCCCTCTGAGGTTATAGTACCTGGCGCTCAAGAGCGCCGCTCTTTTCCTTCTAATCTCCTTGGAGAGTGCGAGCCACCTTTCAGCCTCCTCCTTCTCACGCCTCAACTTTTCAAGCTGCTTCTGTATTTCCACATGGAGCAGCTCCAGCTGCGAGATCTTCCTTTTAGCTTCTTCAAGCTCCTTCCGGGCTTTCTCCCTTTTCTCGTCGAAGTGGGATATCCCAGCTATCTCCTCTATTAAACGTCTCCTCTCTAAGGGAGACATCATGACTATCCGCGAAACTTCTCCTTGAAGTATTATGTTAAGGCCGTTCGGGCTCACATTGGCTAGGGAGAGCATGTCCACTATTTCAGTTCTCGTGGTAAGTTTACCATTTAAACGGTATTCTGTCCGGCCATCAGAGTTAACCTTCCTTGATATTTGAACCTCGTCGTTGTCTAAGGGGAACGCTCTGTCCCTGTTGTCGAACCACACTGTAACTTTAGCATACTTGGACGGCTTAGACGACTTTGACCCGGCAAATATTAGGTCGGTGAGGACGGACGCCCTAAGGCTCTTCGACCCTAAGTGTCCTAGGACGAAGAGGATGGCGTCAACTACGTTGCTTTTACCGCTCCCATTTGGGCCTACGATAGCGGTGAACCCTTTCGGAAAGGTAAGGGTAACCTTCCTGTTCCCGTAACTCTTAAAGTTTACCATTTCAACCTTCTTCAGAAACACCAAGAAGAAGCCCTCCTCGCGTCTCCGAAAGCCCTCCATTCTCAGGAAAACACGTCCCCTCTTTTGCTAAAGGAACGATTTAACATGATTTATTGCTTCTGAGAAAATCATCCTACATAAGTAAAAGGAAGAAAATAAGCTTTCTGAAGCCGGCACCATAACCCTTAAAAACAGCCTCGGCTCTCCGCCACTCTTGCGGCTTCACCGCTTCCACGGGCCGGGAGCCTTTCCTCCTCAGGCTTCATTGAAGAGTTCCTACGTAAATGAGCCACTTCACGTTTATCCGACCATCACCTTTACCCTTCTGGGATTCACACCCTCCCATCTACGTTCCACACTTCATGGCTGGAGGTACCTGCCACATCCCCACCACCCTCCCCTAAGTATGGTTTTACATGCAGAAACCATTGGACGTTACAAGTGCAACATGCACGTTTCAACCATCAAAAAACACAGGTTAAAGGCGCGTTTATTTCCTAACCACCTTCGCTTTTTTCGGGTCTATCACACCTGGCCAAACGGTCTTAAAGCCTAAAGCGTCTAAAACCAAGTCGAAGTCTCCCACTCCATACCTCTTAAGGATGGCCTCTGCCTCCAGTCTGCTCCTTTCAGGCTTAGACTCTAATTCGCCTTTAATCGCCTCTAAAACCTGCTCACTGATCAGCAAGCTCCCTATCACCCTATAGCCTTCAACATGCAGCCTTTCCTTAACTGACTCAACACTGACACCATAAGCATCAGCCACCTCGTCTAAGCGGATGACATCCTTGTCAGGAACGTACCTTTCCAACTCTAAACTTCTAGCGCTTCTTTCCAGCGCTTCAACCTCGTACCTTCTAAGTATCTCGATAAGCGGCTTCAAAGGAATTTTCTTCCTGTAATATATGACGTCTCGATACCTTTGAAAGGAGGAACACGCTAATTCTTCATCTACAGCTAAGATGACGTTCTCCTCCACCTTACCCAGCTTCTCCAGCTTCCTCTTAACGTACTCGTCAGTCCAGAACCCCACTATCTCCAAGTAAACCTTTACAGGCCCCTTCTCTAGGGTGAAGTCTGGCACCAGAATGGTCTTACCCGCAAGCAGCGGCTCCGACTCCCTCTTTATCACCCAGTCCGTTCCTAGGGACTGAAACGCCCTGTAAAAATCCTCTTCAACCATGCTGTCAAACTTTACCTCCTCCCTCTCCCTCGTCTTAAGAAGGTAGTTGTCCCTATAGCTCAAAGTGAACTCATAAATTCTCGGCTTATTATCGGCTCCCTTCCTCACCACGTTCGCCCTTATAGCCCATTTCCCGGACGTAATCACTGACGGGAGGATCTTAGCCATGGACGTTCCATAGCGCTCGGTCATCTTCAACAGCGACGCCGGCCCATCGATTGTTATGGTAACCCACTCCCCTTGCTTCTCAGCAAGGTACATGAGCCCCCTATACTTAACCTCCCTAAGTACCTCCTTCCCTCCTCCCTCCACGTAAACGTTTAAGCTAATTGCATTAAAAAGCATAGTTTGAGCTAGGGACAAGTTATAAATTCTTAGGAGTTCCGCTGGATCTACGTCGCTAAAGGAAACCAGAACTTGCTCTGTTTCTTGGTCAGCCCATAAAGCCTCCTCCACCTCCTCCACCGTCGAGGAAAGCTTCACCGCAACCCTCTCCAGAATCCTCCTTCTTTCCCCTCTACTCGTCACAGGACCACCAGCCCTGCTGGCTTCCTCAAACACGAACCTCCTGACCTCCACCGGGTTAAGTCTGCTTTTCACCTCGAAAACGCTTCTTCTTTCAAGGAGAATTCGCAGCCCCCGAACAAAGCGGTAGTTGACCCCCTCCTCAAACTCGCTTACAAGATCAAGAATCTCCCCCCTCTTTCTACCAATACTCGTTTTGAAAATGTTAATCATTTCGGCTGCCAAGCCGAGGTTTTCCCTGCTCATCCTAGCAAACCGGGGAACTATCTTGTTCCCATAAATCCTAGCTACTAGGAGCTCACTTGGAAGCACCCTCCACCACCATCCAACATAAATGCTTGCCAATCTCCGCCATCATGCTACGTTGCTTGCTCTAAACCCTTCCGCCTTCTCTTCGAGATCGCTATCTCGGAGGATTTAGACACGATCTCGTAGAGCACAGCCCTCTTCCCCTCCTTCTTCCTTAGAAGCCTCCCCAGCCTCTGGATGAACTCCCTCTTGCTCCCGCTTCCCCCTAAGATGACGCCTACGTTTGCCTCAGGGACGTCTACACCCTCATCAAGCACCTTGCTCGTCACCACTGCCCGGTACTCTCCATTCCTGAACTTACTGAGAATCTCGCTTCTCTCCTTCTTAGGGGTTTTATGCGTTATCGCCGGGATAAGGAACGCTGTGCTTACAGCGTAAACCAAGCTGTTATGCTCGGTGAATATTATTATCCTGTCATTGACGTGCCTTTCAAGAATCTTCGTTAGTGCATCCAGCTTAGCTGATGAATTTATTGAAATGGTTCTAGCTTTGTGCCTTGCTAGGAGAGCCTCCCTCGCCCTCGGATCCCTGCCACTCCTCAGAACTAGCTTCCTAAAGTCCTCCGGCGAGCTCATGGAGAGGTTATGCTCCCGTAAGTAGTTAACGTAAACAGAGTACGCCTTCTCGTACTCTTCACGCTCCTCGGGGGAGAGATCGACAAGGATGCGACGTATCTCGTACTCGGCAAGGTGCCTACCAGCTAGCTCTCTGATTGGAACTTCATACCTCACCCCTCCTATGAGCCTTGCTAGCTCAACGTGTAGCCCATCAGCTCTCTCGTAAGTCGCCGTAAGCCCCATCCTATACGGTGCAGCCGACATCTCGGCTATTTGCGAGTAGCCGGGTGATGGAAGATGGTGGACCTCGTCGAAAACTATTAGTGAAAACTTGTTGCCTAGCTCTTCGATCCTAAGGTAGGCTGTGTCATACGTTGCAACGGTGACGGGGCCAAGGACGTGTTCTCCTCCCCCGTAAACGCCCACGGAAACGTTAAACATCTCTGACAGGCGGGTGGCCCATTGATCCATGAGGTCTAACGTCGGCACTACAACCAGCGTCGCTTCCGATATAATGGACATCGCCTTCATAGCCACGAACGTCTTCCCCGACCCGGTAGGCATAACCATAACGCCACGCTTCCCAGCCTCAACCCATGCCCTAACAGCGTCCTCTTGGTAATCCTTTAACTCCAAGTTAAGCCTAAGAGCAGGGCACGGCACGAGGTCAAGAACCCTGTCTTCAAACCGTATCTTCGAAGCCTTAAGGTAGTCTACGATGTCCCGGTAGTACATGGCTAGGGCACGGTAGGCATTGACCCTATCATCCCACCTGGAATTGGGAACCTGCATGCCACGGATCACAATGGTGCCCTTATCGTACTCAAGCCTAATCATAAAACCCACCTTATTAACCAAATTTAAAAATTGTAATCCCATAATTTCTACTTTTCCTCCCCCAATAACTCATCATTAACAGTGATAAAAGGGGTGGCAGAGGGTAATAGTTGAGCCCCTCTTCCTCCACCGCAACCTTTCATTTATTTCCTTTCTCACTTTCTTCTGCCTATGAAAATCCATATTGGACATATCCATTTAACGTAGAAGTGCTTTAAAGTGAACTCGACTATGTGCATTACCGTTTTGTAGAGTCTCGTTTCCTTGAGGAATGACAGGGCCCTCTCAGCCTCCCGAATTTTCTCCTCGAGTTCTCGTGAGTAAAGTTTCACTCCAACCTTCTCGAACATTTTCACCAGTCTCGGGTACGTTGGCAGGAAGAAGACCTCGTTGCTTTCCCCCCTCTTAGTAGCCTTAACGTAGCAGTCTGCCATCCGCCTTGGAAGGAGCGTGAAGAAGGGAAGGAGGTAATGATTGTCCCTCCACACGAGCCTTGGAGAGATCCTATTGGGGCACGTTAGGTAGAGGAACCCCCCGCTCCTTAGAACCCTAGCTACCTCCTCAGCTAGCTTGTCGGGGTTATGCACATGCTCTATCAGGTCGCTGCACGCTACGAAGTCGAAACTCCCCCCTCTGAAAGGCATGTTCTCCCCGCTCGCAAGGAGCAGGTTTAATTCGACTCCCTCCTCTTCCCCCCACACCCTTGCAACCTCTAAATACCTTGGGTCGACGTCGAACGCGACCGTTGCAAGGCTCCTCTTAGTGAAAGCTATGGCGAGCCCTCCGGCGCCACACCCAACATCAAGGAAAAACCTTCCTCTGGTTGGTGAAAACCTTTCCAGCAGGTCGAGCAGGAGCTCCCCCCTCTTAACACCCAGAAACGTGTAAATGCGGTAAAGCTCGTAAAGTTTCTTGGAGCCTGGAACCACGGGCTTCACAAGCTTCCTCCAAAGCTTCTCAGCTTTTCTCTCAGTCATGTAAGCACCGCCTAAAGTGAACGTGAAGACCGTTAAAGGAAGAATAGAAGCTAACTTTTAAGTTTATGTTTCACAATGTTTCATTCAGCTACCCGTAACGGGCTAACCCGTCAAGGTTAGCTAACATTTGTTTAGCCCTGTAATGTGATACCTCCTTCTCCACCGCCCTCTCAAACGATCCGAACTTCCTTTTGACTTGTTCTTCGACCGGAACACATATTCTTATAGCGTGCAGCATGTGCCGCCTCTCTATAAGGCTGCTTCCCTCCTCCACGGCCAGATCACCGGCAACCCTAACCACCCCCCCTAGATCCCTTAGCCTTAAGGTTATCGCATTCTTCTCGCCATCTATCACCTCAGCCCTCCTTACGGCCTCCCTGACGAGTTCTTCCACAGCCTCCCTTGTGGCGTGAGGGATCCTGCCGTCGGAAACTATCTCTTGCGCCACGAACTGCGCTATCTTAGCTCTATTCTCGGGTGTGTCGGGCATCGTAGACCTCAAGAGCACCTCGTACCCGTTACCCTGAATCCTCGACCTTAACGGCGAGAGTATGTTAGGTAGGTCCTGTATGTTGCATGCCCCTATGAATATGAAGTCACATGGAACACCGTCAACTCTCACGTTAGAGCCGCTGCTCTGAGGATTCCTGCCTGTTATTGGAAACTTCTTGTCCTGCATCGCCGTTAAGAGAAAGCTCTGGAGACGTCCCAGGTGGGGGAGCTCGTCTATGTATAATACCCCTTCATGGGCCTCGTGGATCGCCCCGGCAACAACCCTCTTATAAGGCGGGGTTCCAAGCTCGGGGTGGTTTCCATAAGGGTCATGGAGCACGTCTCCTAAAAGCTCGGTCTCGCTTGCCCCGGTTGCCTGGACAAACGTTTTCCTGTTGAGGGAGACAAGAACCTTCCTTGGTCTAGACCTCTCAACTTCCCCTAAAACCTCCAAGTCATTCTGCCTCAGAACCCTTACAGAAGGGCTCTCCGGATTGTGATCCACAGCTTCGTAAACGATTACCTCCTCTTTCCCTCCCTCCCCCTTAATAGTCTGCGGCACGGCTCTCCTAAACCTTTTTTGCTCAACGGGGAAAACAAGTTTTTCGTAAAGATCCCTGAAGGGAGACGAGAACCCTCCCTCCTCGACGCTTTTCCTTTCACCGCAGTAAGGGCAGACAGGAAGCGTAGCCGAGCTCAACCCCCCGCATACTCGGCATCCGTAGCCCAGCTTTACAGCCACGTCAAATGGGATCTCGCGCGGAGTAACCATTTCGCCAACATGCGTTTCTCCACGTTTCACCCCTCCTTTCACCACTTCCACCAGAGGCCTTTCAGGGTTTTTTGGGTTGTGCACCACCCACACTTCCTCCCTGGGAGGGGGGAGGAGGAAGGCTATGGCCTTAGCGATCATCGACTTGCCGACGCCGGGGTGTCCAACCAGAAGAAGGTGTCTCCTCTGTCTCACAGCCAGCCTAGCCATCTTAACGGCGTGCTCCTGCCCTATAACCCTATCTAGAGGGTTATCGGGTATGGCGATATCCCTCGTTGTCTCGAGCTCGTCAAGGTAGAATCCTATGGCAGGGTCTAAAACACCAGCCGAAGAACTCGTCAAGCATCCTTCCCCGCACAAGTTCTTCCATCCTCCTTTAGAAGGAGGAGGAAATAAAAAACCAAGTATTCCCCCAGAAAACATTGAAAATTGAACCTAAACTCACCGCTAAGCGAATGGTGTACCCTTGCCCTCCACCCGTAAGCGAAAAGGGCACTCTTTCAGAAGGAGGTTTCATCCTTCACCAACGGTTAAACAAAAATTAGTTTTTCCATTCTTCCCTCCCGGGAACCATCACTAAACACTTAGATATACACGTTCGATGCCTACTTTGATGAAAAAGGTTTTAAATGTGTAAAACAGAGATGAACGAGGCTAAAGCGTGACACTTCGTTATGAGGTGGACCAGTAATGTTTAAAATAACATTCGTTTTGGGAATAATTGGCATAATAGCAGGAATACTACTCCTATTCCTGATGCCTATTATAGGAATACTAAGCGTGGTATTGGGCCTCCTCCTCGTGGTAGTTGATGCCGTCAGCGGGGAAAAGGAGGAGAAAGTTAAGCTTCCAACCCCGCCAAAGCCGGTGAAAGTTAAGGAGGAGAAGGTTGCGGAGCCGCATCGTAAAGAGGAAGTAAGAGGCCCGCCAGCTCCTGGATACATGTACTGCCCTTACTGTGGCGAGCAAATCCCGAAGCAGTCAAGATTCTGCCCTAACTGTGGTGCATCCCTTGAATAAACAACGTAAAAGAAGGGGAAGGGGGGAGGGGGTGGTTGAGGCGGTTCACGAGAGCTCATGAACCGCTTTCCAAACCATTCCCCCTAGCTTTCTTGAAGCTGAATGCCTTATCCTTTCTATTTTCACACTTGCTCCGTGGCTGATCAGAAGGAAGTAAAGTTCCTGCAGGGTTCTCCTGTCGAAAACTATAGTAGTGAAATGTATCCCATCTTGGGATGCTCTAATTCCTTCCCTGAGAAGGTTGAATCTTCTCTCGTTCTTTTCGATGAAGAGCCTCACAGCTCTAGGCTGGTACGGCAACCCACGGAACGTGAATGAGACCCTATACGCTCCCACCCTTGCAACCTGAAGAACCTTAGCGTTTCTGCCTTCCTCCTTAGGATCCAGCTTCCCCAGTTCGCTTAAGGGCAGAACCGCCTGGATGAAGTTCCTGCTTGCCGCTGCCAACTTCCCTCCCTCACATACACCCTTAACTTCAAAGAATATAACAACCTCTGTAACCGTCACTTCCAGTGTTTCCAGTGTTTCCACTATTTGTGCAGTTCCTCCCTCGTCAACCTTAAAAAGTGCGTGCTAATTAGGTGCATGTGGTGGTCTGCTTGAGTGAGGGTAAGCTCACCTACAAGGAGGCTGGCGTTGACATAGATAGGGCGAGGGCTGCTCACAGCGAGATAGGTAGGCTCGTCAAGAAGACGTTTGAGTTGAGGAAGGGGAAGTTTGGGAAGGTTCTCGGCGAGTTCGGACACTACGCTAACCTGATAGATGTAGGTGGGGGGAAAGCCTTAGCTCTACACAGTGACGGGGTTGGAACGAAGGTTCTGATAGCGCAGCTCATGGATAAGTATGATACGGTTGGCATAGACTGCGTGGCGATGAACGCAAACGATATAATATGCGTTGGGGCAGAGCCTGTAGCGTTGGTGGACTACTTGGCTGTTGAGGAGCCAAACGAGGATATGATCTCTGAGATAATGAAGGGTATTGTGGCTGGTGCGGAAGAGGCTGGTATGGCTGTGGTTGGAGGCGAGACTGCTATAATGCCCGACGTGATAAAAGGAGCTGTCCCAGGGAAAGGATTCGACCTTTCAGCGATGAGTGTTGGCGTGGTAGACGTTGATAAGGTGATCACTGGGGAAAAGATCGAGATTGGAGACTTGGTTATAGGGCTTCCGAGTAGCGGTATACATTCGAATGGTCTCACCTTAGCTAGGAAGGTGCTCTTCGACAAGGCGGGGCTGGGCGTCCAAGACCAGCTTCCCGTCTCAGGCGAGAAGGTCGGAGAGGCCTTATTGAAGCCGACTAGGATTTATGTCCGGGAAGTGTTAGAGGCGATAAGCGTGTCGGAAGTCCACGGTTTAGGCAACATAACCGGTGGAGCCTTCAGCAAGCTAAACAGGCTCTGCTACGGGAACATAGGAATGGTTTTAGAAGTACCCGAGCCGCAGCCAGTCTTCATAGACATCCAAGAGCTTGGGGGAATAGACGACTATGAGATGTACAGGACGTTTAACATGGGAGTTGGATTCGTAATGGTAGTAAGCCGGGAAACAGCTGAGGAAGCCGTTGAAGCATGCAGAAAGCATGGCTGCAACGCAACAGTAATAGGGAAGGTCGTCGAGAAGAGGGGGATAAGGGTCGTCACGCCGAAGGGTGAAACCATCATAATGTAGCCTGGAGGCAACGGCTTGAACGGGCAATCCCCCACGGAGAGAGGATGCTTAAAGGACTTCGTGGCGAGCATGCTCGGACGTGGAAGCATAAGCTTTTGGGGTAAGGAGGACCTGAACGCGGCATTCCTCCATTTCGGAGACGTTTTCACCAAGCTCCTCCTGATAGGGTCCATACTCCCTATCATATGGCGCACCAGCTATCTCCCCGCATGGTACTTCTCAGCTATTACAGGAATCTACAACGCCCCCTTCAACCTTATAGGAGTAATAAGAATCTGTGGAATTGAAATTCCAGCCGTGGTCAGCACGGGGTACCCAATCCCGCCAGACTTCCAAATATACGCCCCCCACACACCCTGGCCCCTCATCTCATCCCTCCTCTCATCAAGCGCCCTAGCAACCCTCACGGGAAGCATAGCGTACAGCTACTACGCCTACAAGAAAACAGTTGAAACAGGCGTCTCCTTCACGTCTCCACCCTTCGGTCCAAGCATCCCCGCCGCCTTCCTGATGCTCTCAGGGGTCATCGTTACCTTCCAGCACGTCCTCAACCTAGACCTATACACGGCTGTGTCTGTCGCCATAACGGCAAACCTGCTCTGCTCCGCTTTAGAGGCTGCACTAGCGTTAGGCTTAATAGATCACATCGAGAACCACCTACCCCTCCCTGGAGTTCTAGGGACGGTAGCTGGTATAGGGTTCGCATGGATAATAACGGGTCTCTTCGCGTTTGCCGCTGGAACCCCTATTGGAGGCATCTATGGCGCCATGAACGATTGGCCTCAACTCAACCCTGCAATAGGGGTTATCGTAGCGGTAATAATGCTCAGCGGGTTAGTATTGAAGGCTGGCGCCAGCAAGCTTCCCACGGTTCCGCTAGCGCTAATAGCTGGAATGGTCATGGTGGTCATCAACACGTTGTATTTAGGCTATCTCTCCCCTTTAGGGGACCCCGCCTTCTATTTTAAGGAGGTGTGGATCCATGTCTTCGGTGGTGTGGGGCCTCAATTCATGCTTGCCTATGTCCTCGGCTTAGACCCCGCCCCATACGCCCACCTCGGCTGCTTCTCGATGATGACCTTCAGCTTCCACCCTGAGATCTTAGGGAGAGGATTAAACGTTCTCCCGACTGTTGCAGCAGTTGCTGTCCCCCTCCAAGTCTACGACACTCTTGAAAGCTACGCTAACACGAAGGCATGTAACATCGAGCTGGCACGCCGCCTCGGCATTAGCGGTGAAGACCTAGAAGACTGGATTAAAGAAAACGGCTACTCCCCCTCAACCATTATGGTGATAGACGCTTGTGCAAGCCTGCTTAGTGTGCCGTTCGGAGGCTGGATCCCAACAGTTAACTACGTTGGCTCCTCTGGATACGTTAAAATTGGGGCTAAGTCGGGGTACCCCATCATCTCAAGCCTCCTCCTACTATCCTTAACATGGACTGGAGTATTCTACCTTGTCCCCCTTATCCTACCAATCACGGTTGTGGCCCCCTCCCTCCTGTTCATCGGAGGAGTAACAGTCATCCAAGCCTTCAGGGAGGTCTACGAGGAAAGCAAGTTTCTTGGTGAAGGCAGGACGTGGGGGGACCTATTTGCAGTAGCGTCGGCGATAACCCCCCACTTCTTCTCGATGATCGCAACAATGCTCGCCCTCAACTTCACCTTCTCGTTGACGGGGACTGCCATGAGCGACGCAATCGCACCATACAGGATCCTCACCGACGTCTTCTACATCCCCGTGGACGTTGGAGGACTCATAGTTAGAATACCATACGCCCAGTACCTTGGAATGTACGGCTACGGGGTTAACACCACCTTTAACTACGCGTCACTCATGACCGGTTGGTCGGGGATCGCCTTCCTAGGGCTAAACGCAACCCTAATAGGCCTCATCTGGGGAAGCATCATATCAGACCTAAACCGTGGAAACTTCAGGAGGGCCCTAGCATTCTCTCTGGCTGCAGCCCTCCTCTCGGCGGCAGGATTAATGCACGCTGCGTCCATCCCAACATCCATGTTGGACCTCCAGCTCACCGCAGCGTGGGCGCTAGCATACGTCGCCATATCCGCATACGTCGCCTTACTGCGGAGAGCAAAATAAGTCTTTTAGTTGGCATACTCTAGCATTAATGGCTGGGCTACTTCGAGGTTAAGCCTGCCCACATGATTCAAAAGCTGTGTTAAGGGGTAAACCTCGCTCAACGCCGCCTCCATGAAAATCGAGTTCGAAGGGGTAATCTTAAATGATTGGCTGACAACCCCCGTAGCAATCAGGATCTTCAACGCCTCCTTCAACCTTAAGTCCGATGTTCCATTAGCATAGACCCTAACGGGTCCCTGAAGAAGCTGAAGCGCCGCATCCTGAACCCCTCTCCTCCTCACCTCTAGGAGAGCGATGCTGCAACACCTTGGGGGAGGGGGCGCCGTCCAGACAAGCGTCCTCCTCCCCACACCCTGAAGGAACACTATTCCCTTATCGTAAAGTTCCTTCAGAACCCTCCTAGGGTTCGGCAAGATCCTCCTAGCAACCCTGAGAACCGCATCCACACCGACTCCAGGAGGCATGTGCAATATCACGTTGTAAAGAGCCCTATGTTCCCTCCAGTCCTCATGGCTACCATACAGCAAGTGCCTACTAGTGACCGTGGCTGAAACCCCACCATCCGAAGCCACAGCTGAACCGGCCAACTTTAAGAAGTTCTCGGTGACGATCGCGGCCTTTTCATCAGAAACCCTAAGCACCTCCCTGACGAGTTTAGGTATCTCGGCTGGAACCTGAAGCAGCCTTAGCAGCTTCGCCGCAACACCCTCCATCCTGTTCATGTAGAAAATGTCTATATACCTTCTAGTTTCGTAGGCGGGCAGCCCCCCCTTCCCCCTGAAGAACTTCCTCGTCAACCAGCCGGTGAAAACATCCTTCACCGGCGTGGCGAACTCAGCGGAGAGAACCGCTGAGAAAGCTACGGCATCCCTGCATGCACGGGTAACACTTAGCAGCAACCTAAATCCCCCTCACCCTTCTTCTACCCCACAACTCCTCTAAGCCGTGTTTAGGCTTAAACATGCGGTAGAAGACGTCGGCCTCGACCTTCTCCCTCCTAGCTATCTTAATTATCCTCGCGAAAAACTCATCGGTTAAAAAGCTTGGCAGCGGGTCCTCGACTAGGCTGAAGGCGTGGGCGAACTCCAGCGGCCAAGGAACATTGTTAACGTTGCTTGCCTGATAGTAAAGCGCTGAACAAACATACTCAAACCTTCTCTCATCCTCAACGATGCTGCGGTGGAGTTCAACTCTTATCGGTAAAGCATCACGGGGCTTAAAGTAGAAGAAAAGCATGTTCGAAATGAACTTGGCGTAGCTCCTGCCGAAAACTCTCCTTTTGGCAAGCTCCCTCCAAAGCCCGCTTCTTCTCGGAACGGTAAGAACAATCTTCCCCTTGCCACACGCCGGCAACACCGGATCGAGGAGGCTTGCATCGTTTACCCTCCCGTAGACCCCAACCACGTCCGGGAGACGCGGAGAGCATGACACAAGCTCCGTGGAGTGAGGCGCCTTTACGATGCATGCGTGAAGCACGTCCTCAAGCCCCTCGGATAAAACGTCAGCTACACCGTCCTCCCCGTAAATCCTCCTGAAAACAGCCTCGTACTCCCTCTGCACAGTCTTAGAGGCGGAATAGCCCTCAAATAACCTGTAGAAAGGCAGGAGGGCGTAGTGTGGAAGTATCGGCCCATCTAGAAGGATAAGGTCGCATCTGCCAGAGTTTAAAGCCTCTAGGGCAGCTACCCTCTCAAGGTACTGACGTGAGATGGCCTCAATACGCTCCAAGTCCTCCTCCACAAGTCCAACCGCGGGTATACACTTAGCTATAACCCTAGGAGCGTAGACTAAAGGGTTGTCACACCTGAAAAAGACCGTTGCAGCTGAGGAAACAATAAGTGACAGGCCGGCTCTCTCACTCCTATTTGACGACCCATCGACGCCTATGGTGAGTGCGTCCCTAGCAGCCGGGTTAACGTCCAGCTCGACCAGCTCAACGCTGCCGTCAACGTTCTCCGCAGCCCTAATCATTGAAAGGTAAGTCTTGTAGAAGCGCTCCGCCTCGTCCCCCAACATCCTCAATGCCTCATAGAAAAGTTGCCCATGGCGCAGCTCTCTCTCCTCAAGTATTTTAAGAAGGTTCAAGCGTTTAATCCCTCCGCAAACTCCCTATGCAGCTCAAAAACGGTTTTCCGTCCATACCCTAGTCTTATATCTCCCTTCTCTATAGCAACACATATAGGCTCCCTTATCGGGGTAGCCATCCCAGCCACCAGGAATTCGCCTACGCCGAGCCTAGGCAGGATCCCCCTTATCTCTGGGAAATCAGTGTAGCTTTCAATAGCGCTCATGTCACTTGCAGCAGTAAGGCAGCCACAGAACAAAGTGTTAAGGTTAGAGAAGACAGCCTTAGAAATACGTGATATCCGCTGGTTTATTATGGTAAGGTTCGCGCCAAACTTACGTCCCTCCTCCGAAAGACTGGTTATCTTCCCCAAGCAAAGGAAGGGCTTCCCAACAATAACCTGAGAGTAAGCCCCACCAGTTTCAGGAATATAATTCTTCGCCTCGTCGATTATGAGGTGTATCGGGTACCGCATCCTCAAAATAAGATCTGCAATGGTTCCGAGCTTAGCCTGCCTAGCCTCAAGGGGATCCTGGGAAGCGTCTATGACAAGTATCCTGTTAGCAGCAAGCCTCCAAACCCTAGCGTAATCATTCACACTACTGCCATTAAAAAATTCCGCTCCAAGAGTCCGGACACGCTTCTCAATGGCGCTACTCCACACCCTACTAGACTGATCCTTACTGTAAAACTCGCTCAGCCAATCATTAACGTACCGCATGAACTCTTTAGCATCAAGCCCAACCTCGCCACACATGAAATCCATAACGAAAAGGTCGGATGCAACCTCAACAGCCTTCCGAGCCTGCGAAGGCAAAACGTCAAGCTTAAGAAGCCTAACAAGACTCCCCGAGTCGGTGGGAATTACGGGAAGCTCACAACTCTGAAGAACCTCAAACCTACCACAAAGCCTCTCAAGGTTCCCCGTCGCATACTCTCCAGTATGATCCCAAACAACAACGTTAATCTTATGCTTCAAAGAGGAAAGCCCAACAAGAAACTTAGCAGCAGTAACACTCTTCCCCATCCCTATACGCGCGAAAATACCAACACCAAGCCTCAAAACAGCAGAAGCGTCAACCTCAACAGGATAATCAGTCTCCCTAATCCGCCCAACCTCAAAGTACTCATCCTCCCTCTCAGGGTCCTTAAAAAGCATCCTGTAATCATCCCTACCCGCAACATAAACAGGGGAACAAGGCTTAGGAGGATGAGAAACACTCACAACACCAGGGCCAGCAGGCCTACCATAAATCCTCAACTCACCATACTTAAGGCTCTGCTCTAACTGAGGAATCTCACCGTAAAGACTCGAAAAATAGTTCAGAACATCCGTGGTAGCCCCCCTAGTAGCAGCATTCAAACATGTAACAAGCCCAATAATTCTCAAACCGTCATGCCTAACAGTCAACAGCTGCCCCTCATAAACGTAGTCCGAAGCATAATCAAAAACCGCAAAACTACAAACCTTCGTACTCGTCGGACTAGTTATAAACCCAACAGGAGCCTCCCCTTTAAGGATCTCCTCCTCAGACCTCACATAATCATACTCCTCAACTTCTGAACTCTCAAAGGCACGCAGCAACACCGGATCAACATCCCCCACCAACGTGCAAACCACCCCAAACCTCTAATCATACATGATCACTTAATGCCACACTTCAATTATAAATAATTTTCGATCAAAAGGAAGGAAATCCTCCCACATAATATAAATATATACCATATTTTATGATAGAACTGTCTTATACATTTTATTTCTTTCTCGATTACTATTATGTGAAGGATATTCTTTCACATATTCCTAAGATATACTGCGAAAGAATTTCCATCTAATCGGAAGGATAAATCTATTATAATATATAAGTAAGAGCGTTTATTCGTGATAGGATTACCCGTAAACTAACAAAAAGTTTATAAAGCCCGTAGTGCTTTTATTTTCATAAAATAACTTCCAGTCCTCCAATTAGTATGGGAAAGATCAATGCGGGGTAATTTCTGTTGGAGGATGTTTTGAAGCTCATCGTAGACCTAGATAGGGCCAAGACGAGATTGGACGTCTTGAACGTTGTTTTGGATCATGGGTCCGTGACCCCGTCGGAAGTTGCTGAAAAGCTCGGTTTAACCCAGAATGCTGTTAACATTGCCCTTCACTACCTTTCTAAGAGTGGTCTTGTGAGGAAGGTTGAGAGGGGGCGTTACGAAGTTAACTATGCTGTTTTCTGTAAGGCTCTTATCGCTCTTGCCATAAGGTTGAAGGACGTGTTAGGAGGTAGGATTGTATGAGTAGGCTTGGGGAGAGTGTTTTGAGGCTTCGAGGAGGAAGCCTTAAGGTTTTATCTCTTTTAAGCGTGTCCACTAAGCCTCTTAGGCCTAGTGAGATAGCTGAGCTTCTGGGTATGCCCTTGAAGGATGTTGGTAAATACCTTGTCCGGCTCTCCCAGAAGGGTTTAGTTTCAAAGGTTGAGGTTAACGGCTCTCCTTGTTACACTTCAAACTTAGACCTGCTTGAGTTGGTATTGGATCATGAAAGGCGGCTAAGGAACCTTGAGTAGAGGTTTTCTCTTTGAAGGTCGACTTTGAGGATTTTGAGGTGGCCTTCGAGAAGCTTCTTGGGTTGAGAGAAAGCTCCATGAAGGTTTTGCTTTACATTCTTGCTAAGGGCGGCTCTTCGACGCCTAGGGAGATCGTTGAGGAAACCGGTTTAAGCCAGAATAGTGTCTGGAAGGCTGTTAGGCGGCTTGAGGCTGCTAACCTTATAAGGTCTGTTGAGCGGGGAAGCTACGAGGCGAACTATGGCTTCCTCTTGGCGCTTCTCCTCGTGAAGGTTCAGGAGCTCGCTAAAACGTTTAGGGGGGTGAGCGTTGAGTGAGAGGGTGGAGGGTGGCGCCAGAGCGGGTTTCGCGAAGTTCTTAAAGCTTGGGGAAGCGTCCATGAAGATAGTTGAATACGTGCTGTGTTCTCGTACCCCAGTCACTCCGAAGGAGCTCATAGAAAACTTAGGTCTTAGTGAGGGTGCTGTCTGGAATGCTCTCAGCAGACTTAGTAAAGCAGGTTTTCTGTTATCCACGGGGAGGGGCGAGTATGAGGCGAACTATGGTTACATAATCGCAATGGTTCTTTTTGCTCTCGCAGAACTTTTCGAGAAGAGAGGTAAGAGAAGATGAGTGAGGATAGAAGGGTGAACCCAAGGGCTGTCCTATTCCGCTCTTATGATTTTTGAAGGAGGGTTCCTTGGCTCTTTTATACATTCTTAGAAGGCAGGAGGGTCTGTTCCTCCATCTGAAATTCAGAAGGCTTTAGGAATGTCCTCCTCTAACCTTTCATATTCAGGACGGATCCTTGAAAAGCTCGGCTTGATAACACGGAAACCAGAAGGACCCCCCCAAACACGGGGTGGTGATTGACGTGCTTCTATCCATAGTCATCGATCTCGTGAGGCGCGTTGAAGAACTGGAGCGAAACCTAGAGAAAAAATAAGTTCCTTTCACTCTTAGGCTGGGAAAGTAGGATGCTTTAATATCGCACCATCAAGTTTGAAATCGGCGATTTTTAAAAACACTTAAAAGCATCCTATAATAATAAATAACTTCTTTTTTTAATAAGCATTCTCCCAGTCTCAATAATTCTTTTTTGGTAAATTATTAAAGTGAGAAGACGAATATATTTCATATTTACTAAACATGTTTGCTCTCCGCATCTTATGTGTTCAGGTTTGGAGGAAATTATGGTATGAGTTCGTCTGGTAGTAGGAAAGAGATGTTGAAAGAGCTGCTTAGACGTTTGCATTCCGGTTTTCCACCAAGCGAGGTTAAAGAGGAATTCAAGGAGTTCCTGAAGGATGTAGGTCCACTTGAGATCGCGGAAATAGAGCAGGAGCTTATAAAGGAAGGCGTGCCTAGGGAGGAGCTTCAGAAGCTATGCGAAGTTCACCTAGCTATCTTTAAGGAGCAGTTGGAGAAGCAGGAATTGGACGTCCCCCCAGAACACCCACTAGGCATCCTTGTAGAGGAGCATAGGATCCTTTTGAAGATGGCTAATGAGTTAGGTAGGCTTGCGGGCAGCATTCGGAAAGCTGAGGATAAAGATCAAGTTGGAGACGTCATTAACCGGTTGAGTCGTTTATCGGAGGAGCTTTTGGACGCTAAGAATCATTACTTGCGGGAGGAGAATGTTCTCTTTCCTGTTCTAGAGAAGCATGGTGTCACAGAGCCTCCAGCGATAATGTGGATGGAACATGACCAGATAAGAAGGAAAAAGAAAGAGTTACATGAGCTAGTATCAAAGTTTCAGGAAACCTCCCTCCAAGATTTTAAAGAGCAACTTAGCAGGCACTCTGAAGAATTAAGTGCTTTTCTCTCAAGCCACTTCTTCAAGGAGAATAACCTACTTTTCCCTGTTGCTTTACGGGTTATTACGGATGGCGAGTGGAATGGGATAAGAGAGGGCTTTGATGAGATAGGCTATTGCTGCTTCACACCGCCAGATTTACTGGTAGCTCAGCGGGTTAAGTCGGAGAAAGAAGCCGAGAAAGGGGCTGTTACAGGTGAAGGTGTGGTAAACTTCGAAACAGGCGGCTTCTCAAGGGAGGAGTTGGAAGCGGTTTTAAATACGCTTCCAGTGGACATAACCTTTGTAGACAAAGATGACGTCGTGAAGTATTTCAACAAGGGAGAGGAGAGAATTTTTGTTCGGACGAAGGCTGTCATTGGACGAAGAGTTCAGATGTGTCATCCACAGAAAAGCGTACACGTGGTAAACCGCATTTTAGAAGCATTTAAGAAAGGTGAGCGGGACGTGGCAGAGTTCTGGATCCAAGTCGGCGGCCGCCTCGTTTACATACGATACCTTGCGGTGAGAGACAAAAAAGGACAATACCTAGGGACATTAGAAGTAACGCAGGATATAACAGACATTAAAAAAATTGAAGGGGAAAAGAGACTTTTAGACTGGGAGGCTCCTCCCAGCACCAACTACCATTAAATTCCTATTTTTCTCGGGAAGGTTAAATGTGAAAGTTACTGTTTGCCAACTCCTTTTAGAATAGTTCTTCAGCACATTTTTTAAAACACTTACTTAATCATATGACAAAATTTAAAAGATATAACACTGTTATAGAAATGGGAGGCGCTCAAGATGAAGGTTGCCAATGACATTACCGAGCTCATAGGCGAAACTCCTATGGTCAAGTTAAGAAAGATTACCGGGCCAAACGACGCAACGATTTATGCTAAGTTAGAATGGTATAACATTGGTGGGTCCGTTAAGGATAGAATGGCTCTTTACATTTTAGAGTATGCAGAGGCTGCTGGAAGGCTGAAAAAAGATAAGGTGATCCTTGAAGCGACATCTGGTAATACTGGGATTGCCATAGCCATGATTGCAGCTGCGAAGGGGTGTAGGACTGCCATGGTTTTGCCTGAATCGGTGAGTGTGGAAAGAAGGAAAATTATAAAGGCGTATGGAGCAGCTTGATTCTCTCACCGGGTGAGAAGGGTACGTCCGGGGCTATAGAGTTAAAGCAGGAGTTGCTAAGGCGGAACCCGGACAAGTACATTGATATTGATCAGTTTCATGACCCAGCGAACATAATGGCCCACTATGAGACACGGGGAAGGAGATACTTGAGCAAACTCGTGGATACGTGGATATGATCATCATTGGGATTGGGACGGCAGGGACAGGTGTAGGCATCTCAATGAGGGTCAAACAGCGTAACCCCAATATAAAAATTGTAGGTGTAACCCCTAAGCTTGGCGTGAGCATTCAAGGACTCAGA
>JAUQZD010000068.1 GCA_030587405.1 Candidatus Freyrarchaeum guaymasense | reverse complement strand
ACCGGTCTGGGGCGACGTCACAGATCTTCGCTACAAGCCCTATGTCCTTCGCGTCTGATGAAACCGTAAGGGTTAGCTCTGGCTCACCTGTAACTTCAACGTCGCTGTCTAATGGGTCGCTGTCGAAGGTGAGAGAGTGCGAGTCATCATACCTTTGATCCTTCGGGTAGTCTATCCCCAACGGGAAAACGGTTTTCAGCCCGGCGGTTATCCCCGTTGAGGGATCATACTTGTACGGTATCTCGGATTCTGATGCTGGAGGTGCGTCTAGGAGGCGGCCGTCCCCACTTAAGTAATACGTCCTCGTCTGAGCCCTGCTTATTGGCCACTCATTCTCATACTTCCACTCGTAGCTCCCCAGCACGCAGATTGTTACGGGCGGCTCATCCATTACACCGTTTTCCTCTCCCTTAAGCCAGTAGTCGAACCATCTGGTTACCTCGTAAAGGTGATCTATCGGCTCTATGCCGCACATGTTAGGGTCGAAGTGCGTCCATGGGCCGACGAGCAGCTTCTTGGGGCCCTTAGCCAGCTGGTACTGGGCGATAGCATCTGGAACCGAGAAAGTATACCATCCCTCGATCACGTAGATGGGGGTTTCAATGAGTTCTAACGGTATTTCGCGGCTTTTCCAGTAGTCGTCGTAGGTTGGATGTTCAAGCCCGACGGTTAAGTATGGGACGAAGCTCTCCAGGTGCTCCTCCCAAATCCTCTTCCATCTTCCTTCCTTATCCAATCGCAGTGGCGGTGTAAGGTTCATCACGTTCATGAGGGCAAGCCACGCACCACATAACCCAAGCATGTTCAGTAAGCCGCCTGGAAACGCCAGCTGGTAGAAGTAGGAAGGAGCCATGATGGGCACTATGGCTTTGAGGCTTGGAGGCTTCACCGTCGCCGCCTTTAGGGAGGTCATGCCCCCATAGGATGAACCCCACATTCCAACGTTACCGTCACTCCAATCTTGGCTTCCACACCACTCAATTAGGTCGTAAAGGTCGTCTCCGTTCAAGCAGTCGAGGGGTCCACGTGTTACGCCGCCAGACGCCCCCGTACCACGGCAGTCGGCGACAACGTAGGCATAGCCACTCCCTGTAAATCTCTTGAACAGCGGGTAGAGCGTCCGCTGGAGAAGTGCGTCCTTGTGGTAAGGGTAGCAGTTGAGCACTACAGGCCACGGCCCGTCCCCGTCAGGCAGGTACACGTCTACTGATAGCTCTACACCATCACGCACTTCAACTAGGACGTCTTCCTTAGCCTTCACACCTCTCCCTCCTATTCACAGGAGGGGTATAACTAGAATATAAGCTTGCCGTCAAAGGGCGTACTTAGGATCACCCCTTCAATCAATGTGGTGTGACGTGAGGGATGGTGTGGCCTTCTAGAAGAGCCTCTTTTTAATCGTTTCCCAAACGACCCGCGTGGGGCATAAACCATAAAAAGGCGATGGGTGATATTTGGAACTTGCTTAGATCTTAAGGGAGGTGTCTTCTGCCTGCTCGGTTCGTGAGGAATGGAGGGATCGTTTTATGGGGAGGTTGGATGGAAAGGTTGCCGCTATAACGGGTGCTGCTTCGGGGATTGGAAGGGAGATCGCAAGGACGTTCTTCAGGGAGGGGGCGAGCGTCGTCCTCGTCGACTTGAACGAGTCAAAGCTTGAAGAAGCGTATGAGGAGTTAAAGCAACAGGATGCCAGCAGAGTTCATAAGGTCAAGGCGGATGTTAGAAGCTCTAAGGATGTCGACATGTTCGTTCAGGAGACGGTAAACAGGTTTGGGCGGATAGACGTACTGGTTAACTGTGCGGGAATCCTGAAGCAAGTGCTTCTCCAAGACTTGGACGATGAAACATGGGATGAATCGTTGAAGGTCATGCTGTACGGCGTCTTCTACGGGGTTCGCGCAGCAGCCCGCCAAATGATATCCCAAGGGCAAGGAGGATGCATAATCAACATATCATCTGTAGGCTCGATAGTTCCTCTCACAGACTCAATCCACTACTGTGTTGCGAAGAGCGGAGTCAACATGCTGACGAAGGCGGCGGCTGTAGCGCTTGGCAAGCATAAGATCCGGGTCAACGCGATCGCTCCAGGGGAAACATGGACGCCTATGACCGAAGCATTCCTGAAAATACCCGGAGTGGAGGAACTGTTCATCAGGGAAACCCCCCTAGGAAGGCTTGGCAAGCCAAGCGATATAGCTGCAACGGCTCTCTTCCTCGCAAGCGACGAGTCAGAGTGGATAACAGGGCATATCCTATGCGTCGATGGGGGTCAAAGCCTTCGCGGAGTAGACGCTGAAAAAATATTCGAGCAGCTCTCCCAATAATCCACGTCAAACATTTCTCCACATTTTTTGATGGAAAAGATGAGGGAAAAATTGCTGACACCGCCAGCCTACCAGTGCTATCCCATCTTCATATCAAATAAACCGTTTCCCATTACACTATTTTTTCCAAGATTAAACGAGGGAAAAAAAGTTATATAGTAAAAGATTGCATAGCATCTTTTAAAAAGTTCCAGAAAGGGGTTTGGATGGGAGGTTGAGGATGGATGACAGAGGTAGCAGGTCAGGAGGCAGAGGCTGCACCAAAGTTCAAGCAGCCCTGGGAGGGGTTCCTGTCATTCTTCACAATCTTCATCCTAGCATACATTACACTATACATTTTCATCCACCCGGTCTGGGGACTCGCCACCAAGATGGTTCGAATGAATGCGTTTATCGCCACGATGCTCGGCATGACGGTGGGAGCCCCTGAAATGGGCTTAGTCCTATCGCTTAGTAACGCTATGAACATGGAGCTCTACCCCCTCGGCTACATCGTCGACTGGGTGCCATACTTCATCTTCTGCATCGCATGGTTCGTCACCATAGGGCTGCTGGCGAGGCCGTTCACGCCTCCGAGGATAAAGCAGCCCTGGTACGGGATCATAGTGATGGCATTATCAATGATCCTAGCATTCATAACCTGGTACATTCTGGCAATCATACTTCACTGGAAGGGCTACGAGATGATCATCCTTGGCACTTGCGCCTTCCTAGTATTCCCCTTGTGGGCTTCACTGTTCACCTACTGGCCCTTCATCCCAAAGAGGCCGGAGACGCACCCCGTGGTTAGAGGGGCAGTATACGCTTCAATATCTTGGGTGCTTGCCTTCGTGATACGTGGCATAGTAACCTACCTTCTCTGGTCAAACCCTGTTGGGACCGCTTGGGCACAGTACCTCTTCGGCGTACCCATGATAACGCTAACACCAACCGAGCCGTATGACTTCTACAACTCCTTGCTGTTAAGCATAATCGTCGGGGGAGCGATCATGGGCGTGGTCGCACCGTTCCCGAACATGCCCCAGCCTAAGAGAGGAATAGTAAACCTCACGCTGGCGGTCATCATCGGGGTCGCCCTATGGGGGATACTCTCCGCAATAATAGGTCCTTCATGGCAGACCGTGCTGATCCCAGGAGAAGTACCCTTCCTGTTCACGTTCCCATGTATGAACCATGGAAACATCGCCGCGTACGTGGCCTTCCCGTTAGTAACCCTGCTTGCAGGACAGCTAACCTTCGGAATGTGGCCATGGTCAAGGTGGGGCATAAAGGGTAGCATAGCCCTCGTTGTGGTCTCGTTCCTAGTCGGGACAGGTCTGTTCTACATTTTCTTGGTGAACCCGGCGTTAGCCATCCCGTTCACAGGAGCCAACCTACTGCTGCCAGTAAGCGGGCTAGAAACACTCTACATGTTCTACCTTGGAATAGGGCTGATGTTCGGCTCCACCGGCGCCATCTGGAACGCCATAGTCTACGCCCTCTACTTCGAAGGGGTAGCTGAGTTCGTAGGAAGCGCTCTGATGTTTGCTTGGATCTTAACGGTACTAATCTTCTACCTGCTAGCATACGAAGGGTTCGAACACTGGCCATGGAGGTAACACCCAACAACCCCCCTTTTTTTAAACTCAGACCGCCGTCACCTTCATCAGCACCTCAACCGTGAATAAATGTTCACGACCCTTCACGCTGAAGGGTGCACTTCATCTACATGAAAAACGCTGCTTGCCGCCTTTCCCCGCCACATCCACTTAAAGTTCACTAAGGTTGAAGAATGGCTATCTCGAGACAAATTCCCTTACGCTAGTGTATACTTTCACGTTGTTTTCCTTAGCGTACTCCTCTGCTTTAGGATGCACGAAAGGTGAAATTATGACGAGGGAGGGCTTAACCCTCTTCACCCTCTCGTAAAGGGAGGCCTTATCAAGGAACTTCTCCACATCCTCCTTACTCACACTCGACTTAATCTCAACCAGCACATGCTCCTCATCTCTAATCAAAACGTCAACCTCAACCATGCTAGGACGCCTGAAAACCACACACTCAGAATCATAATACTCCCACTTACTCACCTTCACCCCATACCTCTCCATCAAACCACGAAGCCCGTCCCTAAACGACTCCTCACTAGCAAGACCCAACCTAGCACCCAAACCACCTATAATAAAACGCCTAAACTCCTCAACAGACTCCTTAAGCAACCTCAAACGCTCCTCAGAAAGCTTAATACGCATCTCCATCTCCTTCTCGAAGGCGTCCATGCGCTTCGCCGACTCCTCCCTGAACTTCGTCATTTCTCTTTCGAATGCGTCGAGGCGTCTGTTGGCGTTTTCTATTTCTTTCTGGATGCTGATGTTTGTTTTCCTTGTTTCCTCGGTGAATGCTGATATTTTTTCTGCTAGGTTCCGTATTTCCTTTGTGAGGCTGCGTATTTCCTCTCTTTCAAGTATTCCTCCTGCAAGCATCGACGTAACTTCGGCTCTGAAAGCGTCGTCCTCTCTAAGCATTCTCAGGAATTCCTTTTTAAGCTCTTCTCTATAGCTTACCAACACGCATCCCTCTCCAAAAATTATTAAGGTTAAAGGGTATTTAAATCGAGCGACCCTTTGCCGTCAATCTACTGTTTCACTCCGCTCTAAGCGGTTGGGTGGGAGGGTGAATCTGCCTTCACCCGATGACCTTTCAGCGAAGAAGACGCCGCAACCAGTTAAATAATGTAGACGATAAAGCTTTTCACTCTACACGGATTTTAAACTTTTAGTCCCCGGTTAAAGTTCATGCCGGGCTGGAACACCTTGCCCCCACCAGCCTCCCCCCCAGCTCCAGTGAAAAATTCATCAATATCTTTTTCTTTTATTTTTTCATGCTTGTAATGCGGGGTTACCGTTCTTCCCTATCTTGCAATGTCACCCAGTATCTCTCTGGTAGGTTGGCGAACTGTTTCGGCAGCTCCTCAAACAATAGTTTGACTATTCTCCCTGATCTCTCCACGCTTCCGCGTTGCGGCTCTTCTCCGATAGCTTTCTGTACAAGCTCTATTATGTGATAGACGGGCATCCTGCCAAGGGATAGGGTGCTTGCCACCGAGAGGGTGGTGAGGCACCCTCCACACCTCACCACGAGTGCTTCAGCGCCTGTCTCCTCGGCTTCCTCGATTACCCCCGTTGCTACGTTAACCACGTCTGCTGGGTCCTGCCTAATAGCAAACGCTGCCAGCCCACAGCACGAGGCGTTCTCCCTGTTATGCTTCATTTCGACTATCTCGGCCCCCAGCTTTTCCAAGATCATGCGGGTTAGGTCATGGTACTTGTCCCCGAATGGCTTTGAATGGCAGTTGTCGTGCACCGTAACTTTGATGTTAAGCCTGTTTTTAACCTTCACCTCTCCGCTCTCGATCTTGTCCCAGATGAGGTCGAGGAACGCTACGCCTTCAAAGTCGTACTTGACCCCGAACCTTTCAGGGTAGATTTTCATTATCGTGTTGTAGCAGCCGAGGCACGGGAAAACCACCTTTCTAGCGCCTATCCTCCTGAACCACTCCTCCAGCCTTCTCGCAGCCTGCTCCGCCACGTCGAGCACGCCTATCCTGTAAAATGGCTCCCCGCAGCAAAGCTCGTTTCTCATGGCGATGGTGAGGCTGTCAAAGAGCTTCGAGTGGCTGAGGTATGGAGGGAAGCACATCACGCATCCCGGGTAGACGACCTCCTCAACCCCTCTCCTTTCGGCCGCTTCGGCCGCCTCCTCCCATAGCCTGAACGTTTCCCTCTCGTCCTCGGAGAGGGCGAGGGACCAAACGTTTGATGGGGTTTGAGTCGGGGTTACCATGAACCTTGCAATGGACGGCAAGCCATCCCTCCTGTAGCGTTCGTAGAGCCTGTAAAGGATGAGATCGTAGGGCTTGCAGTCTTTAGGGCAGAGGAGGTTACACGTCATGCAGCCAGTGCACTTCGAGAAAACATGCCTTGCCTCCTCTCCCTCAACCAGCCTTCTCACTTCCTCCTTCGCCTCCTCGACGGGCAACCCCATCACAGGGCACTTACTAAGGCAGACGCCGCAAAGGTCGCATGAATCCTCGTCAAAGAAGTAATATTTCCCCTCCGTCAAGGAAACCACCACTCAAAGTGGTGACGGACATCATATTTAAGGATTTCACAGCATTCTAGTCTGCTTTGAATGATCCCTCTTCAACAATTCACCATCCTTACTCTCCTTCAACTTTCCCTCAACCTTCCCTCCCCACCATTAACGTTTCAACCATTCCGGGGAGCTTAACCAAAGCGGATAGCGCATCATCGAAAAGGCGGAATGATGGGGTTCGGCCGCACAGTCCCATTCCGGCAACTCTTAGGCTTCGCGCCCCCTTCTGCAACCCTCAAAACTGTTCATTTATCCTCGCTGCTTGGCTGCCGGATGGAGGCGCCCTTAGCCTCGGAGGGGGCGGCCTTCTACGCCCAGTTTTCGGCTGAGCCACCGTAAATCGAAATTTTTATAAAGAAAGTTTTTTGATGGTGGTGCTGAAAGGAGGTAATAGTTATGGTTGAAGAAGTATACATAGTGGATTACCTCAGGTCTCCGTTTTCAAGGTCTAGGCCTAGGGAGCCTGACAGGGACGTGTTTAACAAGGTTTACATGCCAGACCTTGCCGCGATGCTTGTAAGGAAGATCATCGACAGGACGGGTATAAACCCTGAGGAGATAGGGGACGTCATCACCGGGTGCACCATGCAGATGAAGGAGAACTGGCTTTACGGCGGAAGGGTCGTCAACATTCTCGCCGACCTTCCAATGAACGTCCCCTCCCAAGGTACTGAGCGAGTGTGCATTTCAGCCATGTCGGCCATGCATCAGGGGATAATGGAGATAATGCTCGGCTACTCGGACATTGTTTTCGCCTGCGGCATAGAGCACATGACCCACCTCCCAATGCAGATGGACCTCAACCCCCACATAGGCGTAACTCCAACCCTGCTAGCCCGCAAGGACTTGGTGGAGAAGTATGACTTGATGACTGCGATGTCAATGGGGTTAACCGCGGAGAAGCTTTTCGCAAAATACAAAGACGAGCTAGGGTGGACTAAGAGAGACCTAGACGAGTGGAGCCTCAGAAGCCACAGGCTGGCCGCTGAAGCAGTTAAGGAGGGGTACTTCAGGAATGGGGCAGGCTACCCGGAGGGTAGGCGTGACGGCGAGATAGTGCCCGTCGAAGTGGAGCTCGCCGACGGAAGCAGGAAGGTGATAGACGTAGACCAGTCCATAAGGTTTGAGACGTCCATGGAGGCGATGGAGAAGCTTAAGCCGGCGTTCAAGCCTGACGGCGTGATTACAGCCGGGAACTCCTCCCCCCTCAACGCTGGGGCAACGGCCCTGCTCTTAATGTCCAAGAAGAAGATGCAGGAGTATGGGCTGGAGCCAATGGCGAAGATAGTTTCGATTGGCTGGGCAGGAGTAGACCCAAGCGTTATGGGCGAGGGTCCTGTTCCAGCTTCCCGTATGGCATTAAAGCACGCTGGGATGGAGGTTAAGGACATAGACTTCTGGGAGGTAAACGAGGCCTTTGCGGTGGTGACGCTGTTCGCAATCAAGAAGCTTGGGCTAGACCCTGACAGGGTTAACGTGAAGGGTGGAGCGATCGCGATAGGGCATCCCCTCGGGGCGACGGGGTTAAGGCTCACCGGGACTCTGGCGAGGATACTCAACATTGAAGGTGCAAAGTACGGCTGCGCCACCCTCTGCGGAGGAGGCGGACAGGGAGGAGCAACCATCATAGAAAACGTCAACGTCTAATCCCGTTCCCCTCCACTTTTTGAGGTGGACCTTGAGTTATGCTGTTTTCGGAGCGGCGGAAAGGATTGTTGCCTCGCCTACTACGAGGCGATGGCGAGCAGCCCCGGAACATCACACCCTATTTTCGTTCACGAAGGAGGGTTCGATCCCACGGAGTAAGCGTGGAGGTTGCACGTGTCCAAGCCAATCGTCGGCCCACCTATCATGCAAGTGGGGGCAGGCTAAGAGGAGTACCAAGGAAAATTTCAGGGAGCCGTCTGCTCCCTTCCCCGTGGCGTTAGGGAGTAGTGTTCGGCGACGCATACTTGGACGAGCAAAGGGAGTGGATTGAACGCGCCTACTGGAAGGTTGGAGTGGAAGCAGTCAAACCCCTCTGGAGATTGGAGCCTGAGGACGTGACCTCACGCCAACGTAGGGTTTGAAGCTATAGGGTTTCCGCCCGGTCAGACCCTTATAGGCGAGGAGTGAGCTGGACGCCCGGTAGGCTGGGACTTCGTAAACCACCTTAAAGGAAGAGAGATCGACCTCTTGCGGGGGGAACGGCGAATACCCACACGCTCGTCGTGAACAGGCCATTCAGAAGGCTGAAAAAGTAGTTAAAGGGGAGCTGGATGGTAAGCTAATAGTGGCTGACTTCCTCTAAGCGTCTCCTCTGCCGAGCGCCTCCACGCTTTACGCCCTGTAAAACCCGTACTTCATCACTGATTCTTTCATAGCTTTAAGGTTCTCTGGCGGGATGTTGTCTGGGAGGACGCATGACGAACAGAGCATGTATCCTCCCCCTTCCATGCACTCCTCTATCTGCCTCTTACAGTATTCCTCAACTTCTCTCGGCGTCCCCAAAGCCGTCACGTGTGGGGGCATGTTCCCCATTACACATGCCCTGTCCCCCAGAACCTCCTTAGCTTTGAAGATGTCCGTCTGGTCTAGGTGGAACCACGTTTTACCCTTCGGGAACTCCGTGAAGTAGTCTAGCACCGCCGTGTAGTCGTTATCCAGGTGGAACAGGACGATGCAACCCTTCCTTATTATCTCATCTGCTATCTTTTTAATGTGTGGCCAGAAGAGATCGAACTTTCTCGGCGAGATGATGTTTGATGCAACGCGTGAAAAACCGTAAACAACTATTTTTGGCCCCTTTTCCCCTGCCATGAACTGGACCTGCGGGTCGACTGTTGCTATCATCTCGTCTGTTGTCGCCTCGCAGGATGCGACGAGCGTGTCGGGGATCTCGACGACGTCCAGAAGAAACTTTTTGAAGCTTCTTAGGAAGGATATCACGTCGACGGGTGGCTCCACCACAGCGTGTCCCAGTGCCAGCACGTCCATCTCCCTTAGCCAAGCGCCCGTGTCGAGCTCTGCGTACTGCATCACGTACTTAACGAACTCCTTTTCCAGTTCCGGCCTTCTTTTGAACGGGGTGAATCCCTCCTCCATCACAACCCTGTAGTCTTCCCTCTTCATTATTTCCCTCTCTATCATCTGCTCGGGGGTGTTCCCCTTTGGAAGCTGCCAGTCGAAGTAAAGCATGCTATGCGAGTTAGGCCAGGGGAGGTAGTATATTATTATGGGGGAGCAGCCGGAGTACATGTCGAAGCCGCCAAACACCCCCCAAACCTTCCCTGTTGCCTCATAGGACTTCTTCACGTCGAAGAAGAACTCCTCTATGGTCATTCCGGTCAACAGGGCTTGCGCCGTGTGGAAATCGGCGATGAAGGGCACCCGATCCGGCTCCTTCAACGCTAACGTGGCTTCCACCCTTTCCCTCGGCGTCATGGTCTCCATTTCATGCATTTTAAGCGGCATCATCCACCCCGTAAGTTTAGTGTAAAAAGAGGGAAGCTGTTAAATAGGTTACGCAGAGCTGCATTATTCAGCGCCGCTCCAGGTTGGGCGCAGTAAGCCGGCACTAGCTTGGTTAGAGGCGAATAGCAGCTTCTTTGAACGTGAAGCAGGATTTAACGCCGCCAGGCAGCCTCTTTAGGCCGTTGAAAGCGCCTACTTCCTTTTTGCGAAGCTGGGATTATACTGGAGGATCTTCTCCACGGCCCAGCGGGCTAGGTCCCCCGTCACCTTCTGGCACTCGGGTGTTGCCTCGGCCCCCTCTGACAGGCTTGCAAATTCCATCAGGGCTTTGGGATTTGTGAAAATGTATGCTTTCCCCCAATTGTGAAACTGGACCTCTACACACCTTATCCCGCCGTACTTCTCTTTCATCTTAGCTCCAACCTCGGCTACGACGCCGTTAACGTTAAGCATCTTCATGATGTCCTTTTCAAGCTCTTCCTGGGTGAAGCCGAAGCTAAAGCTTATCGCCGCGGCAGCCCCAGCCATGGCTCCACAGGTGCCAAGGGACATGTTCCCCGTGCCGCCGGTCAACCCTATAGTTGCCTTCCACACCTCCCTAACCACGGGGTCGTCGCCGCGTCCGAGGGTATCCATCACGGCTGCGAAGACCGTTGGGGCACAGGCACGCCACCTCTTCAAATACTCGTATCCTCTACGGTAAGCCTCCTCCAGAATAGCATCCAACTCCTTCAACCAAATCCCTCCGCCAATTACTGGACACTCTTACTCATAAAAGTTTCCCTCGCAACCCCCATAGCTGACCTTTAAATCCACATGTTAACCATCCAATTCTGCCACAGGCATCCGTCAACGAACCGGGAAGTGCCAGGCGAGAAGGATGGGAACGGTAAATAGGAACGGTCAAGGATGCTTCGGTCGGGGTGCTTCCATCAAATAATTCCTTTCTAAAATATGTGAGGATATAGGGGGCTGCTATTGCGCTTGCGATCCGGATCATCCTCAGCCTTTACCTTTCCAGCTATGCGGCCCTGGCGACGGCTAATCATCCACGTTTCTTAACTGCATCCGCCCTAAGAAGGGCGTATAAGGCCAGCACTGGTTAACGTATGAGGCCGGGCTCGCATCCATGCTCACGGTGACCTACGTCGACGGGCGTGGACGGAGGATGGTCAGGCTGGCGGGGAGGAGACATGCCGCAGGGGAGGAGCGGGATGCAGCCACCTAATCATGGAGATCTCCCTTAGAAACCCATATCCCCTAAGCAAAATACGAAGGAGACGGTGACGGCGTCGCCTCCATGAGGGCGGGGTGCCGCCAGGTCGGAATATGCACTTACGGGAGGGAGGGGCGGAGAGGCCGGTGGTCATGGGTTAACAGACCTAGGTGAAGACCGAGTGTTAGAAGCCAGCTTGGCGGCGTGTTCACCCTTACAGTTACCCTACAAAGTTACCCTACATATGTTTAGGGGGATGGGAGAGGGCGAAGGGAGGCTTCTTGGAGGCGGAGCCTGGCTGAGGCTCGGCAAGGTGCTTGGATGGGTAGCGTGCGTTATTTTTCAGCGGGCTGCCTAGGCTGTTTCTCCCTCCACTTTTTTAATGCTTTTTCGGCTAGTAGCTCTGAGTACTTCTCCCACCGGGACTCTTCTCCCTTTTTCTTTCTCCATATCCTGAAGCGGCAGGTTTCCGCCCCTGCTGGTATGGTCCACTTGAACTCGACGTCAAATTCTAACTTACTCTTCTCCCTGAGGTACCTTAACACCCCCTCCACCAAGTACCTTTGGATTCTGCAGTCGAAGGGCTTATATATGTCTTGGTGGGGGCACCAGAGTATGTCGAAGATCGCCTCGTCCTCGCTCAGTATCTCGGGCTTCTCTATGGACGTCCACAGGATGGTGTTGACCGCCGTGGCGCAGAAGCTGGCTTTCTCAATGTCGCTCGTCCCCTCAGGGAAAACCGCGTCCTCGAACATCTGCCTCGCAGCGTCGTACCCGACCTTCCTCAGGGATTCGTTGACAACCCTCTGTCCCTCAGGCCCAAAGTTCTCCTCAACGTCCTCCATCACTTGGAGCAGAGCTTTGGCCATGAAAGCCCCCCAGATGAAGAGGGTTGCCGGGTCAAAGTCTGGCCTCCCCATCACTTCACGCCTAAACCTCTCAACGGCCTCGGCATAGGGAACACCAAACCTCGTCCCCTTCCAGTTCTCCTCTTTACGCTCACCCCTAGCGAGGATTCCCTCCTTAATCAAGCAACCACCCGGAAATAAGAGGCAGAGAAACAGCCTTTAAATGTTTCTGCCAGGCAGCTTCCCGGTGCTCCCCCATTTACTCAGATGAGGGCGCCGCACCAACCGCGCCGCCTCTCCACACCCGTCACACCAGCCAAGAACGTTGAGAGATAAAAAGAGAAATGTGGATTCCCTTTAAAGAGGAGGGGGGATGATTTAAGCGGTGTTTCCTTGCCACCGTGCTTCCGTTACTAGGGCGCCTAGGCATGTCTTGCACATGCACTGAAGCATCTATAACTCATTGGTTTGGTTACTTCTGTAGCTGCTTTATGCTTTGAAGCTCTGAGAAAACGTCTTTAAGCCCTTCATAAACCTTCCGGTAGACCTCGTAAACCTTCAAGTACACTTTGTGGCTTTCCCTTTTCGGTTCTAGGCGTTCAGACACCTCGACCATGGAAGCCGCCTGCTCGGCGCTGTACAGGCCCGACCCCACTCCGGCGAGCAAGGCGTCTCCAAACACCGTCGTCTCTGTTACCTTAGGAAGAAGGATCTTCCTTCCGGTGATGTCTGCTCTTATCTCCCTCCATATTCTGCTGTTAGCCACTCCCCCTGAAACCTTTAACTCGTCCACGTCAATTTTAAGTTCCTCTTTGACAAAGTCAAGTATTTCCTTGAGCTCGAAGGCCGTCCCCTCGATGAGAGCCCTTATAAAGTCGCTTCTGGTATGGTCGAAGTCGAGGCCGAAGACAACGGCTTTCGCCGACGGGTTGATTTCAGAGGTCACCTTCCCTACGAACAGGGGGAGAGCGAGGAGCCCGTTGGATCCTGGAGGGCTCTTCTCAGCCTCCAAGTCCATGATCTTATACGGGCTGACACCTATAACCTTGGAGGCTTCCTCTTCGAACCTTCCGAAGTTGCTTTTAAGCCACTGGAACATCTGCCCACTAGGAGGCGGGTAGAGCTCCATGATCCATAAGTCCCGGTATGGATGGCAGAAAACCGTTGCTCTGAAGTCGAAGACCGGCTTGCTAAGCACTATGTTTAGCACGCTGGCCGTTCCAGCGGACTCTAGTGCTTCCCCTGCCCTAACCGCTCCAGCCCCAACCACGCCGCCTTCCTGGTCGCCCGCGCCGGCAATAACCTTTGTTCCACGGCTGAGCCCCAACTCCGTTGCAGCCTCGCCTGTTAGTTCTCCTATCACCTCTGTGGACTCCTTAACCTCAGGCCATTTGTCTGGTGATATTCCATGCTGCTCCATTAACTCCTCAGACCACTTCCTTCTCACTATGTCAAACAGCTGGGTGTGGCCGGCTATCGACCAGTCGGTCGTGTACTCCCCTGTAAGCTTAAAGTTTATGAAGTCCTTGGGCTGCATGAACTTGTACGTTCTCTCGTATACTTCAGGGTGATGCTGTTTAAGCCAGAGAACCTTCTCAGCGGACCAAAGGTAGGTTATGGGTAAGCCGGTGATCTTTAAAACCGTGAAGAAGTCCACGTGTTCTAGGACCCATGCCTCCTGCTCCTTAGTCCTAGTATCCTGCCAGATCATACAGTTATAGAGCGGCTCCCCGTCCTTGTCTAGGGGGACCACCCCCTCCTCCATGCTGCTCACACCTATCGCTTCAATGTCCTCGGGGTTTACCCCTGAAGACGCGATAACCTCCCTGACAACCCTCTTCACGGCGTGCCACCAGTCCCTCGGGTTCTCCTCTGCCCACCCTGGCTTAGGCCTTATCACGCTGTACTCCTCAGAGCTATGGAATGCTTTAACTTTCCCCTCATCGTCGACGAGGATGGCTTTACAGTTTGTGGTTCCTATGTCTAAGCCAAGAGTGTAGACGGTCACGTTCCACCCTCCTTGAAAGCCCTCACAACCTTTCTCGTAGCAGCCACTATGTCGTCTAGGTCTTTCCTTGAGAGGGTGGGGCTGCAACCACTAATAGCCACATACCTCTCAATCACCTTTTCGGCGTTAGGGCACATTTTCCCGTAATCTATTGGCCGCCCGTACAGGGGGCATTCGAAGGGGCACTTCGTTTCACCATAAACGCTCTTCTTCAGGTAAAACTCTTGGAGGTTGTCAGGCACGTCGAAGTACCCGGAGGCTATCCCCTCAGCCCAGAGGGCGAAGACGAACGTTTTCCTGTCTACTTTAAGGGAGTCCTCAAGCCTCACCGTGTAGAGCCACCAGACGCTCCTCCCCCAAGGGGGCTCCTTGGTGATGGTTATGCCGTCGCCGTCCAGGTCGCTTAGCTCCTTGGTAAGGTACTCCGCGTTCTCCCTGCGCTTCTTGATGAACTGGTCTATTTTCCTGAGCTGCATTAGCCCTATGGCGGCAGCCACTTCACTCATCCTATAGTTATATCCCATGTAAACATACCTGTAGGCGTGGGGCTCATTAACAGGCCTGCCAAAGTTCGCTATGGAGAAGATCTTCTCTGCTAGCTCATCATCATTAGTAAGGACGAAGCCCCCCTCACCTGTAGTTATAACCTTACTTTGATGAAGGCTGAAGCATCCGACGTCGCCTATCGTCCCAACCTTCCGACCCTTATACTCTGCCCCTATGGCCTGAGCCGCATCCTCCACCAGGAAGATCCCCTTCTCCTCGGCTACCTCCCTTATGGGGTCCAAATCGGCTGGGTGCCCTGCTAAGTGTATGGGTATCACCGCCTTCGTCCTGTCTGTCACCTTACGCTTAACATCATCCGGGTCCATCATGCCCGTATCCGGGTCGACGTCCGCGAAAACAGGTATGGCATTCTGGTAAAGCACGCAGGTCGTCGCGGTGATGAAGCCTATGGGTGAAACTATGACTTCGTCCCCGGGCCCTACCCCGAGCGCTGCCAGGGCGGCGTGCAACGCGCTGGTCCCGGTGTTCGTCGCTATGGCATGCTTTACGCCGAAGTACCTCGCCAGCTCCCTCTCAAACGTCAGCGTCTCCTCCCCGTACGTTCTCACCAAGATCCTAGACCTTAAAACCTTAACCACCTCGTTTATCTCCTCCTCCCCTATGGCGGGAACGTGGATCGGTAAAACTTCCTTTCTCACGGGGGTTCCACCCTCTAAGGCAAGCCTTTCACCCATAATGCACCACCTCTACTACCTTGCAACCTCCCTCCTTAGAGCCTCCCTCAACACCCAGGGCGATATCTCACCCGAGTCATCAAAAACAACGTCTACAACGGCTGGCTTACCGGCTTCAAAAGCCCTTTCTAGGGCGCCGTGGACGTCGCCCGGCTTCTCAACCCTCTCCCCGTAGGCTCTAAACCCTTTAGCCACCTGGGAGAAGTCTACGTCTAAGTAGTCGACTCCTATGTACCTTTCCGAGTGCTTCACCTGCTGGATCTGCTTGATCTCGGCAGTCCCCCTGTTGTTCATGACGACCACCACAACGTTTATCCCGTGTCTGACAGCGGTCTCAAGCTCCTGTATCATGGCGGCGAAC
>JAUQZD010000070.1 GCA_030587405.1 Candidatus Freyrarchaeum guaymasense | reverse complement strand
CTTCGCCAAAACAGACCCAAACGACCCATACTCACTAGACAAGCTCATAGTAAGAATAGCCCCATCAGGAGAGATCCCGAACGAAGAACTCAAAGCCAAGATAACAGACGCAGTCATCAGAGCCGTCGAAATGAGACCCGAAATAGAATTCGTATCATCACCATTCGAAATATTCGACCCAAGATCATCACTAAAAGCAACAAGAATACTAGACCAAAGACCAAAAATAGAGTAAACGGCAGCATCCCCTCTTTTTTCTCCCTGTTAATGCGTATTCTAATTTAGCTGTGCATTTAACTTTTAAGTATGATAGGTTAAATTTCATAAAACATAGCTAATGAGAATAGGGGTCTTAGACTTCGGGACGTTTAAGAAGGTGAGCGCCCTCTACAAGGCTAGGTATTAAGAGAAGCTGTTCTGCAAGGGGTCTTAGGGGTTCTCTGCGAGTGATGCAATTTCAACTCCCCGGGCTTTTTGAGAAGCCGATGAAGATAGATGTCAGGAAGAAAAGGGTGAGCTGAAGCGAGGATGATATTGCCTTCTTTATCGTTTATTAAATAATTTAAGTGGTTTGGTGGCTGTTCACATTTTATACAAACTAATGACATTAGCCATCAAAGTTTACGTTAAACTTGGAAAACACGAAAAAGAAATTCGAAACGAAGCCGGCATCTACGAAAAACTTATCTTCACCACCCCATACTATTGTTTCAGGAGGGTTCCAATGGGACTAACAGATGCACAAAAACTCGAAGTAATTGAAATCGTCAGAAAAGAACTGGAAAAACTCCTACCACTAAAAGACGTAGCAACAAAACAAGACATAAAACTCCTAGTAGACCTAGTGGACAGGCGGTTTGAGGACGTTAACAAGCGGTTTGAGGAGCTGCTCGGCTACGTGGACAAGCGGTTTGAGGCTGTGGACAGGCGGTTTGAGGACGTTAACAAGCGGTTTGAGGACGTTAACAAGCGGTTTGAGGACATGAACAAGCGGTTTGATGAACTTTACAGGATTTCGCGTTTATCCTTCGTCATTCTCAGCATATTAATATCGATATTCACACTAATTGTAAGTATCTTGATAACGTTAAGATAGGTTTTTCCACACCATACTCGATAAAACTTATACATTCGTTTAATTTTCATATGTAAGTTGACGTGAGAATCTAAAGTTATTCAGTTATATATGCTGAATTCGGTTTTCCAGCTTGAAAGTGGTCGGGGTTTAAGCGCTCGGAAGCCATAGTAGCTGAGAATAGAGGGGTAAACTTCTTCTTCATCCTTTTAGGTTAAGCGGTAACCTAACAAGATTACTACCCGCTTCTAACAGCAAACGAGGAAAGGAGAATGCAATACACGGGTAAGATGGGAAATCACCTTTCTAGGACAAATAGAAAATCCAACAGAATTTTCCTTCAGAGGGTCTACAGAAAAGGGTTTGGATGGCTGTTGAGATTAAGGACGTTAGGAGGTACAGCTTGAATCTCAGAAAAGAGGACGGAAATGCGTGTTGGCCGGGAAGCGTTTCTGTACGTCTAAGCGGAACTAAAGAATTTCAAAAGAGGGGATGTTAGTCTTCAATCTTGAATTTTTGAAGAAATAAAAACATCAGTCCTTCACAATTACAACGTCTAGGTTCTTAAAGTGATTGTCGAATGTGTATATTTCCTTGATGTCGAGCTTTCTCATCTTTAAGTAGGCTAGTGCATCGTTCACGCTGACGTTCTTCTCCTTGGCGACTAGCAGGGCTTTTAGGTAATCCTCGTGTGAAACTGGTAAAATCATAACGTTCTCAGCGAGCAACAAGCTTTCTATGAACATCAAGGCTATGGTGAGGTTCGTTTTCGCCTCAAGGATGTTCGCTACCTCGCTTAAATGAACAACGGTAGTGACTGCTTCCTCACCGTTTTCTATCCTGAGCAGGATTCGCTTAGCCTTTTCCTTTCTTTCAAGGATCTTCTTGTCAACTGTTCCTTTAGGCTTTATCGCAGCGTAGAGAAAGACGTTTGCATCTATGAACCTCACAGCATATCCTCCAGAAGCTCTCTCTCAACATCCTCTTCGACTTCAACCTCAACTATATCGAAAAACCGCGATAGTTTGGGCTTCTTCCTTGGCAGGATCTCTATCCTGTCCTCGAACTCAACCAGAATCACCTCGTTACCCCACCTGTCCCGCCATCTTTTAGGCAGAACAACTCTTCCCTGGCTATCTATCTTTTTAACTTCCATAATCATTGCTAATCACCATCAACTCATTTCGTTGCCAAACTGATAAATTTTTTGGAAGGGCAAAAGCCGTCAAGCGAAGGTGAGTGCAGAAGCTGTGGAAAAGATGAGGCTGCTCTCGGGAGAGAGAAGTAGAGGTAGCAGGGAGGGCTGTGAGCGTTGTCGGATACCGGAAGAAAACAGTAAATGGCTGAAGGACATTAAACTGGCACTCAGAAACGTGGAGTCATCGATGACGCAGGTGATCCGGAAGTCGCTCTTTTCGGCCAAGAAGATAAACAGAGTTTAAAGTAACCCAGTCCTACTTGATTCAGTAAATTCGTCGCTTTCCACTCAGCGTCTTTCACACAAAGTATAGGAAAGCAGTTTTAGAACCTAGAACCTATTAGGAAAAATCCCGCTTATTCAACCGTCTCGATGAAAAATAAGAGAGAAAGGTGAGGAGCCATTACTCCGCAATTTCGAAGTATTCTATGTCAAGTATGCTTCCTGTTCTTTCAGCCCTCCACTTAGCCTTCACTCTTGCGCCTACCTTAATCTTTTCTATTGCCTTCTTCGGGTCTGATAGGTCTACTCCTCCGATGAAGTGCATCATACCCGTGTCTGCCCCGTCAAGCTTTATCACCGCAACGGTATACGGTGGGTCCGGTAGCCCGGTAAACTTCTCATAGCATATCGTGAACGTCTCTATGACGCCTGTATCCTTAACTTCCACCCATTCCTCTATTGGAGTGAAGCACCGCTCACAGAAGGATCTCGGCGGGATCAGAACTCGACCGCACTTAGAACATTTAACACCCATGATCTTCCCGTTCTTCAACTCGTTAAAGAATCTTGTCGCGAACTTTCCAGCGGAGTGCCTGTATGGGATCTCCCACTTACCAGGAATTATCAGATATTCCTCCTTCTCACCCATACCTAACACCTCCTTAAGGTTTACTCCCACTCAAAACCATCAACCCGTGGAACTGGATGGCTCCACCCCACCCGTGTGCTAGGGCTGTTTCAACGTCTGGAACCTGCCTATCCCCAGCCTTACCCATAACCTGAAGAGCAGCCTCAGCAACCCTAATCATAGCAGTAGCACCAATAGGATTAGTACACAAAACACCACCACTAGGATTTATAGGCATCTCACCGTCTAAACGTGTGACTCCCTCCTCGACCAGCTTTCCACCCTCACCCTTACGGCAGAACCCTAAAGCCTCCAGCTCGATAATCTGCTGGATGGTGAACGCGTCGTAAAGCTCAGCCACATTCAAATCCTTAAGTGGATTCTCGATTTTAGCTTTCCTGAAAACATTCCTGCCGAGCATCGCAAGGCTGTCCCAGTCCGCAAAGTCCGGCTTGCCAGCCCAATAGGTGTCTGCTATTGATCCTGCTGCTTTAACCCATGCGGGCGTATCCGTTATCTCCCTAACCTTATCCTCAGACGCGAAGATGAGGGCGCAAGCCCCATCAGACCTAGGACAACAGTCTGAAAGCCTTAAGGGCCAGGAAACTATCCTTGTGGATAGTGCCATTTCAACCGTGATCTCAAACCTGAGGTGGGCGTAGGGGTTTTTCATGGCGTTCTTGTTATCGTTAACCCTAACCATTGCTAGCTGCTCCTTTGTTGTCCCGTACTTCGCCATGTGCCTGGCAGCCTGAAACGCCCCAACAGTTATAGCTCCAGCACCAGACTGCCTTTCGTATATCGGGTCTACGCAGGTGTTGAGTACTAGTTGTGCGTCTACGTTTTCTCCGACCCTCTGGCATGCGACGGCCATGCAGGTGTCGAAGAGGCCTGAAGCCACGTGGTAGTAGCCTGCGAGGGCCACACTTATCCCCGTAGTCCCCCCAGTGGTAACCTTCATGTAAGGCCTATTAAGCCCCCCACCACAAGCATCAGCATCCCACCTATCAGGACAATTAAGACCATCAAAAGGATCCATCGACCCGTAAACTATTGATTCCACGTCTCCTATTTCTATGTCTGCGTCTTTCAGGGCGGCGCTCACAGCCTCCATGACAAGCTCAGGGTGCGTCACATCGTTCCTCCTAGTAGCAGTCTTAGTTAAGCCAACACCAACAATGGCGACTCGACGCATTACTCTTACCTCCTTAATATCACTATGCAGCTCGTCTGTGCTGCCGCTCCGCTGGCTATGCTGAGGCCCTGAACCAGCGCAGTCTCAGCCTCTGAAACCTGCCTTTTATCAGCTTCCCCTCTAAGCTGAAGCACAGCCTCAGCAACCCTCACCAGGCCGGTTGCCGGGTATGGATCGGCGCAGAGTGCACCTCCAGACGGGTTTACCGGAAGCTCCCCGCTCATAGCTGTTACACCCTCTTTCACAAGCCTAGCTCCCTCCCCTTTCCCGCAGAATCCGAGTGCCTCATATTCCATTAACTCGTGGAACGCTGTCGCATCGTGGACCTCCGCTAGGTCTAACTGCCTAACTGGGTCGTCTATCCCAGCCATCTTGTAGGCTCTTTGCGCTGCAGTGGATACCTGCGCTAGCTCGGCTAGCTCCTTGGACCCCACATGGTACGTGTCGACACTCCAAGATATGCCATCTATCCATATGGGCGTATCGGTTATCCTTACAGCCATGTTCTCCTCCGCTATGACGAGGGCACACGCGCCCGTGGACTTCGGCGGTAGCTCCAGCTCTCTGAGCGGCCAAGAAATGATTTTTGAGTTAACTACGTCTTCGACACTCACCTTAGACTGGAGGTGCGCGTAGGGGTTATTGACGCCGTTCCCCCTGTTCTTAACCACAACTTGGGCTGCATCCTCCTCCGCTACTTCGTACTTCGCCATGTACCTTGTCGCCTGCATGGCTAATCCGGCGAGGTAGTTTGACGCCACCGGCCTATAGAAGAACGGGTCAAAGATGTAGTTTGATACAAGTTCCATTGGTCCCTCCCTGTTACCGTGAGCTGCGACCACCGCCACGTCAAATTCCCCCGACGCAACTCTCATGTAAGCGTAGGCTAGAGCGAACGTCCCATCCTCCGCGACCCTTGACTCGTCCTTAAGGTACCCTGCAGCCGCGGTGCACAGGTACATGTTGGAGATCGTTCTCCCATCTATCAGGTCATATGCTGCCTCGACAACCGTATCCACGTCCCCTTTATCTATTCCCGCGTCGTCCAGCGCCTTTCTCGTCGCTTCGAATACCATGTCGTAGTAGGCTTGCTTCCTCTTCCTCTCTATGTCTTCATACTTGGTTTGCCCTACTCCAACGATCGCGACCTTAGTCATCCTCTCCCATCTCCCTCAGACCTTCCGGCACTACCTTCTTCCTCCCAAAATAAAAATCTTTTCGCGATTCCACGCAAAATCACATTGCGATCCTACTATTCGTGCGTCGTTACTCTTCGAAGCTCATCCTCCTGGCTTCAACAGGATGCCTCCTGCACGCAGCCTCCCTTGCACCATAAACCGTAATAGCTGCGTCTTTAAATCCAAAGGACTTTATCAGGTTGTAGGATGAAATGTTGTCCACGTACACCTCGGTCACCACTTTCTCCACCCCCCTCTCTATAAGGTACTCTGCCGCCTTAACGGCGAGCGCTGTCGCGACGCCCATTCTGCGGTAGTCCGGGTCAACCCCTATAACGCCTATCACGCCAACCCTCCCTCCGCCGGTGGCGAAGGCTATTATGAACCCTACAAGCCTCCCGTCGACCTCCGCCACGAAGAACCCTTCCTCAGGAATCTTCTCCACCTCACCTTTTTCAAGGGGCAGGTAGGGGTCAGGTGACGCTTGGAAAACCCTGTTGAATAGTTCCACGAACGCCTCCTCATCTCTCTCCCTGTTAAACCCTCTCACCTTGACCGATTTAAGAAGGAGGGACTCCTCCACCTCCCTTCGCTTCTCCTCGAGAAATCTAACCCCCTCCTCCACGCTTAAAACCATCCGCCGATACGCTAAAGGCTTCTCGGTCAACAACTTCTCCTCCAGCAGATACTTAAAATACTAGTTTTTTATCTTTTTTAGGTGGTGGTGTGGTTGTCTAACGCTGTCACGCTTCTGTTTAACCCCCGCTCGGTAGCTGTTGTTGGCGCCTCGTCAAATCCGGCTAAGCTTGGAAGCATAGTTCTCCGCTTCCTCCTAGACCACGGCTTCGCCAACGTTTTCCCCGTTAACCCAAGGGAAGGCGAGGTTTCAGGGTTAAAATGCTACCCGTCTGTTAAGGACGTTCCAGGAGAAGTGGATCTAGCATGCATCCTGACACCAGCATCAACCGTTCCGGGGATAATCAGGGACTGCGCGGAGAAAGGGATTAAAGTCGCAGTAATTTTCTCGTCGGGTTTCGCTGAAGCCGGAAACGCGACACTACAAGAGCAAGTTGTTAAGGCTGCAAGGGACGCCGGCGTCCGCATTCTCGGGCCAAACTCCCAGGGCGTCGTCTCAACCTCCACTGGTCTCTGTGCAACATTTAGCCCGAGCCTCATGATCCCCAACACGCCGTTAAAGGGCGTCGTGTCCGTGGTTTCCCAGAGTGGAGCCATAGGCGGCTCAGCCCTCACCCACATGTGGAGCCTCAAGCTGGGTGTAAGCCGTTTCGTTTCAACGGGGAACGAAGCCGACTTGGAAATAGCGGACTTCCTCGACTTCCTAGCTGAAGACGAGGACACGAAGGTTGTCGCGGTCTTCCTAGAGTCAATCAAGGACGTTGAAAGGTTTTCCAGTGCGGCCGCACGGGCCATCTCAAACGGCAAACCGGTGGTGGTCTTCTGGAGTGCCCGCTCCCAGAAGGCGAGGAAGCTCGTCCAGCAACACACGGGGCTTAACCCCCCCGAGGACTACAAGCCCCTGTTCAGGAAGCTTGGCGTTTTAAGCGTAGAAGACTTCGAGGACTTCTTTGACTTCCCTATGGCCTTGGCATGGCAGCCTGAAGCGTCAGGTAACGGTGTAGCTGTGATCTCAACCAGCGGGGCCATGTGTTCCGTCATGGTTGACCTGTGCGAGGAGTACGGGTTGGAGGTGCCTGAGCTGAGCAGGGAGGCAGAGGACAAGCTCAGGAACATCCTTCCAAGCTTTGCAGCCCCTAAAAATCCCTTAGACGTGACGGGTCAGATAATCCTGAACATTTCACTCTTCAAGGAGTGCCTTAAGGTGATATGCAGAGAGGAGAAGGTTAATGCTCTGCTTCTCACGGTCACAACAGCCGTAGACGAGCCGGCAGTGGCCTTGGCGAGAGACATAGTTGAAGCCGCGGAGACGGTGCGCTCCTTCGGTAAGCCAATGGTGGTGTGTTGGCTCGCGTCAAGAATGTTCTCCCGGACATCTCACGAAGTCCTCCTAGAAGCAAAGATCCCTGTTTACCCGACTCCGAGGAGAGCGGTTAAAGCTATAAAAACACTAGTTGAATGGGGGAAAGTTAAAAGGTGGAAGCGTCAGGGGGACGATGCTAACGTTGCTTCCCGGGTGAAGTTTAAAACCACTTGAAACCAGCATTTTCTTCTCGCATCGGGAAAACGTGAACACTTGCCCTTTCAGTCAATGGCTCAGCTTCCAAATCCAGAAAAACTACTCCCTTTTAATGGCGTTTGCCGCCTTCATAACCTGCTCTTTGGGTGTGAATGGTGAAAGAGCAGTTAGGTGGCTTACACTTAATCTTTCTTGAGTCTATGGCCGGCTTTAAATCGTTCCTCTAGAACTCCCAGAAGGAATAGGAGCTGCGTACATGGTACTCCGCCAAAAATAGCGTACACTTCCTTTTCCTCCATTTTGAGGCAGTCTTAACGTAGGGGCACGCCTTAAAATGGGTGTCTACCCCTAATTCGCCCCTCACAACTTCAACATCCTCTTTCCCTATAAGCCCGGAGGTTGCAAGCACTTTCCTGAACGCGCAGATTGCATCGTAAACACACCCGCTCTTCATGATCTCTCCTACTCCTCCGCACCGTTCAACGTAGATCCTAGCTGCACCACCAATGATCCGTTTAGAGATCGCTCCCTCGGAGAAGCCCGTAGGGGCCGCTTCAGCCCTGTAAACCCCGTATACTGGTGATTGGTAAGCGTAGGGGGGAGAGCCTCGTCCACTTCAGGCAAGCATCCTCAAACCCATCCAGCCCCTCAACTTGCTCCTTCACTCCAATATCCTTAAGGTACTCCATCCCATACCTGACGATGAGTCTAACCATGACCGGAATAGCTAAAGGCTCCCTTCTAACGGCCTCAGAGACCGCCTCGGCAATCATCCTCCCGGCGTCAGCCAACCGTCCACCCCCACAGTCAAATAATCAGTTTCCTGTTGAAGAATAGATATTTTTTACCCTTCCTTTCTACCCTCCCCCTCCTTCATGTCCAAACCCTTCCACCGCTAAAGTCCAACCCCTACAAAGCTTAGGTGGAGGACACCTAAGATTGAAATACGCGTAGAACTTTCACGTCTCAGCTTGTGTGAGCATCCCATTGCTCCTGATTACTCGATTTTCATCCATCACATGCACCATCGGCGCACTTAGTAGCCGGAAGAATGCCGTTTTACTGGCAATCCGGTTTCAACACCACGAAAACCCCAATAAATCAACTATCTACCTGTAACACCCCCAATACTCCTTTAGAACACCCTTAATCTGAGCCACCCTCCTAATTACTTCCTTCTTCACCCCTCTCTCCTCAGTTTTCTCCTCATCCACCACCACCGGCTTCCCTAGCAGGGTTCCCAGTATTATGGTTAACCCTCGCCGCACAACTTCAGGGCTGTAGCCTACGCCCGTGAGCACCACCAGCCTCCCGCCGCAGACCTTCTCGGCCGCTTCAACGAGCGTCTCGGCTATGTTAAGGTACCCGTGGAGGGTTAAGCTGAGGTTTAGGAGCGCGGCGCTCCTATGTGCGTCAAAGCCGCCGTTCGCCACGAGCAACTCAGGCTTAAACTCCTCCACTAGAGGCCTGAAAACCTCGTTTAAAGCGTAGTCGTAGTCTTCATCCGTTGCTCCTACAGGCAACGGAAGGTTAACCTTGAACCCTTTCCCCTCCCCGGCTCCTATGTCCTCTATCCACCCCGTCCCAGGGTATATCTTCTCTCCGAATGGGTCGTGCGTCTGGTGGAATGAAATGTAAAGGACGTCCGGATCCTCATTGTATATGAACTGTGTTCCGTTACCGTGGTGCCCGTCAAAGTCGAAGATTGCAACCCTTCTAAGATCGGCTTTCTCCCTCAGCCACTCTATCATGACCGCGACGTCGTTAAAGTAGCAGAAGCCTGAAGAGTAGTACGTTAAGGCGTGGTGCTGCCCTCCGAAGGCCATGGCGTTCCTTACGCTCCCGCTCCAAACCATCCTCCCCGCCTGGATTGCCCCTCCAATCAGGTGGAGCATGAGCTCGAAGATCCCCGGCACCACGGGTGTGTCAGGGGGAAGGTAGCTTGCAACCCCGAACGAGCCTAAGACCTTAACCTCCACCCCCCTACTCAAAGCCTTAATTATCGAAACATGGCTTTCACTATGAACCCTGAGAAGGCTTCCTCGCATGCGGCCTCGACCTCTAGGAGAAGAACGTCCTTCTCTCCCACCCTTACTTTCTCCTTTAAATCATTAATGAAGGATGTCCACGGGTGGAGCCTGAGAGGGTGCATAGGGGGAACTCGAACTTGGAAAGCTCATCGCTGTAGACGACACACGTCCTAGCCAATTCAACTCAACCCTCTACAAGCAACACATTAAGCATCAGGAAAAGTGGTGGAAGAGGGAATTAAGCTTTTCTTAAGGTAGTCTATTCCTCAGGTTTTATTGCGCCAACCGGGCATATTTGACCGCAGACTCCGCACCCAACACACGTTAACCTGTCTATTTTCGGTTTATCCTCCCTAGACTCTATGTAGAGCGACGGACAGCCCAGCTCCATGCACTTTCTACAGTTCGTACATTCACCCTCATCCACACGGTACTTCTGGATCTCCGGCGACGTCACGCCTCCCTTCTGCCTCACCGCTATAACCGCGCAGACCCTGCGGCATACGACAACTGAGACCCCCTTATGGCTGAGCGCCCTCTCCATGGCTTCCTGCGTCTCCTTCAAGTTGTATGGGTCAACCACCTCCACCAGGTCTACTCCGCAAGCTCTTGCCACCTCCGCCACGTCGAGCGTCCTAGTTGGCTCTCCCGTGGCTGTAACCCCGAACGCTCCAGGGTGAGGCTGATGACCTGTGGCCCCGGTTGTCCTGTTGTCGAGGACGATCACCGTTATGTCCGCTTTATTATAGACAGCGTTTATCAGGGCTGGTATGGACGCGTGGAAGAAGGAGCTGTCCCCCATGGTCGCTATGTTCTTCCCTGGTGCCCCAGCGTGGTAGACGCCGCACCCGACGCTGGTTGATGATCCCATGCAAATGCACGTGTCAACCATTTCAACAGGTGGAAGTATCGCCATCTGGTAGCATCCTATCTCCCCATGGACATTGTAGTTTTTGCCGAAGAGCTTTCTAACAGCCTTCTTGAGGCTGTAGTATGATGCGAGGTGCGGGCATCCGGGACACCAGCTCACGAACGGCCTGAAGGGTAGCTTCGAAGCCGCTTGCTTAGCCCTGGCGATATGCTCTGGCGGGGCCGTCGGCTTGTAGGGCACCCCGTAAACCCTGCAGAGCGCCTCCTTAACGGTCATCCTGTCAAGTTCGCCTACGGGTACGTGCCCCGTGCTTTTCCCCAAGACCTCGGCGTGCTCTCGGATTGTTGCGGTCAGCGCCATAACCTGCTCCTCTATGAATGGCTCAACCTCCTCCAGCACGAGAACCCTGTTAACGCTTTTAAGGAGCTTAGCAACCTTTCCTTTTGGAAGAGGGTAGGGTGTTGCCACCTTAAGCCACGCGACATCGTCCCTGAAGGGAAGGCTATCTAGGGCTTCAGCCACGTACGAGTATGGCAGCCCGCTCGCTATCACCCCCACCTCCTCGTCTCCGTCGAGCTTAAGTTCGTTCCAGCTTAACCCGTCGACCATGCCGTCAAGCCTTTTAAGAGTTTGAGCGTGATGCTTCCTATGGCGTGAAACAGCCATTACCCCCAGCCCCGTCACGAATCGAAAGTTCTTCTCGAGCCTCGGAGCCCTCCGCTTCACCCTTCTTACCGGGCCGAGGGTAACGTTCCCCCTGGCGTAAACCAGCTGCCTGGTCGGGCAGACGACCACGGGTATCGAAAGCTCCTCAGAGAACCTGAAGGCCTCAACGGTTAGGTCTTTGGCTTCTTGGATGGTGGCGGGGGTGAACACTGGAACCTCTGCGAAGCGGGCGAGGTAGCGGCTATCCTGCTCGTTGGTCGTCACGTCAGACCCGGGGTCGTCAACCACGGCCACGACCAGAGCGCCCTTAATCTCAAGCCCAACGGAATTCCTTAAGGGATCCATTATCCAGTTCATACCCACATTCTTCATGGATGCTATAGCCTTGGCGCCCGTCGCAGCCGCCCCGAAGGCCACCTCATAAGCGACCATCTCGTTGGTGGACCACTCTGCGTGAATATCGTATCTTTCAGCTGCCAAGGCAAGGTTCTCAAGAATGTAGGTTGCAGGGGAACCTGGGTAGCCTGTCGCCACGGTCACCCCAGCCTCTATTGCCCCCCTTGCAACAGCTTCATTCCCGTTTAGGAGGACCACGGCCCCCGGCTCGTCCCTTACAACGTCGTAAGTGGTGAACTTGCGGAAAGTTCTCCCAACATACCTTTCCCCTCTCATCCACATCACCTAAAAATTTTTTCAGCCTCACGGAGGCCAGCCCTAAACGCGTCAACGTTAAGCTTTTCAGCCCCCCCTCGGGGCAAGCCTAGAAATAACCTCCTCAACTCTCCCAAGATCTAGGTCTAGTATGCCTGAGCCGACGAGCACCCCTAACATGACCATGTTCGCCGCGGAGCCACCTCCAACGTCCTCCGCCAACTTGGTGGCATCCAGCGCCACCACCCTGCCGGTAAGCTCCTTAAGAACACCCAGTATTTCCCCTACTTCAGGGTATGGTCTCCGGCTTATCGTGAAGGGCGGGTACACGGGGTGCGTGTTAACGAAGACCGTTGCCGAGGGGCTATACTTCCTTGCAAACCTCAGACACTCCATGGGCTCTAACCCGACTACGACGTCGGCTTCCCCATCCATTATTCCAGGAGACCTTACGTTAGGGCCAACCCTTATCTCGGACGTTACGGGGGCATCCCTATGCGTTGAGCCAGTCGTCTCCTTGGTGATCAAGTTGCAACCCGCCTCTAAAAGCGCCGTAGATAATATCTTCGAAAACATTATGGTTCCCTGACCGCCCAGTCCGACAACGAAAATGTTCACCATCAACCCTCCACCAAACCTGAAACTATGCATCTAACCCCCTATAAACCCTTCTTCCTCCCTTCCATCAGCCTACCCTCCCTCCGAGAAAAGATCTTGGCAGACACCCTCTTTCTTAAGAGGATCAAAGCAATTTTTCTAGGGAATTCTACTCGCTCCTGGAAGGGGGGCTTGGTGCCATGTAAGCCAGGGTTCGCCGGGAAATGAAGAAGCGCCTTTCCCCCATTACAGGAAACTATAAATTTGTCGTTTTCAACCTTCTCTTGGAGGCTTGCCTATGAGTTTAAGCGGCGTCATTCCCCCGTTGGTGACCCCCCTAACCGAAGAAGAGGAGCTGGACGAGGATGCCTTAAGGTGGCATGTTAACTATTTAATAAAGGAGGGTGTTCATGGTGTTTTCTGTCTTGGAAGCACGGGGGAGTTTCCCTACCTTTCCGAGGAGGAGCGAAGCAGGGTTGCAGAGGTCGTTGTCGACGAGGCTGGCGGAAGGGTTCCTGTGATCGTTGGGGTGAGCCATCACAGCTGCAGGGTTGCCGCTAAACTAGCTCGGAGAGCGGAGCGTATAGGGGCGGATGCCCTGATAGCCATAATACCATCCTACTTCCCCGTCACCGACGACATGGCATATGAGTACTACGTTAGGCTGGCGGAAGCAACCTCGCTCCCCCTGCTAATATACAACTTCCCCGCCGTCACAAACTTCGACATTAAGCCTGAAACTGTCGCTAAGCTCGCAGAGGTCGAAAACATAGTCGGCATAAAGGACACGGTGACCGACCCCCAGCACACGATGAGGGTTCTCGAGCTCGTCCCCGAAGACTTCGCTGTCTTCCCCGGCTCGGAGCTAACCATGCAAGCCTCGATGGAAGCCGGGGCGAAAGGGATGATCTTTGGAACATCAAATATTGATCCCAAGCCGGCAATAAGGATATACGAGGCGTACAAGTCAGGAGACCTTGAGAAGGCGCGCACTCTCCTTCCTGACGCGACAAAGCTCCTCCAACTTCTCACGTTGGCCCCCACAGAGTACCTGCCGGCCATAATAAAAAACGCCATGAAGCTGACTGGAAAACCAATCAACCCGACGGTCAGGAAACCACTTCCAAACCTCTCCAGCCAGCAAATAGAAAAACTCAAAGAAACCCTAAAGAAGCTAAGCCTCCTAAAAGAAGGGGAGTAAACATCCTCCACTACCTCATCGTCGCAGTAATCAGCGCCAGCATGCGGAGCTCAAATACAGTACTATCATGTTCCCCCTCTCTCTCGAGCTTCTCTCTCCCTGAGCGCTTCAAGAATTCTCCTCCACGCCTCCTCTGCCATAGCCACCAACTCCTCAGCCTCCCTCCTAGTGAAGAACTTGCTGCCATGGTCCGCCCTCTTCCTCGCTTGGAATAGAACCCTCATAGCGTATGAAACCTCCTTTAACCCCAAGCTACGCATCGTATTAGCCAGCTTATCGTCCTTCTTGGAGAAGGGCGCTCCAAGCCTCTCAAGGTACCTCTCCACGGCCATTCTAAGGGCGAAGTACGCTGCGCTAACGGCTTTACCGTAGCAGCCTATCTCAACGTCCTTTCTAGCCTCACCCATCAGGACCCTAGACTTAGCCACACTCATAAGTGTTCAACCTCTACTGTAAACCCGCCAATAAACCTTTCCAGTAGTGGTTCTTTGATGGTGCAGGTTATGGGGCTTAGCTGCCCGTGCATGCCTGTTTCCTCCTCAGCTTCGATGGCTGCGTCAACCACCCTTCTTTCTATTAGCTCCTCTTCCTCCTCCACAACCACTAGGACGTTGCTATCGTAGACCCTCTCCTCAGGGCTGGCGAGAGCAACCACCTTAACGACGCCCGGAACGCGTAGCCTCAGCTTCCCTACGAAGGCCCCCACGAGTTTAGCCCACTCGTCAGGCTGCACCCTCCTTTCCTCCTCAGCCCTCATAAACCTTTCCAGTAGTGGTTCTTTGATGGTGCAGGTTATGGGGCTTAGCTGCCCGTGCATGCCTGTTTCCTCCTCAGCTTCGATGGCTGCGTCAACCACCCTTCTTTCTATTAGCTCCTCTTCCTCCTCCACAACCACTAGGACGTTGCTATCGTAGACCCTCTCCTCAGGGCTGGCGAGAGCAACCACCTTAACGACGCCCGGAACGCGTAGCCTCAGCTTCCTCGTGAAAGCTTCAACAAGCCTAATCCAGTCTTCGTCCGCTCTAAGATCAAGGTACACACCGAGCATCGTGAACACCACTTAACTAAGTAGCATTAACCCTTTTTACATTTTACCGGAACATCGCCGAGAACGTTACGTTTCAACGGTGCCTCCGACCGGCTTTAGTAGACGGGATGGAGCCCAGCCTCGAACGTGGAGCTGCCATAAACCTAGTGAATTTTTCCAAGACTTCCACCCGTCATTTTTGAAGGATCCCTCTAACATGTTTTTAAGAGGACTAATTAAAAACCTACTCGTAATGTACATTTCCGGGTTGATCCCGGGTGAAGCTAAAAAATAGTGGGGGTGGTTCCCCTTATTTTTCCAGAGCGTTCTCCACGGCTCTTCCCAAGGCTTCAACGAAGTCTTCTGCGTCGACCATGGGTATCTGCCAGTCAGGTCTGCTGTAAATCTCCTTCACTTTTCCTAGGATTACCTCCCTGTCTGTTGCCTCAACTCCCTTAAGGTTTTCCTCTATGTCTTTGAGGTACTGAGCAGGGCTGCAGTAGAAGTCCCCCGAGAACATGACATCTGATATTCTCCCTTCCCTATCTATCATGGCATGGGCTACTAGGAGCTTGCGCGCCTTGTACCTCGCCCAGCCGAACTTGTATCCTGAAGGGACGGTTGGGAACCTGCGTGCGCTTGAGAAGGCGAAGGTGTGCTCCTCGGAAAGAACCATCTTCCGGAATGACTGCCTTATGTTTTCCTCTTCCTCGGTTAGCTCCCCTGGCGTCAGAGTTATGTTAAGATGTTCTTCAAGCGCCTCCTTCATTGCTTTCTGGACTTCCTCCTTACTTGGCAGCCTCCCGGTTTCCTTCTGAATGTTTGTCACCCACTCGGCTACGTCCTTCGCCTTCTTGTCCTGAAACTTCTCCGGTGGGATCTTCGCCGCCTGCATGAACAATTTAACATTTATGTCGCCCACCCCTATTATGGTGTTCTGCACCATCAGGTTGCCGACCGTAACGAAGCCGAACCCTGTTATCTTCCTATCTCCAACCTTCACGTCGCCTATGTGCTTATACCACGCTCCCTCTACGCCAACCTTCTTATAGAAGTCTGCTATGGCCTCTCCAACCTTCACGAACGCCTCATCCATATCTTTAAAGAAGTCCTTATTGAAAACCATGAACATGGCCATGCTACCCTTAGGATCCACAAAGATCGTTCCCCCTCCAACCCCATACCTCCGAATGACCTGTATTCCAAGCCCCTTAGCCTTCTCGTAATCCACCTCAGTATCTATGTCTTGGAAGTAACCTATGCTTATACCTGGAACCGTGAATCCAACCACCGCAACGGTACTGGGGGCAGAACCCTTACTTACAGCTTGAATGACCGCCGGAGGTATAGCAGCAGTATCAACCATGTCGATGTCTCTTGTTACGTACCTCCACTCCTCCAAAACCCCACCTCCTATTGTCATTTACAAAAATTTCCTATTAATTAGGAAACTATATATATTTTTTCCGCATTGCCGTCATCAACCTCTACCAGAAACTCTAACAATTGGAGTGTAGCCCGTCTCGCACATCCTAAAATTTTCGAACATGCAAACATGCAAAATAGAAGCACCCCTCACGTCGGCGAGACAGTGAACACCATAGGAAGCCTCCCTCCTTTAGAGGTGCCTCGCAGTGTGCATTCACCCCTCCATTTGGTAGGTTTAACGCTTCCAGCCGGGTTCCTGTTAAAACTTGTCCCCGAAGATCTGGACTGTTTCCGTTTCGTATATGGTGCTTGCCTGCCTGGCGAACACTTCGTCGAGGTGCTCCACGAGGTAGGGGTCAGCTTTGCTTCCTATCCTCACCGCTAGGAACTCTCCGCCGAATGGGTTGTTATCACTCCAGTCGACGAAACCCGCCGCCTTTAACCCGTTGAGGAGCCGCCTCCTGTATGTTTCCTTCTCAAGCATGGTTAGATCCCAGTAAGAGGATATCCCCCTTGCGATCACTATTTTGTCGTCGAAGAACGGGTCTTCGAACGTGAACGTGAGCATGGCGAACGCTATTCCCCTCCCCCTCCACTCCTTACTAACCTCAGCCACAAGCTCATATATTGTCTCGAAAACAACCCTTCCCGCTGGAACAGTCCACTTATCCAGCGATATAAACCCCACTATCACGTTCTCCAGCGTGTAGGCTATCGTCACGTATCCTCCCTTCTCGATAACGGAGATCAACTTTTCTTTTTCCTTCTCAGCGCTCCCGGAGAAAGCCCCGATCCCCTTATCAATCCCCTTATCCTTAACGTCGTCAACGTTGCAGTGCCTCTTAATCGTAACCTCATTGGATAAGCTAAGCAACGCGGCCACATCCTACCATTACTTCAAAGTTTAAAGTGTCAACCTTCTCTATATTTTTTACGTATGCTACCTTCCAAAAACTAAGTAAAATATTTTATCTACATACTCTTTGAAGAATCCGTCTATCACTCGCCTTCTTCCGGTCTACCGCCGGGTAAAACCCTCCCCTTGGTTACATATATTGCGTCCAACCCTAATAGTGCAACGGTGGTTTCACCTGCAACCTTTAAGGCGTGCTCCACAACCGTTGCAGCCTCCACTATGCCTGCTTCAAACATGTTCCTCACGCGGCCTGAGAGAGCGTCAACCCCCGCCCATAGGTCTCCACTTCTATGGGCTACACGCAACTCTGCTATGACGTCGACGGGGTTCGCCCCAGCGTTGAGTGCTAAAACCCTCGGAACCTCCTCTAGCGCGTTGGCGAACGCTTTAATAGCGAACTGCTCTCGTCCCTCCACTCCTTCAGCGTAGTCTCTCAGTCTCATTGCAACCTCCTCCTCTATAGCTCCCCCTCCTCCGACCACGTATCCATCCCTAACCACGTTATAGGCGGCTCGAATGGCTTTCCACAGCATCCTCTCAGCTTCCTCAGCGACCTCCCACGTTCCACCCTTAACAAGCACGCTCACCGTCTTAGGGTTCCTGCACCCTCTAACGAAAACCATCTTATCCGCTCTCGCCCCTCCTCCAACCTTTCTCTCCTCAACAACCCTTGCATACCCTAGGTCGCTGGGGGCGACCCTGCCGACGTCCCCAACTATCTTCGCCCCGCAAGCCTCAGCCAGCCTCTTAAAGGATTCCTCATCCGCCCTCCTTACTGCTAGGATCCCATGCCTCGCCATCAACTCCTCTAAAACCCTGTCTATACCATAATAATTGACTACCACGTTCGCACCGCTCTCAAGTATGCCTTTAAGCCACCTCAAAGCCATCTCCCTCCTAGTGTTAAGTGCAGCTTTAAGGTCTCCAGCATCCTCTAAGACAAGCTCCGGGACAGCATAGTCGGCATGTTCAAACCTCTTCTCTATGTAGAGCTTCTGCTTGACGACGAGTATCCTCGCCTCCTCCACCCGCCTGGGCATGTTCGGGTTTGCAACCTCCTTATTTATTATAACCCCGTCGACGAATTCCGAGTCTAGGACGCTTCCTCCCTCCTTAACTCTCACCAGAACCTTGTCCTCCACCTCGCCGGAGACGCTTTTAACCACCCTGACCGCTATGTCTGCAAGGTGTCCTCCTCCATTAAACCCGTTGACCGATGTTAGAGCAGCTCTGAAGAGTAGTCCGCCGTCCGACCTGGCGGGGGTTGCTGCCTCCCTTAGAAACCTCACAGCCATCTTAGTTGCAGCTAGGTATCCCCTCACGACGATGTTCGGATGCAACCCCTCACGTCCCACCAGCTTGTAGGCTTCCTCAGCCAGTTTGCCAGCCATTATGACAGCCCTCTTAACTCCGTCACGGACGTTCCTGTTCTGCGTTTTAGCTATTTCAACGAGGGTTTTAGCGACAGGGTGCTTCGCCTCAACTTCCTTAAGGATTTCCACCCCGCTCCCTGTCACCTTAAAGTTCCCGTACTTGTCGACGAGAAGCTTAACCCTCCCTCTCGGCCCCAAGCTAGCCTTCACAAGCTCGGACATTATCTCAGCCACACTACTGGTGGCGGCGTAAGCCTCCAATCCATAAGCCATCCTAAAGCTGCTCTTAAGGACATGATCCTCCATGGACAAGCCCTTAACCATTCCATCTCCCTCCAGATCCATATTAAAAGAGTTTATCCTCTCTAAAAGGTTTCTAGACTAACCGTATTTGGCCTCGAGTTTTTACTTCCCAGTAAGAAATCGGCCACCAATCGTTGAAGCTAGTCGATGTTTCAGCCCGTTAAAGAACGCTCATGCCGGAGGCTAGCCCACCGCCATCTCCGACGAAGCCGCAAAACATGTTAAACGGCAAGGTGAAACCAGAGGAAAATTGGAGACTGGTGGACGTGTGAAAGAGGGAAAAGCTACGAATTATGGAAAATGAAATAACCCACTCGCCTAACAGGTATATCTGACTTCCTCTTTGACGGTGAAAAGAAGACGAGAAAGCTGGAATTAAGTTATCCAGAAAATTGGTATTTTTCGTTCTTCCAGACGTCAGGAACCTTGTACCAGAGGACACCCCACTAGTAAAACCTCTCTCCACTTCTCCAGAGGTATGAGAGTTTCCTAGGTTGTTGCAGTTAGTGGTGGTGTAGGTTGGGTTCACGCTTGATAGGCTTTTATGGGTAAATGTGTGTTTTGGTCTGTCAAGCGTTTCCCCGTCATCGAGGCATACGCCTCTAATAGGGCTTTCGGGGTAACCCCAGAGCCCCACATCCGAAGACTCCACCCATAGGCCACCCCGTGGCCAAACCAGCACCCACAAACACATACAAAATATTTAACTGTTTCGCAAGGCATATGTTGAAGACGCTGATTGCACTACCGTACCTTTTAAAGACCATATTATACAAGAAAAAGCTCGGAGAGCATTAAAAGGATTCTACAGGATGCCAGGAAGAAAGCGGATGAAAATTCTTCATAGAGCTGGAAGCTTATGCAAAGGGAGCTCGGCTGCTCCACTATAGGATACATGGAAGTTCCAAGAGAACATATCTTCAGCAACAGGCTGCTTCTGTTCAAAAACGCTATAGTCCTTATAACGGACACGGGATAAAGAAAGAATAAAACAGGCACTAAGCGTAATTGCAGGGGGAGGTGTGGAGAACTTATGCAGAACTTAGCAAGGCAGTCTACAGACTCTCAGAATTTATGAAAAAGAGGTTATAATGCACAGCCCGATCCTCCTATAGGTGGCAGCACAAACTTTGTTCTTCTCGCTCAAAAAGCGGGACTTGGGCATATCGGAAAGCATGGCCTTTTAATTTCCGAGAGACCTTTTAGTTTCCGAGAGAAATGGCCTATCCCAGAGGATTGCCGCGATATATACCGACATAGAAAATCTTCCTGTCACGGATTCTAATGCAGAGAAATACTCTTGGATTCCAGATTTCTGTGAAATCTACAATCACCGCGTCTCCGCATGCCCGGCGAAGGCGACATTCAAAGAGGCAGAGATTTTGAATAATGGCCGTGAAAAGCATATAGATTATACAAAATGTGCAAAAGTATTTTCTAAAACTCTTGGCTGCGGTATCTGCATTAAGGAGTGTACCTTCTTCAAAGGAAACTTTTCCAAGATGAAACAAATATTAATAAAACATAAAAGTAAGTATGGAAGCCAAAATGATAAATAAATGATAAATAATAAAAATCTGCCGTCAGCCCGGGCCCTCCACTCGTTTTCACCGACTTCCGGGTTATCACCCACCCAAACGCTCAGATACACCTTGCACTTACACACCTGTGAAACGTATACACGTAAGCCAGCAACCCCCTCCATCCGTCAACTTAAGAATAAAATAACCTTCCGTTAAAAATCTGCCAACCATTCAATCCCTGGGGGAGCAGCTCACGTGTAAGGTTACCTTTTTAAGTTATAAACCTCTTTTTATCTTCTTTAGGTGGCTTTAGGAGGAGGGATTTTTGGGTAGGCCACTATTTGAAACCGAGACGATGAGTAGGGAGGAACTGAGACGCCTGCAGGAGAAGAAGGCACTGGCTATGGTGAGGTATGCGTACGAGAACTCACCCTACTATCACAGGAAGTTTGACGAGGCTGGCGTGAAACCAGACGACATAAGAAGCTTAGACGACTTCTTCAAGAAGGTTCCCTTCACAAGTAAGCACGAGCTTGTAGCTAACCAGAGGCAGCATCCCCCATATGGGGAATTCCTAGCCGTCCCGAAGGAGAAGCTACGCTTGGTATTCATTTCCCCAGGGCCCATTTTTGAACCCTACACGGAGAAAGACCTCGAAATAACTAGAAGGACCCTCCTTAAAACGCACGTTTACGAGCCTCAGCCAGGCGACGTCATACAAATAACCCTTTCCTACCACTTTATGCCCGCTGGCTTCTTCGTCCACATGGCTGCCGAGAGTGCAGGCCTAACGATCATACCGGCTGGTCCGGGTGAGAGCAGGATGCAGCTTGAATTCATGAAATCTCTTGGGACAACAATATACGCTGGAACACCGAGCTTCCTCGCTAGGCTGGCTGAGGAAGCGAAGAAGATGGGCATAGACCCCAAGAAGGATTTGAAGTTAAGGGTTGGACTGTGCGGAGCAGAGCCTCTCCCACCCTCCCTGAGGAAGTACCTTGAGGAAACCTTTGACATGGAGCTTTTTGACGCTTACGGCGTAGCCGAGCTAGGAGTTATGTCGCGTGAGTGCCAGTACCATAATGGAATGCACATTAACGAGGAGTTTTACCTCATAGAGATAATCGACCCGAACACCTTGGAGCCTGTCGAGCCAGGGGAGGAAGGAGAAATAGTTGCAACTCCACTCGAAAGGGAGGCTCTCCCCTTAATACGCTACAGGACAGGGGATGCTTCCGTCCTGAACGTGGAGAAGTGCGAGTGCGGACGCACCGAGGCAAGGCTGATGGGAATCCTGGGAAGAATAGACATGTTGACGAAGGTTAAAGGCGTATTCATACATCCAAAGCAAGCCGAGGAAGTGGTGAAAAGGCATCCAGAACTTGGCAGGTTCCAGATAATAGTTGAGCGCCCAGGGGTAACAGACGTAATGACGATCAAGGTGGAATGCAAGGATCCATCAAAGTTCGAAGAAATGAAGAAAATCTTAGAGGAAGAGTTTAAGCAGGCCCTGAGGATAAAGTCCGAAGTCGAAATAGTGAACCCAGGAGATATACCAGAAAGTGCAAGACTACTAGAGGACAGAAGGAAATTCGTCTAAGGCAACATCACCCTCATTCTTCACAGCCCCTCAAGTAACCAGCACCTCACAGAGGCATGCACCCAGTTAACCCTCTTCTTTCTCTCCTCTCTTTTAAAGAGAATGCTACTAGGTTGCATGGTTAAGGTCACGCTGCCATCATAAACCATGTTAATCATTGTTTAGAACCTTCCTTTTAATCGTTTCACTTCACTCGACCTCTTCTACGCCAGCTCCCACCTTGATGATGCCGTTCTCACCCAGTTAAGCGTAACTCTCGTAGAACTCCCCTAAAAGATGACTAGACGAACCCCCACCTCACGTAGTGAAACATCCTAAAATCAGAATGCTAAAAATGTTAGCATAACGCTACAGATGGTGAAGTTCACCGCGCAAAATGGGCGTAGCCGGAGGCGAACCCCTATCACCTTAGGCGACCCTGATGGGAGCGAGGTGCGGAGCGCCACAAAGCGCCCACCGCCTTTCAACTTCGCCTCTTCAACTCCTCTAGTATTTTTTCGAATTTGGGTTTGAGAGGCGGAACTTCCTTTTCTATGACTTCCCATACGATTTCTAAATCAACGCCGTGATATTCGTGAATCAGCTTATCTCTCATGCCTGCGATGTATTTCCATGGAATTTCCGGGTATTTGTCCCTGATTTCCGAAGGAATTTTCTTCGCTGCCTCACCCATCACCTCCAGACTTCTAATAACAGCATTTACAGTTTTTCTGTCCTTTACAAATTCTTCAAAGCCCATGCCCTCGGTGAACTCCTCAACCTCTTGGATAGACGACAAAATGTCCAGTATGTAATCCCTGTATGTTCTTCTCATATTATTATAACCTCTTCAAGAATATGTTTCCCAATGTGCGGCTTAAGTGCCTTTTTAGATACAAGGTCCACTTTTCTACCTATCAAACTGCCCAGGTATTCCTCCAATTCGAGAAACCTAAAGAACCCTATCGGTTTCTCAAATTCAACCAGTACGTCAACGTCACTATCCTCCCTCGCCTCCCCCCTCACAAAGGAGCCGAAAATACCAATTTCCTTGACACCATACTGCTCTCTAAGCTCCTCTTTGTGCTCCCCAATGATCTTCCTTATCTCATCAAGTTTTTCCATTCTGCCACCTATTATCTTATTTCATTATCTGTTTTAAATCTTTTAAGGGCGGCAACGGACATTTCACCTAACGCTACGGATGGTGAAGTTCACCGCGCAAACGTGGCGTAGCCGGAGGCGAACCCCCATCCTGTTAGCAGACCTGAAAGGTGCCTGGGGCAACGGGTGAAAAGCTCCACCCAAAGCCCGCATGAATACTTATATTCGAAAAATAAAAAACTTTCAAAGACCTCCTTTCCCAGCTAAGTAAATTCATGTTAAAGGATAAAAGATTTGGCAAAAAGAAGCCACCTACCAGACTAAGCTTGCAAGGTTTGCTTCTAACGGAAAGGAAATAATTAAAAAATAATTTAAATAGTAAACCTTAAAAATGAAGCCATCCAATTATAGGAGATCAAGTGAATGGAATGGGAGAGTGGAGGGGTATGGTGAAATATTTCAGTTTAGAGTTTTTTAAAAAGCTTGCCGAAGAGGTTAATGCCAACCCGGCGTTTAAAACGGGGATGGGCGACTTTAACGCATCTATGATACTAAGAGAGACGGATAAGGGCTTCGGAATATACTTTGAGATAAGAGATGGCCAGATTCAGAATGTCAGGGAGGCTAAACCAGGAGAAGAAGCCGACTTCATACTTGAAGGCCCGTACGAAGTGTGGGTTAGGCTGGGGAAAGCTGAGCTGATGGCAAGAGACGCGCTGATGTCCGGGCAAATATCTCTCACCGGTAGCATGATGATGTTGCTAGCCTATGCTGACGGATTCGGAGTCCTCCTCCAAACGATGGCAGCCATGCCTAAAGAGTTTTAACCCTCCTTTTTCGTATCAACGTCATCGCAGTCATCACTCAAATAGAACCTTTTAAACTGGTTCACTCTTAACCAAGGGTTTAGGTGTGAACCCTTCGCCTCTTTCGGAAATTCTAATTTTACAAAAAATTAATATATGTTTATTCACTATTGACTAGTTTTTAGAAGGTGTGGCAGGTGAGGAGGGTTTGTGGGTTACAAGCGTGGAAACCATGCCTAGAAGTGAAATAGAGTCCATTCAAGAAGACCTCCTTAGGCGCCAGGTTAACTATGTTTACTGGAACTCACGTTTCTACCGTAAAAAGCTTGGTGACGCGGGGGTGAAGCCTGAAGACATTAAAGGTTTAAACGACCTTTCGAAAATACCTTTGACATCACGCGAGGAGCTTTCGGCAGCCGTCACCGATGAGGACTTCTTCGGAGGACGGTTATGCGTGCCGATGAGTAAGGTTTGGCAGATACTTAATCCTCCAGAGCAGATGGTTAAGGGAAACGTGATCGTAACAGCCCTAACGGAGAACGACAGGGAAGTTCTAGTGGACCACCTAACTCGGCACCTGTTAATGGCTGGGCTGAGGAGAGGGCAGATAGTTGAGGTCCAGGCAAGCCAGTGGGAGGCTATAGGACGCATCATAGAGGGACAGTTCACAAGCCGGCGGACAGTTCAAGACATAGTACCGTTCACGGCCATAGCAATAGAGGCAACGCTTCCCATGCTCGACCTTCCAAGATCAATGTATATGACAGGGTTCTTCAAACCCCATTTAGTCCTCACAATGGTCGATTTTGCAAAGCTCATGGTGAACGAAGCAAAGAAGCAAGGGAAGACCCCGAAGGAAATGTTCGGGACGAAGGTGGTCATACATAGGGTTAGACCCGGCAGCCCGGTACTAGACGAGAAAACAAGGAAGGAGTTTGAGGAAGTGTGGGGTGGGACACATCTATGCATGTTAGACATACAGGATAACTTCTTTTTCGCCTCAGAATGTCACCAGATGAACGGGCTTCACGCATGGGAAGACGGGTTCATAGTTGAAACGGTCGACCCTGAAACCGGAGAACCAACTGCTCCCGGGGAAAAAGGCCTACTAACCATAACAAACCTTTGGGCCGAGGCAACACCCCTAATAAGGTATAAAACCGATCATAAGGTCACTCTGATCAAAGATGAATGCGGATGCGGAAGAACCCACGTGAGAATAGTCTTCTGAGGAGGGTTGTTGTTTGGATGTTGAGAGGGGTAAGTTTTGGAATCCTGCTGTTGAGACGATGGCGAGGGAGGAGTTGAGGGAGCTTCAGCTGAGGAGGCTCAGGCACCAGCTGGACTACGCCTACCACTACTCATCCTTCTACCATAGGCGCTTCGACGAGGCTGGCCTGAAGCCCGACGACGTCAAGTCGCTCGAGGACTTCGAGAAGGTTCCCATGCTGTACAAGGACGAGTTGAGGGAGGAGAGGAGCAGGACCGGGGACCCCTTCGGAGGCATACTATGCGTCCCCCTGGACGAAAGAGTGGTCTCAATCAACGCCTCCACGGGGACGACAGGAATCCCAACAATGTTCGCATACACAAAACACGACATAATGATGGCTGTGGAACAGGATCTCAGAGTTAAGTGGGGGAGAGGGTACAGGGCAGGGACTAAGGTATACTTCACCGGTTTTAAGTGGCATGGCTACGTAGTCCTGGCCTACACCGCAGCGGATATAATAGGCTTCGGCGCTTACCTAGACTGCGGCTACCCTCTGCCCTATCTTTCAGCGAAGCACATGCAAGTGCTGAGAGGATATAAGCCGGAGGTTTACGGCGGGCCAATCCTCACACTCTACTCCATAATTGAGACCGCTAAGAAGTCCGGAGTCGATCCAAAAGAGATCTTCTCCAACACGAAGATTATAGACACGGGCTACGGTGACATAGTTACGAAGGCGGTGAAGAAGAGGCTTGAGGATGAGACTGGGGTTCCTTCGGAGAAGATTTACGATTTTGGCGGTGTTGCCGACCCGTTGTGGTATTGGGGTGACTGCGACTACCATGAGGGTGTCCACAGCTGCGACGACCTCTTCCTGACCGAGGTGAGGGACCCCGAAACCCACGAGAAGCTCGCCGAGGGCGAAAGAGGGGAGGTGACCGTCACCAACCTCTTCGCCGAAGCAACCCCAATAATAAAATGGGGCACAGAAGACATAGGATACATCACAACGGAGAAGTGCAAGTGCGGAAGAACCCACACCAGAATATCATTCCTGGGAAGAGAAGCATTCATGGCAAACATAAAAGGAATGAAAATATTCCCAGCAGACATAGAAAACGTCCTAGGCGACATCCCCGGATTCACAGAGTACTTTACCATGATAAAATACTCAACAGGCCCCATGGACGTTTTGAGGATGAAGTTGGCTGTTGACTGGGATAAGGTTGATGATGCCGAGGCCTTCAAGGCTAAGCTTAAGGAGAGGCTTAAGGAGAGGCTTGGGATTGAGTCTGAGATAGAATTCGTCAAGTCAGTCTCAGAACTACCATTCGTAGGACACAAAGTAGTAAAACTCCTAGACGAAACAAAAAAACAAGCAGCGTAGGCTTTCACGTTTAACTTCGGCTTCAGGGATTTAATGTCACCTTTGCCGTTGGAGACCGGAGGTTGCTTGTGTTTCGAGCCGAGTCGCTGAATGGAAAGGGAAGATAAAGATAGGGTGTTTGCTCCGCCTACGGGAATATTCCTCTCATTCTTATAGCCCTTGCAACTCTGTCTATTGCGATCATGTATGCCGCCGTTCTCAGGTCTAACTTTTCTTTCTCAGCTAGGTTTATGACTCTCGTGAACGAGTCCAGTATTCTCTCATCCAGTCTTCTGACGACTTCCTCCTCCGTCCAGAAGAACGACTGAATGTCCTGAACCCATTCAAAATACGACACTATTACTCCTCCACTATTAGCTAAGACGTCTGGGACGACCGGTATGTTCCTCTCGCACAGTATCCTGTCCCCGTCGCTCGTGGTCGGCGCATTAGCCCCCTCCACGACTATCTTCGCGTTTATCCTGTCTGCGTTCTCCCTAGTGATCTGTTCTTCCATCGCGGCTGGGATCAGCACATCTACGTCCATTTCGAGGATTGCTTTGTTCGCCTCAGCGGGACCTATGTAATCACCTCCTCCAACCTCGCTTGGATGTCTCCTGTTAACGTATACCTCCTCGAAGAGTTTCTGGACTGGTAGCCCGTCCGAGTTAAAGAGGCCGCCTCTACTTGTCGTTATCCCTACTATCTTTACCCCTCTCTCCGCGAGGTCTTTCGCGGCGTACGCGCCTACGTTCCCAAACCCTTGGATGGCTACCGTCGCGTTTTCCACGGGAATCCCGTAATGCTCTAGCGCTCTAACGGTCACAATAGCTACCCCTCTTCCAGTAGCATACTTCCTCCCTAGAGTTCCTCCTATATCTACTGGTTTACCTGTAACCACCCCGGGAACAGTGTAGCCTTTAAGCATGCTGTACGTGTCCATCATCCAGGCCATTATCTGCTCGTTGGTGTAAAGGTCTGGCGCCATGATGTCCACCTCTGGGCCGATTAAGGGGAGAACCATGTAGACGTAGCGTCTCGTAAGCCTTTCAAGCTCGCTAGGAGACATCTTAGTTGGGTTGCATGCAACCCCTCCCTTCCCTCCCCCGTAAGGGAGGCCTACAAGAGAGCACTTCCAAGTCATGATGGCCGCTAAAGCCGTAACCTCGTCTAGCGTTACTGATGGATGGTAGCGGACACCCCCCTTACATGGACCTAACGCATAATTGTAGTGAACCCTGTACCCCTCGAAGATCCTAATGCTCCCATCATCCATCCTAACAGGGAACGAGACTGACAGGCACCTCTGAGGCTTACTCAGGATGTCATAAATGTATCGTTCCAGCTTTAAACGCTCTGCCGCTCTATCAAAAAACTCTAAAACGTCCTTGAAAGATCCGTCAGAGCTCATCATCAGCCCTCCAGCACCTAACCTTTTTGTCGAAAGATAAAGGATTAAGAATAAAAATTTTTCTCAAGCAGATGTTTGTGGCACAGCACGCCTCTACACCAACGGAAGCTTGCAGGTCAGAAAGCGGTCGGTTAAAAGAGAGGCAAGATAAGCCTTAAAGCATCCTTACTTGCTCTCCATTCCAGACTGTCGCCTAATAGGGGATTGAAGGAAGAGGGCAGCGTGGTCTTCGCACTGCCGCCAGCCCTGTGTATTCTATAATGGTTGCGTGTTGGCTTTCGCCTCGCTAAGCCTCCTACAAACCTCCCTAGGAGGTAGTAGTTTTCACTCATACGTCACACTTCATTACGAAGGTTATATTATACTTCGCTATTTTTTGAATGTTTCTGCCCCGGCTTTTAATGTGGAAACCATTTAACGCCAGACACGTAACTTAGTACCTCAGGAATGCGCCTGAGGTAAACGTTTAAACCCTGAAAGAGTGCTTTCCCGGCATCGTGACGCGTTAAGTGTTTGGGGGAACCTTAAACGAGTGTTCATGATGAGTGGGTGATGGCGGGTGAACATTATTAATAAGTGTTCCTTTTTAGTTTGTATGGGTGTTCGTGATGGGTGAGCCTGCATCGCTAGACGCTTTTTTCAACCCTCGCTCTGTTGCGGTCATAGGGGCAACGGAAAACCCTGGATTTGGCTATGTTCCAACTAGAAACATTCTTTCCCATCCCAGCGTGAAGAGCTACCTTGTAAATGTTAAGGGCGGAAAAGTCATGGGCGTGAAGGCGTTAAGATCTGTCAAGGACATCCCTGAGCCAGTCGACCTCGCCGTCGTGATAGTCCCGAGCAGGGCTGTAGTCGACGTTTTAAGGGACTGCGCTGAGAAGGGGATCCGTCACGTGATAGTCGAGTCCGCTGGCTTCTCGGAGACGGGGGAGGATGGTGCACGGATGGAAAGGGAGCTAGTGGAGCTGGCTAAGGCTAACGGGGTAAGGGTCATGGGGCCAAACTGCGTCGGCGTAGTGAACACCTCTAACATGTTTACCACGGCTGACGTCGACGTCGCCTCCCTTATCAGGGGGGGCATAGCCTTCGTCGGGCAGTCAGGGATCTTTGGCACCTCCATCGTCGACTGGGCCTGCTCGAGAGGGATTGGCTTAAGCAAGGTTGTCACGCTTGGAAACAAGTGTGACGTGGACGAGGTGGATGTGGTCGAGTACCTTGCCGACGACGAAGAGACGAAGGTCATATGCTTATACATTGAAGGGGTTAAGCCTGGAAGGGGGCGTAAGCTGATTGAAACATTCAAACGTGCCTCAGCTAGGAAGCCAGTCTTGGTTTTAAAGTCCGGTAGGACCGAGACAGGAGCCAGAGCCGTGATGAGCCACACGGGAAGCATAGCTGGAAGCGACGAGGTTTTCAGCGCTGCACTTAAGCAAGCTGGGGCAATAAGGGTTGAAAACATAGACGAGCTCCTCTACACGGCCATGGCCTTCACGTCTCAGCCTCTCCCATCAGAAGGGGGAGTAGCCGTCCTCACGAACTCCGGCTCCCTAGCTGCCATGCTATGCGATGAGCTGGACTCGCTCGGCATCAAGCTGGCATCATTCACCCGGGAAACAAGGAGTAAACTAGAGGAGGCGGCTCCCTCATGGGCGTCATGCAGAAACCCCGTCGACGTTGGACCGGCAGTAATTGAGTCGGCAGCCCCGATAGTTGAACTCTTGGGAAGGGATCCGAACGTTGGGTCCATGATCTTCATCTTCGCCATTCCAGGGATAGTTGCTAATCCACGCTACTTCGGAGCAGACCTCACCCCCTTCTTTAAACACCTTGGCGACATCGCATCAAGAAGTAGGAAGCCGACCGTGGTGTTAGGGTTCGGAGACGAGAAGGTGGTGCAGATGGTTGAGGAGGGCTTCAAACAGTTCAACATACCGGTTTTAAGGTCTCTCACGTTAACGGCTAGGGTGCTAGCCGCATTATACCAGTACAAATCGGTTGTAAACCGTTTAAAATAGCCGGTTCACCCCCTTCTCCCGGCCATTTTTTTATCATCATTTTCGTCATCTATGATGGTCTCTCACATGCCTAGTTTGAGCGACTCCATTAAATGATTTAGGGAAATCATCGTCTTTATTTGCATCGTTTTTCTTGGGTTGGAAGAAGGTTGTTTGCTGGTGGAAAGCAGAGAATCAATCTTCCTTGAAAGTAACTGAAAAACGTAGAATTTAGGAAAAGAAAGTGTGACTTAGAACCTAGAAAATCGCTTGAAGCCACGCCAGTAAAAACAGTTAAAAACAGTTAATTACCCCTTACAATCATTAAATAAACGAGGTTTGCCGGATGAGTAGGAAGCTACCCGGTCTTGGAGGGAGGTGGATCGTTTGGACATCCATGAGCTTCGTGTTGGAACCCCCGGGACGATTCTCCCCCCCTTTGAGAACGTTATTAAGCATGCAAGGAAGGCTGAGGAGCAAGGGTACGACTCAGCTTGGTGGCCTGACCACCTGATGGGGTGGATTCCAGAGTCGATCTGGACCCCGGACATAGCGGAGATCGCAGCCCGTCAGAAGAGCCCCCACACCTACTTTGAGTCTCTGACCACGATCGCCGCTGTCGCCTGCCACACTTCAAGGCTTCTGATGGGGACCAGTGTCACGGAGTGCTTTAGAAGGCACCCCGCCATGCTTGCCCAAGCAGCCCTGACGCTGGATCACATATCCAAGGGCCGCTTTATCCTTGGAATAGGGGCTGGAGAGTACGAGAACATCGAGCCATACGGGATAAATTATGAGAAGCCCGCCTCAAGGCTTGAAGAGGCCTTAACCCTGATAAGGCTCCTCTGGGAGAGCGAGGGAAAGGTCAACTATGACGGAGCCTTCTGGAGGTTAAGGGACGCAGTCTTAACGCTTGAACCCTACAGGGAGGGGCGATACCCGCCTATATGGGTGGCGGCCCACGGAAAGAGAACAATGAGGATCGCCGGGCGGCTGGGGGATGGCTGGTTCCCAACCTACATGCCCCTCCAAAACTATAAAGAAGGGCTAAGAATAGTTCAGGACGCTGCAAGGGAGGCTGGAAGAAGCCCTGAAGAGATCACCCCAGCCATGTGGTGCTACGTTGTCATAGACGAGGAAGCTGAGGAGTGTAAGAGGGTGCTCGCCTCACCAATGATAAAGGCTTTCGCATTGACACTACCCTACCAAGCCTACGAGGAAGCAGGATACCAGCACCCCTTAGGATACAAGTCCGTGCCCTTCGCCGACTACGTCCCCACAAGGTATTCGAGGGAACGCGTCTTAGCCGCCCTGGAAAAGGTTCCAGTCGAGGTCTGTGAAAGATACATACTTAACGGGACACCGGATGACATAATAAAAGCCCTAGAAGACTACGTTAAAGTAGGGCTCAAACACGTGGTACTATGGAACATAACATTCTTCGGTGACCTGAAGAAGGTGAGGTCATCGTTCAACGCGATGGCCAAAGTTTTAGAATACATAAAAGGATGAACAGCACAGCCTCATCAAATTCCTTTAAACTGTTGCGTTAACATCCTCGAGGATCCCTCCTTTTTCATCCACCACCAGAAACCTTTTAACCTTTAAAAGACGGTAATAGTCTAGAGTGGTTGCCTTGAGCGATTACGGGAATTATTACGAAGGTTATGAAGAAGAGGTTCCTGTAGGACTCATAACCTCTTTCATAGGGGTTCCAGCATCCCTGATCTGGATAGGGTGGACATACTTCTATCTACGCTACCTTGAAGGCTACAGTTTCACCATGTCTCTCCTTGCAGCCTCCTCCCCCTACCTCTACCCGTACGTTGAGGCAAGCACCTACTTGTCCATATACCTTGTAGCTCAGATAATGGCTTATACGTGGGCTAAGGAGCTGCTAGGGTTCATCTGGTATTCGAGCATGGTGGTGGCCGCCATAATCTTCGTCATACTTGACGCCGTCTTGATCATGGTTTCAAGGGGGATTGAGCGTAAGCGCCGAATGGCTGCATCACTTGGCGTGCTCGGACTAATCGTAATAATACCATTCTTCTTTGGACCTCAGATAGCCATTTACGCTTTAGCCCTCCGCCTTGCCATTCACGTAATCTCAGCGATAATACTCAGGTAACCGCCAATTTGCTGACCCCATCTAGACTCCACTAGGCCTTCTCAAGCAAATTCTCGGGAAGCCCTTCTCATTAAAATGAGAGGGTGGTTTGCGGGTTGCACCAGCGGGTCTTCTCGCTTCTCAGCTACCTCTTTAGGTACTTTCTCATCATTTTGGCTGTAACCTTGTTTCTCCTTGCTATCTCAGCGTAAAGGTACGCGCTTTCCCTAGGCTTCCTCTCCAGAGTTCTGAAGTCGACTTCGACCAGTCCAAACCTCATTCTGAAGCCTTCATTCCACTCGAAGTTGTCTATTAGAGACCAGTGGAAGTACCCCCTCAAGTCGACGCCGTCACTTATCGCCCTGTGCGCCTCTGCCAGGTGGCGTAGTATGTACCTGCACCTCTGCCTGTCGTTGACCGCCGCTATCCCGTTCTCCGTCACGTACACCGGCTTACCGTACTTTTTCAGCCTAGTAAGCATCTTGTAGATTCCTTCAGGGTAAACGATCCAGAAGTAGTCGGAGACTTCAGCGTCTAAAGGTATCACCCTGAAAAGCCTCGTCGGGTCGGGGCTGGGGAGGCATATCTCCTTAGTGTAGTAGTTCAGCCCTATGAAGTCCCATGCACCCTTGAGCCCCTCTTCCTCCTTCCCATCGCCGAAGGGGGGCTGAACAGCCCCCGTGTGTATGCACTCAAGGAACCAGTTGTTGTATGCGTTGTCCATGTTCTCCGCCGTGCTCACGTGCTCCTTGTTGTTTGGATCCAACGGCTCAAAGTATATCATGTTCTTGACTATGCCAACCTGCGGCTTGGGGAACCCCCTCTCCTCGCACACCTCGTGGATTGCCCTGTACGCTCTCGCGTGCGCCATCAACAGGTTTCTGGCGACGTTCACCGCTTTAGCGAGGTCCCGCTCCCCCGGAGGGAAGATGCCGAACAGGTACCCCATTATGGCGTAAACCATCGGCTCATTAATCGTGTTATAGAAGGGTATCAGGTCCCCTAGCTCCTCCACGACGCGCCTTGCAAACCTCTCAAAAAGGTCAACGCTTTCAGGCTTCTCCCACCCTCCCCTCTCAGCAAACCAGATTGGATCCGTGAAGTGGTGGAGCGTGATCATCGGTGTAAGCCCCTTCTCCCTCATTGCGAGGATCATCTTGCGGTAGTGCTCCAGCTCCCTCCTGTTCCACTTCCCTTCCTTCCTCTCAATCCTACTCCACTCTATAGAGGTTCTAAAAGCGTTAAGGTTGAGGCGCCTCGCGATCTCAAAGTCCTCTTCATACCTGTTGTAGTGGTCGCATGCGACCCCGGACAAGTCTAAAGTGTGTCCCTCCTTTTCCCATCTCCACCAGTTATTATTCGTGTTGTTGCCCTCAACCTGGTGAGCGGAGACAGCACAACCCCACAGGAAGCCACGAGGAAAACTCAAATCCCTAAACTCCACTATAAACACCCCATCCCTTTGAACACTGCTATTACACGCCAACAAATTTAAGATTTTCTTCAAGAGCTAAATCGTAAATTTATGATGATGTGGTGAAGCATTAATTCATCATAAAGTTTAAATTGTTATTAAGAATTGGAGTGAAATTTCCCTGATATTGGCATTCTCATCGTTGAAAGAAAAAACAGATTTAGTAAAAGTTATTATTTCATGCAAAACGAGCCTTAGAGAACGATTAGCAGAAACTGCTTTTTGGAAAAAGAGAACTTGAGAGATCCGGTAGTACGAAAAAATATTGCCGTATTTATAACTACAGATAAAGATGATGAACCCAGAATAGATACTAACCGGTACATCCTTCTTCACATAGTAGATTGTGCATTTGCAACAGCTCTACAAAACATGCCGAATTATTTAGAATTTACAAAGAGAAATATGGAGATAGATGGGTTTCTCAAAATTAATGTCGAAAATCAAGACTATTGCAGAAATTAGATATTTTCATTAAATTATTATCGGATGTAAGAGTTTGACTACTTCGCTCCTCCTTTCCAGGTGGGGGCAGTCCGAGGGGTCTTTCTCGCAGGTGGCCAGCTTAATAGCGAAGCTATAGCAGCTTGACTCACCACAGTCCCCACAGTTCGTTCTAGGGAGCAGTTCAACCAGTTTGACGGGGCTAACCTTCGGCTTAGACTTGACGGCCTCCGCCGGCGGCTTTCCCACCCTCTCCAAGTACCTGAACGCCCTGTTCGCTAGGTCAACCACGTACCCCACCACCTTCCTAGCTTCATCCTCGTCCTTAAGGTTGGTCACCGTCACTTTTCCCTCACCAAAAACCGTCACAAGATGGTCACAGTACATAAACGACACAGAGGAAGCCTCCTCATTATACGTCGCCTGAGGAAGATACAGGTAAATTACCGGCAGGACATCGTGAAGTTCCTCCTTCACTCTAGCAATCACTCTTATTTTCTCAGGGCCCGCCATGCAAGGAAGAACTTCAACTATCTTAAAACCCTTCACCCTAGCCGGGCTCAGCAAATCTATCAGAGAACCCATCACACCACCCTAAACATCACTATCCGCCTTAACGTCAAGGCGGCGGCAAATTTAAATTTATCGGTTTATGCCAATATTCAAGAAAAGCTTTACTTTTTCCCTCCAAAGAACCTTGCTGCTTCGACCATGATTGAGATGTGCTTTGTTGGGGTTTCAAGCCAGAAGTCTGATCCCGGGGCTACCATGCTAACTCCCTCCTCTAGAGCTTTCCTGACAGCCTCCCTTATCCTCTCTTCAGGCCCCTCGTAGAGGACTCCTACCGGGTCAAGGTTACCTATTACGGGGAACCCCGCCCTAGTTGAGTCGAGGATTTTCCTAGCGCCGCTTACCGGGGTATCTTGGTCTATGGCTACAGCGTTCACCCCGCATCTTGGAACCCTGTCGATTACTGGCAGGGCTTCTCCTGGAAGGCTTAGAACGGATACTTCAGCATGTTCAGCCATTTTCCTCACGTATGGCCTGACGAACTCGTCGAAAAACACTGGTGGGAGGGTGCTTGCAGAACCCCCCATCTCGTAAAACGTTATAATGTCTGCTCCAGCTTCAACGTATACGTCTACGATCTCAGCGTAAACATCGACAACCTCGTCTAGAACGTTCTTAACCTCTTCGGGGTTCCTTTCCAAGGTGACCATGAAATTTGTGTACTCGAAAACGTAGTAGCTTAGGCTGGTGAAAGGGGGAACAACGTACACGTTGACGGGGACCTCCCCCTCGAACTCGTCTTTCAGAATTCTTACCGCTTCAGCTACCACTTGAACCCTTCCAGCGCTTGAAACGTCTTCAGGGAGGATGGGGGGAACAACCCGTTTCACTAGAGGCGCTTTAGAGCTGGGCCATGCGAGGAACCTCTCCTTCTCGTGAAAGTTGACTTGGACGCCGAAGACCTCCGCCTCGACCAAGGTGTCGAAGGGGACTGTAACGTTATCTAGACCGCAGAACCTGTAGGCGGCGGAGCCGAGCCTCGCCATCTTCACAGGGTTCTTATGCGCTTCAGGCCACCATGCACCCGTCAGCTCCATGAACTCGCGTGTACACGTAGAGGAGAAGTTAACGCAAGGAGTGACGTCCACGCCTTCTCCACGCCCCTTCAAAACAGCCATTACTCTCTCATAAGAGTTCAATATCCCACCCTACGGGGAAAGAGCAGCCTCCATCCTAAAAAGTTTCCCATCAACAAGGGTGGAAGTAAGAAGTAGGAAGTAAAAGTAGGGAACGGTGAACGTTAAGTAATAACATCTCAAGAACCTGGGTTAAACTCGTTTAAAAAGGGGGCTTGTAGAATGTTAAATCTAGTTTATTTCCTTTTGATCCTCACTTCCTCTCCTTTACGGGTTGTCTTAGGATGGTTTTCATTTTCTCCGGCGGCGTCCTTCTTGGGTCTGAAAGGTATACTTCGTGGTGTGGTCCGTTCTCAACGAGCCCCTTCTCCACCATAAGTTTTCTCGTTTTCTCTATTGACTTCTGCTCGGTTGAGTAGGGTTCCACGTGCAGTATTTGAACACACCTTCCTTCTTTCAAGTTTAACCCCTGCGGTAGCCTTTACTTTCCTCTTTTCAATTTACTTCCTGCTTCGCTTCTTCGACTACTTTGAAGGACACGAATTCAGGCATGTGAATAAGCAGCTTCCACCGCCATTCCTCGCGGGGAACCTCCGTGAAAGGCTTATCTGTCCACCCACCACAACACCTCCAGTTTGGGAACAGCGAAATACATTTCCTCCTTCTTGCAGGCCTTCTTCACACTGTAAGCCACAGAGTACAAAGCCCCAACTTTAACTTGAAACTCGCCTCCACCCGAAGGCCCCCTCCCTCCACTGTTAAAAACAGTCCTTCTTCCACCTCAACAATCTCGGGAGTAGTCCTCGCAGCGTTAATAAGACTTGTACTCCCTGACTAAATCAAGCTTCCGACTCATGGATTCACAAGCCCCGTTTAAGTCGGCCTCCTTCCTCATTCCCACCTCATCCATTACGCTTACGTTCAATCCCCCTTTTAAACCTAATTCGATTGAGGCAAGAAGATTACACCATTTACTAGAAACCTATTTTTTAATCGGCTTTCCCCTCAAAAACCAGCAAAAACAGAATTAACTGCAGTAAATTAAACACGAACTCTACTTCCCGCTTCCTTTAGCTTCTTTCAGCCATCATCGCAGGTTCCCACTCCTCACATCAAATTCACTTCTCCCTTCTACGTGTCAACGCCTAAAACACGTAAAAGAAGGAAAAGGGGGGAAGATTACTGGGTGCTTTCTTTCCTTATTGGTTCAACCCCCTCCATGTCGCTTAGTAGTCCTTCAGGCTTCTCCTTCCACACCGCTTTAACCCTCATTCCAACATGAACTTCTTCTGGCTTCGCGTTTAGCAGTACGGTGGCATAGTTCGTGTCTGTTCCGTCGAAGTTAACGTAAACCATGATAAGCCTTTCGCCATCCTTCACTATTCCCGCCTCAACGGGGTCTAGCCCGAGAACCTTAACCTGACCTCTTTTTATCTCGGGGCTTATGGTGAAGCTCGTGATGGTTCCTACGTCGCTTACCTCCCTCCTTGCGTCGATCTTCCTCCAGCATCTGCCGCATATGTTCCTTGGAGGGAAGAACACCCTTCCACACCCGGTGCAAAGGGACGCAATTATCTTCTTCCGTTTAAATCCCTCAACAATTTCATTGTAGAGTTTTGGACCCTTATACATGTAAGCGCCTATCGGCCAGGTGTCCTCAACAGCCAGCGTCTCCTTCCTCTCCTTCGACACTTCACTCACCTCCTAGGAGCATCTCCAAGCACGGTTACAACGGTGAAGTTTGTTGAGCCACCCCACCCGTGGGCGACAGCGTTCTTGACATCCTTGGGAACCTGGTGCTTGCCAGCCTTCCCCATTATCTGAAGGGCGCACTCGGCCACTCTCTGCATGGCTGATGAGCCTATTGCGTTCGTGGAGAGGACGCCTCCAGACGGGTCGATCGGTATTCTGCCATCTATCTCCGTTTCACCCTCTTCAAGCGCGATCCACGCTTTCCCGTCGTCAAACAGCATGAGCTTCTCGGCGTACATGAGCTCTTGATGGGGGAACGGCTGGTATATTTCAGCTACGTCAATCTCCTCCCTAGGATTTCTTATCTTAGCCATCTCATATGCTTTCATCGCCGCAATCCTGCACTGAAGCTGCTCTGAGGTGTCTAGTATTCCTACCCCCTGAGCGTTCTCCCCCATCTGGTTCTCTTCATCAGCACACGCCGCTAAGCCCTTAACCCAAGCGGGCCTGTCAACCCTCCTAGCTATCTCCTCGCTGGCGACGATTATTGCTGAGGCTCCATCGCTGGCAGGACATATGTGCCCGAACCTTAACGGATACGCGACCATAGGGGTCTTAGCGATGTCATCCGGTGTACAATTAGGCCATTGAAGGTGTGCATACTCGTTCTTAGCAGCGTTCCTCCTTGACTTAGCCGCAACCATGTCGTAGTGCTCTATTCTGCACCCGGACCTGTGCATGTAAAACATCGCCTGATACGATGAAACACCTGCAGCAGCACCTACCCCCCCACTCAAGGCGAAAAGAGCTCTCATCGGGGCTCCATAGTTAAACATGTAGAACAGGTTAGCAAGTCCAACGTGGGCGAGCCCTGTCGTCGCCCCCGGCTCCTTGCTATCAGAGTGCTTCTCGAAGCCTATAGCTAAAACCACGTCGTAAAGCCCTGAGATGACGGAGTACATTGCTGCCTGAGCTACGGAGCCGCCTGTCGTCCCACCGGTCGCCACCCTCAGAACGGACTTCCCCGGAGCCCCTATCCAGTCACCAGCCCAGAGCTCCGCCTGGCATATCCCGCCGAAGCCCTGCATGTTACCTATGACTATTGCGTCGATGTCTTCGGGGGCTATCTCAGCGTCCTCTATAGCCCTCCACGCAGCCTCGCTTATCATCTCGGCAGTGTTGACATCTCTCCTCCTCCCATGCTTTGTCTGCCCAACACCTATAACTGCAACATTCCTCCACATTACTCCTCACCTCCTAGTATGAACACTATGTTTGACTGGGCGCAGATCCCCGCCTGTCCGTGGGCTAGGGCCCTCCTAACCTCTGGAACCTGGTATGCCCCGGCCTCCCCTCTTATTTGCTTTGCAGCCTCAACGATCCTTATGAGTCCTGTTGCGGTTATCGGGTCGGCTCCAAGCGCCCCTCCGCTCGGGTTTACGGGCATCTGGCCGCCGAGCCACGTCACATAGTTGTCCACTAGCCTTCTGGCTTTCCCCTCCTCACAGAACCCTAAGGCCTCGTAGATCATGAGTTCCTCGTGCGCGTACCTCTCGGTTACCTCCGCCACGTCGATCTCGGCGAATGGATCCTTTATGCCTGCCATCCTGTAAGCTCTCCTCGCCGCCTTCTCCAAGGCCTCAAGCCTCTGAAGGTTTCTGTCTCTCACGTAGAAATCCTGGCTGCTTCCAACACCTTCAATCCAGACGGGGTTGTCTGTTAGCTTCCTAGCCTTTTCCTCCGATGCGAGAACTACCGCGCATGCCCCGTCGCTGACGGGCGACATCATAAGCTCCCTTATCGGCTCATAGAGCATTTTTGACCCCAAAACGTCTTCAACCGTTACGCCGGGCATCTTCCTGTGCGCGTTAGGGTTCTTCGCCGCACACCAGAGGTTCTTCACGGACACCATCGCCACCTCCTCCTCAGCCACCCCGTACTTGTCCATGTACATTCTTGCTTGGATCGCCGCTATCGCCATGTCGTTGAGGACTTTTAGCTGCCTGTCAAACGTCGGGTCAAGCATGTGGTATGAAACCTGGTGTGGGTTAAACGTTGACCCCTGAGTGTTAGCTACGATCAGCGCCACGTCATGTGTCCCAGCAAGTATCTTCATTACCCCATATAGAGCTGCGAAAGCCCCGTCCATCTCCGTCTTAGTGTAGTCTTTAAGGTACGCCCCGGAGGGCATCGTTAGGAAAAGCTCGGATATCGTCCTACCATCCAAGTAATCGCTTGAAGCATTGATTACCGTGTCGATTTCCTCCCTTGTCACTCCAGCCATCTCAGCTGCTCCCTTAGCCACCTCGAAAACCATGTCCTCCCTAGTCTTAGGCATGTCCCACTGATGCTTGGTTTGAGCGTATCCGACTATTGCAACCCTCCTCACACCCATCACCCCGCAGGCTTGAAGTATTTTATGTCTCCTATCTCACCCTCCGTCTCCTCCCGCCATGCAACCTCAACCCTCATACCGGATTTAACCTCCTCAGGTTTAACCTCTCCTATGGGGACGAATATGGTGGAGTCCGCCCCGTCAAGCTTCACAGCCCCTATCACCAAGGGCTCCTCCAAGTCCTTAATATTCCCCACTCCGTCTAGCTCAACGTGTGCGATGGTGTAGCCTACAAGAACGCCTTTCCCAGAGAGCTCCGTCAAGTTTTCAGGTTTGATCTCGGAGTAACACTTGCCACACCTGTTCCTCGGCGGAACGTAGGTGTAGCCGCAGCGAGGACATTTTCCGCCTAGAATCTTCCTCTCACCGAGCGACTTTATAAAGTGCTCCATAACTTCGCCCACGGACCAGCGGAAGCCAGCCGAGAAGGGTATGGGCGACTTAGCCCGAACAATCTCCTCCTCACTCATTCTCTTCCTCCTCCAATTTTTAAGCTTGGACCTAACATCAGCAATCCGTTTCCAACCAGCTTTGCAGGAACCTTCTACACATGTCTTGGAGGATGGATTCAGCCTCGGAAACTATTCCCTCTATAACCTTCCTGACTGTTGGGATCTCATGTAGCCTTACGGCCACCTGGCCACACCATATCGCCCCGTTTTCCACGTCCCCCTCAGACCCCTTAGCCTTGAAGATCCCATCAGGCTCGTACTGGTAAACGTCTAGCAAATCTATCTCCCCAGCCTCCAGCTTCCTCGTTAACTCCAAAAGCTTCTCAGAGTACTTGTTCCTCAAGTGTCTAAGGGGGCCGAAGACGCCCTGGGTTACTATGGTGGCTGAGACTTTAGGGAACATCTCCGACGAGGCGACTATGGCCTCCTTCACCTTATGGTTAAACTCGCACTCCCTCGTAGCTATGAACCTCATCCCCATGTATACCCCCTTAGCCCCCATGCAAGAGCGGAAACAAGCCCCTTACCGTCACATATTCCTCCCCCGGCGACGACGGGAACCTTCACGCTTTTAACAACCTCCGGAACAAGGACAAGCGTGCTTATAGGGTGATACGCCACGTGCCCCCCTCCTCGTGCCCCGTGGCTATAACCCCGTCGACGCCAGCCTTCTCAGCCTTCTTAGCGTGATACACCGACGGAACTGTATGAAACCACATCATGCCTGCATCCTTAATCTTCTTGAGGTGCGGCTGGGTCGGGTCGCCCGCAGACGTTATCACAAGCCTAAGCTTCCTTGCAAGCTCCGGGTCTCTCTCCCTCTCCTCCAAGAGCGAGTCTAACAAGTAGGGGACGTCGGGCTGCTCGGGTGCCACCCCAAAGTTAGCGCCGAAGGGCTTATCAGTTAACCTTGAAACATTCCTGATGGCAGCCATCATCCTCTGCTTCACGTCTTCAAACGACTCCCTCAGCTTGTCCGGGTCCTTCACGAGCGCCATGATCCCGTATTTAAGCTGGGGGGCAGGGTGGCTTACGATGCCGAACCCTCCAGCGTTGGAAACAGCTGCCGCCAAGTCGGATGTGTCGTAAGGGCCCATGGCTGCCTGCATGATAGAGTACTTAACCCCCAGAAGCTCGCACAGCTCGGTTTTGATCATTCATACCCTCCTCCAAGACAATGCCATATTTCACTGAAGAAGGTTATAAATGTAACGTTTTTAGTAAGTTAACATCAACCTTCGTTAATTGACGAATGTGATCGTTCTCAAAACACGGCACCCCTCATCCCATCACCAACCACACCATCTAAAATAACGAAAATCGAAAAAATTGAAAAAATATATAAAGTTTAAAGGTAAGTATACCCATGCCGACCACTTCGGAGGGCGAGCGATGGGTGTTATTGAGCGTGTTAGGGGTTGGTGGTTGCCTGATGAGATTTCCCCTGAGAGGGTGAGGAAGTTTGTTGAGATGGTTCCGCTGTACAGGGAGGATAAGGGTGACCCCGCCTTCATGGGTAGGAGGGAGATGGAGGAGGTTAGGAACAGGAACCTTAGGGCTCAGGTCGAGCTCTGCGCCAGGTACAGCCCCTACTACAGCAGGCTCTTCAAGGAGAGGGGGATAGACCCCTCAACCATAAAAACGGTCGACGACCTCGAAAAACTCCCCCTAACAACCAAGCAAGACTACATGAAAGACCCCGAAGCATTCAAACTAAAACTAGACCCCTCAAGACCATTCTACGAACTAATCCCCTGGGACCTAACAATGACAACAGGAACAACAATGGGACTCCCATCAATATTCTACAACACAACCCACGACTTCTACGCGCAGAACTTATTCTTCATTAGGGCTTCGAAGATAACGTGGGCTGTTCCCGGAGAGGACATAATCTTCAACGCCTTTCCTTTGGGGCCTGTTCCACACATAGGTTACCTCCGCGCCATAACTTCCTCTTTGGCCGCTGGCTGCGCTGTCGTCGCCGGGCATACTGGTATGCCCCACCCGGACTTCCCGGTGCACAGGAGGCTGGACGAAGCAATAAGACTAATGGAAGCATACAGATGCACGGGAGTTATGGGGATTGCAAGCTACATGAGAAGGTTCGTTATGAGGGCGCAGGAGCTAGGAGTAGACTTCTCACCCGTAAGAGGGGTCCATGCTCTTGGTGAGCCGTGCCCGAAGGGGATGAGGGACGACATGCGGAAAAGACTGGAATCACTGGGAGCCATCCAGCCGTCTATTGGTAACGCGTATGGCTTCACCGAGTGCCAGGGCGCTTTCCCGGAGTGTACAGATCTTAGCGGTTGCCATAACCCTGACCCAAGCCTGTACTTCGTAGAGATCGTTGACCCTGAGACGGGAGAGAGGAAGGCTGAGGGGGAGGAAGGACATATAGCTATTACTCATCTTAATAGGAGGGGGACTGTT
>JAUQZD010000037.1 GCA_030587405.1 Candidatus Freyrarchaeum guaymasense | reverse complement strand
TTGGCAGTAACCATGTGCACGCCTCCTTGCCTTCGCCGGGATAGCGGGAGCACTCACAGGGAAGACCCTTAACCTAGAGAAAAATAGAGTATAACCCTCCAAACCGCACCTTTAGGATATTCGAAGTGTAGGCATCAAGGCATAGCTAGCCTATGGCGGCGAAGCACACCTCTTTAGAAAGGTTGTCCGCGGGAAGTGTAAAAGTGGGGAAAGGAAGGTGGAGGTTTTAGGCGTCCACCGTTAAAATGCTAATCGTATATTTTCTCCTCGGTCTTGTCGGCGTCTGCGGCGTCCTCCTCTACGTCCCTTACCGGCGGCCTCTCCCCTCTCGAATACTCCTTGTATATTTCGTGCTGTATTATCATTCTCATGACCTCGTTTGACCCTGTCCATATGAGTCCTAAACGTGCGTCTCTCAGGGCTCTCTCCACCGGGTACACTGTGGTATAACCGATTCCCCCCAGCACTTGCATCGCGTTGTTTACGGCTTCCCACGCTGCCTCCGTCGCTAACGCCTTCGCCTCGGATACCATCCTCCTGGCGTTGAGCCCCTTGTCGACCATTTTCGCAGCCATGTAGGTTAGCGCCCTCGCAGCGTCGAGCTTCATCACGCTGTCGGCGATCTTGAAGCTTACCCCCTGAAACGCCCTGATCGGCTGGCCGAACGCCTTCCTCATCATACTATACTTTACCGCCACATCTAAGGCTGCTCTGCCACCACCTATGGCCCCAGCGGCGGAGGTAAGCCTCTCAGGGATCATCATCCTGTTAAATATGACTGCACCTCCATTTTCTTCGCCTACAAGGTTCTCGGCTGGAACCTGAACGTCCTTGAAAACCAGTCTTGAGGTTCCCATGCCGCGGAAGCCCAAAAGGTTGTATGTGTAGGCTACCTCCACCCCCATGTCTCTTTCAACTATGAAGGCGCTTATAGCCTTGTGGCCGGGAACGTTTGGGTCAGGGTTCGTCCTGGCGTAGACGAGTATGAAGTCGGCTGACTTCCCGCCTGCAATGAACCTCTTCTCCCCGTTGAGAATATAGTATTCTCCCTCCTTCCGGGCGGTGGTTGTTGTCCCGAAGAAGTCTGACCCTCCTCCACCTCGAGGCTCTGTTAACGCCTCGGCGGAGACAAGCTTCCCCTTAAGCATGGGAACCAGATACTTCTTTTTCTGCTCCTCTGTGCCGAACATGTAAATGGCTTCGCCTACTATGCTTGGCATAGCGTAAACGCATCCTATAGCGGAGCCGAGGACGCCGATCTCCTCTACGGCGGCGCACTCGGCAACCCACGTGCTACCTCTACCACCATACTCCTTAGGGAACCTCACACCCAGAAGGTTTTTCTCGGCAAGCTTCCTGTAAACTTCAATGGGGAAGTCGACTTCATCCCTGTCAAGCATCTGAAGATACTCGCTGCTAACCTCATTCCTGACGAAGCTTCGAACTTCATCTCTAATTCTTATTTCCTCCTCGCTCATTACAAAATCGAACATTACACCACTCTCCTTTCCAAGTGTAACTTTCCTGAAAGCGAAATTTTAAGGATTTTGTTGGTTGAAGCGGTTGAAGGCACTAGGGTGCGCTTCTCTTTCCTCTCTAGGTTGTGGTTTTTCCTCGCCGTTAGTATGACGAAACAGTTTATATACTTGTAATACGAGGGAGTGAATTGGTGGTTAATGTGGAGACTGTAAGCTTCAGGGTTCCTAAAAAGCTGAAAGAAAAAATGAAGGAAGTAGACGTTAACTGGAGTGAGGAGGTGAGAGGGTTCATCGAGCGCAAAGTTAAAGAGTATATGCGGAAAAAGGCTTTGGATGAAATAGAAACCATGCTTAGTGGTTTACCTCCAGCTAAGAGGGGGACCGCTGAGAGTTACGTGAGGGAGGACCGTGATAGTAATTGACGCGTCTTCGCTGGCAAAGTATGTTTTAAGGGAGGAAGGATGGGAAAACGTTAAGAGGTACTTGTCTAATGAGGCTTGCTCGCTTACGCTCGCGTTAGCTGAAGTTTCAAATGCAATCTGGAAACACAATGTTCTTTATAAGAGAATATCAAGGAAGGAAGCGGAAATCATGTTTAATGCACTGGAAAAAATGAAGGACGTCGTCGACTTTGAGCCAATAGAAAAACATTTACAAGATGCTATTGAAATAGCCCTTAAGGAAGAAATCCCTGTCTACGATGCTCTCTACCTGGCGCAGGCAGTAAAGCACGAGCTTCTAGTGACAAGCGATAGGAGGCAGGGTGAAATAGCAGGAAAAATAGGGGTCAATGTGGAGGTCGTATGAAATCGTGAAAACTCTGAAATTATCCCATTCTTTCCCTAAGATATTCCACTTATCTTGCATCCCTTGTTTCCTTTTAAGAGGCTGCTTTCTACTAAGAGTAAAAAAGCTTTTAACCTAGTGAAAGTTGTGTATTTTTAACTTTGGGGGTTAATGGCGATGGCAGAGTTAAGGTTCGGGATGCTTTTACCTCCTCCGCTTCCTCCCATGGATAAGATTCTCAAGATTGCGAGTATGATAGATGAGGCGGGATACTATTCTCTTATCGTGCCTGACCACACGTTAATGGTTCCGCCGGGTTTTACGCCGAACGCCTTAAGCCTACTATCAGCGCTTTCGGTTATGACTAGAAACGTGCAGATAGGAACTGGCGTCTCCGACGTGGTGAGGTATCACCCTTCCATCCTAGCCCAGGTCTTCGCTACAGCTGACCATCTTTCCGGTGGACGCGTGTTCCTCGGGTTAGGAGCCGGGGAAGCCATGAACATTAAGCCGTTCGGCATAGAGTGGGGTCGCCCCTACACGAGGCTTAAAGAGGGAATAGAGGTTCTTAGAAGACTGTGGACGGGTGAGAAGTTCTCTTACAATGGGGAATACTTTAAGTTTAGAGAAGCGTTTCTTCACATCACACCAACCAGGAAAACGATTCCAATATATCTTGGAGCGAACGGGCCTAAGACAAGGGAGCTTGCCGGAGCAGCTTGTGAGGGATGGATGCCCATAACGGAAACACCGAAAACATACAGGGAAAACCTTGAAGACGTTAAGAGAGGAGCTGAGAAAGCTGGCAGAAGCATCAACAAAATCGACACCGCGCTTCAAATATACACGGCTATGGACGAAAACTACGAGAAGGCTATTGAAAGGGCGCGCCTCTACAAGGGAATGATGGTCTCCTCCGTTGAAAAAGTCGAGCAGGCAGGGTACAGCCTCGAGCTGCCGGAGGGATTCTCCAAGAAGTACTACTTCGAGGACCTCCTCTTGGAAGATGAAATGCTCATGGAAATGGTTAAACTCTCGGAGCAGGTGACAGACGAAATCCTAACAGACTTCTTCATAGTTGGAACACCTCGAGACTGCATGGACAAGATAGAGGAGTTCAGGAAGGCTGGCGTAAAACACTTAATGCTGATAAACATCGGGCCAGACCCTAAGTATGTGCTGAAAACGTACATAGAGAAGATAGCACCATCATTTGCCTAAGCAAAACGTAGAGCCCCTCAAACCACCTCTTACCTAAAGAAGTGGCCGAGGTTGCAAGGCATCCAAAACAGGTAGTGAACGGATGCTGGAATGCGGATTCTGAAGGTAAACCGAGCAGACGGATAAAACTGGAAACACGGGAGCCCCACTAAACGTTCACCGTTTAACTGCTCATTTTTATGTTCCTAAAACGATGAACCTTGAGGACACTGTAAGAAGGCGGCAGCTGTTCCCATATAATGTGCGGGATTGGTGCCGGCTGGTTAAAAACGGAAAGACTTAATAATTACTTTTAATCCTAAGTCCTCGACGCTCCCTAGTGTGGAATGGAGGGATGGAAGTGAAGATTGAGGATGTGAAAACTGTTACGGTTCTTGGAGCCGGGTTGATGGGGCACGGCATCGCCCAGCTCTGCGCCATGGCAGGCTATAAGGTGTGGCTCCGGGACATAAAGCAGGAGTTCATCGACTCTGGAATGGAGAAGATCAAGTGGAGCCTCAGCAAACTTGTCCAGAAGCAGAAGATCTCTGAGGCAGACGCTAACGCAGCCCTTGAAAGAATATCAACGACCCTCGACCTTAAAGAGGCAGCTGAGAACGCGGACTTCGTCATAGAGGCCATCCCGGAGAGGCTTGACCTCAAACAGGAAACATTCAAAGAGCTGGATAGCATCTGCCCTTCCGAAACCATCCTAGCGTCGAACACTAGTGCTCTGCCGATAACGGAGATCGCGAAGCCAACCAACAGGCCGGATAAGGTTGTCGGCATGCACTTCTTTAATCCTCCACAGATCATGAGGCTTGTTGAGGTAATATATGGGGAGAAGACGAGTGATGAGACTGCCCAGGTGACCTATGAGCTAGCTAAGAAGCTGGGTAAAGATCCCGTTTACTGCAGGAAGGACGTCGCCGGCTTCATAGCCAACAGGGTTATGATGCCTCCAGGAATCTTCTTCGCGTGGCTGATAAGCGAGGGGATCTTTAAGCCTGAGGAGATAGACTCCGTTTTGCATCTCAGAGCTGGGCAGCCGATGGGCGCGCTCGGCCTTATGGATTACACTGGAATAGACACTAACTATCACGTGATGAAGTTCTTTGAGGAGAGGGAGCCTGAAAAGTTCAAGGTCCCCCCGGTCGTTGAGGAACTATTCAAGAGGGGCGAGCTAGGGGTTAAAACAGGAAAGGGATTCTACGAGTATCCTGAGAAGAAGTGGCAAGTTCCATCCTCTTGGAACGAGGAAACAGCTAAAGCCGCAGAGCAGAAGTTCCAGCCCTTCTGGGGTGTATACTTGTCCATAAACATAGCAGCCGAGCTCGTAGCAGACAACGTGGCGACAGTGGAAGACATAGATAAGGCTGTTAAGCTAGGGTTTAACATGCCTTTTGGAGTGCTCGAGCTAGCGGACAACTTCGGAATAGACACGGTAGTCCAGCAGCTAGAGGAGCTAGCAAAGAAATATGGAAAAATCGACAACCTTGAAGCTCTACTCACACCGCATCCACTACTCAAAGAGATGGTAGAGAAAGGCGAACTCGGAAAGAAGTCAGGAAAAGGATTCTACAAGTATTAGATTTCTCCTCTCCCCCTTTTTTCCTACAGATCGATGCGGCACCTCTGACCCCAGCTCCCATCGCATTCGCTTTCATCGTTCTTCTCCTTTGTCAAGGTCAAACCCTACAACCAAGTAAAGTTAAAGTTTTTCTAAAAAGTAAAATGAAGGAAGAAACATAGAGTATTTTTGAATGTTTTCTGTTTTTATGCTGAACTTATTTTTATTCAAAGAAGTACCTGACTATGTTTTTCCGGCTCTTTCCCGCGTCTTATGAGCTCTGTTACTGTTCTGTCGAGCTCTTCTTCTCCTAAGCCTATTCGCCTGAATATCTCGTTTAGAAGGTCTCTTGTCGCCAAGTCTCTTTCGACGTATGCGATGAATGCCGATAGTACCCCTTTGCCACCCCTGTAGCTGTGAAGGGTTCACGTCCGCGCCGAGCATAGTAGAAATGTTCCGTCCGGGTAGGGTTGAAGTAGGTGGTAGCATGCCGTCATGTTATCTATTGCTTCAGCTAGGCTGGTGTGTCCTTCCTCTCTAAGTTTTTCCGCCGTTTTTCTCAGGCGCTCAATGAATACTCGGTGGTTTTTGTTTTCGAAGATAGAGTGGGCTGAGAGAGCTTCAACACCCCAGTGATCCCTTATGGAGTTCGCTATGCTGACGCCGAACTTTCTCTTACCAATGAAGCTTTTCCACATTTCGCCAAACCTTTCCAGCTCTACAACATGCTTTGCGATCCCCATGAAGGTGCGGAGCTTCGGGAACTCTCCTCCAACCCCTGACTTGAGCGTGCTCACTATAACTCTGCCTGTGAGCCTAGAGATTGCTGTGCCTTCCCTTAACTCGGGAACCATTGGCAGAAACTCGTGCTCCACCACTATGGGCTTGATGCCCGCCTGCTCGAAGTGTTCTGGCTTCACGTTGTCCTTCAGCCACCTCCAAATCCAATTCTCATATTCTCTTCCCCTCCGAAAAGCTTGCCAGCGCCAGCGCGTCGCGATAGTCACATGGTATTTCATCCACAAAGCCGCATCCAAACTTGCTTAGAAGGTTGATAGGCGGGTTCTTCCTCGGTATCCGCTTGGCGGCCTCAGCCTTTAGAGCAAAGGTTCCCCCGTGGGGGAAGTACGAGAAAACAAAGTCCACAAACTTCTTAATGCTGCCATCAAAGGAGAGGTCTTCCTGGAAAACCTTGTTTTAGCTCTTCCTCCAATCTTACCATGGTGAATTTGACAGCCTCGATGATTGCTGACGGCGAAGCATCTTTGGGAAGCCCAAGCCTCTCAAAAACGAACTTCTCAAACTCCTTTTTCCTTCTTTCGACCACTGCCCTATAAGCCTCCTCCGTTCTGAAAGTTCTTCCGTCTAGAGTCGTTATGACGACTGGCAGGATCAATGGAACACCTGGGATGAAACCCTCCAGCGTTACCCACTCCGGTGCGGGCCCCACTCTAAGGTGGCGTAAAACGTCTCTTACGCTGATCGTGGCTTACCTCGACAACGGTGTCAGCGTCGCCATAATAGAGGAATATCGTGTTGTCAATGAGCACTACGCCACAAGGAAAGACCACGTTCGGAACTTGGCCCCACCTCTCATACCACTCCTCCGGTTCCATGAGTGGCTCCTCGGATCTAGCTAGAACCCTGAGAGGGTTCTCTGGGTCGAGCAGGAGCACTCCCACCCGGTAAACTCCCTCGTCAGAGACGCCGTGGTAAAATAGAAGCCAGCCCTCCTTAATCTTTATTGGTGGAGGGCCGATCCCGACCTTCCTGCTGTCCCACATCCCCCTTTTAGGGAGAATCTATGAGTGATGTTTAAGGAGCTTATCGGTGAAGTCTAGGTTCTCGCGTAGCTCGTAATCTATGCAGCCGCCCATCCAGTGCACGACTATAAATTTGTCTGCGTATTTCTGGGAAAATACCCGTCAAGACATATTGCGGCTGGGTTAAACGTCGCCTTAGCCTTCCAGTGGTGGGATCTTATCGGGGTTATTATTGGGTTTTCGTAGGGGCGCACAAGTTTAACAGGCTTTCCCACATTGTCCATACTAGAAGTGGAAGGTTTATGTATGCCAAGTAACACGTTGTGTCAGCTGCCCCATAGTAAAGGAATATTGTTTCGTTTTCGATCAAGGCTCCAGAGGGGGAGACGACGTTTGGCACCATCCCGATTCCCTCGTAGTACTCGCCCGGCGTCAGTATAGGGGAATCCGTCCTAGCGATGATCCTAGTGGGGTTGTGTAAGTCCAGAAGCACCGCTTCTATCCCGAAGAACCTTCTCTGAGGCGAGAAAGGAGGCTAGGAGAGCTGAGGAAGAAGCTAAGAAGGGTGTAAGATGCCCTCTGCTCGGAGTCCCCGTAACGATTAAGGACAACATAGCGACGAAGGGTGTGAGAACCAACCTATGGCTCAAAAATGTTTGAGAACTTCGCTCCCAAAGAAGGCGCGGTGCTTGTTGAGAGGCTTAAGAATACTGGAACGATAGTCATCGGCAAGACGAACATTCCAGAATTAGCTCTGGTACCGGATAACGGACAACCCTCTCTTCGGAACCACTAGGAACCCGTGGGACCTCAATAGGACACCCGGCGGGTCAAGTGGCGGAGTAGCGGCCGCCGTGGCATCAGGAATGCCCTGTCGCGATAGGGAATGATGGTGGCGGTTTCATAAGGATACCGTCAGCCCTTTGTGGTGTTTATGGTTTTAAACCCTCATTTGGCCGCGTCCCAAGCTACCTCGACCCGCCCGTCTTCATCGAAGTGGTTCAGGATCCCCTCCACGATCCACCCGTAGGTGCAAACCCGCCTCCTTGTCAATCTTCTCTTCCTAATGTAGTGTCCGGCTATCTCCGCGTAAATCGATTGGTACGGTTCTGAAGACCACTTCCGAATCTTCGAACTTCACCATTTCAAGCTTCCCCCAACCCATCGAAGATGTCGAGGAGAAAAAGAAGTTCAGCACTCTTTCAACGCCGTACTTCTCACCCTGCCTCGCGAGAAAACGGCCGTAATCCACGTGCCCCTTCTGTAGATTCCATATCAACCCCGCCGAACAGCAAGAGAGTACATTCCTCCTTCTACAAACAGTATTCTTTCCCTCCCAATTTTGACGACGTCACTCCCTGCCTCCAGCCTCTTAAGGAATCCCCAGATTTCCTCGTTCTTATCTGAAGGCTGAGCAGTAACCGTACTCTTATCGTGGTGGAGAAGTTGGAGAAGGGTCTTCTTCCCTTACATAGGCGTTCCACGTAAAACTCGCAGTAGTCGTCTCCGAGAGCTGAACACTTGGCCGAGTCGTACGTGACCGGCACACCGTTGCCCTTTTCCTCTAATGCTGCTTCAACGGCTTCAACCCACTTGTAGCCTCACCATGAGCAGTCATAGAAGGGAGACTCAGCTCTTATGTTTTTAACGTTCTTCATAAACCAGTGTGTTAGGGAAGGATTATGTATCCTTACGACGACCTTAGGTTTGTCGAGGTCGGCTTCAATCAACTCGGCTTACCTCTCCCCCAAACATAGTAAAGCCGCGCGTATTCTTCAAGTGCCTCCTTTGGAAAACAGCCTTCCGCCATGAGCTTGCTTACCGTGATGAAGCCGGGGATTACTTGGAAGCGGAAAAAAATACGATTTAGATAGGAAGCCTAACATGCTCATCATCTCCTTGCAGAGCATCCCGGGTATTGTCTCAGCGATAAAGGCGTAGCGTAAACCTCTCCAGTAAATCCTCCATTCGTCAACGTGGATATCGCTCATAAAGTTCTCGAGAGCAGAGCCTTTTTTCCACCTTCTTTGGAAAACAACCGTCGACGCTGCCAAACTCTTTGTTATGTTCACAATATGTCATTAACATAAAAATTAAATTTTTTTCCAAATCAAAACGATTCAAAAACAATTATTCCATTTATTTATGGAAAAATCACATTAAAAATCGAAGTAAATTTGTTATTTGACAATTTCGATGGAAAATGGATATCTCCTTCGTCAAGCTACAGGGCTTGTAATGTGAACTCGCAGTGTTCATCTCCCTTCGCAACGCACTTTTCCTCTCTTACTGAGAATGGCGGCTTCCCCTCTTGCTCAGCGAAGTAGTTTAGGATCCCCTCCACTATATAGCCTATGTTGATGCAGGCCGGCTGCGGCTCAAGCCCCCTTAGCTTCCTGTACGCCCCTACGTCTTCCCCGTGAAGTGACTGATGGATCAGAAATTTGAACTCCGAGTCCTCAACCCATGCATCCATTTTTCCCCACCCCATCGATGATGCCGACGCTAGGAAGAAGTTCAGCACCCCCTCAGCTCCATACTTTTCCCCTTGCCATGAGAGGTATCGTCCATACTCGTTGTGAGCCCTCCTGTAGACCGCGTATATCATGTCGCCGAATCTTTCGATGGGAAGCATATAGTAGGCGATAGAGAATAGTATGCTAGGCCCCAAGAATAACCTTTCTCCCCCTATCCCTACGGATCCATCTTCCCTCGCCTCTAAACGATCGAGGAATCTTTTGATGGATTCCTCGGGGTTTCCGGGGGCAATGTTTCCACTGATGACCGCTCTGACGCCCTCATAACTGAAAAGCTCCCTCGGTATAGTTGATTTCATTTGACTTAAACCAGCATCCTCCCCCTGCGTTATCACCCACTCACAGTAGTTTCCTCCCCTAGCAAGGCACTCTGTTTCCCTGTAGGTTAGGGGCGGAGCCTCAGCCCCCATCCCCTCTATGGCTGCTTTAACAACTCCGGTCCAGCCGTAACCCCACCAAGCACACTCGTAGAATGGGAAGACATTCTCCAAGCTTTCGACGTTGTCCCTGAACCATGAAGCAATACCCGAATTATACATTCTCACAACGACCTCCGGCTTCTCGAAGTCGGCGCTAACAATCCTAGTGGGCCCCCATCCAGCTGCACCGATAAAATTGGCGTACTCTTCAATCGCATCTTCTGGAGGGGTTCCGCCGCTGATCATGTGACTTACCTCAGCGAAGCATGAAAGGGCGGTGAACTGCAAAACGACGCTTTTAAGCGACGGCCCCAGAACTCTCATCAATTCCTTCGTGATGCGCATAAAAAGCTCACGGGAAATAAACGCGTAACGCATACCGCCGTAAAGTATCCTCCACCCATCAAACCTCAAATTACATTTGAGGTCGGCGAGGGAACGCCTCAACTCCTCCACGGACGCGTCCAAAAAATACACCTTCCCTTTCGTTCACATGTCTATATGAACTATAGGAACTATATAAGCCACCCCAATTTAAAAATTTAACTTTAAGAGCTTCTGTTTGCGCGCTCAGACAAGTTTAATCCTGCAAAAGCGTTTTTATTTTTTCTCCTCTAGTAATTGGTGGAGATCAACGCTAAAATACTGAGGAGTAAGGCTGTAGTCTTCACGGCTGAGGAGTTTAAGCGCATGGTCAGAAGAGGCGAAGATGTTAGCATTGGCGAAGTGGACGTTGTGACCGCTGCGACTTGCGCCATCATGTCTGGGACCGCTGTTGTGCTCTCAGTGCCGGTTGCCGAGAGAGGGGCGTTTAGCGTGGCTGAGAAAGCATGGATTAACGGTGTTCCAGCTTTCCCGGGGCCGTGCCCGGACGAGAGGCTTGGATCCGTGGACGTCGTCGTTTACGGAGCTGCCAGCGCAAGCTGCAAGTATGGTAGCGGCCACCTCTTCAGGAACCTTGTGGAAGGAGAGGAGGTGGCTGTCAGGGTTGAGACTGGAGGATGCGTCTTCGAGAAAACCATTACGCTCGGCGACATTCCGTTTGCACACGTGTTCACGACTCGTTCAGCCTTCAGGAACTACGCCGCCATGGCCAACCCGGGTCAACCCGAGGGAGGGAATGGTGGAGACGATATTTTCGGTTACAGGCCTCAGAGGTCCGCTCGTTGAGGCAACCGTTTCCGGTTCTGGAGAGGTTAACCCTCTTGAAAACGATCCGTTGCTGAGGACCATAGGCGTCGGAGCTAGGGTTCTGATCAACGGTGCCATAGGCTACGTTGTAGGCGAGGGAACTTAGGAGCAGCGTGGAAAAGCCTAACCTCTCATTGGTCGCCGACATGAAAAAGATGAAGCCGGAGATGAGTTTAAGGTTGGATAGGTTAAGGGGGCAGACGGTTTTCGGGTAAGAAAGTTCAGCGTTTGCCGAAAAAACTGAGAGTTGCTGCTGTTTCTGGGTCTTTTCTGGTAAAGGGATGTCTGAGAAGAGGTTTAAGAGAGGTTTAAGAAAAAGGTGGTTAAGGGGTGTGCTCGTTAGTCTCTTCTATCTTCTCCTAGGGGGAACTAATGGTTTTTTAAGTGTGCTGCATTATTCTTATTTGGGGAGTGGAATGAGGCCGGAAGTTGAGGACTGGTTTTACGAGGCTTGCGTGGATTTGGAGGAGGCGTTTGAGGCCTTGAGGGGGGGCAGGTATAACTGGGCATGTTTCGCCGCTCAGCAAGCTGCGGAGAAGGCGTTGAAGGCTGCTTACATGAAGGTTAGGCGGAGGCGTTTTCCGAAGACCCATGACCTCCTAGAGCTTTACTCCGAGCTTTCTGGGGAAATAAACATTGACGCGGGGAAGCTTGGCCTCCTCTCGTCCTTCTATGAGGTTGCAAGGTACCCGAATGCTGGAATGCGGAGGCCTTCGAAGTCGATATCTAGAGAGGTTGCCGAGGAGATGGTGAGGTTGGCGGAGATGGTGGTGAAGGAGGTTGGAGGAAAAATTGGGCTTAGATGCGATTCCCAAAAACGTTAAGGAGAAAATTGAGCGGGTTGTAAGCGTTATAAAGAGTGAGTTCAGCGATTCCGATGTGTTTTTGTTCGGGAGCTTTGCGAGGGGGGACTGGCTGGAGGACAGCGACTTAGACTTCTTGGTCGTCTCGGACAAATTCGAGGGGGTGGAGTACGTGAAGAGGATAGCTCTGGTGAAGAGTGAGCTTTTAAGGAGCGGGTTGGCGGGGGGCGTGCACATAATACCTCTAACTAGGAGAGAGTTTGAAGAAAGAAGAAGAGGGAGCGTCATAATAGAGGACGCACTCGAGTACGCGGTGAAGCTATAGGTTTCCCGTCTCGTCTCCCAGCTTCTCCGAGTGGAGCCGGGGCGCCATCTCGGTTGGCAACGCTTAAATTTCGTTGCTTTTTATGCTGCTGGGTGTTTAGGTTTGCACGACTATGACCTGTCCTTTCTCGATGTTCCAGAGAATTCTGAGGCTCGTCTTCTACTATAAAGGACTTTGCCGCCGGGAGTGGGTTAACGTTTTTCGTCGACGCTGGCGAGGGTGTCCGCTTATGGTGCAAATTTCACGGGTGTGATGAGAGACGCTCTGCCATCCTGTACCTTCATGGCAACGGCGAGACGGCGGGGGACTACGACGAGTTCTCGTGTTCTTCACAGGCAGGGGTTGGGAAAGGAAATCTTTTTAAGGAGTGGGGCTTTTAAGCTTAGTGAACTAATCGAGGAGGGAACATTTTGATTAAAACTCCTTTGTGTGAAATGCTGGGCATAAAATATCCCATAATTCAGGCTCCGATGGGGCCGTTTTACACAACGAAGCTAGCGTCAGCGGTAACCAATGCAGGCGCTCTGGGAATAATCTCCCATACAAACCTGTTCGGCGTAGACCCGGTAAAAGACATGGAGAAGAACATCCTTGAGGTCAAGGAGAACTGTGATGGCCCGTTCGGCGTCAACGTGAGAGTTGCAAGAATTCAGGTCGACGCACCCGCACTCTTAGAGAAGATAGTTGAGCTACGCGCTAAAGACTCCGAGTTAAAAGAAAGGCTTAAGCTGGTGATTACGTCCGCGGGGAACCCTGAGCCTCCAGCAAAGTTCCTTAAGGATAAGGACCCTGACCTATTACACTTCCACGTTGCTCCAACATTATACCACGCTATGAAGGTTGATAAGCTCTGCGACGGAATTATAGCTACAGGGTATGAGGGGGGAGGACACCAGAGCTATGAGGGTGTAACGACCCTCGTCCTCATACCGGAGGTTGTTAACAACTGCAGTAAGCCCGTCGTGGCATGCGGCGGCTTCAGCGACGGTAAAGGTCTTGCCGCAGCCTTGGCGATGGGTGCAATCGGCGTGCAAATGGGGACAAGGTTCATTGCAACGCAGGAGTGCGAGTTTCACCCAGACTACAAGGACTTCGTGCTGCGCTCGACCGACAGGGACACCGTTGTAACAACTGGAGCCTTCGGGCCAATAAGGCTGCTGAAGAACAAGTACGCGGCGGAGCACCCGCACATCATGACGAAGGAGGAGATGAAGGCTAGAGAGGCATCGTTAACACCGGAGGAAATAGCTGAGGACATGAAAAAGTACGAGCTGGTTTACAAGGGAGACATAGAAAATGGCCCGGTCCTATGCGGACAATCATGTGGAAACATAAACAACTTGCCAACGGTGAAGGAAGTCATAGAGGGCATAGTAAGGGAAGCAGAGTCGATCATAAAAGGTCTAAGCAAATACGTAGTTTAAACACCGACTTAACTTAATGTGAAAAGAACCAAAAATCTTATTTTCCCTCCTGCATGGTTTATTTTTCCCAGTTTTCATTCATATTTTTCTATTTTCGTGTTGATCGATTTGGTTGTAATTGCGTGCGTGAAGCGTTAAAACCGCGTGCTAGGTTGCTTGGTGGTGGTTGCCGTGGATTTATGTGATGTAACCCTTAGGGTTCTTGGCAGCTTCGACGCTCAGAGAATCCTTGAAGTCTTATCTGTATGGGGAAAGCTCACCGTTAAAGAGGTTTCTGAGAAGGTGTCCGTCGGGAGGAGGTCAGCCGAGCAAATTTTAAACTCTCTTTTAAGCGTAGGTTTGGTTGAGGTGGAGGACGGGAGGTACATGCTTTCCAGCAGTCGGCGCGTGGAAGCTCTCAAATCATTCTACGTTGAAACAGTCGTTCAAAACATAGAGCTTTACATAGCCAAGCTACTCAGCGAAGCAGACGAACTCGGCTCCAAACTACGGGAAGCCGTCGACAAGTTCATCAAGAGGTACTACCCTATATTAAAGGAGAAGTTCTACTGGTCTATGATGGTGCTGGAGGAGCTGGCTGAAAAATGCGGCACCAATCAGCCCCTTTAACACTTAAGCCTCGGTCACCTTCCCTGAAGTCAAGGTAGCCGTCTGCGTTAAAAGCTCATCTAACCGGCAGAGCCCCCAACGCTGCAGGCTAAGCTTTAAGTTCCTCTAATTTGCTGATGAGGGCTGGTAGGACATCTAGAAGGTCTGCCACGGCTCCGTAGTGGGCGACACCGAATATCGGGGCCTCAGAGTCCCTGTTCACCGCTATTATTAGCTCGCTGTCCTTCATCCCCATAACATGCTGAAAGGCTCCACTTATCCCGAACGCCAAGTAAACCTTTGGCTTCACGGTCTTCCCTGATATTCCAACCTGCCTGTCCTTTGGCAGCAGACCGGCGTCAACAACAGGCCTGCTCCCGGCCACAACCCCCCCTAGAAGCCGAGCTAGCTTCTCAGCTAGCTTAAGGTTTGACTCTCCTCCTATGCCTCTACCAACAGCCACTATAACGTCCGCTTGGGAGATGTCAACATCCCCCGTCTCAGGCTCTATGTATTTGACGAAGCGCCTCTTAGGCTCCCTAGACGGCTTAAGGTTCAACTCGACCACCTCTCCGTCCACTTCCCTTCCATCTTTAAAGACGCCTTGCCTCACAGTCAATATGCTTGGGAGCCGCTTCAACCTTAAGTCCACCATAATCTTCCCCTGGTAGGCGTAGCGTGAGGCGACGACCTCTCCGTCATCAAGCCTTAAGCCGACCACGTCTGTGGCTATGGGGGCTTGGAGGCTAACGGCTAGGCACGGAGCAACCTCTCCGCCTTGGATGGTGTTGCCAAGCAAAACCAGATCTGGCTTCTCCCTTCTAAAGACCTGGAGAAGGACGTCAACATACGCTTCAGGGTTATACCTCTCTAGCTGGTCGCAGCTGATAGCCCAGACCCTGTCAGCGTACCTAGCGAGCTCCCGGGAGAAGGCTGACGCGTCTCCTGCGAGGACGACGGCCTCACTGGTCCCGTCGCCCTTAACCATGTTCGCCAAGTTCAGCAGCTCGAAGCTTATCGGGTTAATCCTTCCAAACCTGTGCTCGGCGACTGCGAACACCCTCACCCTATCACTCCCCTATCTCTGAGGAGGACGGCGATCTTCTCCGCCACCTCGGATGGGGGGCCCTCGATGAGCTCCGCCCTCTTAACGAGAGGGTAGTATACCTTTTCAACCTCCAGTGTTGGGTTGACCGTCTGCACGTGAACCTCCCTCAACTCCTTGGCTCTGGCAGCCTTTATCCCCATTATCGAAACGTACCTTGGCTCGTTTATGCCGCTCTGGACGGTGAGGAGGCATGGGAGTGGAAGAACGACCTCCTCATAGTATCCCCCCTCCAGCTCCCTGACAGCTCTAACCAGTGAATCCTCTATTCTAACCGAGGTGACAGCCGTTGCG
>JAUQZD010000036.1 GCA_030587405.1 Candidatus Freyrarchaeum guaymasense | reverse complement strand
AGGGGTGAAGCCGTTCGTTAGAAGGGTGAAGCGCCGGGTTCAGGCGGCGCTTACATGCTGAAGGACAGGAAGCCGTGGAGGTGAAGCATGTGTCTTCATCAAGTAAGAGGCGAGGTAACGGGGGAACGCATGGTAAGGGCTTCGGCGGCTTAAACGTGGTTCCCCCTGAAATGGCCGCCGAGTTTTTCCGTAGTGCGTACGCGGGAATAGATGGTGTCTGGTTCATGTGCGTCGAGGAGAAGTACGGGTTAGAGGAGGCAGCCGAGCTTGACGCTAAGGTCTGGTCCGTCTTCGCAAGGATACTCGCTAAAAGAGTTATGAAGTGGTTCAGCGTTAAGGGATGCGACGTTGAAGCGTTGGTGAAGACCATCACGCTCAGGTGGACAATGGAGGGGTGGGAGTTCAAGGTTCCCGTCTGCAGGAGCGACAGGGCCGTGATGCTGGTGCGGCGCTGCCCATGGCTCGAGACAATCAGGAAGTCGGGTAGGGAGCATGTGATCCCCTTGGTTTGTGGGAAGGTCTGCGAGGCAGTCTACCAGAACTGGGCTCAAACAGTAAACCCGAACATACGCCTTAGAAGACCTAGAAGGATGGGGGAGGGAGACGAGCTATGCGAATTCATCTACACGTATGAATAGGTTACGTCATTCTTTCCTCATCGAGCACCTCCCACGCGGCCGGCGTTGGTGAAGGCGCGGGCACGCTGGAAAACCTTCGGCCGAAGAACTAGAAAGATAACTAGTTTACAGGACTTAGAGGTCTGGCGATGGGAACTGTCGGGCTGCGAAGCAACCGAACCAAGCCGACACGTAAGGCTGAAAGGGTCCCGCATGGGAAAGGAAAAGAGTTTGGGTTCGCGTGCGGCGTCCAGCAACGACTACTAACCGCTGCTTCCACGCCAATGGCAGCCGCCGCGGCTCCACCTCCAAGGAACATTATGTTCGCTGCTGTTGCTGGAAAGCATCGTACAGCGTAGGTATGAAGGCATGAAGAGAAGGATAAACGACTCGGAGGAATGGGCGGTTCAAACCTTCCCTTACTCGCCAGCTTCAATCACTGTGCGGTACTCGTTAGCACGGTTCGAAGTTGTCATGTCCGCCTTAACGTAGTTCTTAGCTGAGGGGGCACACGCAGCCATCCACGTCGTTTGGGTCGCTTGAATTGGGAACTGTTATCTTCCAGCAGTCAAGGGTTCCAGCAGCCATGGTCACCGCTTCGATCCCCACAAACCTTGAATCTTAGGTAGATCAGGCGGGTGTAAAGGAAGGTTACACTTGCATTACAGTGGCCTGTGTAGGGGCCGTAACTGGTGCCGTTGTAGTAGCTGACCGTTCCGCTTAGCGGCATGTTAAATGTAAAGGGTGTAGTTGCCAAATTTTATCGTGTTGAGAGGGATTGTAAATCAAGTATGGCCACGTCTTGTTCACCCGTATATTTAAGTCCAATTTAAGTCCAAATTTAGCGTGTGCGTCATTGTCAAAGTTCACCGTCCACTTAAGCATAACAAGTGGAAAATGTCCGCGTCCAGGAAGAGCTTAGTAGTGCTGTTGGCTATCCCGGTGACGTGCAGGGGGCGAAGCAAGGTTACTACGCGTTGAAGGTAAAGACGCCCCCTTTGTAAGGCGTATGTCTACGTAGAGGATGGGAAATCGTGGCTATAGCTATATCGGCTTCGGAGGCGTAAACTTACAGCCTAACCTTTAGAGCAGTTTGGGGTGTTAAAGCCGTGGAGGAGGCCAGGAAAGCTGTGATGGAGGCTGCTGAGGGGATTAACGCCAACATCGGTATAGCGACCCTGACGGCTGCGACACCGTGGTGAAAGCCATGGAAAACGCCGGGAGCGGGCGAGCGGCGCCCAGCAGGAATTTTTCTTTCCACCCTTCACAACCTCTGCAATACCTTTAAAAGTGCATGTTCGGATGCTGCAGGATGCCTGGCGACATTAACCTTTAAATTTAAATTTTTACTTAGGTCTTAAGCGTGTGAACCAGCATTCGTGGGGGGTTGATTTTCTTGAGGATAGTTGAGATCAGGACGTATCCTATGAGGTGTGTCGGGTGTTTGCTGTGCCAGTTGATGTGTTCGTTCACGTACGAGAAGGTTTTTAACCCGTCGAAGGCGAGGATAGTTGTTGAGAGGATGGATGGTGGAGCGAAGATCGGCTTCACTAGTGACTGCGTGAGATGTGGCGTCTGCGCGGATTACTGTATGTACGACGTGCTTGAGAAGGTGGAGGAGGTGTAGGGATGGAGGAGTACTACGGGTACGCTGGCTCAATCCTCGATGTCGACTTAACCACCGGTAGGGTGAAAAGGGAGAAGTTGAACTTACAAGTTGCCCGTAGCTTTATCGGAGGATTAGGCGTAAACATTAAGCTGTGGTATGACCTGGTTAAACCCGGAGTAGACCCTCTCTCACCAGAGAACGCCGTCATAATAGGCGTGGGACCCCTGGTGGGAACGGCTGCTCCCGGATCGTCGAGGGTTTACAGCTTGACGAAGCTGCCTGTTAACGGGGCCGTGGGATGGGGAGGCGGTGGAGGAGTAAACTTCGGCTGCATGCTTAAGAATGCAGGGTTCGACCACGTAATTATAAGGGGGCGGGCGGAAAAGCCTGTTTACATTAGCATATGCGACGGCGAAGCCGAGATCGTAGACGCCGGGTCGCTTTGGGGGGAGGGCATAGGCAAAGCAACAGACACGCTCAAGGAAGCCTACGGGGGCTCGTCTGGCGTCTTAGCGATAGGGCAGGGTGGCGAGAATCTAGTCAGGTTCTCCATGGCTTTCATCGATAAGCTTTCAACGATCGGGAGAGGAGGGCTCGGAGCCGTTATGGGCTCTAAAAACCTTAAGGCTATCGTCGTGAAGGGGACGAAAGGCGTGAGGGTGGCGGATCCCAAGAGGTTCAAGGAGATCTGCAGCCGCCTCTACGAGAGGATTCGAAGCTACCCTAAGCGTAAGGACGCTCAGAGACTGGGGTTCCTAAACTTCATGCGCATAGTGCCGGAGGAGAGCTACCTAGAGTTTAAGATGGCTAGGGTGGCATGCGTCGGGTGTCCAATCGGCGATAAGGAGATCCTTCAAATTAGGAAGGGGAAGTTTAAGGGCTTTACGAAGTACGCTAGCGCCTTCGTCAACACGCTCTTGCCCTATCTCTACGGCGGCCTAGGCTATGACGAGTGTATAAGCTTAACAGACGTTCTCGATGACTACGGCCTCGACATGTTTGAGACGTTCGAACTGTTAAAGTTCACCGAGAACCTATATAAGAACGGGCTGATAACCGACAGGGAGCTTGGAGGACCCCCAATCAAGCTCAACGACTATGATTCGCTGAAGAAGTGGTTTGACAACATCACGTATAGGCGTGGGTTCGGGGACGTGCTGGCGGAGGGCTTCAAGTACGTGCTTGAGAGGTATGGTGATAAGGCAGGGGATTTTGCCCCGTGCGTTGTGAAGGGAATGGTTGCCTACCAGAGCGTGAGAGGCCCCGTTTTCTCGAAGACGTTCACCCCCTTCGAGCTCGGAATGGTTGTGCATCCGAGGGGGCCAGCCTCCGCTCCGGGGGGCTCGTCGCCGCTATACTTCACCTTTGGCAGACCTCTAGACTGGATTAAACGGCACTTCGACAGGATGGGGATCCCAAAGGACGCTCAGGAGAGAATCCTAACGGAGAAGGAGGGGATGGCTATAAACGTTGGAAGACTGACTAAGTACGCGCAGCAGTTCCTCTACATCTGCGGAAGCCTTGGAACCTGTGGGAGGGGGCAGATCAACAGGTTCTATTCGCTGGAAACGTTCGCTGACCTATACTCGGCTGCGACCGGATTCGAGGTGAGCGGAGAGGAGCTTATGACCGCTTCCGAGAGAATATTCAACCTTGAAAAGGCCATTAACGTGATGGAGGGATTCACGAGGAAGGACGACGTTTTCCCCGAGAAGTGGTTCGAGAAGCCACTACACCTAGACTACTACGAGAAAGTGGAGATCACCAGGGACATAGCGTACGGGCTACTGGACGACTACTACGACGAGAGGGGATGGAACGTGGAGAAGGGGATCCCAACGAAGGAGAAGCTGATAGAACTAGGACTCAAGGACGTAGCTGAAGACCTGGAAAAGCTTGGACTCCTCTAAATACGGTTACAGTTTCCAGTTTCCAGTTTCCACAAGCGGAGGCAGGCTGCTGCTTCAGAAGCGAGGGCTGCCGGCGGCAGCTATAACTTCAGGATTCAGGATTTCCACCGCATTTCCCCAGAGCATCCTTTCCTTCTCCCGTTTCTATACCGGGAGACTCTTAACCTTCCCTATTTCCTTCATGGGCTCCCTGGAGACGAGTGGCACGTCGCTCCCATAGCCCATCATGGCTCTTACCACGTCGATGAGGAGTAGCTCGCCCCGTGACGAGGCTTATGCGTCAGCTGATAGCGGAGACTACCCTTAGCACTCGACCTAAGGAGAACCTGTCGAGTTGGAGGATTAAGAAGGTGCCCCTAAACCTCGTAGGCATGGTTTCAGCCGTGAAGGTTAACGGTTGAATCTATTGGATTTGGCGGCTCCGTTTTCCCGCCAGTTTCTCCAAGGTTCTGCTGGTTTAGCTCTCCCTCTACGTGTAAGCCTAGTTAACGCTGCTTCGTGCAGGTTTCCCTCCAGGTTTACGTGGAGGGCTGCTGGCTTCGGCGGCTTACTTCTATCACTACCGCAAACTCTGGAAGGAAATAGAGAAATATTTTGAACGGCGCGGCCATCCAAGCAGTAGCGATTACAAAATAAGAGGCTTGCAACACTAAGAAGGAAGAACACTTACCATTGTGAGATTTCATAAATTTTCGTTTCCTCCCTTTAGATTGAGAGGTTTATGCGCGGCCTTCGAGGGTAATGGTGAGGCACCCACATGGAAGTTTAACGGCATGTTCTAACCAGCAACTCGGCTGCCCGCTTGGAAACAACGCATCCCGCGTTTAAATGCCCATTCAGCCTTTTTAACTCGCCACATACTTCAAAAAGCTACTAACCTGACTTAAGCTAACACCCTTTAAGGAGAAACCTGATCGGAGTTTCCACAGGAAAACCTGCCATGTTTCTCCTCAACATGCCCCCTTTCCTCTACACGCTTTCAACCTATGCTCCTGAACCTTTCACTCCTTAATTACGTGAAAAAACCTTTACACCTCTCCGGGCAAGCTCGTCTGCTATGAACCTCCTGTGACACTTGAAGAAAAGCTTCTCTGAACAAAAAATGACAACATTCTTCCTTTCAATCAGTGTTAAAAGTTCCTCGAAGGCTCTCTTGAACTCCTCGGTTTCCATGTACCTCCCATAACCTCCTTCCCTGTATCCTCCTAACCTTTCAAAATGAACATACTCTATGCTAGCAGACTCTAATACTCTCCTTAGCGCATCCTTCCCGAGCCACTCAAACCGGGAGGTAGGAAACCTCCTTACATCCACGGCAACATCAACGCCTAACCATTCCAAAATGGAAATGAACTCTCCTACCGTTACTCGTCCCAAAGGTTCAAACAATCAACAAAACCTTCCCCTCTAAGAAATTAAAAAAGAAAATTCCAGAACATACTTTAATTAGAATCTACTTTGCTGTCTCGATTAGTGAGCGGTGTGGCATGTGGTAGTTGGTGGGGGTGGTGAGGCGTGGAGAGCGTGATTGGTGATGCTAGGGAGCTGGCGCGTAGGCTGCTTGGAGGCGGGTTCTCGCACGGCTACCCGCACGTGGAGCGCGTTATGAGGTACGCTAGCGTCATAGCTGGCGAGGTTCCAGGTATTAACCGGGAGCTGCTCGAAACGGCAGTTTACCTTCACGATGTCGGCAGGCCGCTTGGGGAGCCGCACGCGTACTACTCCTCGCTCATAGCCCGCTCCTTCCTCGAGGAGAGAGGGTGTGAGGAGTGGTTCGTCAGGCTGGTGGTTAACGCCGTCGAGTACCACAGCTACAGCTATGCATTGAGAAGGCGTGTTGAGCCGTTGAGCGTGGAGGCTAAGGTCCTGAGCGACGCCGACAAGCTGGACGCCCTGGGCATTGTGGGGTTTCTGAGGGTTTTCGAGCACGGCTACCAAGCTGGCAGAACGGTTGAGGAGAGCATGGCACACTTCGACGAGAAAATATTCAAGCTTAAAGAGCTGATGCATTTCAGGGTTTCAAGGAGGATAGCCGAGGAGCTGGATGCAAGGGCTAGGACAGCCCTGAAATGGCTTAAGGAAGAGCTGAGTGAGCGGTGATGGCCGTGGCATGCATTTTCAGCTTCCATCCGCCTTCAAGCAGTGAGGGGTTGACGACGATGGCTACATCCCTCACGGCGGCAACGATTACGATGACCAGATAGGCAAGCAGCAAAACAACCGAAAACGCCGGGGTCGGCGGCAAAGTTCTCGACGGGGGTCGAAGACGGCACACCTCAAGACCCCGGCGGAGGGCAGGAGGCAGCCACTGAAACATCGGCTTTCAACGAGACTTCTTTTTTGGACTTCTCTTCCGTTTACGCTTATTCACGCTTCCATCTTCGCTACGCACTCTGCCTCCTTAACAGCGTTCCCCCTCCTTCCACGGGCAGTTTTACACTCTCGCCGGTGTAGCCGACGGAGGAAAGCTGGCTGCGGCTTCCCTGCTGGCTATGAGCCTCTCCCCGTCGGCTCGCTGCTGGACGTCGCACCATCCATCTGGTGAGCAGCCGGGATGAAGACGAGGGGGGTTGAAGGGTGAACGGAGAAGAGGGGCGTCGCCTATGCAACAGGATCGCTTGTCGCTTCATACGAGTACGGTTCCTGTCAGGTTCTCTGCCACTTTGAAGCGTTTCCTTGAGAGGTACTTTGGGGTGACGTTTAGCAGCAGACCATAGACCATTTTCGCAGCCTGCCTGCTGTGTTTTGAGGGTACATTTCCTCCCATGGACGCTATTACGTATTCGAGTGCGTGGTGGACGGGGAGGCGGATCGGGGTTAAGAGTTTTATTGCTGAAAGCGTTAGGAGGCAGCCGCCGCAGTATGTTGCAAGCTCGCTTGCCCTTGCCTTCCTCGCCGCCCGGAGCGCCTTGACTCCTGTCTTAACTATGTCGAGCAGGGACAGCCTGACCGTCGCCGCACCTATCCCGCAGCAGTAGCCGAGGTTTAGGGCTTCAACGCTCTCCTCCACCTGTACTCCGCAGAGCCTGAGGACTTCCCTAACCTCTCTCTGGAAGGATTCGCCGAGCATCCGCCCGTGGCAGGAGTCGTGCATCGCTACGCTGACGCCGAGCGGCTTGAAATCGAACTCATTCTTATGCTCAAGCAGCCATCGCCAAAGGGACACCTTCTCAAAGTTGAAGTATATGCCAAACCCTTCAGGGTACACGTTTTCGAACATGTTTAAGCATGCCGGGCAGATGAACACTATCCGCTCCACGTCGAAACGTGAATAGTAATTTCTCAGCTTCTCCCCTATACGGCGAACCTCCTCGTACATTCCGAGGCGGTAGTACATTTCACCGCAGCACACCTCGAGAGAGCCGGAAACCTTCAACCCCTCGAAGACGAGGGACGGGCAGGGTATGCTAAGGTGATGAAGTTGCATTCAGGATATAGGAACTCGCCTGAGGGAGGCTGCCGCCTCCACTCTTCAACCAGTAAGCGCTCCCTTTCGCCCATGCGTTTAAACTAGGAACTCGTGGAAGTTCCCCGGCAAGGTCGGCATTAGAAAGCGAGCCCTAGCAGGCAGCCCCTCCCCTTCATACCGTGCATGCAGCCTATCAAGGATAAGCGAGTAAGGGTGCGCATTGTTAGGGCAGAAGGTGTCGCACGCGCCGCAACCGACACGGTAACGCATAACCCACTCAGCCTCGCCGCCTGAGGCAAGCTCCCTGTGCTCGCGCACAGCATCCTCGCCTCTCAGAGGGATGTAGACGCAGAGCTCGAGGCACCTTCCACAATCTAAGCAACGTCTCACGTCAAACATGATCTCCCCTCGCGTTCAAAACCCACTTTAGACTGGGTTCACATAATAAGCTTCCTACTCGTCAACCTTTCACCCTGACGGCGTCTTTCTCCCCCAACGCGGACGCTTAACCTTTACACCCAATAAGGACGCTGCGAAACCGCGGTAGAGCAGGCTTAGCTGGGAGACCTCCAGCTTGCAGTAGCTAAGTGAAGAAGGCTCTGTGACGGAGGACTTTACATCCCTTAATGGCAAAGATGTTTAGTGCGGTGAGGGGGTACTTCAAGACGTTGCCCGTCGGCTGCTTCACAATAACAAAACAATAACAAAAACCTCATTACTTCGATCATCCGCTTTGGAGCGTCAGCACACTGTTCCTCGCCTCCCCGTTGCGGCCTTTCTAGCTGGAGCTACCTTCATGAGCTCTTCCCAAGCGGCAGGCTTTTAAATTCCTCCACTGTTTCCTTGACGGCCTTCTCGATGGGGATTCTTTCAATGCTTGACGCGCCGACGAACCCCTCCGCCGTCGTGTGTTCGTACATGTACGCTACTTCTCTAGGGGTTGCGAAGGGGCCTCCGTGACCTAGGCATATCACGTCCGGGTTAACCCTTTTAGCCGCGTCTATTATACCCTGCACGACCTTGGCGGCGTCCTCAAGCTCCTCCGTTCCGAAGCCCTTAAGCACGGCGTCGAGCCCCGCCTCTCCGCCGGCGGTCCCCCCGCAGTGGGCGACGATTACGTCTGCCCCAGCCTTAGCCATGGCCTCAGCGTCCTTCGGGTAGAAAACGTAGGCCATCGTAAACACGTCCATTTCCCTAGCAGTCCTTATCATCTCCACCTCCTTTGCGAAGCCTGCACCCCTCGCCTCGTGTTCACGCCTGGTCTCCTCGTCCTCTATGAACCCTATCGTTGGAAAGTTTATTATTCCCGAGAATCCCCTACCTATGAACCTCCCTATTAACCCCTGGAGGTCCTCCTCCGGCTTCGGGTCCTCGTCCTGCATGAGGTCTATCACCGAGTAGGGTTCAACCCCGGCGATTATGGGGGTGTCCACCACCACCTCGCTTATCTCGTCGAACATCTTCAGCGTCACCTCGTTGGAGTTGGGTATCATCGTGGTGGGGAGACCTCTAAGCCTGGATAAGCCTGTACTGTAGATTATTATCAGGTCTGCCCCACCCCTCTCCGCCATCTTAGCTATTATCCCGGCGCTGCATCCGGCACCCAGAATCGGTCTTCCCTCCCTGAGCTGACCCCTCAACCTTTCCAGTATCTCCTTTCTCTCAAACCTTCTCGCCACAGCTATCAACCTCCTCCTTGCTTATAGTGGAATAGGCGGTCGAAAACCTCCACCACCCTAACCGCAAACAGTTCATCGTTAATGTGTGCGTCAACCTCCACCACCTCAACTTTCGGGGAGGCACTCTCCCTGACAGCCTCTATGAATCCCCGGTCCGCCGCCGGGTCGTAGAGCCGATGCCCCTCCCTATCAACGGCAGAGAACCCTCTTAACGGGATGACTATCGCCACAGGCCCCTTCGCCCTGTTAGCCCTTTCCACGAGCTTCCTAGCTGAGGCTTCAACCTCCTCCCTAGTTGTCCTTATGAGAACGGTCTGGGGGCCGTGGACGTGGATTGGCCTCCCCCTGAACTCCTCGGGCACTTGCTCAACACTCCCGCTAAAGATTAGCATGTCCAATCCCCCCGGAGAGATCACCTGGGGGAGCCCCTTCCTACCAGCCACGCCGAGCCTATCCTTGCCTCCCAAGAACTCCTCGGCGCCAGGGTAGAGGAACAGCTGGACGACCTCGGTTGGCGTCAAGTCTATAACGCCGTCCACCCTCCCCTCCGACACCAGCTTGCTGAGCACCCCCGTCCTTGCATGGAAGGATATCACGTCGTAACCCTTCTCCCTCATAAGGGATATTACCTTCTTAACGGCTGGAGTGGTTACTCCAAGAGCCGTTACCCCGATTAAGGGCTTGTCTGACTTGACCTCTACATCCTTAACGTCCATCATCCCGGTGATCGCTCCGGCGGCGTTGTCCAGAAGCCTCCTTAAACATTCCTCGTCACCCCTCACGCTTTCAGGTATTGGCAGCAGCATTACGTCGTTGGTTCCGACGAAGCAAACGCTCCTAGCAGTTGTGGCCACCACCTTCGGGAAGCAAACTGGGAGGGCTTTCATGACAGCGATCCCTGCCGTGGAGCTCCCCGGGCCGCCAACCGAGATGACGCCGTCAAGCATCCCTAAGGATGCAAGTCTGCCCACAGAGTCCATGGCTTCCCCCACCCCCCCGCTTACGTCGAAGACCGTGACGCTGCTTCCCTCCCTCTCAACAACCTCCTTCACGTACTCCATCTCCTTCCCGTCGGCTTCTAAGCACCCTATAACAGCGATCCTCCCACCCTTCCCCTTCTCCTTCCCCACGCCCATCATCCCCAAGAGGGCTGCGGACGCATTCAAAAACGCCTTCCTCATGACGGCGTTTAGCCCGAGGATGTCTGCTGGAGACTGAAAAAGTACTATGTCCCTGCCTCCAACGTCCACGCGGTCTAGGTCAGTTGTGACGGCGAGCTTTGGAAGTCCAACCGGCAGGTCCCTCATCGCCTCCACGGCTATTGAAGTCCCAGTAGACCCCCCAAGCGAGACGACCCCATCCACCCTCCTAGAGGAGTAGAGCTCGTTGAGAACCCTCCTGCAGCCCTCCCCCATCACCGCGATTGCCCTCGACCTGTCCGCTCCCGTCTCCGCATCCTTCACAAGCCTCTCCAGCCTCACCCCTCCCCTCTCAGCCACCTCCTCCCTTGAGACCTCGGCTTCGAGGAGGGGGTTTCCCAAGATGCCTATGTCCACTACAATCACTCCGCAGCCTCTCCCGCTGAAAACCCTCTTTAAGTAGCCGGCCTCCTCCCCCTTCGTGTCGAGGGTTGCGATGACAACGACGTTTTTCCGGTCCACCTCTTTCACCCCAGTGACTTCCTAACGAGCTCCGATAGGTAGTATAGTTCCATCTTTGCACCGGCCCTCCTGAGCGCGTTCCTGAAAACAGTCAGGCATAGAGGGCAGGATGTTACGAGGGCTTCGGCGCCCGCCTCCTCCGCCTCGTCCAGCCTCGTCAAGGCAACCCTGATTGAGGCGTCGAAGTTGTACACGTAGTGGGTTGCCCCGCCGCCGCAGCACCACGCGTTCCTCCTGTTCCTCCTCATCTCGACGAGTCTCAACCCTGGTATGGAGGCGAGAACGCTTCTGGGCTGCTCGTATATCTCCTCGTACCTTCCAAGGTGGCACGGGTCGTGGTAGGTGACCGTTTTTTTCACCGGGTTTTCCAGCTTTATCCTCCCCTCTCTGAGCAGCTTTTCGAGGAGCTGGGTGAAGTGGACCACCTCAAACCCTCCCGCCTTCCTCTCTAAGATTTCCGAGTAGTCCCTTAGCGTGTGGTAGCATCCCGGACATGTTGCAACTACGGTTTCAGCCCCGGAGGCTTTGATGGCCTCAACGTTGTGCTCCGCCAGCTTCCTGTACTCCGAAGGCTTCCCCTCAAACTTCTTTATGATTCCACAGCACCACTCGTCCTCCCCAAGATAGGCTACGTTTAAGCCGGCCCTCTTCAGCAGTTCCACCTCAGCCCTAGCTACCTCAGGGTACCTGTACGTGACGTAGCAGCCGGCGAAGTAGAGGACTTCCCCCGTCTCTGGGAGCCCCAAGGTGGATGCGAGCTCCACCCTCTTCTCCTCCCCCTCCCCGAACGGGTTCTTCTTCTTGTCAATGTTCGAGTCAACCACCCTGATCTCCTCGGGGAGGAGCCCCCTCCTGGCTGCCTCCTCTCTTAAAGCAAGCACTATACTGACGACGTCGACCTCGTTTGGGCAATGGGCAGTACAGCTCTTACAGGTTAGGCAGGAGGCGAATAGGTGCTCCGCCAAGGACTTGGACATGCTGAGCCTTCCCTCGAGCAGGGCTAAGCCTATTAAAACCTTCCCCTTCCCCGTGTAGGACTGGTACCCGTACATCTCGTAGAGGGGGCAGACTCCGAAGGACCCCATCTGGGGGTAAACCATCTCCCTGCAGTACCCGCACCTGACGCAGTTATACATTTCCCCTTTTAAGCTTCTCTAAGTCCACCTTCACCAACCTCAATATGCCGGTATGAAGAGCTGCCCCGGATTCATTATGTTGTTTGGGTCAAGAAGCTTCTTGATCCTCTTCACAAGCTCGTAGTATGCTCCCAGCTTCTGGAATGGCCGATAGGAAGTCTTGGTCCTTCCAACGTAGTGCGGGGCGAAGCCAACCTTGTCCGCAAGCTCCTCAACTATCCTTCTGGAGGCCTCCAGCGCCTTTGCCCAGGAGAAAGACTTGGACTGATTGTAGTAGAGGGTTGGAGACGCAACTATCACGTTGTCGCATCCGAACGCCGTCAGGGTTGGGATGATGTCGTACCGGTCTAGGTTTAACTCGCCGACCACCCTTCCGTAAACCTCCGCAAGCTTGGGGAATCGGGGGGCGGGGGTGCATGAGCAGAGGGGCATCAGCATCATGTTCTCCCCGAAGATCCTAGTGTTGGGGCCGGACCACTCCACGAGATCCCTCGTATTCTTCACGACCGGGAGGATTCCGCTCACCCTGCCCTCCTTCAAGGATATCTCCTCAACCACTCTTCTCGCGTACTCCACCTCCTCCTTCGCCCCGAGCAACCTCATCATGAGCACGAACGTTGTCTCCTCCGTTACCGGGAACCCTCCCGCTATGGCCAGCATCCATTCAAGTGCGCTTAGCCGCTTCCTCAATATGCCATGCATTACGCGTGTTAGCTTGTGGATGTCGTCGAAGTCGTACCCCAAGTACATGGACTCCTCCGGCAGCTCATATATTTTCAGCGTGACCTCGGTTATTACGCCGAACAGCCCGTGTGACCCTATGAAGAGCCCGGTTAGGTCTGGACCCCAAGCGTACCTTACGAAGTTTCCGGCTCCCGGGTATGCTCCCGACCCGGTCCTTATTATTTCGGCCGTCGGCAGAATTACTTCAAGCCCAACCACCTGATCTCCTATAAGCCCGAACCTTGCACTCCTCACCCCGTTGTTGCAGAGTGCAACCCCTCCACCTATCGTAGCTGAGATCCCACCGTTGCAGAGGGGAGCCGCCATCCATCCCTTCCTGTTAAGCTCGCTTTCAAGCTGCGTCCAAGTCACGTTCGAGGAGACGGTGACCGTGAACGACTCCTCGTCCACCTCTATTTTCTTAGGAATCCCTGACTGCTCCAGTACTATGCAGCCCCTCGAGAAGGCGCCGACAACGTTGCTCCCGCCACCGTAAACCATTATTGGAACCCTGAACCTGTTAGCCAACCTCACTATCTCGACAATGTCCTCCTTGCTCCTCGGCCTGACGATGGCTAAGGGCTCCTGTGGGAGGTCGGCGTTCGCCCCCCTAGAATAGCATACCTTCTCGAAGTCTTCTACGGAGACGTTTCCTGCCCCGACGACGTCCTTTAACAGGGAGATCAGCTCCTCCACTCCTCCACCTCCTAGTCGACCATTATCTGTCCTCCGTTCACGTGGATCGTCTGGCCTGTTATGTAGCTTGCAGCGTCCGACACTAGGAACACGACTACGTGCGCCACGTCCTCCGGGCGGGCCAGCCTACCCAAAGGCGTGGTGGGGATAAATATTTCCCTTGCAGCCTCTATGTAGCCTTCGTGCATAGGAGTCTCAGCTGTCCCGGGCGCAACGGCGTTAACGTTTATTCCGTAGGGTGCAAGCTCCCATGCTAGAGCCCTCGTAAATGCTTGGATGGCTGCCTTAGACGCGCAGTAGTCCGCTCCTCCCCCAATAAGGTTAGCTACCGACGCCCGGGATGAAAGGGATGAGCCTATGTTAACGATCTTCCCGCTTCTTCTCTCCATCATGTGCTTCATGACGGCTTGGCAGCAGAACACGGCTCCCTTAAAGTTGACAGCGAAAACCCTATCGATGCCCTCCTCGGTGAGCTCCTCCACGCGTGGCTCCCTAGAAAGTATGCCTGCATTATTCACTAGAATGTCGATGTGGCCGAAGCGTTTTAGGGCTTCCTGGGCCATCCGCTCAACCTCAACCCTTCTTGAAACGTCCGTTCTTACGCAGAGGGCATCCCTCCCTATCCTGCGGATCTCCTCAGCCACCTCGCACATGCCCTCCTCGTTCAGGTCGGCTAGCACGACGTCTGCGCCGAAGTGCGCCAACTCTAACGCTATAGCCCTCCCGATCCCCCTTGCGGCGCCGGTCACAATGGCAACCTTACCTGTTAGGTCGAATAGCTTGAGCGCCTTGTCGGTTACCATCCTGCCACACGTTCCCCTCTTAAATTATTCCA
>JAUQZD010000015.1 GCA_030587405.1 Candidatus Freyrarchaeum guaymasense | reverse complement strand
CCCGAAAGGGGACGAGCCCCTGAAGGATAAAACCAAACCTTCAAGGGTGATGCGTCCCAAAGCGGACATACGTCTAAAAGACTATATCCGCTGAACCCCAGCACCTCCCTAACCCATGGGAAGTACCTGTAAAAGGCTTCGCGTGAAGTCCTCGTCGAAACATACACGCAAGTACCATCCTTGAACTCTTCAATAATGGAGAGGGCGAAGGACGTTTTCCCTCCTCCGGGAGCACCCTTCACCAGTAGTGAGGCTCCCTCCTCGAGGGCAGCCTTCAACTCGCCCGGGACGGCCACCAAATGGCAGAGCATCATACCACCAAACACGTCTTCAGCAGCCTCTAATATTCTTAAGTAGGTATTTTAAAACACTTAAATTTTAAGGGGGTTCGAAGCCGGAACACTTAAATAAATGTTTAAAAGCTGCTCCAACGAGTATATTACAGTGCTTCACCGAAATTTTAAGCGTCCCCGGAAGGGGAGGACGCCTATGGCTCGAACCGATGAAAGCTACGAGGAGTTGATGTTCAGCTACGTGAAGGAGATCTGTGAACGCTTCGGCCCACGCGAGTCGTGCTCCCCCGCAGAGGTCGGCGCCTCAAATAGAACCAAAGAGATACTGGAGGAGTACTGTGACTCGGTGGAAGTCGAAGAGTACTACTGCCACCCAAAAGGCTTCCTAGGGTACATACGGTGGTTCATATGGATCTACGTGGTCGCACTCCTGTTTTACTGGGTTGACTGGGCTTGGTGGCTTGGCTTAAACCCCTCCTCCCTATGGCCTCTTTCAGGCGTAGGAGCCTCCCTCATAGCGTTCGCCTTCCTAGTCCTATTCCTGCAGTTAATGTACCTGGCAGAGTTCGTCGACCCTGTTTTCCCTAAAGGGCGCTCCCAAAACGTGGTCTGCAAGCTGAAGCCTAAAGGTAAACCTGAACGCCTGGTGCTTCTCGGGGCGCACGTCGACTCAGCCTACGAGTTCACCCTCTCAAGCGTGCTCGGCGTCGGCTCATACGTGATTATGGCCCTTGCCATACTGGCGTCAGCAGCCCTCATGGCCGCATCAGCCCTAAAGTTCGTCTGTACGCTCCTCTTCGGCTACCCCACACCCTTCCCTCCGACACCAGTAGCACCCCTCAACTTCGCTCTTCACTGGCTTGCCTCCACGCTTAAACACCTCTTCAGCGTGGTCGACCCTTCGCTAGTCATGTGGGTTGCCGGCGGATTCTTCGTGTTCCTCGTCTCATACTTCTTCGTCAACTTGAGGAGGGTGGTCTTAGGGGCCAACGACGACTTGGCCGGAGTGGCAACCCTTATAGGAGCTGCAAAGTACCTCTCCCGGAACAGGCTGAAGAGGACGGAGGTTTGGATAGTCGTCTTCGGAAACGAGGAATCCATGAGAGGGTCTAAAAGGTTCGTGGAGAAGCACCGTGAGGAGCTGGATAGGAGGCGCGCTTACACCGTGAACATTGAAATGGTGGGGTGCAGCAGCCCCTTAATCGCCGCGAAGGCTGAGCCGATGTTCCTAACCAAGCACGCGCCAGAAGTCTACAACCTGCTGGTCGAAGCAGGGGAGAAAGCAGGGATCCCTGTTAAAAGCGAGGTGGTACCTTTCGGAGGCTCGGACTCGGCTAACTTCTCACGTAAAAAGCTGCTGGCATCACAGCTAGTCCGGCTCGGAAGGGAGACAGCATCCCTATGGCACACTCCGAGGGACACTCTTGAAAATGTAGACCCGAAGAGAATCAGGGAGGCACTAGAAGTAATACTCGAGTTCGTAAACCTCGTAGACCAGAAATAACCACCCCCCTTATTTTTTAACTTTTAAATGTCCCCCGTTTACAATCCTTTGAATGAGAAACCCTTTTCTCCCCTGTTAACGTAGGTTTTTTGGGTGTCCACGTTGAAAGTTTACATCGTGGCTGTTGGGGACGAGCTCCTCTCCGGTCGGGTACTAGACTACAACACCCACTGGATTGCTAAGCGCCTGTCAGGGGTGGGCTTCAACATCGTAGGCGCGTCCATCGTCCCAGACGATAAGGAGGAGATAGTTGAAGCTGTTAGAAGGGCCCTGTCCAAAGCCGATTTAACCATTATAACTGGGGGGCTGGGCCCCACCCCGGGAGACATAACGCTTGAAGCGTTAGCTGAAGCGCTAAACCGTAACCTTTCCCTCAACGATGATGCCTTGGAAATGGTTAAGGATCGATATAGGGAGCTGTACGAGGTAGGACACATTAAAACCTTGGAAATGACCCCTGAGAGGGAGAAGATGGCACGCATACCCGAAGGCGGAACCCCAATATTCAACGCCGTTGGAATAGCACCCGGCGTCATGGTGGAGCACCAAGGCAAGGTGGTTCTCGCCCTTCCAGGGGTGCCATCCGAAATGATGTACCTTCTCGAGAAGGCGCTTCCCAGCCTTGAAAGGATGAGTGGGCCGGTCTTTGTAAGCGTGGAGGACACCGTAGACGTAGGGGATGAATCAGTCATCGCCCGCGCCCTAAGAGAGGTTATGGCCGAGTTCCCCGAAGTATCCATTAAATCCTACCCGTCAGGCTTCGGGGGGAAAGTGAAAATGAGAATCATAGCTTCGATGAAAGCTGAAGATAGGGAAGGCGCTGGTAAACATCTAAGAGAAGCCATAAGAAAGTTGAAAGAAAAGTTAGTGTAAAAAGGCAGCACTTCCCTCTCCCTCCACGTGAACGCTAAAAAATCCCCTTCTTCCACGTTTCCATCCGAGAAATACACCTTAAAACGACCCAGCCATCACTATAGCACCTCTTAAGCTCCCTCAGCAAACATAAAACATTATCAACTCTTTCTCTTCCCAAGATGGGAGGCCATTCGCGCAGTTCTGCAAGCCCACACACTCCCTAACTTCGTCATTTAGCGTAAACCCATCAGCACCCCTACCAAAAGGTTTTTAAATGCTCTCTAAATCCTTCACCAGACAAGCCAGTAAAGGAGGAGAATAGAAAATGTCGAGACCAGCTGGAGTAACCCTGCTAGGCGTTCTATACATCATCATGGCAATCATCTACATCCTCAGCGGCATCGTAGGCTTTCTGCTGACGTCGCCGTTCGGCGACCTATTCGGTCCAACGCTAATCTTCAGTGGGGCCATGGCAATAGTGCCAATAGTCATTGGCATCATCGACCTAGTGATCGGCTGGGGTCTGCTCGCCCTTAAGGGCTGGGCTAGGATACTAGCCATAGTCTTCGCCATCCTAGGATTACTCGGAGGGCTAGCATCACTAATAGTGTTCCCGATAGGGACGATAATCGGCATCATCGAGATCATCCTAAGCATCATCATACTATGGTACCTCTTCAAGCCAGAAATCGCCAGCGCATTCGAGTAAACCCACCGACACCAGAAACACATCAACCATTACCATTTTTACTTCCCAATTTTTTATTTAACGTTCCTTTTTAGTGCCCATTACACCATGTCGTTTCTTATTAGGTCGTCGAAGGTTTCCCTTCTTCTAATCAATTTAACATTGCTTCCTGATAGTAGCACCGCTGCCGGGCGTGGCCGCCCATTGTACTGCGACATTTGTTCTAACGTGTATGCTCCCACGTCCAGTATTGCGAGGTATTCTCCGGGTTTGACGCCATGTGGGAGGAGCCTGTAACGTGGAAGCGCTCCCTGGGGGTCGAGGAGGGCGTCTCCACCGTCGCATAGAGGTCCTCCTATCACGTATGGCTCCCTGTGCTCCTCTCCCGCCCTGCTGGCGGATACTATGTGGAAGTACCATTTATAGCTGAAAGCGTCCAGTAGTACGTTGAACCCTGAATCTATAAGCAGCCATTTTTCACCATTTCTCTCCTTAACGTTCTGGACCTGGGTTAGTAGCACCGCTGCGTCACCTACTATTCTGCGTCCGGGCTCGACGATTAAGCGTGCATTCTCAAGGTTCTCCCTAACAACCCTTTTAACCCTTAACGCCACCTCGTGGACGTCGAGCTGAGCGTAGAAGTACTCTGGCAGCTCCTTAACCGGCATCTTAGCGTAGGGGATCGGGAAACCACCACCCATGTTGAACTCTAACATTTCAAATCCAACCTTTCTCTCCACCCTTCGCGCCTCCCTGCTAACCCTTCTCACCCCCTCCTCAAAGACCTCAACGCGTGGAACCTGCGATGCCACGTGGCAATGCACTCCTATGGGGTTCACCCCGTCGCCTTTAAACGCCTCCCTGTAGGCTTCCTCCATCTCATCCAAGGTAATGCCAAACTTCGAAGAGGGGGTGGCTGTCTCAAAGCCAACGTGGGTTCCGGCCAGAACGCCGGAGGCAACCCTGAAAGCGACGTTAACCTCCCCCCCGAAATCCCTGACGACGTCCCTCAGCCTTCTCAACTCGTACAAGGAGTCCAAATTGACGCAGTGCACCCCATACTCCACAGCCATCCGAAGCTCTCCAACCGTTTTAGCAACACCGTTAAAAACAACTTGCTCTGGCCTGAACCCCGCCTTAAGGGCCTTAAACAGCTCCCCGTCACTAGTAACCTCAACGTTAACCCCCAACCCTCTTATAATCCTCAGTATAGCCAGGTTAGAGTTGGCCTTACACGCGTAGAAAACATTCTCCCTACCGAAAGCGTCGGCGACATCCTCAACGTTCCTCCTTATCCTCTCCTCCGAGAACACGAAGAGAGGCGTCCCATACCCATCAGCTAACCCAACCAAATCCACACCGTAAAAATGCAGCCTTCCTCCCTCAACGCTCAGACCATCACCGTAATGCATCATGCTCCACCTCCACACTCACAGGGAAAACACACACGGTCATATCGTTTACTCCCTTTTGAGAAACCAAACCGTCAAATGAAAAGTACCCTTACGCAAATTTTTAAGGCTGCAAAACAATTTATAGTAAATTTCCAGAAATTCATTTCTACCCCGTCCACTTTTTTAATGGTGCCCGGTGACGGAGCACTCTCTCACGGGCGCATCCGCGTTAAAAACCTTTTATTTGCCTGTAGTTCACTTTGACCTTGGAAATGGAGGTGTGCCCGTGGACCTTAAGAGGATCTTCGAGCCTAAGAACATCGCAGTAGTGGGGGTTTCCAGCAGGTTTACGAATCCGGGAACAGTCATATTCAACAAGAACCTTCACGAAATGGAGGCAAACACGTACGGTGTGAACCCCAAAGGCGGCGTGATAGAAGGCCGGGAAATATACAAGAGGGTGAGCGACATACCAGTCGACTTAGACCTCGCCATAATAGCGATCAGGGCGGAATACGTTAACCAGGTGGTTGAGGAGTGCGGTGAGATCGGCGTAGGCGGGGTGGTCGTGGTGTCAGGGGGCTTCGCTGAGGCAGGAGGGGAAGGCGTTGAAAGGCAGAGGAGACTGACTGAAATAGCATGCAAGTACGACATGCCGGTTATAGGCCCCAACTGCTTCGGAATATACAGTCCACCCTACGTTGACACGTTCTTCCTTCCAAGCGAAAGAATGGTTAAGCTGCCGCCGGGGAACATAGCGATAGTCAGCCAGAGCGGCGGCTTCATGGTCGACCACTTCTTCTCAAGGTTCTACGAGAGGAACCTCGGAGTATCCGTGGCCGTCGGCGTGGGAAACAAGGCTGTAGTGGACGAAGCAATGATACTAAAATATCTCGAAAACGACCCGAGGACAAAAACTATCTCACTTTACGTTGAAGGCTTCAGGGAGGGAGAAGGATCAAGGTTCCTTGAGGCGGCGAGAGAGTGCGCTGAGAAGAAAACGGTCCTTGTCTACAAGGCTGGCAGAACCGAGACGGCTAAACGCGCCGTCTCCTCGCACACCGGGCTGATGGCGACCTCGTCAAGGCTCTTCTCGGCAGCCCTCAGGCAAAACGGGATAGTTGAAGCGGAGAACGAAGACGAAATAATAAACTTCGCCAAGGTTTTCTCGTTCGACCTGAAACCCATAGAGAGGGGCAACGTGGCGATAATGACGATCTCCGGCGGCCACGGCGTCATATGCGCCGACCTGTGCATCGAAGCAGGGCTAAAGCTCGTCGAGATGACCGAGGAGGAACAGGAGGAGCTCAGGTCAAGGCTGCAGCCCTCTGCAGCCCTCGTAGCCTCCCTTAAAAACCCAATAGACCTAACGGGGAGCGCGACAGACGTGGACATGGAAAACACCCTAATATACCTACTCGAGAGGGAAGACGTGGACGCAGTCATAATTCTAACCTTCCCGTATCCTCCAGCAATCTCGATGCAGATCGGGAGGCGCCTCTCAAACATAGCAGCCATGTACGATAAGCCGGTTGTCGCCCACACTCCCTGGCTGCCAAAGTACCAAATGATAGTTGAAGGCTTCGAGTACAACGGCGTCCCAGTCGCCCACACGATAGAAGACGTCGTGCAGATGGTCAAGGCACTATACAAGAAAGGACAGATAATGAAGTTAATGTCCGAGAAAGCAGCCTCAGCCACGCAAAAAGTGGAGTGAACCCCTAACTTAAAGCGGGCCAACCCCCACACCTTTCTCCCGCAAGCACCTAGGTTAAGGCCGCATCAATTTTTTCGCTTCTCCCCCTTCCTAGGATCGGAAGCGTTGTTCACAGGTTTTCCCCGGTGCCCCAGTCCTCATACACGCTGAATACACGCTGAAGAAAGCTCATAATGCCCTCCATGCTTCCAGTTAAGGGTCAGAACCCGTAAATTAGGATTTTCGAAATACTATATAGAAAAGAAAATTTATATAGTAAACATAATCTACTAGTAAGGTTGCAATGCGTGGTTTGGATGGGAGGGTGTCTATGAGCGTTTTAAAGGGTTTCCCAAGCACCATGATGGACGACTACCAGCTAAACCTGATAAAAATCCTGGAAAGGGCTGTAACGTACTTTGGAAGGAAAGAGGTCGTTTCTAGGAGGGTTAGTGATGGGGGCATTTTCCGCTACACGTACAAGGACGCTTGGGAGAGGGTTCAGAAGGCAGCCAACTTCCTGGTGGAGGAGCTGGGGGTTAAGCCGGGAGACAGGGTAGGAGTAATAGGATGGAACACCCACAGATTCTTCGAACTATACTACGCTATTCCCGGTGTAGGAGCCGTAATGCACGAGTTGAACCTTAGGCTTCACCCCTCAGACCTGTCCTACGTCATAAATCATGCTGGAGACAATGTCCTCTTCCTCGACGATGGCATGGTGAGGCTGCTCGTCGAGGGAATGAAAGACCAGCTTGAAACCGTTGAAAAGTACGTTATCATGAGCGACAGCAAGGAGGTTGAAACCACGCTTGAGCCAGCATACAACTACGAGGAGCTGATGGACAGGGCTAAGCCGATCCATGAATGGCCCGTAGTAGACGAGAGGAGCGGAGCAGCCATGTGCTACACGACGGGAACTACGGGGAAGCCGAAGGGTGTCGTTTACAGCCACAGGTCACTGTACCTTCACAGCATGGCTGTTAACATGACGTGCACTATAGGGCTTGGAGAGAAGGAGAGGCTACTTCTAATTGTTCCTATGTTCCATGCTAACTGTTGGGGGATGCCCTACGCTGGACCCATGGCAGGAGCCGACCTAATCCTCCCTGCGCAGTTCTACACGCCGGATAAAATGCTTGAGCTGATCGAGGAGGAGAGGGTTACCGCAACCGCGTCCGTTCCAACAATATGGCTCATGATAGTGGACTACATAAAGAAGACCGGTAAGAAAGTCGACTTCAGCGGATTGAAAATTATTATGGGTGGCAGCGAGCCCCCGCTAGCCTTGATGAAGACCCTAGCCGAGATGGGGGCAACGGTACAGCATGCTTGGGGGATGACCGAGACGTCACCTCTTGGAACGGCGAACGTGATAAAGAGCTACTTGGAGGGGTCTCTCTCAGAAGAAGAAAAATGGGCGCTTAGGGGCAAGCAGGGAATAGTCGTACCATGCTTAGAGTTGAGAGTTATAGATGAAAGCGGCAGGGACGTTCCATGGGATGGCAAAACCCCGGGCGAGATCGTGATCAGGGGGCCTTGGATAGCCAAGGAGTACTACAACGATGAGAGGTCGAAGGACGCGCTCATAGACGGATGGTTCAGGACAGGAGACATAGCAACCATAGACCCCGAAGGATACGTCAAAATCGTCGACAGGGCGAAGGACGTTATTAAGAGTGGTGGTGAGTGGATTAGTAGTGTTGATTTGGAGAATGCTATTATGGCTCATCCTAAGGTTAGGGAGGCTACTGTTATTGCTGTTAGTCATCCTAAGTGGCAGGAGAGGCCTCTGGCCATCGTCGTCCCTGTTGAGGAG